>NZ_SRUN01000003.1:0-512627 GCF_004791595.1 Mesorhizobium sp. M8A.F.Ca.ET.202.01.1.1 | reverse complement strand
AACGGTAAGCAACCAAAGGTCGCCATCGTCGCCGTGGCCCGAAAGATTATGACCATCCTCAGCGCCATGCTTCGACACAACCAACCCTGGTATCCAGACAAAGCCTGAAAACACAGTTGCTCATCCGGCCGCTTCGCGGCCACCTTCTCCCACAGGGGGAGAAGGAAAGATCGCTCTCAACCGCCCTTCAACCTTCTCCCTCATCGCCCCCTCCAGCCCCTCCACCGACACCAGCCGCTCATGGTCGCCCACGCGTAGCCGCATGAATGGAAGCAGCCGATAGGCGGCGACCCTGCCGCGCGTCTGCGCTTCAGCACTGACGTCGACGATGAAAATCCCGCCGATACGCCCTGGCCATGGCTGGCGGGCAAAAGCGGTGCCGAGGAAGTCGCCGAGCCCATAGGCGACGATCGCCTCGCCGATCCGCTGCACCGGCTGCACGACATGGGCATGATGGCCGGCGATCAGCCCGACGCCGTGCCCGGCCAGCCGCCGCGCCAGCGCCCGCGTTCCGGCACGCGGAAAATGCCGGAATTCCCAGTCCCAGTGCGGCACCGCACAGAGGAGATCGATCCCCGCGCTCGCCTCGCGCGGCCAGCGCGCCGGATCGCCTTCCATCAAGACGCGGCCGGCAAACAGGCTTTCGTCGGCGTTGCGCCAGAGCGTGAAAGCGGCGAAGCCGAGAGCGATCGGCCCGACCGCGAAGCGTTCGACCGGACCAGTGACGGCCAGGCCGATGGTGCGGATATCGAGCCGCCTCAACGTGGCCGCCGTCGCGTCGAAACCGGCGACACCCTGGTCGAAAACATGATTGTTGGCCAGCGACAGCACGAGTTTTTCGCGCTCGATCCCGACCGCCGCCAATGCCTCCACCAGAAAGCGTTCGCTCATCGCATGATGCGTGCCGAGCTTGGTCCCCAGGACCGCGCTCGGCCTGTCAACAACAGGGCTTTCGCAATTGCCGATCACCAGGTCGGCAGTGCCGAGCAGCGCCTTGATCGCCGGATCGCACGCCGGCGCGCTGCGGTTGGCCACGGCCGAGATGTCGCCGACGAAGGCAAGCCGCACCATCTGCTTCGGCGACGGGTCCATCAGCGTCCCCGCCGCCGGGGCAAACCCGTTGGCGTCGCCGCCAAGCGACGGCTTCAGGAATCGTGGCAGCCAGGACAGTTTGTAGGAAAGCGGATAGTTCGACACGCGACGCCCAATTTGCTTGCCCTGTGTAGACCGTCCGTCCGGCGAGTTGAAGCCATCCGGCGACAATCATGCGCCGAGACCGGCAGACGGCGGACGGCAAATTCGTGTATGGTCGCCGGCGCGAAACGCACCTGGAGGGGGAACATGAAACGAGTTGCGAGCCTGCTGGCCTCAGCCTTTATTCTGCTTGTACCGTTGTGTTCGGCTAACGCCGCCATGCCCGAAGCGGCAACCGCATTGTTCGAAGCCAAGACCGTGGCCGCGCGCGACGGCGCCCTGTCGACACTGGAAGCGGCTGCGCCGAAAGATCCGGCTTCGGCCTATGCCGCCGGCGCCGGCGAGTTCTTCACCGCACTGGAATTGCTGGCGAGCGGCCTGCACCGCCATGGCTTCGAGAGCCCGCAATCCTTCATGCTGCCGCTGATGCAGCTGCCGGTGCCGACAAACCCCAACCCCGAGCCGCTGACCTACGAAGAGTTCCGCTCCATCCTGGTCGCCTTCCGCGACCGGCTGGCAAAGTCCGCGGCGACGCTGGGTTCGGTGCCGGCCGACGCCGATATCGGCATGGTCATCGACCTCACCCATGTCGGCATCGACCTCAACGAGGACGGCACGATCGCACCGGATGAAAGCATGGCGGCGATCATGGCGGCGCTGTCGCACGGCGGCATGGCGCCAGACGGCGCCGCACCGGCGCTCACCTTCCGCTTCGACCGCGCTGACGGCTACTGGCTGCAGGGCTATGCCGAGTTCCTGATGGCGCAGGCCGATTTCTGGCTGGCCCATGATTTCAGGGGCACGTTCGACGGCTCGTTCCACATGCTGTTCCCGCGCGCCAAGCTGCCATTGCAGGACATCCTCGTGCCGCCGCCCAGCGAGATGGGCGGCAACATGTTCTCCTCGGAATGGCGCATCGCCGATTTCATCTCGATGGTGCACATGATCAACTGGCCGGTGATCGAGCCGGAGCGCCGCAAGGCGGCGCGCCAGGAGCTGCTCGAAATGATCCGGCTGTCGCGCGAGGACTGGAAAGCGATCCGCGCCGAGACCGACAATGACCGCGAATGGCTGCCGGGCCCGCAGCAGAAGGGCGAAAACCAGCTCACCGGCCTCGAAGTCGGCGAGGAGCAGGTCCAGGCCTGGCTCGCCACCTTGACCATGGCCGAGGACTTGCTCGAAGGCCGGGCGCTGCTGCCGCATTTCCGCATCACCGGCAAGGGCATCAACATGAAGCGCTTCTTCGACGAGCCGAAGCCCTTCGACCTGGTGCTGTCGATCACCGGCCCCGGCATCGCACCCTATCTGGAGACCGGCAAGATCCTGACCAGCGACGATTTCGACCTGATCCAGCGCGAATTCGGCGGCGGCGGGTTTCTGACGTTCGCGCTGTGGTTCAATTGAGGACTAAGCGCCTCGAACCGCACTGACGATCAGAAGAAACGGCGTTGGAGACGCAGGAGCCCGGCCACGACCGCCGCTATCAGCGCGTTCGATATCACGCCGACCGCGCCGCTCATCCAGGCGATATCGCCGGACTGACCAAGAATTACGAAGGGATAGAAGATGGCGATGATGACAATTGCCGCCACCAGTCCAAGCCAGCCCGCGCTCGGCTGCTTGACCCTGAGGCTGAGGAAATAGGCGATCGCGATCAGCACGATCCTGAGCGGGTCCAGTATCTGGGCAATGACGATAACGGTCAGAAGCATGGCCGGGCACTAAGCTTCAAAACCAAACCTTTCAAGTGCCAGGGGCTGATCGAATTCAGCCGGTCTGATATCGACGCGTCCTAGTCTAGCGCGTGAACCCGTGCAGCCGGGCCAGCAGCCATTGCAGCGGATTGTTGACGAATGCCTTGGTGACGAAGCTGTCATGGGCGGCTTCCGAGGCGAGCAGAGCGATGGTGCCGGCTTCCAGCCGCCGCGGCGGATCGGCGCTTGCAGTGATGCCCTTGCCTGCCAGCGCCTGCCTGATCTCGGCATTGCCCGAGGCCGAGGATTTGCCGTAGGCGCTGACGAAGAAACTCTTCCTGTGATGCGCGATCCAGTCGGCGAAGACGTCGGCTTCGTCGAACACGGCGTCGAGCAGGATGACGCCGAGCAGGCGGCCGCCAATGTCACCATTCCCAAGCACGGAAGCGGCCGGATTGTAGCCGCCGCTATAGGCGACCAGCACCACCGGCATGGCATCGAATTTCGACGCCTTGGCACCGGTCAGCCTGGCCAGGCCTTGCGCCGCCTCGGCCATGAACCCGGAAAAATAGCCCGGCGTCCAGAAATTGCCGGCGCTGGAATCCTGCGCATCGCGGGCAAATTGCGGCGCCACCAGCACGGCGTTGAGGCCTGAAGCCTCGACCTGCGCGACCACGCACTGGCGCCCGACCACGTCGCGCCGCAAGGTCGCGCCGTTGCCGTGGAAGAACACGACGATGACAGCAGGCTTGGCGGCATCGAAACCTTTGGGAATCGCGAGCAGCGTCGAGCGGTCCGAATAGGTCTTGTCTTCCCAGTAGATTCCCCCACGCGGCGAGGTGTGGCCGTGGCGGCCGTTCGCATCGACGTCGAGAAACGGCGCGGAGCCGTCGGGCAGCTTGCCCCGGTACGGAAACGGCGACGCCTTGAACGGCACGATGGTTGAGATCGCCTTGTGCGAGTGCGCGCCCTGGCTTGCGGCCGGGAATACCGCCGTGGCCAGCAGTCCGGCGACGATGGCGCGCCGGTCCGGCATCAAGCGGGCACCACCCGGAGAGCCGGCGCCCTTGATGGCAACAGCACCGCGAAGAAGGCCGGAATGGCGACGAGATAGGCGATCCCAGCCCATTGCAGCACGGCGCTGAGGCCGAAGCTGGTGGCGACGATCGGCACCGCGGCCGAGCCGATCACCGAGAAGCAGCCATTGATGCCCCAGGCCCAGACGAACAGATGCTCCTTGCCGAGCCGCGCCAGCCAGGTCATGGCGGTGGCCATCGGCATGCCCATCAGGAAGGCCGGCGGCGACACCAAGAGGAAGCAGAGCAGCAACCGCACCGCATAGGGATAGGCGCCGATCCAGTCGAGCACCGGCGACAGATAGAAGCCGTAAATCAGCAGCAGCGCGCAGATGGCCAGCAGCACCACCGGCAGCAGCGTTCGGGCGCGGTCGAAGATGCGTTCGGCGAACAGGCTGCCGAGACCGGAAAACACCAGCATCGAGGAGATCAGCACCGAGGCCGAAACGGTCGGATTGGCCAGCGCCACGGTGAAGCGGCTGATCAGCCCGACCTCGACCATGATGTAGCCGAGGCCGAGGCAGGCGAAATAGAGGATGGTGCCGAGCTTCCCGCGCGAGCGCGAGAACACGATGCGCCAGCCGAAGAGCACCGGCAACAACACCAGCGACGCCGCCGTGATGCAGGCAATGCCGAGCGTCGCCCAGATCAGCAGATAGCCCCAATCGTCCTGGAACAGGTCGAGCCGGTCGAGCGTGCGCGGCAGGTCGGCGACCTTCACATAGGCCGCAAAATAAGGTTGATCGTTGCTCAGCGCACGCGCGTCGAAGACATAGTCGCTCGCGAGCTTTTCCCAGCCGCCGGTCAGAAGTGCGTGCCAGGTCATGCGCTGCAGTTCCGTCGCCGGCAACACCTGCGGACCGGCATCGGCATCCGCGCAGGCATCGAGCGTCGGATCGGCGGGTGCGGTCGGATCGCAGTCAGGATTTGCAGGCGTGGTCGGGTCGGCGGGTTGGGTGAGCGTCGCGTCCTGTCCGCTGCCGAAGATCGACGCGCGGTAATCATCGAGTACCTTCTGCGCCCCCGAGCCGTCATAAACCATTCCTGGATAATAGACTTCCTCCCAGGACATCGATTTGGTGTAGTCGCGCAGCGTCTTGATTTCGGTTTCCGTGAAGCCGCCACGCTTGAACAGCACCGTCGTGGTGGAGAGATAGCTCGACACGGCGAAGACATCGTTGGCGGCACCTTGGCGGTCGAAAATCTCCGCCGCTTCGGCGACGGTAGAATAAAGCTTGAGCACCGATTTTGGCGGCTCTTCCTTGTTCCACAAGGTGATCGACAGCACGCCGCCATCGGCAAGCGCGTGCATGTAGCTCAGCATCGCCTCACGCGTGTAGGCGTATTTCTCCGAAATGGCGAAGCCGCCGGGATTGGACAGGCCGACGCTGTCGGCCAGGCTGAGGTCGATGACGTCGTAGCGCTCGGCCGTATTGGCGAGGAACAGGCGCCCGTCATAGTCGATCACCTTGAGCCGCGGTTCCGCCAGTATATTGCCGGTGACATCCCTGAGGATCGGATCGCGGAAGGCCCGCAACGTCATCGGGTTGCTCTCGGCGACGGTCACCGAGGTCGAACCGGCATTGAGCGCGGCCTGTGTGGAAATGCCGCCGCCGAACTGCACAACGAATGTCTTGGGTTTCTCCTTGATGACATAGGGATAGTGCATCGGCAGATAGCGGAAATAGACCTGCTCGGCCGGCGCCAGGTTGCGCATGATGCCTTCCGGCCCGTCGCCGTCGCGATACATGCCGACATAAGTGTTGGCCGGAACCTCGGGCATGCCGAAGGCGGCGTTGTCGCTCAGGCCCGGCGCGAAATGCATGTAGGAGCTGGCATAGACCTGCAAATCGCCGAACGGCGAGACGCTGCGGTAGATGCGCTTGCCGTCCGGAAAATTGCGGGCATAGGCGACACCCTTGTATTGCGAGACGGTGATGTCGGGTATGCCTGTGAGCCCGGGCAGCAAGAGGTAGCCTGATATCGACAGCGCCGCGACTACCAGGCCCGCGACAACGCTCTTCCAGGCGCCGAACGCGGCGAACCACAGCAGCGAACCGGCGGCCCACAAAAGCAGCGGCACGACGATGATGGTTTCAGGCGCGAACAGATACAGCGACACCAGCACGACGAGGCCGGCAAGCCCCGAGCCGGTCAGGTCGGCGAAATAGACGCGGCCGAAGGCGGTGCGGCTTTTCAGGAAGACGATGCCGAGGAAGAAGGCGCCGGCCAGGAACGGCAGGAGGTAGAGCAGGAAATTGGCCAGCAGCCGCCATTTCTGCTGGGGATCGGACACCAGGAAGATGGCATTGAACGGCACCGTCTGGGCGATGAGGTTGGAGCCGACGGCGAGCGGGCCGATCAGCAACAGGGCCACCGTTGCGGCGCCTTGCCAGTGGCGATCGAACCAACCCTTGCCGGCGAAGATGACGACACTGGACAAGGAGAAACCAAGCATGGCGAGGCTGACCACCAGCGAGCCGAAATGCGACCAGCTGCCCACGGCAAATACCCGCATGACGGCGATTTGCAGGGCGATGATGGCGCCGGCGATCAGCCCGACCGCGAGGTAATGCGCAAGCCGTGGCGCCTCCAGCGAGGCGATGCCTGGTCGAGAGATCGATGCGACGGCTGCCATTCAGGCCCCTCGATGCGAATTCAGCAAGGCCGGTGCCGCCGCGCGGCGACTCAGCCGTTATGCGTGCCGACGATCTGGTCGCCTTCCAGCTTGGTGAAGGGCACGAAAGGCACCACCTTGCCGTTGTAGATGTCCGAGCGGACGATGTTGAACGTGCCGTCGGCAAGCTGCTGCTTGATCACCTTGAGCACATGCTGGGCGCCCGGCGGACCGACGGGAATGACCATGACGCCATTGGGCTTGAGCTGCTGCAGCAGCGATGGCGGAATATGGTCGATGCCGCAGGTGACGATGATCTTGTCGAAAGGACCGACGCTCTCCCAGCCATAATAGCCGTCGGCATTGCGGCTGGTGACCGCGCCGAATTCGCTGTAGCCGCGCTCGATCAGCCCGTCATAGATACGGCGGGTGCGCTGCGCCAGCGGACTGATGATCTCGATCGTGTGCACCTTGTCGGTGAGGTTGGCCAGATAGGCCGACTGGTAGCCCGAGCCGGTGCCGATCTCGAGCACGGCTTCGCCGAACTGCACGTCGATGGCCGTCGTCATGCGCCCGACCAGGTGCGGGCCTGAAATCGTCACGCCATAGCCGATATCGAGGAAGGCATGATCATAGGCGCGGCCCAGGTTCTGCGGCAGCACGAACTCCTCGCGCGGGGTCAGCAGGAAGGCGCGCTTGTTGCGATCGTCCAGCACGTCCTTGTTGTAGACCATGATCTGGAAGCGATCGAATCGCTCAGCCAGCAACTTCGGATCCTCGCCGCGATTGGCCACCATCCAGTCGATGAAGGACTTCTTATCCTTGAACGGCACCTCCGCATTGCGGTCATAGGGAACCGGCACGGCAGCCTTGACGGCGGCCGGAAGAATGGAAAACGCCGCGGCTCCCGCCGACAGCGCCAAGAAGTCCCGACGCTTCATGGAAAAGCCTCCAAAGGTGACCTTTGCCACCTTGAAACCAAGCACTTGACCGGATTGCACCGCCTCCCAAAACGAGTCAATCGGCCGCCGGAAGTCGATCCGCCAGGCCGAAAAATTGTGGCAGGACGGCAACAGTAGTCGCGGGCACCCGGTGGCGTTCGCGGCGGCGCGGCCGATGCCTGTCGGCGCGCCTCATTGCCGCGGGAAGCGCTCGATCGTGTTTTTGCAAGGATTAGCAAGGGCTGTTTTGCTTGACTCGACAGGCAAAAACAGGCAGCAAAACAGCCTTGGAAGGGCTGCAATACCGCGTGCATGGTCGTGGACGAGCCTTTTTCGGCACAAAGTCCACGTCTCTCGATTGGTTTTGAGAGGGATTGGTTAACCAACTTTGTCCATATTTTGAAGCAATCGGCAACTAACGACAGGCGCGGCAAACGCGTCGGGGACCACCTGGGATCACTCACAGAATGGTCGTCGCGGCTATCACAGCCGCGGACGTGGGAGCCGATTGGAGCAAGATTGGTTGCATGGCGTTCTTGAGTCGTAAAATTGTCGGGGACAGGCGTTGGGGCGGCGAGACCGCTGTCGAAGCGTCACGTGCCTCATCCTTCACCCCTGAACGGGTTGTCCCCTGGGTCGCTGTGCCAGGCGTCGGCGTTGCCGTCGGCCTATGGCTGATCGGCACCATGGCCGGCCTCAGCTCCGTCGGCGCCTCGCTCTCGGCGACGTCGGCAGGCCTGCCGCAGACGCTGTCCATGCCGGGCGTTCTCGCTCTCGCCGATCCGCTGAAACAGCATTTCCTCAGCTCTTCGGCGCCGTTCGTGATGGCCAATGCCCATGGCGGCGCGCAGGCGCTGCACGACCATGCCGTACAGTGCGGCGCCAGCTGCTTCAAGCTGGCCGCGGTAACCTCCAAGGCGGAGAAATCCGCGCGTCTGGTGGCACAGGTCAAACCAACGCCGGCGAAGTCGAAATCGCAGCAACGCTTCGAGCTGATGGAAGCGTCGCTGTCGCCGACAAAGCTTGCCGCCGCCTTCGCCGGTGCGGGAAAGCCGGCGGCCCCAGCCAGCACCCATCCCCTTATTTCCACCGCCGCCCAGCAAGTCACCGAGGCGTCTCTCGTGCCGTCCGTCCAGGTCATGGCCAGCCTGTCCAACGACATGCCGGCTCCGGCGGCGGAACGCTTCGCCCGCGCCGATACGGGTTCCGTCGTGCAGACCGCGCCGGCGCCGACGGGCTTTGCCCAGTCGGAAACGCCCGACAACGCGCAGCTGGCGCTTGCCCTCGTCGAGTCGATGCCGGTCGAGGACGAAGCCTTCGCCTCGCCGCTGCCGATGACAGAATCCTCACCCGATGTCGCGGTTGCGCCGGTGGAGACCCAGCAGGAACAGCCCGGCGACGCCGCCTCGCTGCCGGATGCGCTTACCGACGGCGTCCCGCTGCCGACCCGCCGCCCGCAATATGAGGCTCCGCAGCCCAAGGTCGTGGAGCAGGACAAGCCGGCTCCGCAGCCCAAGGCACTGCCACAGAAGCCTGCACCTCAGGCAAAGCCGGTCGAGGTGGCCAGGCAGCCTGCCCGCCAGGGCCGCTCCGGCGAAAACGGCGACGTGCTGGCCTATGCCAAGCCGGATACCCCTGCGGGCGGCCTCGGCCAGGCGTTCAGGAACCTGTTCAACGGCCCCAGTGCCGGAAGCGGCGCTGGCCATGGCGTGGCCGTCTATGACATCAGCGCCAAGACCGTCTACATGCCGGACGGCCAGCGGCTCGAAGCGCATTCCGGCCTCGGCGCCATGGTTGACCAGCCGCGCTATGTCCACGTGAAGGACCGTGGTCCGACGCCGCCCGACACCTACAATCTGTCGCTGCGCGAATCCCGCTTCCACGGCGTCGAGGCGATCCGCCTGACACCGACGAGCGGCGGCAACAAATACAACCGCAACGGCCTCCTCGCGCATACCTACATGCTGCGCGGCGGCCGCGCCGAATCCAATGGCTGCGTCGTCTTCCGGGACTATGCCCGCTTCCTCGCCGCCTTCAAGAAGGGCAGGGTTACACGCCTCGTCGTAGTGGATCGCCTGAAGGGATCGGCGACCCGGGTCGCGTCGAACGGAAGCGGCGCTTGAGATAAGGCGGAACCCACCGACACCTCCTGACAGCCTTCTGTCAGGAGCATGACGCGCCCGCCGGCCAGCCTTCATCGCGCTCTTTCCATTTTCGCCAAGACCTCCCATATTCGGGACATGGCCAAATCCCCCGATAAAAGAACGCCGCCGACGGCGGATGACGACCGCGCCGCGCCGAAGCGGCGCAGCCCGCTGACCGATTTCCTCGACGCGTCCGAGCCGCTGCACAAGGGCGGCTTCGCCGAGATGCCGCAGGCTGAGCTGACGGGCACGCCGCTAACCGGTTCGATCGCGGATTGGGCCGAGCAGATCGAACAGGAGGCTGAACGGGAAGGCCGCGCCGCGGGCAAAGGCGGCGGCGCCAAGTCGCCGAAGAAGATTCCAGAGCGCTCCGCGGCGCCGGGCCGCACCGCGCGCGGCACCTCGATGGGCGGCGCCGCGTCGGCCCGCGAACGCACGGCGGCCGGCCTCAATCCGGTCGCCGGGCTCGACATCTCGCTGGAAGAAGCCGAGACGATGTCGTCCAGTGGCGTCACCGCCACCGTGGCCGCGCTCTCGGCTCTGATCGAATCCGGCAATCCGCTGCACAAGGACGGCGTGCTGTGGACGCCGCACCGCCCTGCCCGGCCGGAGAAATCCGAAGGCGGCATCGCCATCAAGATGGTGTCGGACTTCGAACCGGCGGGCGACCAGCCGACCGCCATCAAGGATCTGGTCGAAGGCGTCGACAACAACGACCGCACGCAGGTGCTGCTCGGCGTCACCGGCTCCGGCAAAACCTTCACCATGGCCAAGGTGATCGAGGAGACGCAGCGCCCTGCCTTGATCCTGGCCCCCAACAAGACGCTGGCCGCGCAGCTCTATTCCGAGTTCAAGAAATTCTTCCCCGACAATGCGGTGGAGTATTTCGTCTCCTACTACGACTATTACCAGCCGGAAGCCTACGTTCCGCGCACCGACACCTTCATCGAGAAGGAATCCTCGATCAACGAGCAGATCGACCGCATGCGCCATTCGGCGACGCGTTCGCTGCTCGAGCGCGACGACGTCATCATCGTCGCCTCGGTGTCCTGCATCTACGGTATCGGGTCGGTCGAGACCTATACGGCGATGACCTTCCAGATGCAGATCGGCGACCGGCTCGACCAGCGCGCCCTGCTCGCCGACCTCGTCGCCCAGCAGTACAAGCGCCAGGACATCAATTTCGTGCGCGGCTCGTTCCGCGTGCGCGGCGACACGATCGAAATCTTCCCGGCCCACCTGGAAGACCGCGCCTGGCGCATCTCGATGTTCGGCGACGAGATCGAGGCGATCACCGAATTCGACCCGCTGACGGGCCAGAAGACCGGGGAGCTGAAGAGCGTCAAGATCTACGCCAACTCGCACTATGTGACGCCGCGCCCAACGCTGAATCAGGCGATCAAGTCGATCAAGGAAGAGCTCAAGCACCGTCTGGTGGAACTGGAGCGCGCCGGCCGTCTGCTGGAAGCGCAGCGGCTGGAACAGCGCTGCCGCTTCGACCTGGAGATGCTGGAAGCCACCGGCTCCTGCGCCGGCATCGAGAACTATTCGCGCTATCTCACCGGCCGCCAGCCCGGCGATCCGCCGCCGACTTTGTTCGAATACATTCCCGACAACGCACTGGTCTTCATCGACGAAAGCCACGTCACCGTGCCGCAGATCGGCGGCATGTATCGCGGCGACTTCAGGCGCAAGGCGACGCTGGCCGAATACGGCTTCCGCTTGCCCTCCTGCATGGACAACCGGCCGCTGCGCTTCGAGGAATGGGACGCCATGCGGCCGCTCTCGGTTGCCGTTTCGGCGACGCCGGGCGGCTGGGAAATGGAACAGGCCGGCGGCGTCTTCGCCGAGCAGGTCATCCGGCCGACCGGGCTGATCGATCCGCCCGTCGAAGTGCGCCCGGCGAAAAGCCAGGTCGACGACGTCGTCGGCGAGATCCGCGAGACGACGGCCGCCGGCTATCGGACGCTGGTCACCGTGCTGACCAAGCGCATGGCCGAGGACCTGACCGAATACCTGCACGAGCAGGGCGTGCGCGTTCGTTACATGCATTCCGACATCGACACGCTGGAGCGCATCGAGATCCTACGCGATCTGCGGCTTGGCGCCTTCGACGTGCTGGTCGGCATCAACCTTTTGCGCGAAGGTCTCGACATTCCAGAATGCGGCTTCGTCGCCATCCTCGACGCCGACAAGGAAGGTTTTCTGCGTTCGGAGACATCGCTGATCCAGACCATCGGGCGCGCTGCCCGCAATGTCGACGGCAAGGTCATCCTCTACGCCGACCAGGTCACCGGCTCGATGGAACGGGCGATGGCCGAGACAAACCGTCGCCGCGAAAAGCAGATGGAGTGGAACGCCGCCAACGGCATCACGCCGGAATCGGTCAAGTCTCGGATCTCCGACATTCTCGACTCGGTCTACGAGAAGGACCATGTCCGCGCCGATATCTCGCAGTTCACCGACGGCGCCGGCGCCATGATGGGCAACAATTTCAAAGCCCATCTCGACGCGCTGGACAAGCAGATGCGCGACGCCGCCGCCAATCTCGACTTCGAGAAGGCGGCCCGCATCCGCGACGAGATCAAGCGGCTGCGCGAGATGGAACTGTCGATCTCCGACGATCCGCTGGCGCGCGAGGTGGAAGGCCAAAGTCCGGCCTCGGGCCGCGAAAAAGGCAAGCACAACAAGGGCGTGGCCAAGCATCGTACGGCTGAGGAACAGGAGCGGTTCCGCAAGCTCGACCAGGCACGTGCCGCCGAAGAGGCGGCCAAGGCCGCCCGGCCCAACCTCTTCCGCAAGCCCGATCTCGACGAGATGGGCGCCGACGGCGCCGTACCGGTGAAGAAGCCGCTGTTCGCCAAGCCGTCGCTGGACGATATGGGCCCCGGTACCGACATGCCGACCCCGTCAGGCGCGGTGTCGCGCTCGCTGTTCAAGAAGCAGTCGGCCGAAGAGGCGCACGGCTCCGATTTCGGCATCCCGGGCGACGCGACCAAACCGCTGTTCAAGAAGAACTCACTCGACGAAATGACCGTGCGGCGCACGGAGACGCCGATCGAAGGCGAGAAGCCGGTCAAGCGCGAGCGCACCGGCATCGGCTCCTACGAGGACCCAGGCGACGCCCGCCGCGAAAAGCGCCGGCCTGGCAAGACAGGCAGACCGGGAAAGTAGCGATCCTTCGCGCCCCCTCTGTCCTGCCGGACATCTCCCCCACGAGGAGATCGGATATCATCTTTGCTTTCGCCAATCTCCAACGTCGCGCAATGAGCGAGGCGCACAAGCTGCCAATCTCCCTCCTTGTGGGGGAGATGTCCGGCAGGAGGGGGGCGCTGTCCCTCCAACATAGATCAGCTCTTCTTGGCACCTTGCCAGTCATGGGACGAACCTATACGGGCCTTGGCATTGGCTCCTTCGCTCGGAAACCAAACTCCCGCACGGCCCACCCCCATGAAACCCAGAGACATCGCCGCCTACATCTTCCTGGCCGTCACGTGGGGCCTGTCCTTTCTGGTCCTGCTCAAGGTGGTGCACGCATTCGGCTGGGTCGGCGCGGTCACCTTGCGCGCGCTGATTGCCGGCAGCACGCTCTTTCTGCTTGCCGCCGCGACGCGGCGACGGCTGGATTTCAGCGCCGGCTGGCGGCACTTCGCGGTGGTCGGCGCGACGACCGTCGCCGCTCAGCTGATCGGCCTTTCCTATGCCACGCCGCGCATCGGCACGGCCATGGCGGCTATCCTGGTTGCCGCGATCCCGCTGTTCTCGATGATCATCGGCCAGCTCTGGGGGCTTGAGCGCATCACTGTTCGTGGCCTGGGCGGGCTGCTGCTCGGCGCTGCCGGCATTGTCGTCCTGGTCGGCTTCCCCGCCGTTCCGGTCACCGCATCCTTTGCGACCGGCTGCGCCGCCTCGCTGTTCAGTTCGTTCTCGGCCGCCTTCGGCAGCAATTACGCCAATCGCCATCTGCGCTCGGCCGGCTCGCTGGAACTCACCAGCGCCGCCTTCCTGTTCGGTGGGCTGATGACGCTGCCGCTGCTGCTCGTCGTGCCGGTGCCGGCCATTCCGCGCCCCGTCGACTTCCTTTACCTGGCGATCCTGGCCTGCGTCATGAGCGCATTGACCTATGTCGTCTATTTCCGGCTGGTGGCCTCAATCGGTGCAACCAGGACGATCAGCGTCGAATTCGCCGTGACCACGATCGCCGTGCTGACCGGAACGATCCTGCTCGGCGAGTCGCTGACCGTCACCCAAGGCTTCGGCGCGGTGGCGATCATCTGCGGCTGCATCCTGGTGCTGGACCCCTTCCCGCGCCGCGCGAAAGCGGGGGCCTTGCCATCAGCCCCGCCTTTGGTGTAGCCAGTCGTCACACTCGAACGTCTCGAAAGGAGGGCTCACGTGTTTACGTTTTTTCGTCACCATCGTCAGCGTGGCCCGATTTCTGCCCTGCGAGCTAGCTTGCAGGGCTGACCAGGGACGGTCCGGGTTTTTTTCCCGCTTCGATTTTTTGGTCTGCCCTTCGTGGTGTGCAACGCCTGGCCTGATAGCCGGCACGCGCACCGTCAAAGTGCATTGACCCGGACTTTCCGGACAGACCAGAGAAATCGAAAATGGCCCTGATCAGCCTCAAATCCCTCGGCGTCACCATGAGTGCGCCGCTCTTCTCCAATCTCGACCTCAGCATCGGCACTGGCGACCGGCTCGGCATCGTTGCCGCCAACGGCCGCGGCAAGTCGACCTTGTTGAAATGCCTGGCCGGCGAGCTGGAGCCGACAACGGGCGACATCACCCGCACGCGCGGCCTGCGCGTCGGCCATGTCGAACAGTCCGTTGCCCCTGCCCTGCTCGGCAGTACTTTTTACCAGGTGGTGGCGGATGCCTTGCCACCGGAGCAGACCGACAGCGAGATGTGGCGCGTCGACGTGGTCCTCGATTCGCTCGACGTGCCCGAGCCAATGCGCGAGCGGGAGATGCGGGCGCTGAGCGGCGGCTGGCAGCGGCTGGCGCTGATCGCCCGCGTTTGGGTCACCGATCCCGACGTGCTGCTGCTCGACGAGCCGACCAACCATCTCGACCTCGCCCGCATCAGCCAGTTGGAAACCTGGCTCAACGCGCTGCCGCGCGACGTGCCCGTCATCATCGCCAGCCATGACCGCGCCTTCCTCGACGCCACCACCAACCGCACGCTGTTCCTGCGTCCGGAACAGTCGCCGGTGTTTTCGCTACCCTACTCACGGGCCCGGGAAGCGCTGGACGAGGTCGACGCCTCGACCGAGCGAAAATTCCAGCGCGACATGAAAGTGGCGCAGCAATTGCGCCGGCAGGCGGCCAAGCTCAACAATATCGGCATCAATTCGGGCAGCGACCTGCTGACGGTCAAGACCAAGCAGCTCAACCAGCGCGCGGAAAAGCTCGAAGAGGCAGCCAATCCGGCGCATCGCGAAAAATCGGCGGGCGCGATCAAACTCGCCAATCGCGGCACGCACGCCAAGGTGCTGATCACGCTCGACGACGCGGCGGTGGAAACGCCCGACGGCACGCTGCTGTTCAGGACCGGCAAGCGCCACATCTGCCAGGGCGACCGCATCGTGCTGCTCGGCCGCAACGGCGTCGGCAAATCGCGCTTCGTCACCTTGATCCGCAACGCCATCCTCGAACAGGATGCGGTGCGCAATGTGAAGGTGACGCCGTCGACCGTGCTCGGCTACAGCGACCAGGCGCTATCCGGCATCAGCGGCGACGACACGCCGCTGGCCATGGTCTCGCGCCGCTACGATGTCGGCGAACAGCGCGCCCGCTCGCTGCTCGCCGGCGCCGGCGTGGTCATCGAGATGCAGGAGAAAAGGATCGGTGTGCTGTCGGGCGGCCAGAAGGCGCGGCTGATGATGCTGGCGCTCAGGCTCGCCAATCCCAACTTCTACCTGCTCGACGAGCCGACCAACCATCTCGACATAGACGGCCAGGAAGCGCTGGAGGAGGAGTTGCTGAAGCACCAGGCAAGCTGCCTGCTCGCCTCGCACGACCGCTCCTTCATCCGTGCCGTCGGCAACCGCTTCTGGCTGGTCGAGAAGCGGAAGCTGACCGAGGTCGAAGACCCGGAGCGTTTCTTCCGCGAAGTGGCTGAAGGAACCGGCTGAGCGGCGACGAAGATGCATTGCCGATGAAGTTTCGGCCTGTCACTGACAGGGCGCACCTTTGGTATCATTTCATGAGACGTACTCTTGATTCCTGAAACGTATCATGTCATGGTACGTCCGTCGGAACCCCACGGATGATACGCTCGTTCAAGGACAAGACCAGCCAAGCCGTTTCGAACGGCAAGGCTCCAAAGGGCTTCCCTTCGGATCTTGTCCGACCGGCCCAACGGAAGCTGTACATGATCGACAACGCCGCCGAACTGTCAGATCTCAAGACGCCTCCCGGCAACAGGCTTGAGGCGTTGAAAGGCAACCGTGCCGGTCAGCATTCGATCCGCATCAACGATCAGTTTCGCATCTGCTTTCACTGGGTGGATGGGCAAGCAGAAGATGTTGAAATAACCGACTACCATTGAAGGCAGGTCCCAAATGCTTGATATCAACCCGCCCATCCATCCCGGAGAAATTCTCCGCGAAGAGTATCTCATACCGCTTGGTCTGAAGCCTTACACGCTGGCCAAAAAGCTGCATGTGCCGCGCACGCGCATCGAGCGCCTAGCCAGCGAGACGACACCGGTAACGCCCGATACCGCACTGCGCCTTGCGAAGTTTTTTGGGACCACGCCGCAGTTTTGGATGAACATGCAGGCAAGCTATGACCTCGCCGTCGAGGGGAAGGCCAAGAGAGCCGACCTTGAAACGATCGAACGATTGGAGACTGCTGCCTGACGTAAGGGCGCCGCGCCGGTAACAGAGAAAAAATTCGACAATCTGTCGGATCGCCCGTTGCTGCCTCGTCCTTGGGATGCCGACACGATGATGCCGGCGCCAACCCAGGGAGAAGTCATCATGTCCGTCCTGTCATCCATCGGCCGCATCGCAACCCGGTATGCCGCGGCGCGCGCCCGTCACCGCAGCGAACGCATCCTTTTGTCGCTGCCGGCCGAACTGCGCAAGGATATCGGCTTTCCGGAAATCTTCGATGCCCGCGACAGCCGTCGCGCGGCCACGTCCTCGGCCAAGGTCATATGACCATGGCCAGCCGCAGCATGCACCGGCCTCAAAAGCCGGCCGGTGCCCGATGATCCGGCCGCGGCGAAAAATTTTCGGGCCCTGTAGGATTGGCGTCACCTCATCCGTCCTATGATCCGCAAGGCCATGCCAAACGTGAAGAGGAACACGAGAATGACCGACCAGACCCCGCCCCGCGCCAAGGTTCTTGGCGGATTGACCCCCTATCTGCAGGTCAACGGCGCCATCAAGGCCGCCGAATTCTACAAGAAGGCTTTCGGGGCCGAGGAAGTCTTTGCCTATCCGGCGGATGAAAAAGGCCGCACCATGCATATCCACCTCTACATCAACGGCTCGACGCTGATGCTCGGCGACGCCTATCCGGAACACGGCCATCCGCACCAGGCGGCGCAGGGCTATACGCTGCAGCTCCATCTCGGCAAGGATGACATCGACGCCTGGTGGAAACGCGCCGTCGACGCCGGCTGCGAGATCGTCACGCCGCTGCAGGTGATGTTCTGGGGCGACCGCTGGGGCCAGGTGAAGGATCCCTTCGGCGTCGCCTGGGCAATGAACGCACCGACTGAATAAGCTTAGCGTGCGCGCCCTCGCCGAGGGGGATGCGCCCAAACAATCCTATGGCGGAGCAAGGAGCGAAGCGACGCGGCGTAGACCATAGGATCCATGCCGTAACGTCAAAATATCGGAAACGGCGAAGACTTCTGCCCCGCGGCATTCTTCGATCGAGGTCGCGGCATGGATCCTAGGGTCTTCGCGACGGAGCTTCGCTCCTGCTTCGCCCTAGGATGACGAAGCTGATGGGCATCTCCGCGACCCGCTCGCTAATCCAGCTTGTCGAGCAGCGGCTTCAGCCGGTCGCCGTAGCGCTTCCACAAATCGACCGAGCCCTGGTACATCGGCTGGCGCACCTGCGCGGCGGATGCCGTGCGCACCGGCCGGTCGGTCGCGTGGAACGACAGCACGGCATCGTCCCATGGCAGGCCGAGATAGTCGATCAGCGCCCGGCTCTGGCCTTCCTGGTCGGCGACGAAGTCCTCGTAGCGCACATCGTGCACGACGCCGGGCAGCACCTTGTGCCAATGCGCCATGATGTCGGTATAGAGATTGTGGAAATCGGCGAGTTCGCCGAGGTCATAGCCATAGCGGTGGCTGTCGCCGCGGAAATGCACCTTGTAGATCGACAGGCATGTCGCCGCCGCATCGCGGGCGCAGTGGATGATCCTGGCCTTCGGCAGCATCATGCGGATGAAGCCGACGAGCAGGAAGTTGCCCGGCATCTTGTCGGTGACGTGGCGCATATGCGGATAGCGGGCATGCAGCATGTCGAGATAGGCCTGCCCCGCCTCGGCGAAATCGGTATCGTCGGTGTCGGCCACGCCCCAGGGGAAGCCGCCCGGCATGTCCGACGGAAACTGCCTGCCGACCGCCGTCTTCAGGATGCTGAGCTCGCCCGCGCCATAAACCTGGGGGTGGCTGGCGATGATCTGTTCGACCAGCGTCGTGCCCGAACGCGGCATGCCGACGATGAAGATCGGCGCATCGTCGGTGATCGGGCTCGGCCTGTGCTTCTCGAAGAAGCCGGCATCGAACACGGTCTTCATCGCCTCGAATTCGGCACGCGTCTTCACCGGATCATAGTCGATGCCCTTGCGGCGGATGGCATTGCCCTCGGCGAAGTAGTCGAAGGCCTTGCCGTAATCCTTGAGATCGTCATTGGCCTTGCCGAGGCCAAACGACAGCTGCATGCGTGCCAGGCTGTCCTGAGGCGCCTTGGCGTGCTGCGCCTCCATGCCGGCCAATTCGGCATCGCGCTCCTTCTGGCGCTTGACCTGCGTCAGCATCAGCCACGCGCGGGCCATGCCGGGCTGGATCGCCACCGCCTGGCGGAACAGGTCTGTCGCCTCGCCGAGCTTGCCCTTCTCCATCAGCCCGACGCCCAGCCCGTGCAGCAGGTCGGCATCCTTGGGGCGAATGGTCAGGGCCTCCTGGAAGACGGCCAGTGCCTCGTCGAGGCGTCCGGCTTCCTGCAGGGTTTCGGCAAGCCCGATGCGCGCGCGCACGTGGAATGGATTGCGCTGCACTGTGCCGCGATAGATGTCCTCGGCCTCCTCGAACCGGCCGATCTGCTTCAGCGACGAACCGAGATTGTCGCGCGCGGCGAGCTGCTCCGGCCGCAGGTCCACCGCGCCGCGGAAGAAATCGATCGCCGCCGTGACGCGGCCGAGATCGCGCATCACCGTGCCGAGATTGTTGAGGAAGTCGGGGTTCGTCGGCTGCAGCTGAACCGACTGCTCCAGGAAATCCATGCCTTCTTCCTTGCGCCCGGTCTGGTGCAGCAGCAAGCCGAGGAAATGCGCCGCGGCCGCGTGTTTGGGCTGACGCGCCAGCACCTGCCGGTAGATCGCCTCGGCCTCCTGCCGGCGCCCGGCCTGATGCAGTTGCAGCGCCTGCTGCACATACTGGTCGAGGCCCAGCGGCGGCCGTCCTCCGGCGCCAGACTTGGCCGCGCCAGACGTAGCTCCCGCACCCGCCGCTCTTCTCTGATCTCTGTTGATGGGACACCTGCCGTGTTTTCGCGCCTGCCCGCGATCTAGGCCATCGGCGCGGCACGTTCAAGGCTTTGCTTGGTTCTGTGCCCTACATCGCCGCGAAAGCGGTCAGATCAGGCGGTTGGTCTCGGCAACCTGCCTGGCCCGCCTGACGGTGCCGTCGGTGTCGGAGATCGTACGCCTTGCCGCCTCGTCGCTTCTGATGGTCAGCCGCGCCGACTGGACGGCCATCGGCTTTCCAGCGGCGCCATTGGCGTATGTGGCGATTGGCTTGACGATCGGATTGATCGCCACCGTCTTCCCTTTCGAGGTTCTGACTGAAACCATGATTTTATCCTTTTCAGAAAAAATAAAAAGTACGGGCGTCAAGGAAAAACTCGGCATGTTTCCAAGAAACTTTTAGAAATATCTTGAACCATAACGGAATTGTTCGAAAGTTTATAGAGGCTTATTTTTCTATCCGAGGCGGGTAATTCAACAATTCTTCTTGAAGAGAGCGCAAAGTTGAGCTATATGGGAGATATCGTTTGGGCCAGAATTGGCATCTCGCGGCGTCGGAGGTTTTCGACCCGCCAATCTCATTCCAAATTGCCGGTACTGGACGCGCGGCACATTCGTCGTGTCCCCGCTTTTTTGCTCTCAGACCGCTGTTTACGTGACGCCACGAGGCGGGGAAATATCAAGGCCAGGACAATGCCGGACCGCACCACCCGCTCCATCGCCCATTTCACCGCACCGTTCGTGCTCGGTGGCCTGGAAGGACAACTGCCGGCTGGCGACTACGACATCGATCACGACGAAGAGTTGATCGATGGCATGTCGCGGCTTGCCTGGCGCCGCATCGCCACCTTCATCCATCTGCTGGCAAGGGCGATGAACAACCCGCCCACCAGCCAGCTTGTCGCCAGCGACTACATGGACCTCGAAACCGCGCTGATGCGCGACCGGGAGAATGCAGCATGATCCGTTTCCAACAGAATGCGCGTCCGCGCACCGACACGCCCTCCCATCTCTTCGCCATCGGCCAGACCGTGCGCATGAAAAGCCGGACCGGCCTGCTCAGCAAGACCGCGGAACTGTTCGAGATCAAGAGCAGGCTGCCGGTCAAGGACGGTTCCCCGCAATACCGTATCCGCAGCGAGCAGGAGACCCACGAACGGGTCACCACGGAAGACAATCTCGAACTGGCCGACAATCCGGTCACCTGAGCGGAAAGCCAGCCGACACGCCCAGCCAACGCGCATCAGGAGCAGTCATGTCCAAGGGTCAGCAGCGAAGCAATCGCGAGGTGCGCAAGCCGAAGAAGGACAAGGTGGTGGCCAAGCCTGCCTCCCCGTTCGGCTCGTCGGTCAAGCAGGCGGAGAGCGGCTTGAAGCCGAAGTCCAAGGGTTGATAGCCCGAGCGGCGCTGAGTGCGCACACCCGCTGCCGTGAGCAGACAATGGACTGACGCAACATGCTCACGC
Source organism: Mesorhizobium sp. M8A.F.Ca.ET.202.01.1.1 (assembly GCF_004791595.1). Lineage (NCBI taxonomy): Bacteria > Pseudomonadati > Pseudomonadota > Alphaproteobacteria > Hyphomicrobiales > Phyllobacteriaceae > Mesorhizobium > Mesorhizobium sp. M8A.F.Ca.ET.202.01.1.1. Next base: position 491,781 of record NZ_SRUN01000003.1, on the reverse strand, counting down.
AATATTCCGCTCGGAGGCTTGCTTGAACTTTGTAATCGAATTCTACCGGTCGCGCGACACCGAGGAAGCGACGCTCGACAAGGTGTCGCTGGAGGCGCCGACCCTGCGTGCGGCGCTGCAATGCGCCACCGCGCTGTTCCACAGCCTGTCCATGCCGCAAACCCCCGACCGCCTGCGCATTTCCGACGAGCACGGCAGCGAGCTTTTATGCAGGACCCGCCGATGGGGCGTATCCTGCCTAGGCAGCCATGTTTGGATCTCGCCCGCCGCGCAACCGCAAGCGCCTTGTGACGTTGAGCGTGCACAACCCTATGCAGGAGTTCCGCAATGCCCCTTGCCGCCTTTGCCATCAATTGTTCGCTGAAAGCTTCCGGCGACAAGGAAAAATCGTCCACGGACAAGATCATCGCCGATCTGCTCGCAGCGCTCAAACCGCATGGCGTGAAGGGCCAGGTCGTGCGGGCTGTCGATCACGACATCAAGCCCGGCGTGCTCTCCGACATGGGCAAGGGCGACGACTGGCCTGGCCTGCGAGAAAAGATTGTCGCCGCCGATATCTTCATCCTCGGTCTGCCGATCTGGTTGGGCCAGCCGTCAAGCATCGCCAAGCGCGTCATGGAACGCATGGACGCCTTTCTCGACGAAACCGACGACAAGGGCCGCATGCCGGCCGCCGGCAAGGTGGCGCTGGTGGCGATCGTCGGCAACGAGGACGGCGCGCATCACTGCCACGCGGAATGCTTCCAGGCGCTGAACGACGTCGGCTTCACCATCCCCGCCAATGGCGGCGTCTACTGGGTCGGTGAAGCCATGGGCGACGTCAACTATGTCGACCTGCCGAAGACTCCCGACAAGGTCGCCGAAGCCATCGAAATGGCGGCTTCAAACGCCGCTCATCTGGCCGGCCTGCTCAGGACGAAGGCTTATGTCGGCGTGGAAGAATAACTGCAATTTCCGCTTCTTCGACAAGGAGGGAAGGTAAGTTCTCAGCACGGCCCTTCGCCGACGATGCGATAGTCCGAGGCGCGGGCCTCGCAGGCGTTGGGGAAGGTGCGCATCTCGCCATGCCGGCGGCCGCACACCGGCGCGTATTCGCGGGTGCAGAAGGCCTGCTGGCCGCCACCACCACCACCATCGCGGCAGGGGCTATCGCGCACAATGCGGTAACCCGCCCTGTCGGCAAGGCAGGCATTGGCGAAGGTCTGGCGATCGTCGCCGCGCCGGGCGCAGACCGGCTCGTACTGCTTGGTGCAGAATTGCGGTTCGGGGCGCGTCGGACGCGGGCGCGGTCCGTCATCGACGACGACCGTACAGGCGGCAAGAATTGCCGACAGGAACAGGACGCTAAAACCCTGCCGTGAAAAGATTGCCGCAAGTAACCTCATGATCGTCTCTCCCTCGATCCCCGTCCCGGTGCATACCGCCCAAGACTGCCTGGCGGTTCGCTGACAATGATATCGCTCAAAACAAGATTTAGATCAGTCGCCAATGGCATGATCCTCGCCATTCCACTGTCGATTGCAACCCCGCCCGCGGCCTCTATCGGGAAATGACAGCGGGATCGGTCGGGTCCGCCGCGTCGCCGGCAATCATCGCTTCTGGCCCATGCATGACCGGGGCTGTGGGCCGATGACCCCTCGGCCAACGAAGCCTATCTGCGGCCGGTCGACGCTTTGATCGGTCGATTTATGCGTCGGGATGCGCCCATGGCGGCGGCCCGCGGCGCTATCTTGCAACCTTCACGTTTCCGTGCGATAAATTCTGTGTTCGGGCATTTGCGACCCGGAGAGCGGAACGTTTTGGACGACCTTTCCCCGATACTGTGAATCTCTGACGGCCCCGTTTTTCGGCGGGGGGTTTGACCATGCGCCAATGCATGACTGCCGAAAGCAACCACCAGGAACTGCCCTCGACGCCAGGTGGCGGGCAGGACCACCAAGACTGAACGGGTGAAGGAGTTTCCCCAATGGCCCAGACCGGCACCGTTAAATTCTTCAATGCAACCAAAGGCTTCGGTTTCATCACGCCCGACGGCGGCGCCAAGGACGTGTTCGTCCACATTTCAGCGATCGAGGCCTCGGGCCTGCGCACGCTTGTCGACGGCCAGAAGGTCACCTTCGACGTCGAGCCGGACCGCATGGGCAAGGGCCCGAAAGCGGTCAACCTGCGCGCAGCCTGAGCGATCGGCGCACCGCACGTCCCAGGCGGATAAGCGAACGAGGAGCTTGACCAGCACCTGGGCAGGCAGACAGATTTTTGAAAGGCGCGGCGGTTTTCGCCGCGCCTTTTTCATGTCAGCAGTGCAGCATGAACGCATGTTACCGGCAAGTTCATCCGGGTCCCAGCCAATGGCGCGCATCATAACAAGCACTTAAAGCGCGGCGGGCTTTAAGTGCCCGCAAAACTTTCTCTTGCCGATGACGCTAAAATAAAGGACAAATTTCCTCTCGGGCATTTGCCGGCCCGAGACTGGAGTTTATGGGATCAAAGGAGCTTCCCATGCCGCAGACCGGCACCGTCAAATTCTTCAACCATGCCAAGGGCTTCGGCTTCATCACACCGGATGATGGCGCGAAGGATGTCTTCGTGCATATTTCGGCCGTGCAGGCGTCGGGTCTTCCCGGTCTCGAGGATGGGCAGAAAGTGACATTCGACACCGAGCCGGACAAGCGCGGCAAGGGACCCAAGGCCGTCAACCTGTCGGTCGGCTGAGCCGGCTTCGGACGACGCCGGCTCCGGCAGGTCAGGTCCCCGAGGGTGCGGCTGTTGATGCCGTGAAAGAATGCGCGTGGTCAAAATTTCGTTCAGCCCCCGTTCAGCCACGGTCTCATATTAGTCACTGGTAAAGCCGGACCGTATCCCCTGCAGACCTGCACGGCCCGGTACGAAGGAGACCAAGATGAACCGCATTTTCAAGACAGCCGTGCTGTCCGCCGCCGTGGTCGCCACCACGCTGGGGACCTTTTCGGCAGCCAATGCCGATGACTGGCGCCGTTGGCACCATCACGGCCATGGCAATGGCGACGCTGTGGCAGCCGGCGTTCTCGGCCTTGCCGCCGGCGCGCTGATTGGTGGCGCATTGGCCAATGACCGGCCGCCGCCCGATTCCGACCGTTATTACGATGACGGTTACTATGATCGTCAGGTGCTCGTGCGCCCGGCTCCGGTCCGCCGCTACTATGTGGAACCGCAGGTGGTCTATGCCGACCGCTACGCCGAACCCTGGACGCGCGGCTGGTACGAGTATTGCTCGGATCGCTACCGCACCTTCAATTCCCGCACCGGCACCTTCACCGGCAGCGACGGCGAACAGCATTTCTGCACCGCCAACTGAGGCTTCCCTGCCCCAGACAAAAAGCGCTGACCGCAAGGCCGGCGCTTTTTTTGTTGTCGGCTTGTTGGGCTTTCGAACCCAGGGCGGTCCAGACCTCATCATTCAGGTCAAAAATGGATTGGTCCGCCGTTCCTCGCCGAAGCGCCCGCCGGGGCCATGGCCGCAAATGAAGCCGATGTCGTCGCCGAGCGGCAACAGCTTGTCCTTGATCGAGGCGATGAGTGCCGCATGGTCGCCGCCCGGCAGGTCGGTGCGGCCGACCGAGCCGCGAAACAGCACGTCGCCGACATGGGCGAATTTGGCGGCGCGGTTGTAGTAGACGACATGGCCGGGCGCGTGGCCGGGGCAATGCAGCACCTCGAACACATGGCCGCCAAACGACACAGTTTCCCCTTCTGCAAGGAACCGGTCGGGCACGCAATTGCGCACGCCGTCGATGCCGTAGCGCCTGCCCTGGTTTTCCAGATTGTCGAGCAGCATCTTGTCGGCTTCATGCGGGCCGATGATCTCGATGCCGAGCGCCTCCTTCAACTCCATCGCGCCGCCGGCATGGTCGATATGGCCATGCGTGATCCATATCGCTTCGGCGGTGATCGCATTGTCCTTCAACACCGCCAGCACCTTGTCGATGTCGCCGCCGGGATCGACCACCACGCCGTGCTTGTCGTCCATGTCGAACAGGATGGTGCAGTTCTGCTGGAACGGAGTGACCGGCACGATACCGGCATTGAGCTGACCCATGATCGTCCTTTCGCTGTGTCAGCGATCATGTAGAGGCATCGGCCAAGACCGTCCACGTCCGGAAGGTCAAACAGTGCGTGTCCAAAAAGAAATGGGCGGCCGAAGCCGCCCATTCTGCCAGCCCGAGATTGGCAGGCTTACTTTTTCATGGCGCCCATGACCGCGCCGAGAATGCCGGTCAGGATCGCGCCGCCGCCTGCGCCACCGACGATGTTCTGCAGGTTGAGCGCGCTGCCCAGGCCGCTGGTGGCCGCCGCGGCTGCGTCAGGAGTGATCGCGCCACCGCCGAGCAGGCTGCCGAGGATCGCCGCGCCGCCAACGCCGCCGATGGCTCCGCCCAGGATTTTGGGAAGCTGACCCATCGCCGCCGTCTTGATCGCCGCGCCGACCGCCTGACCACCGATAATGCCTGTAATGATCTGAATGATGATCGGAAGAAGCGTGTTCATGTCCATATGATTAGTCCCTCCATAGCTGCCAGCCTCCCGGGCCGACACCATCATGAGACGCCGAATTGGACGAAAGTCAAATGCACAAACGCTTAAATAAAAGGGGCGGCCTGAAAACCGCCCCTGCTTGCGAGAAAAGCTGTGACTATCGTTATTCTGCGGCAATCGCATGCTTGGGTTGAACGGCCATAGAATAGTCGTTCATGAGATTCTTGGCGATCTCGCCGACCTCGAATCGGTAAGGGCCGATCTCCGAAACCGGGGTTACTTCCGCTGCCGTTCCGGTCAGGAAGCATTGCTCGAAGCCTTCCAGTTCTTCCGGCAGGATGGCGCGCTCGATGACCTCCAGGCCGCGATCCCTGGCCAGGCCAATGACCGTGCGGCGGGTGATGCCGTCGAGGAAGCAGTCGGGCTTAGGCGTGTGGATCTTGCCGTCCTTGACGAAGAAGATGTTGGCGCCGGTCGCTTCCGCGACCTGGCCCCGCCAGTCGAGCATCATGGCGTCGGCGTAGCCCTTGGCCTCGGCGGCATGCTTGGACATGGTGCAGATCATGTAGAGGCCCGCGGCCTTCGACCGCGACGGCGCCGTGCGCGGGTCGGGCCGGCGCCATTCCGCCACATCGAGACGGATGCCCTTCAGCTTCTGCGCCGGATCGAAATAGCTCGGCCACTGCCAGATGGCGATGGCGACGTTGATGCGGTTGTTTTGCGCCGAAACGCCCATCTGCTCGCTGCCGCGCCAGGCGATCGGCCTGACATAGGCGTCCTGGAAGCCCTGCTTCTTCAGGAGCGTGGTCGAGGCGTCGTTGAGTTCGGCCACCGAATAGGGAATCTTGAAGCCGAGCAGGCGCGCTGATTCATGCAGCCGCTCGGTATGCTCGTTGAGCTTGAAGATCTCGCCGCCATAGGCGCGCTCGCCCTCGAAGACCGCGCTGGCGTAGTGCAGGCCATGGGTCAGCACGTGGATCTTGGCGTCTCCCCACGGTACGAACTCGCCATTCATCCAGATGAAGCCGTCCAGTTGATCGAAAGGAACGGATGCCATGGTAACCTCCCGCGGACAACGGCCCGCATATCTCAGTGTCGTTGCGTGTTCTTTTTTGGCCGCGCCAGGTGATTGGAGACGCCGGCCGGTGTCTCGAAGCGTAAGCGGATAATCGCGCCCTGGCAAACTCAGGAAGTTCCGGAAAAACCGGCCTGCCTTGCCTTTTCGTTCGCAATCCGCCCAAAAGCTTGTCAAAAATTACCATTGCAGGGAAATTACGTCAATAGTACTGACATAATCTCCCGTTCCCATGGAGAAATGATGACGGATAAAAGCCCAGCTGCCGGAAAACCGATCAGGACCGCGATCACCAGCGAGGACGGCATCGACTTCGCCATCATCGAACTCTTCTTCTTCGCCTATCGCGACTTCACCTCCGATCCCGATCAGATCCTGGCCGATTACGGCTTCGGCCGCGCCCACCACCGCGTGCTGCATTTCGTCAACCGCCGGCCGGGCCTGACCGTCGCCGAACTGCTCGACGTGCTGAAGATAACCAAGCAGAGCCTGGCGCGTGTGCTCAAGCAATTGATCGACACCGATCACGTCGTGCAGTTGCAAGGCCCGCGCGACCGCCGCCAGCGCGAACTTTATCCAACGGCCAAGGGCCGCGCGCTGGCGCTGGCGCTGGCGCGGCCACAGTCGCGCCGCATCCATGCTGCATTGGAAGATTCCGGCGCCGCCGAACGGACCTTGGTGGAACGCTTCCTCGAAGCGATGGTCAATCCGGAACTGAGAGCTCAGATCGACGTTGGGTCCGCAAAAATGTCAGGAAAAAGCCATGGAGAGCACTGAGAGGATCGACCAGGCGGCCGCACCGGACGACGACGCACCGCATCTGCTCGTGGTCGACGACGACACCCGTATCCGCAATCTTCTCAAGCAGTATCTGACCGAAAACGGCTTTCGCGTCACCGTCGCCGGCAATGCCGGCGAGGCCCGCCGCAAGCTCGCCGGTCTCGACTTCGACCTGCTTGTGCTCGATGTCATGATGCCGGGTGAAACCGGCGTCGACCTGACAAAGTCGTTGCGCGCCGAAAAGAATGTGCCGATCCTGATGCTGACGGCCCTGTCGGAGACCGACAGCCGCATTTCCGGGCTCGAGGCCGGCGCCGACGACTATTTGCCAAAGCCCTTCGACCCGCGCGAGTTGATCCTGCGCATTAACAACATCTTGCGCCGGGGCGGCCCGGCGGCGACGCCCAAGGTCGAACAGTTGGTGTTCGGTCCCTACACCTTCCAGATCGCCAGGCGCGAACTGAAGCGCGGCGGCGAAGCGCTTAAGCTGACCGACCGCGAACAGGAGATCCTGGCGATCTTCGCCGCCCGCGCCGGCGAAACCATCCCCCGCCACGAGCTGGTCGGTGACGATTCGGAAGTCGGCGAGCGCACCATCGACGTCCAGATCAACCGGCTGCGCCGCAAGATCGAGCGCGATCCGTCCAACCCGGTCTGGCTGCAGACCGTGCGCGGTATTGGGTATCGGCTCAGCGTGGAATAGAATGCCGGCGGCGGCTCAAGTGCATGATCCCGAAAACTGGGAACCGGTTTGCGGAAAGATTATGCTCCAACAAAGAGTTAGCCGCGGATGAAAAGAGCCAATGGCGACCACGGAACTGGAACAGCCGGACAATGACGGCCTGAGCGCACGCGCCACGCGGACGTTCAAGGCGGTGCCGCGCATCTGGAACCGGTTCTGGCGTCTCGTTTCGCTTTACATGCCCAAGCGCCTCTATGCGCGCTCGTTGATCATCGTCATCGCGCCGATGATCCTTTTGCAGTCGGTCGTCGCCTTCGATTTCATGGAACGTCACTGGGCAACCGTGACGCAACGCCTGTCGCAGGCCACCGTGCGCGACATCGCCGCCATCATCGACCTGATCGAGACCTATCCGCACGACGCCGACTACGCCAACATCATCCGCATCGCGCAGGACCGCATGCAGCTCAAGGTCGACCTCCTGCCGCCCGATCCGTTGCCGCCGCCCGGTCCAAAACCGTTCTTCTCGATCCTCGACGATGTTCTCTCCGCCGAAATTACCCGCCAGATCAACCGCCCATTCTGGATCGACACGGTCGGCAATTCCAACATCGTCGAGGTCCGCGTCCAGCTCGAAAACAAGGTGCTGCGCGTCTTCGTGCGGCGCAGCCAGGCCTATGCCTCCAACACCCATATCTTCCTGATCTGGATGGTCGGTACCTCGCTGGTGCTTCTGATGATCGCCATCCCCTTCCTGCGCAACCAGATCCGGCCGATCTTGGCGCTTGCCGAGGCCGCCGAGAGCTTCGGCAAGGGCCGGCCGATGCCGCGCGATTTCCGCCCGCGCGGGGCCGAGGAGGTGCGCCGCGCCGGCTTTGCCTTCATCCAGATGCGCGAGCGCATCGAGCGCCAGATCGAGCAGCGCACGGCCATGCTGACCGGTGTGAGCCATGATCTCAGAACCATCCTCACCCGCTTCAAGCTGCAGCTTGCGCTGGCCGGCGGCAAGGCCGAGACCAAGGCGGCGCTGGACCAGGATATCGAGGACATGCAGTCGATGCTGGAAGGCTATCTCGCCTTTGCCCGCGGCGAGGCCTCGGAGGATCCGGGACGTTTCGATCTCGAAGCCTATTTCCAGAAGCTCGGCGAGGAAGCGGGGTTGCGCAAATGCAAGCTGTCGACGACGCTTTCCGGCGATCCGACCGTGCATGTGCGGCCGAACGCCTTCGCGCGGCTCTTGTCCAACGTCATCGGCAATGCCTTCCGCTATGCCAAGACGGTGGAGGTCACCGCCAATCATGGCCGCGGCTCGCTTCTGGTCACCATCGACGACGACGGCCCGGGCATTCCTCCTGACAGGCGGGAAGACGTCTTCAAGCCCTTCGTGCGGCTCGACGAGGCCCGCAACCTCGACGCCAGCGGTACCGGGCTCGGCCTCTCGATCGCCCGTGACATCGCCCGCAGCCATGGCGGCGACATCACGCTCGACGACAGTCCGATGGGCGGCCTGCGCGCCGTAATCAAGGTTCCGGCCTGATTTCTATTTGACTAACTGAGCATGATCTTGCCTGAAAAACGGTTTCGACTTTCCGGGGGCGCGGTCTGCTTCATCCGCCCGTCATGAAACCATGGTCAAGAGCGCGCATGAAGCGCGCGACCGCACTTGATTCGTCCTTGCCGCCTCACTTCGACCCCGTGCCCGCCAGGGTGCGCTGGAGCGAAGCGAGGGCGGCCGCATGGTCGCCGTTCCGGTATCGTTTCAAGGCAACCGCAGACCTCCGAAGCAAAGGGCCGCCATGCGCATATTGATGGTCACCGACGCCTGGCGCCCGCAAGTCAACGGCGTCGTCCACACGCTGGAGCGGCTCACCGAGACTCTGAAGTCCTTCGACGTCGCGGTCGAGTTCCTGACCCCGAACATCTTCCGCACCCTGCCCTTGCCGACCTACCCCGACATCCGCCTGGCGCTGACCACGCCCGGCCATGTCGCGCGCCTGATCGACGGCTACAAGGCCGACCATATCCACATCGTCACCGAAGGGCCGCTGGGCATCATGGCGCGGCGCTATTGCCGCAATGCCGGCCGGCCGTTCACCACCAGCTATCACACCCGCTTCCCCGAATATCTCAGTGCCCGCCTGCCGGTGCCGGAGAGCTGGGCCTATCGCTGGCTGCGCGATTTCCACAATTCAGGCCAGGGCACGCTGGTCGCCACCCAGTCGCTCGCCGACGATCTTGCCGCGCGTGGCTTCAACAAGTTGAGGCCGTGGACGCGCGGCGTCGACACCGATCATTTCCGGCCAGACAAAAGGAAGGACCTCGGTTTCCCTGGACCGGTTTTCCTGTGCGTCGGCCGAGTCGCCATCGAAAAGAACCTCTCCGCCTTCCTCGATCTCGACCTGCCCGGCAGCAAGGTGATCGTCGGCGAAGGTCCCGAGCTTGCCAAGCTCAAGGCGAAATATCCGAAGGCGCATTTCCTCGGCCATCGTCCCAATGACGAACTGGCCGAAATCTATGCCTCGGCCGACGTCTTCGTCTTCCCCAGCCGCACCGACACCTTCGGCAACGTCATCATCGAGGCGCTGGCCAGCGGCACGCCGGTCGCCGCCTATCCGGTGACCGGGCCGATCGACATCGTCGGCGACGGTTTTGGTGGCGCGGTGTCGAACGATTTGCGCGAGGCCGCGCTTACCGCACTCAACGTCAGCCGCGACCAGGCCCGCGAGCGCGCCATGCGCTACAGCTGGAAGGCCTGCGCGGAAATGTTCCTCGACGCGGTTGAGGAAGCATTGGGAACGACACGCAAGCTGGCGGCCTGATAGAGCCGGCGCATAGGATGCGGTGAAGTTCAGGTCTGGTCAAACACGCTCCTTGCGAGAGCTTGTGCGACAGTTGCTTGCGGTGCATTATTCGGTGTGTGTAGTTCGTTGCGGGATTGACGCCGATTTCTACGCTGGACGACGTGCCCGCAGTATCATCGAAGCGCCGCGTCTTGCGCATCGGCAAGACCGTTGCGAGGGTGTTCGGCTATTGCCGCGCGAATGCCTGGCCGCTCTTCGTGGCCGCCTGGTTTCCCTGCTTTCTGACAACGCTTTGTCTGGCGGTGCTTGCTCTTGTTCTTTTTGCCGATCCGGGGAAGGCGCCAACCTGGCTTCTATCGCGGGGCTTTGACCCCAGGACTTGGCTTTCCGCGATTGTCGCCGCGCCGTTCTCGGCGATGGTCCTTGCGTTCGTTCTGGACCGTATGGGAAATGCGCCCGAGCATGGCCAGGTCGTCGTTCGGCGCGGCATTGAGAGTGTCAAGCGCTTCGCTATCCCGGGCGTGCGCTTTGAGCTCGACCGGCGGATTCTTTTGGCCGCCCTGCTTCTCGCAGCCATCCAGCTGTTTTGCGGCTTTGCGGTCGCCGGCGAGCACAGACTGCTTTTTGCCGGCCTGATGGCCACACATGACCTGCCGCTCCGCCCCGAGGACGTCGCGCCTTGGGTGTCGGCGATGGGCGCCTTCAACTTCCTCGCGGGTGGTTTCGTCCTTGGCTGGACATATCTGTTTGTCGGCGATTTTCTGTGGACGGGATCGTTTGATCCAATCGGCTGCTGGCGTGCGCTGGACGGCAATCTTCTGCGTTTCACCGCCATAATGTTCATCGTTCTGGCAATAGTTGCCATACTCAAATATGGACTGGCCCTGGCCGGAGCTTTGATCCTGATTCCCGCGGATGGCGCGTCGCCTTCCTTCTTGACCCTTATGATGATCCATTTCGGACTGGCTGGCCGTTCGACGTCCTGCATCTCGTGCTCTCAGCTGCAACGGTCGGAACCATTCTCGGCGCGTTCCGGCCTCGAGCTGTCGCTTCAATCCAGCCGGCTGCAGCACCACCATGATGACGCTTGCCGGGGCTTCCTGATCTAGAATAGCCGCCCGCCGTCCGGCACCTTGCGTTCGATGGCGCCCAACACCACGGCGCCCTCTTCATCGGGAAAACCGAGCGTCAGCACTTCCGACATGAACGGGCCGATCTGGCGCGGCGGGAAATTGACCACCGCGAACACCTGGCGGCCGATCAACGTTTCCGGCGTATAGTATTTGGTGATCTGCGCCGACGACTTCTTGACGCCGATGGCGGCGCCGAAATCGATCTTCAGCTTGAAGGCAGGCTTGCGCGCCTCCGGAAACGGTACGGCCTCGATGATCGTGCCGGCACGGATGTCGACACGATCGAAATCGGCGAAGCTGATTTCGGGCTTGCGCTCGTTGCTTGAACTCATCTCGAACGCGTCTTGCTCAGGCGTTGCCGAAGGTCTCGAACAGCACGCCGGCGAGCGCGTCCTTGGCCGAGGTTCCCGACCAGACGACGAACTGGAAAGCCTGGAAGTAGCACTCGCAGGCTTCCAGTGCCGAGGACAAAAGCACCTCGACCTGCTGGCTCGAGGGTTCGACCCCGCCGGCAAGCAGCAGCGACTGGCGGAACATGATGGCGCCTTCCTGCTCCCAGAGGTCGAAATGGCCGAACAGCATCTGTTCGTTGATCAGCGACAACAAACGCATCACTTCCAGCGTGCGGGTTTCCGGCACCTTGATGTCGAAGGCGCAGGCCAGATGCAGCGCCTCGAAATCTTCCATCCACGAGAAGGAGACGTGATAGTCGGTCCAGCTGCCGGCAACCGAGATCGAGATTTCGTCGTCGCCGGCCCGTTCGAAGGACCAGTCATTGTTGTGGGCCACCTGCTCGATCACATCCACGGGATGGATTTCGCGGGAAAATTCGAGTTCGAGAAGTTCCATGGAATGCTTCCTGTGTTCAGGGGAGCGCCACACGCTCCGCGGGGCACACACGACGAACAATCTTGTCTAGAACTCGGACGGCCGGGACTTCTCAACGCAAAGACCCCAGACCGGACCCCACCGCCCGGCGGCATGACCCTGCTCCGAATCATGCAACAAATTCAGTCTATTGATCGGGAGTCGCGTGAACAGCCCAATTTTTCGCACTGCGTCATTCGCATGTGGAAAGGTGCCTGTCACAAAGAGTCACGCAATGCCGGTAAGCGATTCACGGCAAAGCGATTTTCAGGCTGGTGCTTTGTGGAAAAGTTTAACGAATTATTTTTTCGGCTTGGGCTTCGCCGGAGCCGCAGGTGTGGCCTGACCGGTCAGTTCGGCGATCCTGGCCTCGAGCGCCTCGATGCGCTCGGCAAGCCTGCCGTTCTCTTCTCTCGCCTTGGCGGCCATCTCGCGCGCGGCCTCGAACTCCTCGCGCTGCACGACATCCATGGAGTTGAGGATGCGCTCCGCCTGGCCCTTGAAGGCCGTCTCCACCTCGCGCCGCACACCTTGAGCGGCACCGGCGGCATCGGTCATCAGCTTGGCGAATTCATCGAGAATGCGGTTCGGTCCGGTCGACATGGCAAATCCTCGCTTGCTTGATTTGAGTTAGTGGTGCTGCGCGCCGAATGCAAGAACGTTGAGGCCGGTGCGGCATCACGTCGGCGCCAACCTCCCAAACGACTGGTAAGTCGCGCCAATAACTATTATTGTTTTGGAGGGAATATGCAGGAGCACCACCATGGCCATTAGCGCGGATTTGGGCACCCGGCTCGAAGACATCGTCAACCAGCTTGTCAACACAGGGCGCTACAACTCGAAGAGCGAAGTGCTGCGCGAAGGTGTTCGCCTCGTCGAAGAGCGCGAGAAACGCCTTGCGGCTCTCGATGCGGCTCTCGCCAAAGGCCTTTCAGACGCTGATGCTGGGCGCGTAAAGGCGGTTGACGAAGTGTTTGACCGCTTGGAGGCCAAGTACAAGGCAATGGCAGCCAAAAAGTGAAGCGGCTGGTCTTAACCGATCAGGCGGAGGCGGACCTTGAAGCCATTGGCATCGATCTTCCGGCATTCGGCGGCGTCCTCACGGCAACTATCTGATTTTCTACCGCGTTGGCGTGGAAACCGTTGAGATATTGCACATCCTGCACGGCTCAATGGACCTCGGAGCAATTCCGTTCCCGGATAACTGACGGATCGGTACCCGAGCCTGAACCAGCTTTCGAACGGCTCCTTCTGTACGGCATGGCGTCAATTCGCCTAGTGTAATGTTTTCCTCACGACCTGCATCAAGCATGAGTCGCTTCCAATCAGGGTCCCCCAATGGCAACGCCCCCGCGCAGACCGACAAATCCGATGGAAGCCGCCGAAGCCGTCTTCAAGCCGGTCAAGAAGCCGGCCGCGGCTCCGCCTCGCGAACCCTCCACCGCGCCGAATGTCCGCGAGCTTGTCTCGATCAGGATCGACCGCGCCGTGCTCGATCATTTCCAGGAAGATGGCCCCGGCTGGCAGGACAGGATCAACGACGCCTTGCGTGAACTGGTGGCCGCCAAGCCCCGGGGTTGAGGCGGCCAGGGGCGCGATGGGCGTCGAAGCGGCCCTGTTCCCGGGGCCCTCGACGGCCGCCACCTTGCCTTGACCCTGCCAAAACCCTGCCGCATGGTCCGCGCCGATCGCAACCGAGAGCTCCCCGTTGAACGAATATTTCCTGCTGCCGCTGGCGTCGCTGCCTTTCCCGAACATCAACCCGATCCTCGTCCAGATCGGGCCGCTGGCGGTGCACTGGTACGGCATCGGTTACATCGTCGGCATCCTGTTTGCCTGGTGGTATGCCAAGCGGCTCGCGGCAAATCCGAAACTCTGGCCCGACGGCGTCCTGCCGATGAAGCCGGAGGATCTCGACGATTTCATCGTCTGGGCGGCCATCGGCGTGGTTCTGGGCGGCCGCACCGGCTATGTCCTGTTCTATGACCTGGCGCGCTATATCGCCCATCCGCTCGATATCTTCGCCGTCTGGCAAGGCGGCATGTCCTTCCATGGCGGCCTGCTCGGCGTCATCCTCGCCATGACGCTGTTTTCCATGAAGCGCGGCATCCGCACATGGTCGCTGTTCGATGTCGTGGCAGCCGGCGTGCCGGTCGGCCTCGGCCTCGTGCGTGTCGCCAACTTCATCAACTCCGAGCTCTGGGGGCGGCCGACCGATGTGCCCTGGGCGATCGAATTCCCCAATGGCGGTCCGTTCACCCGCCATCCGAGCCAGCTCTATGAGGCCCTGCTCGAAGGCCTGGTGCTGTTTGTCGTCCTGCGCATCCTCACCCATTCGCGTCTCAAGCTGAAGACGCCGCGCTTTGTCGGCGGCGCCTTCATCTGCGGCTACGGCCTGTCGCGCATCTTTGTCGAGTTCTTCCGCGAACCCGACCAGCAGCTCGGCTATCTCCTCGGCACCAACTGGCTGACCATGGGCATGATCCTGTCGACGCCGATGGTGCTGGCCGGCATTTGGGCGATGGCGACAGCCAAGCCGGTGACCCAAGCACAACCGCAGGTGACATGACGCGACTGAAATCCCGCATCGTCGACCTGATCGAGGCGGTGGGCCCGATGCCCGTCAACCAATACATGGCGCTGTGCCTGTTCGATCCGCGCGACGGTTACTACACGACCCGCGAACCGTTCGGCGCGGCCGGCGACTTCATCACCGCGCCGGAGATCAGCCAGATGTTCGGCGAGCTCGTCGCCGTCTGGCTTTACCAGGCCTGGACAGCAATCGGCCGGCCGATGCCGGTCACCATCGCCGAGATCGGCCCCGGCCGCGGCACGCTGATGAAGGACATGCTGCGCACCTTGTCGCGGCTCGATCCGGCCTTGGCCGATGGCGCCGCGTTCGCCATGGTCGAGACCAGCCCGCGCCTGACGGAAGTCCAGAAACAGACGCTCGGCGAGACACCATTCGATGTTTCCTGGCACGAGATCATCGACACGCTGCCGCGGCAGCCGCTGCTGATCATCGGCAACGAATTGTTCGATGCCGTGCCCATCCGCCAGTTCGTCCGCGCCGGCGCCGAATGGCGCGAGCGCATGGTCGGCCTGGACGAGGCCGGCAATCTCTGCTTCTTCGCCGGCGCCGGCTCGGTCGACCCGACGCTGCTGCCCAGGGATGCGGGCGACGCGCCGCAAGGCGCGATCGTCGAAGTCGCGCCCGCCCGCACCGCACTGATGGCGGCCATCGCCGAGCGCATGGCCAGCGACGGCGGCGCCGGACTATTCCCCGACTACGGCCATCTGCGGCCTGGTATCGGCGACACGCTGCAGGCCTTGCGCCGGCACAATCATGAAGATGTGCTGGCCAATCCCGGCGAGGCCGACCTCACCTCGCATGTCGATTTCGCCGCTCTTGCGGCAGTCGTGCGCGCGCATGGTCTCGACGCCCATCTGTCGACGCAGGGCGATTTCCTGCTCGGGATGGGCATTCTGGAGCGCGCCGGCCAGCTGGGCGCCGATGCCGGCCAGGCGGCACGCGACAGGATATCCAATGCCGTCGAGCGCCTCGCCGGCCCGCAAGCGATGGGCGAGTTGTTCAAGGTGCTTGCCGTCATGCCGCGTGGTATCTCCGTCAGGCCCTTCGCCACGGCGGATTGACTTTTTGCCGCTGCCCCTCCCAATCTCCCGTCCGGTAAGAGAGCGGCCGGACCGCCGGCTGCTTTTCCTTGACGAAACCGCCCACACGGACAACAACGCCCACATGCTCAATCAGACCAAACCGGATCCCGTTCGGTCGCCGCTGCTGGACAAGGCGCAGGCACAAGGCATCCGCCACGGCTATTTCACCCGCAATGGCGGCGTCTCCACCGGCATCTACCAGGGCCTCAACATCGGCACCGGGTCGGATGACGACCAGGCGCTGGTGGCCGAGAACCGGGCCCGTGTCGCCGCCTGGATGGGCGTGCCCGCAAGCCATCTCCTGACCGCCTGGCAGATCCATTCGCCCGACGTCGTCATCGCCAGGGAACCATTCGCGGGCGAGCGGCCCAAGGCCGATGCCATCGTCACCGACCGGCCCGGCATCGCCATCGGCGCCTCGACCGCCGATTGCGGCCCGGTTCTGTTCGCGGATGCCGGCGCGCGCATCATCGGCGCGGCGCATGCCGGCTGGAAAGGCGCTTTCACCGGCGTGCTCGAAAACACCATTGCCGCCATGGAGAGCCTCGGCGCCCGTCGCGAAAACATCATCGCCGTGCTCGGCCCTTCGATCGGCCCCGACAATTACGAAGTGGGGCCGGAATTCGTCGCCCGCTTCGTCGAGGCCGACAGCGAAAATGCCCGGTATTTCGTGCCTTCGGCACATGCCGGCCATTCGATGTTCGACCTCGCCAGTTACACGGTCGACCGGCTGGCCAGGGCCGGCGTGACGGCCGAGGGTCTCGGCCGCTGTACCTATGCCGAGGAAGATCTGTTTTACTCCTACCGGCGCACCACGCACCGCAAGGAGCCCGATTATGGCCGGCAGGTTTCGGCAATCGTTTTGGAGAAGATATAATGGCGCTGCATTTTGAACGATCGGAATTCGACGCGCGGCGCGACCGGCTGATGATCGAGATGGCCGAGAAGAAGCTCGACGCCATGCTGCTGTTCGCGCAGGAAAGCATGTACTGGCTGACCGGCTACGACACGTTCGGCTTCTGCTTCTTCCAGTGCCTGGTGGTGAAGGCCGACGGCTCCATGGTGCTTCTGACGCGCTCGGCGGACCTTCGCCAGGCGCGCAACACCTCGATCATCGACAACATCGTGCTGTGGACCGACCGCGACGGCGCCAATCCGGCGGTCGACCTGCGCAACCTGCTCAACGAACTCGACCTGCTCGGCGCCCGCATCGGCGTCGAATACGACACCCACGGCCTCACCGCCTATAATGGCCGCCGCCTGGACGAGCAGTTGCAGACCTTCGGCCAGATCGCCGATGCCTCCGGCATCGTCGGCCGGCTGCGCCTGTTCAAGAGCCCGGCCGAGGTCGCCAAGGCGGAAAAGGCCGCCAATCTCTCCGACGACGCGCTGGACGCGGCCCTGCCGCTGATCAAGCAGGGCGGCGACGAGGCCCTGATCCTGGCCGCCATGCAGGGCGCGGTCTTCGCCGGCGGCGGCGACTACCCGGCCAACGAGTTCATCATCGGCTCCGGCGTCGATGCGCTGCTGTGCCGTTACAAGGCCGGCCGCCGCAAGCTCACCAAGAACGACCAGCTGACGCTCGAATGGGCCGGCGTCTTCCATCACTACCATGCGCCGATGATGCGTACCGTGCTGACCGGCAAGGTGTCCAAGCGCCATCAGGAGCTGTTCGACGCCGCACGCGCCGCGCTTCTGGCCGTCGAAAAGGCGATGACGCCCGCGAACACCTTCGGCGACGTGTTCGACGCCCACGCCCGCACCATGGAATCGCACGGCCTGACCAAGCATCGGCTGAAC
The DNA here is from genome assembly GCF_004791595.1 of Mesorhizobium sp. M8A.F.Ca.ET.202.01.1.1. Taxonomy (NCBI): domain Bacteria; kingdom Pseudomonadati; phylum Pseudomonadota; class Alphaproteobacteria; order Hyphomicrobiales; family Phyllobacteriaceae; genus Mesorhizobium; species Mesorhizobium sp. M8A.F.Ca.ET.202.01.1.1. Next base: position 474,456 of record NZ_SRUN01000003.1, on the reverse strand, counting down.
GCCTGCGGCTATTCGGTCGGCGCCCGCTTCACGCCGTCCTGGATGGACATGCCGATGTTCTACCAGGGCAATCCCGAGCCGATCGCGCCGAACATGACGCTGTTTGCCCACATGATCATCATGGATTCCGAGACCGAGACGGCGATGACGCTTGGCCGCACCTACCTGACCACCGAATCCCAGCCGAAGCCGCTGTCCCGCCATGATCTCGACTTGATCGTGCAGTGAATCCATAATGGGAGGCGTTCTTCGCCAAGGAGTTAGAAGGCAAATGAGACGATCGCACGTGACGACCGTGTCATTGCTTGTGGCATTGGCTTTGACTGCCTGCACCAACGCAAAGGACGTTCTCGAACCCTCCGCCATCACCCCGCCGGCAGCCTCGGCACAGCCAGCACCCGCCACGCAGGGCAGCGCCGCCGCGACCGTTCCCGCCCCCCCGCCATCGACGGCCGCGCCGGCCTCCACGACCGCGGGCGCACCCGCCGCCTCGCCCGTCACCTCCGCCCAGGCCGCCGCGATCCTGTCGAAGACCCGGCTGCAGATCGCGCCGATCGTCGGCGCTTCGGTGGACGCCGCCACGCCGCTGACGGCGGAACTGCAGACACGCGCCAAGCAGCGCGGCATCACTCTGGCCGGCAGCCAGGACCAGACCGCGACCCATGTGCTCAAGGGTTACTTCTCGACGATGACGGAGGGCAAGGACACCACCGTCATCTATGTCTGGGACGTCTACGACCCCTCCGGCAACCGGCTGCACCGCATCAACGGCCAGATGAAGGCGCCTTCGACCGGTTCCGGCGGCAGTGCGGCCGACAGCTGGAAGTCGGTCTCGCCAGCCACCATGCAGGCGATCGCCGACCAGACCATCGATCAGTTTGCGGCCTTTCTCAGCGGCAAGGCGAGTTGAGGTGTTGCCAGCCGGTGATGCCGAACAGCTTTCTTAGGCTTAGCCGGCGGATTCGCGATCACGGCGCTTGCAATAGCCGCGCGGGCCGCTAAAAGCCCGGTTAAAAGGCGCAGGAGAGTCTGTTGGGGCTCTCCCTCCTCCACCAGGAACGGTGCATGAAACTCTTCGCAGGCAATTCCAACAGGGTGCTGGCCGAAGCGGTCGCTCGCTATCTCAACATCCCGCTGGGCAAGGCCAGTGTCAGGCGCTTCGCCGACCAGGAAATCTTCGTCGAAATCCAGGAGAATGTGCGCGGCGAGGATGTCTTCATCCTGCAGTCGACCTCGTTCCCGACCAACGATCACCTGATGGAACTGCTCATCATGATCGACGCCTTCATGCGCTCCTCGGCCAAGCGCATCACGGCGGTTATCCCCTATTTCGGCTATGCCAGGCAGGATCGCCGGGCATCGGGCCGCACGCCGATCTCGGCCAAGCTGGTCGCCAACATGATCACACGCGCCGGCGTCGACCGGGTTCTGACGCTGGATCTCCATGCCGGCCAGATCCAGGGTTTCTTCGACATCCCGACCGACAATCTGTTCTCGGTGCCGGTGATGGCCCGCGACGTGAAGGCGAAATACAAGCAGCTCGGCAATGTCGTGGTGGTGTCGCCCGATATTGGCGGCGTGGTGCGCGCCCGCGCGCTGGCCAAGCGCTTCGACGCCCAGCTCGCCATCGTCGACAAGCGCCGCGAGCGTCCGGGCGAATCGGAAGTCATGAACATCATCGGCGCGGTCGCCGGCAAGGATTGCCTTTTGATCGACGATATCGTCGATTCCGGCGGCACGCTGTGCAATGCCGCCGATGCGCTGCTCGCCAACGGCGCCACCAGCGTCACCGCCTACATCACCCACGGCGTGCTGTCGGGCGGCGCGGTTGCCCGCATCAGCGGCTCGAAGCTGCAGGAACTGGTGATCACCGATTCCATCCAGCCGACGCAAGGCGTGCTCGACGCGCCCAACATCCGCGTCATCTCGATCGCCGACCTGATGGGCGAAGCCATCTCGCGCACGGCGACCGAGGAATCGGTGTCGAGCCTGTTCGACTGAAAGCCAGTTAGCCCTGCGGCCAGTTACCCCTGAGGCAAGGCCGATGGCGTCGGCGCCTCCAGCCGGGCCGGGGCTCGCCGCATGCCTTCGCCGGCATCGCGCGCGCCGCGCATATAGCCGCGCGGCGAGGAGCCGAGCATGCGCTTGAACATAGTGATGAAGGCCGGCACGCTGTCATAGCCGAGATCGAGCGCCACCCTAGTGATCGGCTCGCCATCGGCGAGCCTCGGCAAGGCCGCGAACAGGCAGGCCTGCTGGCGCCACGTCGACAGCGACAGGCCGGTCTGGCGCTGGAAGGCGCGCGTGAAGGAGCGCCGGCTCATGCCGACAGTATCGGCCCATTCGTCGATCGTGGCGTGCGGCGAGGGTGCGGCGACGAAACGCCTGCAGAGCGCCGCCAGCTTGGGATCGGACGGGAACGGCAGGCCGAGCGGCCGCTCCGGCAATTGCGGGATCTCGTGCAGGAGCAGGTTCATGATCAGGCCGCCGCGTCCCTCCAGTTCGCCGCCTTGCGGCAGCTTCTCGGATTCCACGATCAGGCTGTGCATCAGGTCGGTGATGCCGACGACGCGCATGCCCTCCGGCAGGCCCGGGATCGCCTGCGGCATGACATAGACCGAGCGCATCGACACATCGCCCAGCATCTCGACGGAATGTTCGATACCGGCCGGAATCCACATCGCATGGTCGGGCGGCACCATCCAGCGCCCATGCCGCGTCGTTACCAGCACGACGCCGACCAGCGCATGCAGCAACTGGCTGCGGCTGTGGTGGTGGTGCGGCACGTGGTAGCCGTCCGGATATTCCGTCGGCAACACCACCGCCGGCCCGACCGCCTGCTCGAGCCACTGCCAACGCAGCCCGTGCAATTGCCCGAGATCGGTGTGGCCGGCGCCGAAAATCTCCCTGGCTTTTGGCATTCGGTATGGCCCACTTGCGAAACTATTGGACCAAACCACGAAAGAAGTCGCTTGGCAACCGGACTATAAGGCTGCCTGCGGGAAGCGCCCGCCACGTCGCCTGCGGGAACAACCCGCCAAAAAGACTACGGAGCCTATCTTGACCGATACGACAGCCACCAGCGTCGCGCCGCCTGCGACCGCCAGTCACGCTTCAGCCCAGGCGACGGCCTTCACCGTCATCCTGGCGGTGAGCCTGTGCCACTGCATCAACGACATCATGCAGTCGCTGCTATCGGCCATTTATCCGCTTCTGAAAGACAATTACGGCCTCGACTTCTGGCAGATCGGCCTGTTGACCTTCACCTTCCAGGTGACGGCATCGCTACTGCAGCCGATCATCGGCGCGGTCACCGACAAGCGGCCGATGCCTTATTCGCTGCCCTGGGGCATGGCGTCCTCGCTGATCGGCCTGGTCGTGCTGGCCTATGCCGGGCACTACTACCTGCTGCTGATCGGCGCCTCGCTGATCGGCATCGGTTCGGCGATCTTCCATCCCGAATCCTCGCGCATCGCCCGCTTCGCTTCCGGCGGCCGGTTCGGCCTGGCGCAGTCGCTGTTCCAGGTCGGCGGCAATTTCGGCCAATCCATGGGCCCGTTGCTCGCCGCCTTCATCGTCGTGCCCTTCGGCCAGACCAGCATTGCCTGGTTCGCCGTCGGCTCGCTGATCGGCATCGTCATCCTGTGGCAGGTCGGCGGCTGGTACAGCCGCCTGCGCGCCGCGCAAGGCAATCGCAGGACGGCAAGCTTCGTCTCGCCCTTCCCGCGCCGCAAGGTGATGTGGGCCTTGGGGGTACTGACCTTGCTGGTGCTGACCAAGAACGCCTACATCGCCAGCCTCGCCAGCTACTACACCTTCTACTCCATCCATAAGTTCGGCGTTTCGGTGCAGATGTCGCAGGTCATGCTGTTCCTCTTCCTCGGCTCCTCGGCGCTGGGCATCCTGCTCGGCGGTCCGTTCGGCGACCGCTATGGACAAAAGGCGATGATCTGGTTCTCGATCGTCGGCGTGCTGCCCTTCACGCTGGCGCTCCCCTACGCCAACATGGAATGGACGATGGTGCTGACCGTGCTGATCGGCCTCATCCTGTCGTCGGCCTTCTCCAACATCGTCGTCTTCGCACAGGAACTGGTGCCGGGCCGCGTCGGCACGATCGCCGGCATCTTCTTCGGCTTCGCCTTCGGCGTCGGCGGCATCGCGGCCGCGGTGCTTGGCGTCGTCGCCGACATGAAGGGCATCGATTTCGTCTTCCAGATCTGCTCCTACCTGCCGTTCCTGGGGCTGCTGACGGTGTTCCTGCCCAACATGAAGCAAGCTCGCAAGGCGCAAGCGGCCGCTTAAATCATCCGGGCTGTGTCCAGGCAAAGGCACCCGCCATATCGCGGGTGCCTTTTTCGTTCAGGCGGGAAGGTTTCAGGCCTTGAAGAAGGCCAGCAGGTCGGCGTTGATGACTGCGGCGTGGGTCGTGGCCATGCCGTGCGGGAAACCCTTGTAGACCTTGAGCTCGCCCTTCTTGAGCAGCTTGATGGTCAACAGCGCCGAGTCGGCGATCGGAACGATCTGGTCGTCATCGCCATGCATGACCAGCACCGGCACGTCGATCTTCTTGAGGTCCTCGGTGAAGTCGGTCTCCGAGAAGGCCTTGATGCAATCATAGTGCGCCTTGGTGCCGCCCATCATGCCCTGGCGGTACCAGTTGTCGATGACACCTTGCGAAACCTCGGCGCCTGGACGGTTGAAACCGTAGAACGGCCCAGTGGGAACGTCCACGTAAAGCTGGGCGCGGTTGGCGGCGACGCCGGAGCGGAAGCCGTCGAACACCTCGATGGGAAGGCCGCCGGGATTGGCCGGCGTCTTGAGCATGATCGGCGGCACCGCGCCGAGCAACGCTGCCTTGGCGACGCGTCCGCCCGCTCCATACTGGGCGACATAGCGCGCCACTTCGCCGCCGCCGGTCGAATGGCCGACATGGATGGCATCCTTGAGGTCGAGATGCGCGGCAAGTTCAGCCACGTCGGCGGCGTAGGTGTCCATCTCGTTGCCGACATCTGTTTGGGTCGAGCGGCCGTGGCCGCGGCGGTCATGGGCGATGACGCGGTAGCCCTGTGCCAGGAAGAAGAGCATCTGGGCGTCCCAGTCGTCGCTGCTCAACGGCCAGCCGTGATGGAAGACGATAGGCTGACCGGTTCCCCAGTCCTTGTAATAGATCTGCGTGCCGTCCTTGGTGGTGATCGTGCCGCTGCCTGAGCCTGATTTGGTCTGCGAGGTCATCTCAATCTCCGTTAAATTTGGTGTCGCGATAAACAATATCGCGATATCAATATTGCTAACGCAGCTTGATCCCCGTGTCCACAAAAAATATATATCGCGATATCATTTCTCGTGGTACATACTTGAGGCGCTTAATCGGCAAAGGACTGCGTCGTGCCTCTCCCGTTGGACAATCAGCTCTGTTTCACGCTCTACGCCACCAGCATGGCGATCAACCGCACCTACAAGCCGATGCTGGACGAGATGGGCATCACCTATCCGCAATATCTCGTACTCAACGCGTTGGGCGAGGCCGACGGCATGTCGGTCGGCGCGATCGCGCACAGGCTCGCTCTGGAATCGAGCACCGTCACGCCGCTGGTCAAGCGTATGGAACAGGCTGGCGTGGTGACCCGCCAGCGCAATCAGGCCGACGAGCGCCAGGTACAGGTCGACCTGACATCCGCCGGCCGCAAGCTGCTCGTCCAGTGCAATTGCCTGAACGAGACCCTGATCGAGCGCTCGGGCATGACGCTGGCCGAACTCGACGCCCTGAACCGGCAGGTCCAGGCACTGCGCGATGCGTTGAGCGGCGACCGGTAGCGACGGCTCTTCGGCCGCCGCTTGCACCTGGGACCACCTTCCGCTATAGAGCCGCCACCCGCGTAGACACCCTTGGAGGCAACGCGGCGGAAGGCTGCCTTCCCCTTGTGATCCCGAACAAAGATCCGCTCGCTGCGGTTTCCGGCATTCGGGCATCGAGGTCCGGCGGCTTTCGACGTTTACGGCCTGGCACATCGCCAACCGTAGGCGCTCCATAACACGCGAAAGGAAAAGCCATGAGCCACGATACTTACGAGCTCAAGGCCGAAGCGCGCGAACAGGTCGGTAAGGGGTCCGCCCGAGCAGTTCGCCGCAACGGTAAAGTGCCTGCAGTAATTTACGGTGACAAGCAGCCTCCCCTGGCGATCGCGCTCACCTACAAGGACATCTACTACAAGATCCATGGCGGCGGGTTCCTGACCACGGTCGCCACGATCGATGTCGACGGCAAGAAGATCCAGGTCCTGCCGAAGGACTTCCAGCTCGACCCGGTCAAGGACTTCCCGATGCATGTGGATTTCCTGCGCATCGGCAAGGACACGGAAGTCAATGTCGACGTGCCTGTCCACTTCATCAATGAAGACAAGTCGCCCGGCATCAAGCGCGGCGGCGTGCTCAACATCGTGCGTCACGAGGTCGAGTTCCACTGCCCGGCCAATGCGATCCCGGAATTCATCACCGTCGATCTCACCGGCGCCGACATCGGCGATTCGATCCATATCTCGGCGGTCAAGCTGCCGGCTGGCGTCAAGCCGGTCATCTCCGATCGCGACTTCACCATCGCGACCATTGCCGGTTCGGCGGCGATGAAGCCGGAGACGGAAGAGACGGCTGAGGTTGCGGCCCCCGAAGCGGCTCCTGCCGCCGAAGAGAAGTAACTCTTTCACGCCCGGAGCGGACGATGCCAGGGAAGACGGCGCTTGTCTTTGCAGGCCTCGGCAATCCGGGCGCGAAATATGCTGAAAACCGGCACAATGTCGGCTTCATGGCGGCGGACGCTATCGCCCGCCGCCATTCCTTTTCGCCCTGGTCGAAGAAGTTCCAGGGCCTGATCGCCGAGGGCACGCTCGGCGGTGAAAAGATCATCCTGATCAAGCCGCAGACCTTCATGAACCTGTCCGGCCAGTCGGTCGGCGAAGCGCTGCGCTTCTACAAGCTCGACCTTTCCGCCCTCACCGTCTTCTATGACGAGATCGATCTTGCCGAAGGCAAGCTGCGCATCAAGACCGGCGGCGGTGCCGGCGGCCACAACGGCATCCGCTCGATCGATGGCCATGTCGGCAACGCCTATCGCCGCGTGCGCATCGGCGTCGGCCATCCCGGCGTCAAGGAAATGGTCCAGCATCATGTGCTCGGCGATTTCGCCAAGGCCGACCGCGACTGGCTCGACCCGTTGCTCGACGCGATCGCCGACAACGCTGCCATGATCGTCAAGGGCGACGAATCCGGCTTCATGAACAAGGCCGCCCTTGCCGTACAGGGCAAGGCGGGCGCCGAACCGGAAAAGCCGGCGCAAAAACAGGCTCCGAAACAGCAAAGCCATGTCCGCCAGGCCCGCCCCCAGCAGGCGCCCGCCAAGTTGCCCGAGACCGGCCCGATGGCGGCGATGCTGAAGAAACTGTTCGGCAACAAGGACTGAGCCGCGGGACCATCGGCGTTACAGGGCTTGACGTTCCCAACCCCTATCGCCCATAGCCCTCATCAAATTTCGCTTTTCCCGATAGGACCGGACAAAATGGGTTTCAAATGCGGCATCGTTGGCTTGCCCAATGTCGGCAAGTCGACGCTCTTCAACGCGCTGACGAGGACGGCCGCCGCGCAGGCCGCCAATTATCCGTTCTGCACCATCGAACCGAACACCGGCGAGGTGGCGGTGCCGGACCCGCGCCTGCAGAAGATCGCCGCGATCGGCAAGTCGAAGGAGATCATCCCGACCCGCATCTCCTTCGTCGATATTGCCGGCCTGGTGCGCGGCGCCTCTAAGGGCGAAGGGCTGGGGAACCAGTTCCTCGCCAACATCCGCGAGGTCGACGCCATCGTCCACGTGCTGCGCTGCTTCGAGGATGACGACATCACCCATGTCGAGGGCCGCATCGACCCCGTCGCCGACGCCGAGACGGTCGAGACCGAGCTGATGCTTGCCGACCTCGACAGCCTCGAGCGCCGCATCGTGCAATTCCGCAAGCGCGCCGGCAGCAAGGACAAGGAAGCCACCGCCGTGCTGCCGATGATGGAGGCAGCGCTCGAGTTGCTGCAAGCCGGCAAGCCGACCCGCATCCTGCTCAAGGGTATTTCGGCCGAAGATTTGCGCATCCTGCAGGGGCTGAACCTGCTCACCTCGCATCCCGTGCTCTATGTCTGCAACGTCGCCGAGGCCGATGCCGCGACCGGCAACGAGCACACAAAGGCTGTGGAGAAAATGGCCGCCGCGCAGGGCGCCGGCACCGTAGTGATCTCGGCGGCGATCGAGGCGGAAGTCGCCCAGCTTTCCGACGAGGAGGAAATGGAATTCCTATCCTCGCTCGGCCTCGACGAGCCCGGCCTGAACAAGGTGATCCGCGCCGGCTACGACCTGTTGCACCTCATCACCTATTTTACCGTTGGGCCGAAGGAGACGCGCGCCTGGACCGTGCACAAGGGCGACAAGGCACCTCAGGCGGCCGGCGTCATCCACACCGATTTCGAGCGCGGCTTCATCCGCGCCCAGACCATCGCCTACAACGACTTTGTCACGCTGGGCGGGGAAGTGGCGGCCAAGGAAGCCGGCAAGGCGCGCGATGAAGGCAAGGAATATGTCGTCCAGGACGGCGACATCATGCTGTTCAAGTTCAACACGTGACCCTCCTGCCCAGTCGACAATGTCTGGGCGGAAGTAGAGCCGACGAAGCTTTCGTACCACCGGCTCCTCGACGAATTTTTCTGAGTGGCCGATGCCAGCCGGCCCTGCTCGGCTTGTCTTGATTTTGTCATGCCGCGGGTCTAAGCGGCAGCCACACGGTCGGCGTGCGACGAAAAACCGTGCAATCCGACACGATGCGTAACCTCAACGCGGCTCTGGCAGGGAGATTCGGCGATGATCAAGGCCTTCGTCGTCGACAATGATCGCCTGCGCCTCACCGACGACCTGCTGGTCAATGGCGACAAGGTCGTCTGGGCCGATCTCGTCAATCCGACCAAGGAGGAAGAGGCCACCATCGAAAGCTGGCTCGGCATCGCCATCCCGACCCGCGAGGAGATGGAGGAGATCGAGATTTCAAGCCGCCTCTATATCGAGGACGGCGCCTACTTCATGACCGCCACCTTGCCCGCGCAGACCGAGGTCGACGATCCCCTGATGTCGCCGGTCACCTTCGTGCTCGCCGGCGCCAGGCTGATCACCGTACGCTATCACGAACCGAAGGCGTTCAAGACCTTCCCGCTGCGCGCCGAGAAGGTGGCGACCGGCTGCAGCAGCGGCGACACCATCCTGATCGGCCTGCTGGAGGCGATCGTCGACCGCCTCGCCGACATCCTCGAGCGCGCCGGCCGCGATGTCGAAGTGATTTCGCGCGACATCTTCGAGGCGCGCTCGACCAAGGTGTCGAAGCGCAACCGCGACTTCCAGGAACTGCTGAAGGCCATCGGCCGCAAGGAGGACATCGCCTCCTCCATCCGCGACAGCCTGATCTCGCTGCAGCGGCTGGCGGGTTCCTCGCCCATGTCGCGACTCTGACCAAGATGAGCAAGGACGTCCGCGCCCGCATCAAGACCCTGTCGCGCGACGTGCTGTCGCTTGCCGACCACGCCACCTTCCTGTCGCAGAAGATCTCCTTCCTGCTCGACGCCACGCTCGGTATGATCTCGATCGAGCAGAACGCCATCATCAAGATCTTCTCCGTCGCCGCCGTCATCTTCCTGCCGCCGACACTGGTCGCCTCGATCTACGGCATGAATTTCGATGTCATCCCCGAGCTGAAGTGGGAGTTCGGCTATCCCTTCGCCATCGCCATGATGGTGCTGTCGGCGATCCTGCCTTTCTGGTATTTCCGCCGCCGCGGCTGGCTCTGAACACCCGCTGCCTGGGCCTGGCTCACCAGAAAGGGCTTGACCAAACCGCCCGCGGCCTGCATCCGGGTTTTCCGATCCAAAGGGATCGCGCATTCTACAACCGGATTTGCTGACCATGACCGGAAAGACATGGGCGTATGAGGACTTCGTCGAGGGGGCCTCGTTCGACCTCGGCGCGAAAAAAGTAAGCGCGGCCGAGATCATCGAGTTCGCCAGCGAGTTCGACGCTCAGCCGATGCATCTCGACGAGGAGGCCGGCAAGGCCAGCATCCTCGGTGGCCTCTCGGCCTCGGGCTGGCACACCTGCGCCATGTTCATGCGCATGCTGTGCGATGCCTTCCTGCTGGATTCCACCTGCCAGGGCGCGCCCGGCGTCGATCAGGTCAAATGGAAGAAGCCGGTGCTCGCCGGCGATACGCTGCGGGGCAACCTGGTGGTTCTCGCCAGGCGCCTGTCGAAATCGAAGCCGCAACTCGGCTTCGTGACCATGCGCAGCGAACTGGTCAACCAGCGCGGCGAAAGTGTCTTCGAGCTCGAGAACTCCATCATGTTCCTGACGCGCGATGCCGCTGGGAGCCTGTCATGACATTGGACGAATTCTTCCGCATCGGCACCACGGTGACGCTGGGCTCGCACACATTCGAGCCCGAGGCGATCAAGGCGTTCGCCCGCAAATACGACCCTCAGATCTTCCATATCGACGAGGAGGCGGCGAGGAAGAGCGTGCTTGGCGGGCTCTGCGCCTCCGGCTGGCACACCGCGGCCACCTGGATGAAGCTTAATCTGGAAACCCGCCTGGACGCCGAAGGCTGGGACGGCCCGGTGCCCGAATTCGGCCCCTCGCCCGGATTCAAGAACCTGAAATGGCTAAAGCCCGTCCATGCCGGGCAAACCATCACCTTCGCACGCACGGCGCTTTCCCACCGCCCCATAGCGTCCCGTCCCGGCTGGCGGTTGCTGGCGCTGCTCTGCGAGGCCTCCGATTCGACCGGCGCCAAGGTGCTGGAATTCGAGAGCGCCGTGCTGGTGAAGGTGGAATGAGGTGTCTTTCCCTTCTCCCACAAGGGGAGAAGGGAAAAATGCTCAATGCCCCTCGAACCCGATCAGCGTCCTCACCGGCACGCCGAGCGCTTCGAGCTTGGCGCGTCCGCCCAGATCCGGCAGGTCGATGACGAAGCAGGCGGCGAGGATGTCGGCGCCGATCTGGCGCAGCAGCTTGACCGCCGCTTCCGCCGTGCCGCCGGTGGCGATCAGGTCGTCGACCAGGATGACCTTCTCGCCGGGCGCGACGCCGTCCTTGTGCATCTCCATCTCATCCAGCCCGTATTCCAGGCTGTAGGCGACGCGCACGGTCTCGTAAGGCAGCTTGCCCTTCTTGCGGATCGGCACGAAGCCGGCCGAGAGCTGGTGGGCGACGGCGCCGCCGAGGATGAAGCCGCGCGCCTCGATACCGGCGATCTTGTCGATCTTCTGCCCGGCATAGGGATGCACCAGCTCGTCGATGGCGCGGCGGAAGGCGCGTGCGTTGCCGAGCAGCGTGGTGATGTCGCGAAACAGGATGCCGGGCCTGGGATAGTCCGGGATGGTTCGGATCGACGCCAGCAGCGTGTCTTCGAGAGAGGATTTCATGAAGCGGCTCCGGGTGATCCAGCTGACAGAAGCGAAACGGCGCGGGGCCGATCGTAGCCCGGCGCGGCCGACAACGGCTAGCGCGATGTGACGGTCGACACAAGCACGTCCGGCAAAGGATATGGCGGCAAACGCGAGGCGATTTCCTTGCAGTGGGCGCAGGCCGCGGCCGACACGAAAAGGGGCGCCCGAAGGCGCCCCGCTCGGAAAGATGGCTACCGGCCAGTCCTACATGCCGAGGTCGGAACGAAGCTCCGCCCTGGCCACTTCGTACTCGGCCTTGAAATCCTCGCGGTTGAGCAGGACCGCGGCGATGACGCTGCCGGAAATCTTGCCCATCTCGACGTCGGACGGATAATGGATGCCGCCGACGATGCGGTTGTGGGCGAACTCGGCCGCGCGCGCCATGATCTGGGCCCGCTTTTCCGGAACCATGTCGGACAGGATGATGCCCATCATCGTGCCGACGGTCGCATGGCCGGACGGCCAGGAACCGGAGCTCGAGAGCTTGACCACCGGCTTGACGAGATCGCTGAGCTGGTGCGGACGCGGACGCTTCCAGACGTCCTTGGCCGGATCGACGACGGCGCCTTCGGTCTCCACCACACGATCGAAGAAGGCGCTGAATTTCGGCAGCTTGTCCTTGTTGAAATTCGGCCCCATGACATCGGCGAAACGCCAGACGTTTTCCTCGGCATCGGCGATGGCGCGGGCTTCCATTTCGGGTGTGCGCGTGACTTGCATGGTCAGCACCTCGCCAAGCTCGGCCTTGGTCTCGGCCGAATCATTGGCCGGGGGCGGCGGCAGGATCATCGTCAGGTCGACATCCTTGTTGGTGATGAAGGGTTTTGCGTCTTCGGCGCGGGCCGCGGAACCAACGACGAGCAGCAGCAGGCCTGCCGCAAGCGATGCGTATCTTTTCATGGGCGTGATCCTTTGATGAGAGCACCGCAGGATCGCGATGTGCGATGACGGCCATGTGACACCGCCGAGGCGTGGCCTGAGCTATCCACCCCAAAAGCAGAAAAGGGCACCTCGCGGCGCCCCTTTTGAATTCCAGACTATGGCATCGCTTAGTGGGCGACGGCTTCCCACACCTTACGCTTGGTCAGGTAGACAAGGGCGCCGAACAGAAGCAGGAACACCAGCACGCGGAAGCCCATCTTCTTGCGGTCTTCCATGTGTGGCTCGGCCGCCCATGTCAGGAAGGCAGCCACGTCACGGGAATACTGGTCGATGGTCTGCGGCGAGCCGTCGTCATAGGTCACCTGGCCGTCGGAGAGCGGCTTGGGCATCTTCAGCGACACGCCGGACATGAAGTACGGATTGTAGTGGGTGCCTTCCGGGATGACCATGCCGGCGGGCGGCGTCTCGTCGTAGCCTGTCAGCAGCGAATGGATGTAGTCAGGACCACCCGCATCATACTGGGTGAAGATGTCGAAGACGAACTGCGGGAAGCCGCGCTCGACGCCGCGCGCCTTGGCCAGCAGCGACATGTCGGGCGGCGCCGCGCCGCCATTGGACGCAGCGGCGGCTTCCTCATTGGCGAAGGGCGCCGGGAAATGGTCGGACGGCTTGCCGGGACGGTCGAACATGTCACCGGCATCGTTGGGGCCGTCGTGGATGGTGTATTCTGCTGACAGCGTCTTGATCTGCGCATCGCTATAGCCGAGGTCCGACAGCGTGCGGAACGCCACCAGGTTCATCGAATGACAGGCCGAGCAGACTTCCTTGTAGACCTTCAGGCCGCGCTGCAGCTGCGCCTTGTCATAGGTGCCGAACGGGCCGGTGAAGCTCCAGCTCATTTCCTTCGGCTCGTTGATCGGGAAATGCGTGGGTGCCGCCGCGTTGTGCGCTTCTTCGGCCGCGAACGCCCAAGTGCCTGCAACCCCAGTGCCGGCGGCCACAAGGCCGACCAGCGCCAGCGAGGTGAGAATCTTCTTCATGCCAAATCCCCTTAGATTCTCTACCGCTCAGCCCTTGGTCTCGGGTGCTGCCGTGGCGCCCGCCGGATGTCCGCCGCCACCCTTGTTCTTTTCGAGCACCGCCTCGGTGATCGAGTTCGGCAGCCTGCGCGGAGTCTCGATCAAGCCGAGCACGGGCAGCGCGACCAGGAAGAAGGCGAAGTAGAACAGCGTCGCCATCTGCGCCATGAACACATAGCTACCTTCCGCCGGCTGCGAGCCCAGCCAGCCCAGCAGGATGGCATCGACCACGAACAGCCAGAAGAACAGCTTGTACCAGGGCCGGTAAACCGCCGAGCGCACCTTGGAAGTGTCGAGCCACGGCACCAGGAACAGCATGACGATGGCGCCGAACATGCACAGCACGCCGCCGAGCTTGGAATTGATCGGCCCGATATTGAAGGTGATGGCGCGCAGGATCGCGTAGAACGGCAGGAAGTACCATTCCGGAACGATATGGGCCGGCGTCTTCAGCGGGTTGGCGACCGTGTAGTTGTCCGGATGGCCGAGATAGTTCGGCAGGTAGAAGACGAAGTAGGCGAAGACGAACAGGAACACGATCATGCCGAACGCGTCCTTGATGGTCGCGTAGGGGGTGAAGGCGACGGTGTCGGTCTTCGACTTGACCTCGATGCCGGTCGGGTTCGACTGGCCGACGACATGCAGCGCCCAGACGTGCAGCACGACGACGCCGGCAATCATGAACGGCAGCAGGTAATGCAGCGCGAAGAAGCGGTTGAGCGTCGGATTGTCGACGGCGAAGCCGCCGAGCAGCAGTTGCTGGATCCAGTCGCCGACCAGCGGGATGGCGCTGAAGAAGCCGGTGATGACGGTAGCGCCCCAGAAGCTCATCTGCCCCCATGGCAGCACATAGCCCATGAAGCCCGTCGCCATCATCAGGAGATAGATGATGCAGCCCAGGATCCACAGCAGTTCGCGAGGCGCCTTGTAGGAGCCGTAATAGAGACCGCGGAAGATGTGCAGGTAGACGGCGATGAAGAAGAACGAGGCGCCGTTGGCGTGCATGTAACGCAGGAGCCATCCGGAATTCACGTCGCGCATGATCTTCTCGACCGAACCGAAGGCGAGATTGGTGTCGGCCGTATAGTGCATGGCCAGGACGATGCCGGTCAGGATCTGCGCCACGAGCATGATCGCCAGGATGCCGCCGAAGGTCCACATATAGTTCAGGTTGCGCGGCACCGGATAGGCGATGAAGCTGTCATAGACCATCCTGGGCAACGGCATGCGGGCGTCGAACCAGCGTTCGATACCGGTCTTCGGCGTATAGGTCGAGTGTCCCTCGCTCATCGAAATATCCCCTGCCTCAACCGATAAGGAGTTTGGTATCGGAAATGAACTTGAATACCGGAATCGCCATGTTCTCCGGCGCCGGGCCTTTGCGGATGCGGCCGGCAGTGTCGTATTGCGAGCCATGGCACGGGCAGAACCAGCCGCCGAAATCGCCTTCCTGGCCGAGCGGAATGCAGCCCAGATGGGTGCAGACCTGAACCATCACCATCCAGGCTTCCTTGCCGGGCGTGGTGCGGTTGGCGTCGGTCGCCGGCGCATCGGACGGCAAATTGGCGTTGCGGGCGATCGGATCCTTGAGATCGGAAAGGCTGACGGCCTCGCCGTCCTTCATTTCCTTCTCGGTGCGGTTGCGCACCACGACCGGCTTGCCGCGCCACTTGACGATCAGCGAGCTGCCGGGCGTCAGCGAGGAGACATCGACCTCGACCGAAGCGAGCGCCAGCGTCGAGGCGTCGGGGCGCATCTGGTCGATGAACGGCCAGGCGACGGCACCGGCGCCGACCACGGCGGCCATGCCGGTGGCGACGTAGAGAAAATCTCGACGGTTGGGATCGTGGATGTCGGTTGCGCTCACGGGTGCCTGATCCTTTCGCCTCTTCCGCGCCGGTGGCTGAGCCTTGTTCCCCGCTCAATCACGCCAACCCGACAGCGCATGGCGAACAGGCTAGCGAATTCCTCCGGCATTTGGACTTCGGTTTATGCGTGAAGCCCGTTTTTGTCCAGACGGGTCAAGGCACAAGGGCAGATTGTCGCGGGGACAAAATCCGCTGTCGCGCGGCAAGGCGGCGAATGGCCGCAAAAGGCGGCTAAACAACCGGGAAACAACCGCAAATCCGGCATCGTTGTTTGCCTCGACATAGGCTGCCCGAGTGATCTATTTTCCCTGCCATGGTGCATGTCATCGATCGCGAGGAATGGTCTGTTCGTTCCAACCACTGGAAGGGCGAACTGCAAGGCGGCGTCTACGGCTCCAACTCCTGCCTGATCTTCAATTACTTGCCCGATGTCGGGGGCGGCCCGCGGCTGCACGCTCATCCCTATGCGGAGATCTTCATCATTCGCGAGGGAACCGGCCTGTTCACGGTCGGCGACCAGGAGATCGAGGCCTCGGCGGGGCAGATCGTCATCGTGCCGCCGCACACGCCGCACAAATTCACCAATCTCGGTCCAGGTCCGCTGGAAACGACCGACATCCACGAAAACGGTAGCTTCATCACGGAATGGCTGGAGTAATTCCTGCATAGCCCTGGCGGCGTCCCGGTTGGCGCCTAGATCAACGGCATAGGCGCCAACCAGAGAGCCGCCAGAGCCAGGATATGCAAACCTCGACCATCGAAATCGAAGGGCTGAGCATTGCGACCCGCGAGGCAGGCCCCGCTGGTGCGCCGGCTTTCCTTCTGCTGCACGGATGGCCGCAAAGCTCCTACGCCTTCGAGCGGGTGATCGGCCGGTTGGCGGCCGACTACCGGGTCGTCGCCCCTGACCTGCCCTGCATCGGCGGCTCGCAAGGCGTAGCCGAGGCTGGTGACAAGAGAACCTTGGCGAGGCTGATGAGAGGCGTCGCAGAGACTTGCGGGCTGCGCCAGCTCGTGGCCGCCGGCCACGATGTCGGCGGCCAGATCGTATTTGCCTTGTTGAGCGACCATCCTGAGATTCTTTCCGGCGCGGCGATCATGGATGTCGTCATTCCGGGCGTCGCTCCGTGGGAGAAGGTCATTCGCAATCCGCAAATCTGGCATTTCGCCTTTCACGCTATTCCAGCCTTGCCGGAAACGCTGGTCAGCGGCCATCAGAGCGCTTATTTCGACTTCTTCTTCAATGTGCTTTCGAAGGATCGAGCCTCGATCCCTGACGACGCCAGGGAAATCTACGCCAAGGCCTATTCCCGGCCGGAAAGCCTCCAGGCGGGGTTCGACTGGTATCGTGCCTTTCCCGAGGATGCCAAGGCCAATGCCGCGCGGCCCGCGAAGCCGATTGCGGTTCCGGTGCTGTATCTGAGGGGTGCGGCCGAGTCCGGCGACATCGGCGACTATGTCGATGGCCTGCGCGCGGCCGGGCTCTCAAATGTCGAGGGCGACATCATAGCCGACAGCGGACACTTCGTTGCCGATGAAAATCCCGAAGCGCTTGCCGCCCGCCTGGCGCGCTTCCACAGGGAAATCAGCGCGGCAAGTTCCAACTCTACATGGCGCCAAGCCTGACCAGCACGGCTTTGGGGATGTTGTATTCGCGGATGACGGCGTCGTGCTTGCGAAAGCCGCACAATTCGCGCTGGATGAAATAGGCGTGAACGGCCGCGGCAGCCTCCTTGAGAAGCAAGGGACGCATGTCCTTGTCGGCATTGCTGGTTAGCCGGGCCAGCGTCTCCTCGACCTTTTGACCGGCGCGGCCAAGTGCCGCCGCCTTCTCGGCGAGGATTTCATGGCCAAGCGCGTCGAACGCCGCTTCGGCGGCCGACGCGCCGGCAAGATGAGATGGCGGACGCAAGGACATTTCAGTTCCCTTTCCCGAACACCATGCGGTGGGTGACGAATTCTTCGCCTTCCACGCGCTGAAAGCCAAGCCGTTCATAAAAACCGAAGGCTTCCGGCGGCGCGCGGGTGTTCAACACGGAGAAATATTGGCCGGCCCGATCGATCACGGTCTCGACCAGCATGCGGCCGAGGCCGTTGCGGCGGTGGCGTGCGCTGACGAACAGGTGCCGGACCCGGCCCTGGTCCCTGCCCTCGAAATTGGGATCGATGTTCAGCCCGCATACGCCGGCGAGTTCCCGGCCATGCCATAGCCCGAACAGTCCCTCGCCGTGCTTCAGGAACTTGTTGCGGCCGCTTGCCCAGCCATCGGCCAACCGCACCAGCATCCAGTAGCCTTCCAGCCGGCTCTCGTCCTTCAACGCGTCGAAGGCCGCCACGGTTGGTCGCAAACGCTTGAGCGCATAGTCGATCTCCGGGCCAACCTCTCGGCCGATCTCCGGACTGACCTCTGGCGATCCACCCATGCGCCTACTCCGCCGGCCGCGTCTCTTCGAGCACGCTTTCCTCGTGATAGAGGAAGCCGCCGGACTGGCGCTTCCACAGCCGGGCATAGAGCCCATCGCGCGCCACCAGTTCGTCATGCGTGCCTTGCTCGACGATGCGGCCGCCGTCGAGCACCACCAGGCGATCAAGTGCCGCGATCGTCGACAGCCGGTGTGCGATGGCGATCACGGTCTTGTTCTCCATCAGCCGCGTCAGATTCTCCTGGATCGCCGCCTCGATGTCGGAATCGAGCGCCGACGTCGCCTCGTCGAGGATCAGGATCGGCGCGTCCTTGAGGAAGACGCGGGCGATCGCCACGCGCTGGCGCTGGCCGCCCGACAGCTTGACGCCGCGTTCGCCGACAAAGGCTTCGTAGCCCTGGCGATCCCTGTTGTCGCGCAAGCTCAGGATGAATTCGTGGGCCTCGGCCTTCTTGGCCGCCGCGATCACCTCCGCGTCGGTCGCATCGGGCATGCCGAGCTTGATGTTGTCGCGCAGCGAGCGATGAAACAGGGCGGTGTCCTGGCTGACGACGCCGATATTGGCGCGCAGCGAATTCTGCGTCACATCGGAGACGTCCTGGCCGTCGATGGTGATCCGGCCGCTTTCGAGGTCGTAGAGGCGCAGGATCAGGTTGGCCAACGTCGTCTTGCCGGCGCCCGATGGCCCGACCAGCCCGACCTTCTCGCCCGGCTTGACGACAAGGTCGACGCCGTTGAGCACGCCAAACCCCTTGCCGTAATGGAACTCGACATTCTTCACGTCGATGCGCCCACCCGTCACGACCAATTCCCTGGCATCCGGGGCATCGGTCAGCCCCAGCGGCTGCGAGATCAGCGCCTTGGAGTTCTCCAGCACGCCGAGGTTTCGCAAGATACTGTTCATCTGCATCATCAGCCGGCCGAGCAGCATGTTGAGGCGCAGCACCAGCGACAGCGTGAAGGCGACGGCGCCGACGGTGATCGAGCCCTCGACCCAGAGATAGACGGCAAAGCAGCCGATCGCCGTGATCATGATGCCCGACAGCGTCGTCAGCGCCATGCGCACGCCGGTCAACCGGCGGGTGAAGGGGCGCAATGCGTCGAGATAGATGTCGAAGCCGTTCCTGATGTAGCGGTCGTCGCCGTCCGCCGCGAAAAGTTTCAGCGTCTGCACGTTGGAGTAGGAATCGACGATGCGGCCATTGATCATCGAGCCCGCCTCGGCCGTCGCTTCGGCGTGCTTGCGGATTGCCGGCAGATAGCGCCTGGCCAGAAAGCCGAAAGCGGTGATCCAGATCACCACCAATGCCGCCAGCCTGAGATCGAGTCCTGCGACCAGTGCCAGCGTCGTCACCGTATAGACGATCATGAACCAGACGACCTCGATGAAGCTTTCCATCAGGTCGCCGGTCGCCTGCCCCGCCTGCCAGACTTTCGTCGCGATCCGGCCGGCGAAGTCGTTCTGGAAGAAGGCGTAGGACTGGCGCGAGACGTGCCGGTGCGCCTGCCAGCGCACCAGATTGTAGAAGCCGGGCGTGATCGTCTGCTCGTCGACCAGCGCCGAGAGGGCCACGACCATTGTGCGGAGGACCAGCACCACTGCGACCATGAACATCAGTTCGGGGCCGGCGGCGGTCCATAATGCATGCCAGCTCCGCTCGCCGGGCAATTGATCGAGAATATCGACCAGCCGCCCGACGAAATAGAACAGCCCGGCCTCGACCAGCGGCGCGATGCCGCCGACGACCAGCATGGCGAAGAAGGCGAACTTCGCCTGGCCGACATAGTGCCAGAGGAAGCCGGCGACGCTGGCCGGTGGCCGAAGATGCGCCGGCTCCCTGAACGGATAGACCCAGTTTTCGAACCAGCGGTAGACGGCTGTCATCATGCGGCGGCCATCATTCTGCGGCTTGCCCCTTCGCGCCAATGTCGTTGGCGACACTGTCGTTGGCGGCGCCGACCGGACTGTCCTCGAACAGGAATCCACCCGACTGGCGCTGCCAGAGTTGCGCGTAGAGCCCGCCGCCGGCGACCAGTTCCTCGTGCGAACCCTCCTCGATGACGCGGCCCTGGTCCATCACGACGAGCCTGTCCATCGCAGCGATGGTCGACAGCCGGTGCGCGATCGCGATGACGGTCTTGCCCTGCATGAGCTTGTAGAGATTCTCCTGGATGGCGGCTTCCGCCTCGGAATCGAGCGCCGACGTCGCTTCGTCAAGGATAAGAATAGGCGCGTCCTTCAACATAACGCGAGCAATGGCGATGCGTTGCCGCTGGCCACCGGACAGTTTGACGCCGCGGTCGCCGACATAGGCGTCGAAACCCTTGCGGCCGCTATGGTCCGAAAGCGCCGATATGAAATCCAGCGCCTCGGCCCGCCGTGCCGCCTCGACCAACATCTCATCGCTCGCATCGGGCCGGCCATAAAGGATGTTCTCGCGCACCGAACGATGCAGCAGCGAGGTGTCCTGTGTGACCATGCCGATCTGGGCACGCAGCGAATCCTGCTTCACGCCGGCGATCTCCTGGCCGTCGATCAGGATCCGGCCGGATTCCAGGTCGTAGAAGCGCAGGAGGAGATTGACCAGCGTCGACTTGCCGGCGCCCGAGCGTCCGACGATGCCGACCTTCTCGCCCGGTTTCACCGCCAGCGACAGGTTTTCGATGACGCCCTTCTGCTTGCCGTAGTGGAAGCGGATGTCCTCGAAGCGGATATCGCCTTTTGAAACGTTGATCTCCCTGGCATCCGGCCTGTCCTCGACGAGGCGCGGCAGCGAGATGGAGGCAATGCCGTCCTGCACCGTGCCGATATTCTCGAACAGGCCCGACATTTCCCACATGATCCACTGCGACATGCCCCACATCCGGAGCACCAGGCCGATGACCACGGCGACCGCGCCGATCGTCACAGCTTGCCCCATCCACAGCCACAGCGAGATGGCGGTGACCGAGAACAGCAGAAGCGCGTTCAATATGTAGAGCGAGCCGAACAGCACCGTCACCAGCCGCATCGACCGGTAGACCGTGTCGAGGAAGCCCATCATGCCTTCCCTGGCGAAGGCGGCCTCGCGGCGCGAATGACTGAACAGCTTGACCGTCTGGATGTTGGTGTAGCTGTCGACGACGCGGCCGGTCATGGTCGAGCGCGCATTGGCCTGCTCCTCGCCGACCTTGCCCAGGCGCGGGATGAAAAAGCGCAGCAACAGGATGTAGCCGACCAGCCAGACCCCGAGCGGCGCGGCCAGCCGCCAGTCGGCCGAACCGACGATCAGCAGCATGCCGAGGAAATAGACGATGACGTAGTTCAGGACGTCGATCACCTTGATGACGCATTCGCGCACGGCGAGCGCCGTCTGCATCAGCTTGGTGGCGATGCGGCCGGCGAATTCGTCTTGGTAGAAGCTCATCGATTGCTTGAGCAGATAGCGATGCACCTGCCAGCGGATGCGCATGGGATAGTTGCCCATCAGCGTCTGCTGGTTGAGCAGCGAATGCAGCCAAACCGTGCCGGGCAGCGCGAACAGCACGATGAACGCCATGCCGGCGAGCTTCCAGCCCTCCGTCTGCAGGAAGGTCTCGCGGTTCTGCCCCGACAGCCAGTCGACGATGCGGCCAAGGAAGCCGAACATCCACACTTCCGCGATGGCGATGGCCGCCACCAGTACCGCATCGATAAGGATATAGGGCCATGCGCCGCGCGTATAATGCAGGCAGAAGGCAACCAGCGTCTTGGGCGGTTCGACCGGTTCCGCAGCCGGGAACGGATCGAGCCTTCTTTCAAACCAGCTAAACAACAACATTAGGGCATGCCTGTAAAATCTGTTTTCCGCTTACGCGGCTTGGCGACGTACAAAGTCCTCGGATCGCATGGCGTCGAGGGCCGACGCTCCGGAATCATCCGGAGCGTCGGCCCTGCTTCGCGCAATATAGGGGCTCGCCGGCTTTTCGCCGACAGCCACCTTTGTCGATGCTGACGACACGGTGCCACCAGTGCGGTTTTTCGCGCCCGGCCGGATCAGCCGGATGATGCGGCGCACCAGCGACG
Source organism: Mesorhizobium sp. M8A.F.Ca.ET.202.01.1.1 (assembly GCF_004791595.1). Classification (NCBI taxonomy): domain Bacteria; kingdom Pseudomonadati; phylum Pseudomonadota; class Alphaproteobacteria; order Hyphomicrobiales; family Phyllobacteriaceae; genus Mesorhizobium; species Mesorhizobium sp. M8A.F.Ca.ET.202.01.1.1. The sequence continues at coordinate 452,645 of NZ_SRUN01000003.1, read as the reverse complement.
GTCGGCTCAGGTCGGGAACCGCGTGCGAGAAATCGACATCCGGCAGCATGCCGCGATGCGGACGCCGGCGCACTTCGGCATGAACCGCCGACGAATAGGTTTCGCCGATCAGCAGCGCCCAGGTCGGCAGCCGGTGGATATGCAGGCTCCTCGAGCCCGGTATTCTGTATGGATCGAACATCGGTCCGTCCTCCGTGTTGAAATAGAGATAAAAAGGATGATCGACATCGTGCCGCGGGATCGGCGGCGGATCAGTCGGGACGCCTTGGGACGGGGCCATCGGCCCCTTCGGCAGCTTGAAAAACATCGCAGGATTCCTTCGAAGACCAGGGTATGGTTTCGGCGGAGATCGGTGCGGAAGTGCCTAAAAGATCAGGAGAAACGTCGTACCGAAACCGCCAGGGCGCAAGTAAGCCCACGGGTGGGGCGCTGGATGTGCATGGTCATCATGAATTACCCCTCCTTCGGTTCGGGTTGACAATGCTGGTCGTATACCCGACTTCGAAAAAAATGGCCACCCGCAGGTCCAGGAATTTCCAAAACCAGGAAGCTGCTGTGGCCGATCTGCCACTTATTAGAAGGACGCGAAAGTGAACCGTGGTCTCCGCATCGCGCTCTACCAGCCTGACATAGCTGGCAATACCGGGACAATCCTGCGCTTCGCCGCTTGCCTCGGCCTTGGCGTCGACATCATCGAGCCGGCCGGCTTCCCGCTTTCCGACAGAGCGCTCAAGCGCGCCGGTATGGACTATCTCGAAATGGCCGACCTGACCCGGCATGTCGACTGGAATGCCTTCGAGGAGTGGCGCAAGGCCCGCGCGGACCGGCTGGTGTTGCTGTCGACCAAGGCCACGGCCCGCTACACCGACTTCAGCTTCACCGACCGCGACATCCTCCTGTTTGGCCGCGAATCCGCGGGCGTGCCGGATCCAGTCCATCAGGCGGCGGATGTTCGGCTGACGATCCCGATGCAGCCCACCGCGCGCAGCCTCAACGTCGCCCTTTCCGTGGCCATGGTGGCGGGCGAAGCCATCCGGCAACTCGGCTAGGGGATCGCCGGCAGCGCGGTCCGCGGTGATTTTTGCCCAGGCGCACATCCGCCTTCTCCTTCGTTTGCACATCCAGGCTTTCTTGGCTACAAGCTCAACTTAACTTGAGGTCAAGGGGAAAGTGCGAAGATGGCGCCGGTAACGGAATTGACGGTCGGCCAAGTGGCCGCGCGCAGCGGCGTGGCGGTGTCGGCGCTGCATTTCTATGAAGCCCGCGGGCTGATTCGCAGCCACCGCACCTCCGGCAACCAGCGCCGCTACGGCCGCGATGTCCTGCGACGCGTGGCCATAATCCGGATTGCCCAGGAGGTCGGCATCACGCTCGCGGAGATCGGTGTCGCACTTGAATCATTACCTGAAGGCCGCACCCCGACGCGCGAGGATTGGAATCTGCTTTCAACGGCTTGGCGCGATAGCCTCGATCAGAAAATCAGCCAGCTGAAGAAGCTGCGTGATGGCCTGACCGACTGCATCGGCTGCGGCTGCATGTCGATCGACAAATGCCCGCTGAGGAACAAAGGCGATAGGCTGGCCAGGGAGGGAACGGGCGCGAGAAGGCTGTTGGTCGAGCGTTAATCCGCTGCCGGCAGGCGCCTGATCGTGAACTCGATCAGATCGCCCGGGCGCTCGAACCAGCTTTCGATCTCGGTCCAGTAGGCCTGCTTGGGAAAGCGCTCGAACCATTCCTTGGCCTTGAGCCGGGCATCGGAGCGCGGCAGGACGAACGTCTCGCGCAAAAAGCCGTCGCGTGGCATACGCGCACGCTCGGCCCGGCTTTGGTCGAGCCTTTTCTTCAGGCCATCCAGCGGCGGTCTTGCCGGGGTGCGCACGAAGCAACTCCTTACACCCTAAATCAGACGGGACTTGACCCTGACCCTCAAGAGATTAGGGATCGCGCCGGCAAAAGACGAGTCATTTATCGGGAATCCCCACAACGGGTGGCCCACAACCGGAGACGGCACTTGGAACGACCCGAAATACCGGCAGGGCTGCCCGCCGACATCGAAGAGAAGAAGATGAAGGCCCGGCTTTGGTTCGAGGCGCTGCGCGAGCGTATCTGCGGCGCTTTCGAGCAGATCGAGCAGGACCTCGGGGGTCCGCTCGCCTCGTGGTCGCCCGGCCGCTTCGAAAAGACACCGTGGGAACGCGATCAGGGCAAGGGCGGCGGCGGCACCATGTCGATGATGCATGGCCGCGTCTTCGAGAAGGTCGGCGTCCACACTTCGACCGTTTATGGCGAGTTCTCGCCCGAGTTCAGGAAGCAGATGCCCGGCGCCGAGGAAGACCCGCGCTTCTGGGCATCGGGCATTTCGCTGATCGCGCATCCCTGGAACCCCAACGTTCCGGCCGTGCACATGAACACGCGTATGGTCGTCACATCCAGGCAATGGTTCGGCGGCGGCGCCGACCTGACGCCAGTGCTCGACCGCCGCCGCACCCAGGATGATCCCGACACGGCAGCCTTCCACCGCGCCATGCAGTTCGCTTGCGAGAAGAATGCCGACGTCGCCGACTATCTGAAATTTAAGGCCTGGTGCGACGAGTATTTCTTCCTGCCGCACCGCAACGAGCCGCGCGGCACCGGCGGCATCTTCTTCGACTGGCTGCATTCGGGCGAGGAGAAGGGCGGCTGGAACGCCGATTTCAACTTCGTCCAGGATGTCGGGCGTTCGTTCCTCGTCGTCTACGGCCACCTCGTGCGCGCCAACTTCAACGAGAACTGGACCGATGGCGACCGCGACGAACAGCTCATCCGCCGCGGCCGCTACGTCGAATTCAACCTGCTTCACGATCGCGGCACCATCTTCGGCCTGAAGACCGGCGGCAATGTCGCCTCGATCCTGTCCAGCCTGCCACCGGAGGTGCGCTGGCCATGACCTCGGCGGGCGGGGTGCACGATGCTTTGATGCAACCATGCCGCCCCTCCCGTGTTATAGCTTTCGCCCTGCTTACGTCTGACCGACCGTAAGCCAAAAGTGGCGGAGCCTCGACCGGCTCCATGGAGCAAGAGGAGAAATCCCATGAAGCAATTTCACTGCGGGTCGCTCGTTCCCGGCTGCGAATGGCACACACGGGCCGACGAGGAGGCCGAGGTGATGCGCCGCGCCGTCGAGCATATGCGCGAGACGCATGGCGAGACGACCATCCGCGAGACGATGATCGAGGCGATCCGCTCGCGCATCGAGAAGGTCCGCGACGCCGCGTAGGTGCGGCGGGGGGTTTTCAGGTAATAACAAAAGAACCGCGGTGCGCTTGGGTAACGCGTGCCGCGTCGATTTATTTGCGAGACAGTGCCTGCATCTCAAAAAATTATATTTGCTCCAGCTAAAATAAACCGTGCGGTAACCGAACCCGTGCGATCGTCGGACTGATTTCCAGACTACAGGGGGCTGCCAGAGAAGCCCGTCGCCGGCAGGCACTGGTCCGGAATCGGTGGGCGAGGTGTTCGCGCATGCGCGAAAAGTCCGGCAATCGTGCCAGTTTGTGCGCAACGGCGCTCCTGCCGTGGGCGCTCCTTGGCGCGTCGCCGGCGATTGCCCAGGACATGACGACATCGCTCATCGACATCCATCAGGGCTCGCCGGTCAGCGACAAGGCGAGAGGCCTGGGTGACGGCGGGTATGAGTTGCAGACCGGAAGCCGGGTATCGTTCAACCAGTGGTACCAGACAAACTGGGTCGACACGCATGTGGACCTGATGACGCAGATCACGCAGGACACCGGTATCCTTTGGGGATTTGGCACTGGGGAACAAGGCGAGAAGTATCGCATCGCGCCCAGCCTCAAGCTCGGATTCCTCACACAGCTGCATCCGAGCGCGAACAGCATCCTGTCCCTGTCGTTCACCACGACCTTCGGCGGCAAGCTCAGCGAAAAGCCCTGCCAGGCCGATTATGGCGATCTGGGCACCTTCAGCGTCAATTGCCGGCTCGCCGCCGGGGAGATGGCACCCGAGGAAACCTTGAAATATCTGGCTAACGCTAAACCGGAGAGCCAGCATCTGTGGCTGAATTACCGTGTTACTTTCTGATCGCGAGGGGCCGGGCACGAGATGTCGCGTAGCCGCGGAAGATCCGCGATCCTCCGTCCTAGCTTCTGTTTGAACCGGGGTAAAAACATGTCAAATACGCATTGGAAATTCGCTATTGCCACGGCCCTCGCCCTCCTGCCGGCATCGATTGCCGTGGCTCAGGAAGCTGTCGGTCCAGATCCGCTGTCCGCGCTCTGCGGCGGCGGTCAATCCAACGCATCCATATGCCTGAGCGCAACCCTGCCGGCGGCCACGTCGCAGACCTTGCAAAACTGGATGAGCCCGGATGTCGGGGCCGCATGGCGTGCCGGTTACAAAGGCAAAGGCGTCACCATCACGATCGTCGACGACTTCTCCAGCACCTCGAAGTTCAGCGGCAATTTCGGCATCGGCACCCAGACCCAGCGCCATGGCGAATGGACCCGCGAAGAAGCCAGCATGATCGCGCCGCTGGCGACGATACGGTCGAAAGACTTCTCCACCAGTTCCTCGGTCGCGCTGGCGCCGGGCCTGAACGTGCTCAATCTGAGCTATGGCATGTACGCCAAGGCAGGCTACAGCCCCAGCCAGATCGGATGGAGCGCCGAGGAAGCCTCCATCATCTCCTATGCCACCAAGGGAACGGCCGTGGTTTCGAAGGCCGCGGGCAACGACGCGGTTGCCGTGGGCGGCGTCACCAGCGGCCAGCAGGATTATCTCGACCTCGCCTTGGTCGGAAAGGCATCCGCGATTTTCGTCGGCGCGCTCAACAGCAACGGCACGACGTCGAACAAGGCCACCATGGCCTGGTATTCCAACACCGCCGGCACCAACACGGCTGTGCAGAGCCATTTCCTGGTCGTGGGTGTCACCGGGGACAAGACCGGCCTTTACGGCACCTCTTTCGCCGCGCCGATCGTTGCCGGCTACGCCGCCATCGTGGGCAGCAAGTTCACCAAGGCAACGTCGACCCAGATCACCAACCAGTTGCTGAATACGGCCCGGACCGACACGTTGGCCAACTACAGCGCCTCCGTCTATGGCAAGGGCGAGGCAAGCCTTTCGCGTGCCCTGGCTCCGCTGTCGATCAAGTAGCAGGACGGAACAGCAGGGCAACACCGGCGGAGACCCGGCGTTTCCGACCTACGTGTCAAGCGCTTGCGCGGCGCGTTCGAGCAGCGTGTCGCGATCAGGCGCAAATCCCGCCTCGACCCATTCGGCTTCGAGGTTCTTGAGGATTTCGCCGAGCTTCGGTCCCGGCTTTGCGCCGAGCGCCGTCAGATCGGCCCCTCTGAGCGGAAACTCGGGCCGTTCCCATTTGAGCGCAAAGCCAAGCAGGCGCGAAAAGCCGCCCGCTTGAAGCAATGCGTCATTGTCCTCGACGGCGCGCACCCGCGCCGCGGCAAGCGACAGACGCAGGCGGTCGACAAGCCCTTGCCGGTTGCCGCGATAGAGCCGTTTCGCCAGTTCGCCTTCGGTCGTCTTCGGCTCGACGGCCGTGGTGAGGGCCCAATGGAGCATGCGGTCGGCTTCGGCGGTCGAGAACCTGAGCCTCTCGGCCAACGTCTTCATGCGCGCCGCATCCGGCGGCACGATTGCCTCCAGCCGCAGCATCGGATCCACCGCCCAGCCCAGGTCTTTCTCGGCCTTGGTCAACCCGTGGATCGCATCGATACCCCATTTCTCGCTTTCCGACAGCGCGGCGGTCAGGACACCAGCCTGGCGCATCCACAGCAGTGCGCGTGAGGGATCGGGGGCCGACAAAAGCTTCTTCAGTTCGGACCAGACGCGTTCGGCCGAGAGCTGGCCAAGGCCGTCCTTCAGCCGAGCGCAGGCCTTCAACCCCTCGGCATCCGGCCGGCCGTCGCCATACCAGGCAAAGAAACGGAAGAAGCGCAGGATGCGCAGATAATCCTCGCGGATGCGCGCCTCCGGGTCGCCGATGAAGCGCAGCCGGCGCGCCTCGATGTCGGCGATGCCGCCGACAAGGTCGACAACCCTGCCGTCGGCCTCGGCGTAGAGCGCGTTGATGGTGAAGTCGCGCCGCTCGGCGTCGAGCTTCCAGTCGCGTCCGAACGACACCTTGGCGCGGCGGCCATCGGTCTCGACGTCGGCGCGCAAGGTGGTGACCTCGTAGGGTTTGCCGCCCGCGACCACCGTGATCGTGCCATGTTCGATGCCGGTCGGCACCGCCTTGAAGCCTTCCGCTTCGGCACGGCGGATGGTCTCCTGCGGCAGGCAAGAGGTGGCGATGTCGACGTCGGCGACAGGCTGGCCCATCAGCGCGTTGCGCACGGCGCCGCCGGCGATACGCGCCTCTTCACCGCCTTCGGTGAGCGCGCCAAGCAGGCGCTGCAGATGCTTGTCGGAGAGCCAGTCGGCCCTGCCCGCGATCGAAACACTCACGCATAGAGCCTTTCATAGAGCGTACGGATGATGCCGGCGGTGACGCCCCAGATGCGCCGGTCACCATAGGGCATGTCGTAGAAGAACCATTCGAGATCGTTCCACATGCGGCTGTCGCGCTTGTGATTGGCGGCGTCCATCAGGAAGCGCAGCGGCACCTCGAAGGCGGCATCGACTTCGTCGGCGTTCAAAGCCAATTGGAAACCCGGCCGCACGATGCCGAGCACCGGTGCGATGCGGTAGCCGCTGCCGGCAACGTAATCCGGCATGCGGCCGATGATTTCGATACGATCCTGGCCAAGGCCGATCTCCTCGAAGGTCTCGCGCAGCGCCGCCGCCTCCGGGCTCGCGTCGGTCGCATCGATCGTGCCGCCCGGGAAAGCCACTTGCCCGGAATGATTGCGCAGTCTCTCGGCCCGTTTGGTCAGGAGAACCGTCGCCTCGCCGTCATGGTCGACCACCGGGATCAGCACCGCAGCGTTGCGCAGCGGCTTGCCCGGGTTGAGGCGTGGGTGGCCGGGATTGAAGCGGTGATCGCCATAGTCGTCGCCGGCATGCGCGTCCGGCTGCGCGGCGAAGCGCGCGCGAAAATCCGCCGATGAGAACGGCGCCGGCGATATCTGGTCCATCACGCGCTCAACCGCTTCAACTGATCCGCAGGCATGATCGGAAACACGGCATTCTTCGAGCGCACCGAAAACATCGTCCGGCCGTCGATCTCGATCTCCTCGCCATGCCCCACCAACTCATACATGACCGGCCGCGCCACCAGCGCCTCCAGCCTGCCGCGCACCAGCAGATATGGCTTCAAACCGCCCGTCTCGTTCTCGTCGACGAAGCGCAGCGGCCGCTCCGGCCCGGCCTCGACCACGTCGCCGACATTGGTGCGGAAGGTGATGACCTGATCCTCGCCTTCGCCCGAAACATCCATCTCGACGGCGATGAACGGCGCATCGGCGACGCGGATGCCGACCTTTTCCACCGGCGTCACCAGATAGGTCCTGCCGTCGGCGTCCTTGCGCAGCACGGACGAGAAAAGTTGCACCAGCGGCATGCGGCCGATCGGCGTGCCCAGGTAGAACCAGGTGCCGTCGGCCTTGATCTCCATGTCGAGATCGCCGCAAAAGTCGGGATTCCAGCGCTCGACCGGCGCCGCGCCCTTGCCGGCACGGGCCGCGCGCGAGATCAGCGCCTCGAGGCCTCGGGCCTCGGTGGCCTGCGTAAGGCTTTGTTGGCGATGTTCGTGGTGTTCGCTCATCGTCACGAAATAGTCACTGTTGTTCCGCTTGTCAGCCTAAGTCTGTGATTTAAGTTCCAGCATAGGCGCTCCGCGAGGCCGAATCGCGGCAACCTATGGTATGGTGCGGGCCAGTATTTCCAAACCATGGCATTTCCAACCAAAGGGATCGATGCGGCATGAGCGTGATGGTCAAGGAAAGCCCGATTAGCGAAACGGACATGGTCGCCGAGGCCGAGAAGGCGCTTGCAGACATCTCCAGGATCCGCGACGGGGTTGGCCGGGTGATCTTCGGCCAGGAGCACGTCGTCGAGCGCACCCTGGTGGCGCTGCTTGCCGGCGGCCACGCGCTGCTGGTCGGCGTGCCGGGCCTGGCCAAGACCAAGCTGGTCGAGACGCTGGGCATCGTGCTCGGGCTCGATTCACGCCGCATCCAGTTCACGCCCGACCTGATGCCGTCCGACATCCTCGGTTCCGAGGTCATGGAGCAGGACGAGACCGGCAAGCGCTCGTTCCGCTTCATCTCCGGCCCGATTTTCGCCCAGCTGCTGATGGCCGACGAGGTCAACCGCGCCTCGCCGCGCACGCAATCGGCGCTGCTGCAGGCGATGCAGGAATATCACGTCACCATCGCCGGCGCGCGCTACGATCTGCCCTCGCCCTTCCATGTGCTGGCGACGCAGAACCCGCTGGAGCAGGAAGGCACCTACCCGTTGCCCGAAGCCCAGCTCGATCGCTTCCTGATGCAGGTCGACATCCTCTATCCAGAAATCGAGGCCGAGCGCCGCATCCTTCTGGAAACCACCGGCGTCGAGGACGCCAAGGCCACCAACGTGCTGCAGCCGGCGCGGCTGAAGGAGATCCAGACACTGATCCGCCGCATGCCGGTGCCCGAAAGCGTGGTCGAGGCGATCCTCACCCTGGTGCGCTCGGCGCGTCCCGGCCAAGGCAATGCCGACACCGACAAGCATGTCGCCTGGGGCCCAGGCCCGCGCGCCAGCCAGGCGCTGATGCTGTGCACCAGGGCCCGCGCGCTCTACGACGGACGGCTGGCACCCTCGGTCGACGATGTCAGGGCGCTGGCCGAGCCGGTGCTGCAGCACCGCATGGCGCTGACCTTCGCCGCCCGTGCCGAAGGCACCAGCGTACGCGATGTGGTGGCGAAACTCGTGAAAGGTATTTGATGGCGCGTATCGGCGAGGTCCAGGCTCCGGCAGCGACGCGCGACGCGCTCGCCCGCGGCCGGTTGCGGGCTTCGCTCGTGCCTGACCTGCTGGTCGAGGCGCGCCGCATCGTCAACACCGTGATCGCCGGCTGGCATGGCCGCCGCAAGCGCGGCATCGGCGAGAATTTCTGGCAGTTCCGGCCCTACGTCGAAGGCGATTCCTCGCGCATCGACTGGCGCCGCTCGGCCCGCGACGACCACACCTATGTGCGCGACCGTGAATGGGAAGCCGCCCACACGGTCTGGCTGTGGGCCGATCCCTCGCCGTCCATGCTCTACAAGTCGACCGGCGCCGGCGTTTCCAAGCAATCGCGCGCGCTGGTGCTGACGCTGGCCATGGCCGAGCTTCTGTCGCGCAGCGGCGAGCGCATCGCCTGGCCAGATCTGACCGATCCGTTCACCGCCCGCAACGGCGCCGAGCGCATCGCCGCCCAGCTCATGCACGCCAGCGAGCTGCCGGCAAAACCCGATCTCTCCGACATCAGGCGCTTTTGCGACATCGTCATCGCCAGCGATTTCCTCGATCCGGTCGAAGAGACCATGGCCTGGCTGGACGTGCTCGCCCGCCATGGCGTGCGCGCGCATCTGATCGAGGTCGCCGACCCGGCCGAGGAAACCTTCCCTTATGCCGGCCGCACCGAGTTCACCGATCCCGAGACCGGCGACAAGCTGACCGCGGGGCGCGCCGAAATGCTGGCCGACGAATACCGCCTGCTCTACACCGCCCGCCGCCAGGAACTGGCCAGTTGGTGCAAGCGGCTCGGCTGGAGCTTTACCGTCAACCACACCGACCGGCTGGCGTCCGACGCGCTGGTGCGCCTGCACATGGCGATGACCGCCGATGGCGGTAAGCCCGGCATTTCCGCCGATGGCGGTAAGCCTGGCATTTCCGCCGATGGCGGTAAGCCTGGGAAGGCTGTCGCATGAGCTGGCTGCCGCTCTCCTTCGGCGCCCCCATGGTGCTGTGGGGCCTGTTGGCGCTGCCGGTGATCTGGTGGCTGCTGCGGCTCACCCCACCCAAGCCGCAGACCGAGGTGTTTCCGCCGCTGAAGATCCTGGCCCGCGTGCTGAGGCGCGAGGAGACACCGCAGCGCAGCCCCTGGTGGCTGACGCTGCTCAGGCTGCTGATGGCGGCCCTCGTCGTCGCGGCATTGGCCGAACCGGTCTTCAATCCGCGTGAAAAGCTGCCGGCCGAGGGTGCCGCGCTTGCCCTGGTCATCGACAATGACTGGGCCAGCGCCGCCGACTGGAACAAGCGCGTCGCCACGGCCGAACGGCTGATCAACGACGCCGGCTCGAACGGCGTGCCGGTCGTTATCGCCTTCACCGCCGAAAAGCCCAATGCGGAGATCGGCCCCTTCGATGCCGCCGCCGCACTCGACCGCTTGCGCGCCGCCAAGCCGCGGCCGATCCCGACCGACCGGCCCGCCGTCTATGCCCGCGTCGCCGGCGTGCTGGGGGGCTTGCCCGGCGCCAGCGTCGCCGTGCTCGCCGATGGCCTGGCGGCAAAGGGCGACGAGGCCGCCTTCAACACGCTGTTGTCGAAAAATGCCGCCCGCGTCGTCTGGGCGGTGGCCGACCGGCTTTCCCTGACCGGCCTGACGTCTGCCGAAAACCAGGTCGATGGCTTTGCCCTGACCGCCGTCCGCGCGCCCGGCGATCCCGCCCCGGCTCAGGTCACCGCCGGCGCCTTCGACGACAAGGGCCGCCGCATCGCCGATGCGACCCTGACCTTCGCGCCGGGCGAGGCCGCGGCCACCGGCACCATGGCGGTGCCGTTCGAATTGCGCAACGACTTCGCCTCGATCGCGCTCGATGGCGAGCGGCATGCGGGTGCCGTGCGCGTGCTCGACGAAAGCTCCAAGCGCCGCCGCGTCGGGCTGTTGTCGCAAGCCGAGGCCGACCAGGCGCAGCCGCTTCTGTCGCCGCTCTACTACATCAGGCGCGCGCTGCAGCCCTTCGCCGATCTGGTCGAGCCCTCCAGCGCCGATCTCGCCGACGCCATCCCGCAGATCCTCGACCAGAAGCCGGCGATGATCGTCATGGCCGATATCGGCACCATTCCCGCCCAGGTTCGGCAAAGGCTGGTCGACTGGGTCGACAATGGCGGCACGCTGGTGCGCTTCGCAGGCTCGCGGCTGGCCGCCGCCGGCAATGATGACGATTTGCTGCCGGTCCGCCTGCGCACCGGCGAACGTTCGCTCGGCGGCGCGCTGTCATGGACCTCGCCGCAGCCGGTCACCGAATTTCCCAAGGCCGGCCCGTTCGCCGACCTGGCGCCGCCGACCGAGGTCACGGTGACCAGGCAGGTGCTGGCCGAACCGACACCCGACATCGTCGAGCGCACCTGGGCCGCCCTTGCCGACGGCACGCCGCTGGTCACCGGGCTGAAGAAGGGCAAGGGCACGCTGGTGCTGTTCCACGTCACGCCCGAGGCGACATGGTCGAACCTGCCGATCTCGGGCAGTTTCGTCGAGATGCTGCGCCGCATCGTGCAGCTGTCGCGCAACCAGGGCGCGGCGGTCGCCAATGCCGAAGCCGCCGCCACGTCGCTGGCACCCTATCGGATGATCGCGGCCGACGGCTCGCTGGTGCCGCCGACACCGGATGCACGGCCGCTGGTGCCGGGCGCTGGCACGCTGCCGGTCACCTTCGAGAACCCGCCAGGCCTATATGGTTCGGAGACCGGCGTCTTCGCCCACAATCTGCTCGATGTCGCAAGCACCTTCGAGCCACTGGCGCGCCCGCAAGTGACGGTGCCGGTCACCACCATCCAGTATGCCTTTGATGAATCGCGCAACCTGAAGGGCGCGCTGGTCGCCGCGGCTCTGTTGCTGATGCTGCTCGACACGCTGGCGGTGTTGTGGATGGGCGGCCTGTTTTCGCGCCGGCCGCGCCGCGCCGGTGCCGCGGCAACCGCCGCCGCCGTGCTGATCGCGCTTGGCGCGCTGTTCGGCCACGCCGACCTTGCCCGTGCCGACGACGCCAAGCCGGGTGACCGGGGCGCTATCGAGGCAATTTCGAAAACCCGCATCGCCTATGTGCTGACCGGCGTGCCGGGTGTCGATTCGATCAGCCGCGCCGGGCTCGAGGGCCTGACCCGCTTCCTGATCGAGAAGACGGCGCTCGAACCAGGGGCGCCGGCCGGCGTCGACATTTCGAAGGACGAGCTGTCCTTCTATCCCCTGATCTACTGGCCGATCGACCCGGCGGCACCGATGCCGAGCCAGGCGGCCATCGCCCGCATCGACGCCTATATGCAGCAAGGCGGCACGGTGCTGTTCGACACGCGCGACCAGTTCGCCAACGGCATCGGCGCCGATTCCACCAGCCCGGCGACCGAGCGGCTGCGCGACATTCTCGGCAACCTCAACGTGCCGCCGCTGGAGCCGGTGCCGTCGGACCATGTGCTGACCAAGTCCTTCTTCATCCTGCCCGAATTTCCAGGCCGCTTCGCCGGCAGCCCGCTCTGGGTCGAGGCATCGCTCGATGCCAGCAATGCCGACAACCGGCCGGTACGCACCGGCGACGGCGTGTCGCCGATCATGATCACCGCCAATGATTTCGCCGGCGCCTGGGCAGTCGACGAGAATGGCGACCCGCTCTTGCCGACCGTGCCCGCCGACCCGATGCAGCGGGTCTACGCGCTGCGCGCCGGCGTCAACATCATGATGTACATGCTGACCGGCAATTACAAATCCGACCAGGTGCATGTTCCCATCCTGCTCGAACGTCTGGGGCAGTAGGATGATGCGTTTTCTTGCGCCCCTCACGATGATCGATCCTCCCCCGACGCGGGAGGATAGGGCATGAACTGGTCGATCTCCTTCGAACCGCTTCTATCCTGGCCGCTTTTGGCCCTGGTGCTGGTGCCGTTGGCGCTGCTGGCGCTCGTCGGCCTGTGGTTCCGCCAGCGCGGCGCGGTCCTGCGCTTCGTCGCCCTGTTGGCGCTCGCCGCCGCCCTCTTCAATCCGGTGTTCCTCAATGAGGAACGCGAGCCGCTGAAAAGCGTCGTCGCGCTGATCGTCGACCGCAGCCAGAGCCAGGATATTGGCGACCGCACCAAACAGACCGACGAGGCAGTGGCCGGGTTGCAGCAGCGTCTTGGCAGCTTCAAGCAGTTCGACGTCCGCGTTGTCGAGGCCGGCAAGTCCGACGCCGCCGAGGAGCGCACCGAAACACGGCTGTTCGGCGCGCTGGAAGGCGCCTTCCGCGACGTGCCGCCCTCGCGCATCGGCGGCGCCATCATGATCACCGATGGCGAGGTGCATGACACGCCCTCGGGCACGCCCGATTTCAACGCCCCGCTGCATGCCTTGATCACCGGCAACGATCACGAAAAAGATCGCCGCATCCGCTTCGAGAACGCGCCGCGTTTCGGCCTTGTCGGCAAGCCGCTCGACATGAGCTACCGCGTCATTTCGACCGAAAACGAGACCGGACCGGTCGATGTCAGGGTCTCGGTCAATGGCGAGCAGGTTTCGGTCGAGCATGCCACCGTCGGCCAGGCCATGCCGCTGCAGGTGACCATCCCGGGTGCCGGCCGCAACATCATCGAACTGGCCATCGACCGCGAGCCGGGCGAACTGACCGACACCAACAACCGCGCCATCGCGCTGGTCGACGGCATCCGCGAGAACCTGCGCGTTCTGCTCGTTTCGGGCGAACCGCATGCTGGCGAGCGCACCTGGCGCAACCTGCTGAAATCCGACGCCTCGGTCGATCTCGTCCATTTCACCATCCTGCGGCCGCCGGAGAAGCAGGACGGCACGCCGATCAATGAATTGTCGCTGATCGCCTTCCCGACCCGCGAACTGTTCGTCGAGAAGATCAAGGATTTCGACCTGATCATCTTCGACCGCTACCAGCACCGCGACGTGCTGCCGATCCTCTACTACGACTACATCTCCGAATATGTCGAAAAGGGCGGCGCGCTGCTGATCGCGGCCGGTCCCGAATATGCCGGCGAGGCGTCGATCGCGCGCACGCCGCTGATGTCGGCCCTGCCGGCAATGCCGACCGGCGAGGTCGTCGACAAGGCCTTTTATCCCCGCCTCACCGAACTCGGCCAGCGTCATCCGGTGACGCGCGGCCTCGATGGTTCGGCCACCGAGCCGCCGCACTGGAGCCGCTGGTTCCGCACCATCGGCGTGCAGAACCCGCAAGGCGAAGTGGTAATGAAGGGAGCCGACAACCGGCCGCTGCTGCTGCTCGACCGCAAGGGCGAAGGCCGCGTCGGCATGCTTCTGTCCGATCAGGGCTGGCTCTGGGCGCGCGGCTTCGAGGGCGGCGGCCCGCATGTCCAGCTCTACCGGCGCATCGCCCACTGGCTGATGAAGGAGCCCGAGCTCGAGGAAGAACGGCTGACGGCCGAGGGACGCGGCATGGTCCTGGAGATCCGCCGCCAGACCATGGCCGACGATCCCGGCCCGGCGCAGATCATCACTCCGTCCGGCAAGACGCTCACCGTCAAGCTCGACAAATCCGAACCCGGCGTCTTTCTCGGCAGCGTCCAGACCAGCGAGATCGGCCTCTTCCAGGTCGCCAATGGGGATCTTACCGCGCTCGCTCACGTCGGCCCGGTCAACGCGCCCGAATTCGCCGACGTCGTCTCCACGCAGGAGCGGCTGAAGGCGCCGGCGGACGCCACCGGCGGCAGTGTGCGCCGGCTGGCCTCGTCCACGGGCAGCGACGTGACGCTGCCATCCATCGTGCCGGTGCGTTCGGCCGGCGAAGCGTCGGGCAGCGACTGGATCGGCCTGCGCACCACCGACGACAGCGTGTTGAAGGCCGTGTCGCGCGTACCGCTATTCGGCGGCTTCCTCGGCCTCGGCCTGCTGCTTCTGGCGATGGGCTCGATGTGGTACCGCGAGGGAAGGTAGCGGAGCGCTCTTCCCTTCTCCCCTTGTGGGAGAAGGTGGCCTCGCGAAGCGAGGTCGGATGAGGGGTGCTCCAGCTTGGCGCCGACGACACACCGGCACCCACCCCTCAACCGTCTCGGCGCTGCGCGCCGATCCACCTTCTCCCACAAGGGGAGAAGGAAAAAGCGCCCTCCCCTACTCCTCCGGTTCCGTCGTGAACAACAGCGGATAACCCTTCGCCTTGCCGGCGTCGGTGGCTCTCGTCGCCTTGGTCTCGGCGACATCCCTGGTGAAGACCGCGACCACGCAGACGCCGTGCCGGTGCGCGGTGATCATGACCCGGTGCGCCTGGTCCTCACTGAGCTTGAACTCGCCCTTCAGCACCGTCACCACGAATTCGCGCGGCGTGAAATCGTCGTTGACGAGGATGACCTTGTAGAGCTTCGGCCGCTCTGTCTGCGGCTTGACCTTTACGCGCGGTTTTGTGGCGATTTCAGGCATTCGAACCGACTGTTTCGCGATCGAGCTTAAGTCCGCATTTTGCCACGGGCGGCAGCGATCGTCCATTTGCGGACCGTCGGCGGGCACGCCCGGTCCTTCACGATCATGTGGGAAATGGTCTGTCGCGGTTCAACGGCCCTGACGGCCGAAGATGCGGCGACTTGCATCGGCATCCGCCCGGCGTTCCAGCCATGCCGCGATCGGCCATCCGGCAACGCAGATCAGTGTCGCGCCGGCGAGCACGATCAAGAGCCAGGCCTGCACGGGCGTGATGTAATCCCAATTGCTGGAAATCGCCGGCGCGAACAGCGAGGGCTCGGTGCGCCCGCTTGCCGGATCCGGCACGGGGCTGGCGGTGAGCAGAATCAGCACCCTGGCGGCGCCGGTGGCAACCAGGCCGCCGATCACCATGGAGCGAAAAATGGACGAAGGCCGCTTCTTCATGCGGATTGTCCTACAGGGCCGGCATTGCAAACGGGTTAAGCACGATCGAGATGCGTGGCTGGAAGCCGCCGGTGTTCAGCTCATCGATCATGCACTTGGCAGAAGGCCGCCCCAGCCGGTTTGCGGCTGGAGCGGCCTTGCTAGAACTGACCTCGAAGCTGATCAGGGCTTCTTGGGAGCAGCCTTCGCGGGGGCCGCCGTCGCGGGAGCCATCTTCGCGGGGGCCGCCTTCGCGGGGGCCTTCTTGACCGGGCACTTGTGCTTCTTGGTCTCCTTGCAGACGGTCTTCTTGGCGACCTTCTTCGGAGCAGCCTTGGCCGGAGCGGTGGTCGTCGCGGCAGCAGCCGGAGCGGTGGTCGTGGCGGCGGCAGCCGGGGCAGCGGTCGTGGTGGCGGCTGCATAGCCGAGAACCGGCATCGAGAAGGCGAGAGCGACGGAGAGACCAAGGGCGGACAGGATGGACTTGTTCATGGCTTCATTTCCTTTTGTATGCGGGTCTTTTTGAGTGTCACTGGACCGGGTCGTTCGGTGTCACTCCAAGCAGCTTCAGAGCATTGGCGAGCATCCGGATGCCCTGCGCCTGTTTCTTGGCGGCACAGTACCGGTTGCCCTTCCTCTGAAGTGCCTTTGCCGCGGTGACCTGCGTTGCCGTGGCATGGGTTTCGAGGGCTTCATCAAATTGGTGGCTGAGATTGGCGCACCGTTCGCTCCGGGTGAGCGGCGCCTTTGCATCCGATTGGCCGACAGCGGCAGTGAGCAGGCCAAGGCCCAGCAAAACTCCCAACAAACTGATCGACAATCTTGGCATTGGTTTATCCGTGAACCCGGAGACTAGCGTCGCAGCCGATGACCTGACCGCCACGGCACCTTTATGCCGACCTACCTTTTCAGGAGTTTTTCCCAATTGTAGAATTTTGTTTCTGGATTGTGTCTGGCTAGGCCGGGGCCAGGCCGGCCGTCGCTTTCCATGTGGAGAAGGCGGAATTCATTCTCCCTTGAAAAGCAAGGCACTGGCCAACATATGGCCCGAATTCTATCGTGTGGCTCACCAGCCAAGAATGGCTTGGCCGGCAAACCAGACAGGGCAGCTGTGAAATCCGATGCGCACATACTGATCGTCGACGACGACAAGGGCATCCGCGACCTGCTTCAGGAGTTCTTCCAGAAGCGGGGCCTGCACACCTCGGTTGCCGCCGACGGCAACGAGATGGAAGCCATCCTGCGCCGCTCGCAGGTGGACCTCATCGTGCTCGACGTGATGCTGCCCGGCAGGAGCGGGCTGGAACTGTGCCGCGACCTGCGCGCCCAGTATACGACGCCTATCATCATGCTGACCGCCGTCACCGAGACAACGGACCGTGTCGTCGGCCTCGAGATGGGCGCCGACGACTATGTGCCCAAACCCTTCGACCCGCGCGAGTTGCTGGCCCGCATCCGCGCCGTGCTGCGGCGCAATGGCGCCACAGAGCCCAAGCGCGCCACCAGCAAGCAGATTTACCATTTCGCCGGCTGGACGATGGACTGCTCGCGGCGCCGGTTGACCGCGCCCGACGATGTCAGGGTCGAACTGACCATGGCCGAGTTCAACCTCCTGCACACCTTCGTCAAGAGTGCCCAGCGCGTGCTGACCCGCGACCAGCTCATCGAACTGTCCGGCGGCGACAGCGACTATTCCTTCGACCGCAGTATCGACATCCTGGTCAGCCGGTTGCGGCGCAAGATGGAAGATGATCCCAAGACGCCCAAACTGATCCTCACCGTGCGCAGCGGCGGCTACCAGTTCCTGCCCGAGACGACCTCCGAATGAGACGTTTCCTGCCGCAGACCTTGCCTGTCTGGGTGCTGCTGATCGTCATTGCCGGCCTGCTGATCAGCCAGGTCGCGACGCTCTACATCGTGTCGCGCGACCGCGCTGCTGCCAATGACGTGGTCGACCTCTACCGCCTCAACGACCGCGCCTTCTCGCTCGTGCAGCTGATGAGTGGCGCCACGCCGGAGGAGCGCAAGGCGACCGCCGCGGGCCTGTTCAACTCAACATACGCGCTCACCGTCTCGGACACGCCCGCCGTCACCTCCTCGATCGCCGGCGATGACGAACTGGCCGAGCTCGAGGACATTCTTGTCGGCCGGCTGTCGAAGTTCGGAATCACCGACGCGCGCGTGCGCCGCGATCCGGCGACGCGCGAAGCCGACGATGCCGGCGGCGCCGCGCCGGGCCCCGATATCGGCCAGGTCGAGCGGGACCTCCTGGTGCTGGCCGCCGATTTCGCCCAGAGCGACAAGCTGACGGCCTCGCTGCGCTTCGCCGACGGCCAGTGGCTGAACTTCACCGAACCGATCACGCCCGTCGGCCCGATCCTGAGCATCGACAGCCTGCCGCTCTATGCGCTGATCGCCGGGCTGGTGGTGATCATGTCGATCTGGTCGCTGCGCCGGCTGACCGCGCCCTATCGGATGATGGAAACCGCCGTCAACCGGATCGGCAATGATCTCAAGAGCCCGCCGGTCACCGAGAGCGGCAGCCGTGAGGTGCGCGCCGCCGCCAGGGCGATCAACGCCATGCAGAAGAGGCTGCGCGAATATGTCGAGGACCGCGAGCACCTCGCGGCGGCCCTTGCGCACGACCTGCGCACGCCGATGACAAGGATGCGGCTGCGTCTGGAACTGTTGCGCAGATCACCGGCGCGCGAAGCGCTCGCCCACGATCTCGCCGACATCGAAAGCATCGCGAGCTCGGTGATAGACTTCGCCAAATTCGAGGTCACGGAAGAGAAGGCCGAGAGGATCGATTTCTGGTCGCTCGTGGAATCGATCGCCGACAGCTACGAGACCGTTTCCTTCGACAATGACGACACCCGCTCACGCGGCCTGATCTGCATGGCGCGGCCGGTGGCGCTCAAGCGCTGCGTTACCAATCTTGTGCAGAACGCCGTCACCTACGGCAAGCATGCGCATCTCAGCCTCAGCCGCTCGGACGGCACGATCACGCTCGCCATCCGCGACGAAGGGCCGGGCATACCCCAAGCCCAGATCGACGCCGTGTTCGGCTCCTTCGTGCGCCTCGAACACTCCCGCAACCGCCAGACCGGCGGGCTCGGGCTTGGGCTGACCATCGCCCGCAACATCGCGCGGGCGGCGGGTGGTGAAGTGCGCCTGTCCAACCACCCGCAAGGTGGGTTGCTGACGGAGCTGAGGCTGCCGCTGGCGGCTTGAGCCTTGTCGCTTGGGGCCTCTACCGCCGCAGCACCGCGCTCAGCACATCCCTGATGCCGATGGCGCCGACGAAGCGGGACTGGTCGTCGAACAACGCCACCGGCGCCGTCTGCGAGCGGTGCATGGCCAGCATCACGGTTTTCAGCGACGTGCCCGGATTGGCCCAGAACACCTGACCTGCTTCTTCGGGCTGGCCCTCTATCCCGGTGCACGACGTCCACACCGCCGGCTTGCCGTCGCGTTCGGCCGCCGCCACCAGCCCGTGCTCGTCGATCTTGAAACGGGTCGTCTTGCGTCGGTCGAGCCACACCCAGCCGTCCGTGCCCTGTTCGAGATCGCGGCGGTCGCGCATCACGTTCCATGCGGTCAACACCGAGAGCGGGTTCACGTTGGCGATGAAGTCGCGGACATAGTCGTTGGCGGGGCGCAGCACGATGTCTTCCGGCGCGCCTGTCTGCACGATACGCCCGCCCTCCATGATGGTGATGTGGCTGCCGATCTTCAGGGCCTCCTCGAGGTCGTGGCTGACGAAGATGATGGTCTTCTTCAGCTCCGCCTGCAGCTGCAGAAGCTCGTCCTGCAGCTTGGTGCGGATCAGCGGGTCGAGAGCCGAGAACGGCTCGTCCATCAACAGGATAGGCGCCTCGGTGGCGAAGGCGCGCGCCAGACCGACGCGCTGCTGCATGCCGCCCGAAAGCTCATGGGCGTATTTGTTCGACCATTGATCGAGGTTGACCAGCTTGAGCTGGCGATGCACCCGCTCCTTGCGCTCGGCATCCGGCACGCCGGCGAGTTCGAGACCCAGGCCGACATTCTCTTCCACCGTGCGCCATGGCAGGAGGCCGAACTGCTGGAACACCATCGCCACCTGTTTCTGTCGCAGCCGCCGCAAGGTTGGCTCGTCGCAGGTGACGACGTCGACCGTACGGTCGCCGTCCTTGACCAGCACTTGTCCGCGCGACACCACGTTGAGCCGGTTGACCGCGCGAAGCAGCGTCGACTTGCCGGAGCCCGACAGGCCCATCAGCACCGAGATTTCGCCTTCATGCACGGTGAGGCTGGCGCCTGCGCAGCCGAGCACATTGCCGGTCTTCTCGAGGATCTCGGCTCGGGTAGCGCCCTTGTCGATCATCGCCAGCGAGCCGGCCTGGTCGGCGCCGAAGACGATATCGACATTCCTGAAATCGACGGCGACGGTCATTTCTTGCCTCCAACGCCAATGCGGGTCATCCGGTCGAGCACGATGGCGAGCACGACGATGGCGAGACCGGCCTCAAGGCCAAGGTCGATGCGGCGCGAACCGAGCGCCCGGTTGATTTCCGTGCCCAGACCACCGGCGCCGATCAGGGCCGCGAACACCACCATCGACAGCGACAGCATGATCGACTGCGTCAGGCCCGCCATGATGGTGGGCAGTGCGGAAGGCAGCTCGACCTTCCACAACAGCTGGCTCTTGGTGGCGCCGAAGGCCTCGCCGGCCTCGATGATCGACTTCGGCACCGAGACGACGCCGAGATGAGTGAGCCTGACCGCGGTCGGGATGACGAAGATGATGGTGACGATCAGGCCGGGCGCGTTGCCGAGGCCGAACAGCGTCAGCACCGGGATCAGGTAGACGAAGGTCGGCAGTGTCTGCATCAGGTCGAGCACCGGCAGCATGACGCGGTAGACCTTCGGCTTGTGCGCCGCCCAGATGCCGAGCGGCACGCCGATGGCCATCGCCATGGCGGCGGCGGCCACGACCAGCACCAGCGTCTGCACCGTCTGCTTCCAGAGGTTCTGGTTGATGATGAAGATCAGGCCGAGGAAAACGCCGATGGCGAGCGGCCGCGAGCGCTGCAGCAGCCAGGCGACGACGGCGATCACCAAAGCGAGCAGCACCGGCGGCACCATCAGCAGGATGTTGACCAGACCGTCGAGGATGAAATTCAGGCCATTCGAGAACGCCCTGAACACAGTGTCGAAATGGTCGGTGAGGAACCCGAAGAAAGCCTTGCCCCAGGGCCCGATCGGAATCTTGTAATCGACCAGGAATTTGGAAATCGGATCCATCTTGCCCCTCTTTGGCCTGCGCCGTCCTTGCCGGACGGTCATCTTCTCACAGCATATGAAAAAGGGCAGCCTTTTCCAGTGGCTGCCCTGTTTTTGAGGTCACGCCGAAATCAAAGCCGGCTCAGCTCCCGAGCGCGGTCTTGACCGCCGCCGCCGCGTCGCCGCCGTCGAAGGTGGTCACGCCGGCGATCCAGGGCTTGATCGCATCCGGGTTTTTCTTCAGCCAGTCGGTTGCCACCTTGTTGGCATCGCTGCCCTTCAGGATGGCGTCCATCATCTGGCCTTCCATATCCAGATTGAACTTCAGGTTGGTGATGAACTTGCCGACGTTCGGGCACTCGGTCGTGTAGCCCTTGCGCACGTTGGTCGAGACGGTGGCGGCGCCGAAACCGCTGTCGCCCATGCCGTCGAGATAGGTGATCTTCATGGCGCCCATCACCGGATGCGGCGTCCAGCCGAGGAAGGCGATCCACTCATTGTTCTTCATCGACTGCTCGGCCTGCGTCAGCATGCCGGCCTCCGAGGATTCGACCAGTTCGAACCCGTCGAGATTGTCCTTCGGGTTCTTGATCATGTCGAGGATGATGCGATTGCCGTCATTGCCGGCCTCGATGCCGTAGATCTTGCCGTTGAACTTGTCCTTGAACTTGCCGAGATCGGTCAGCGTCTTGACGCCGGCATCCGCGACATAGGTCGGCACGACGATGCCGTAACCGGCGCCGGCCAGGTTCTGGCTGACGGTCTCGACCGAACCGTCGGCCGTGTAGTCCTTGATGTCGTTGGTCATCGACGGCATCCAGTTGCCGAGAAAGACGTCGAGGTCCTTGTTCTTCAGCGACGCATAGGTCACCGGAACCGAGAGCTGGATCACCTGCGGCTCGTAGCCGAGCGCGGTGAGCAGCACCGAGGCCAGCCCGGTGGTGGCCTGGATGTCGGTCCAGCCGACATCGGAGAGGCGAACCGCCTTGCAGCTTGCCGGATCGCCGGCGAAGGCGGCGCTCGTGGACAGGAAGGCCGCCAAGCCGAGGCCGGCGACGAAGGAATTCATACGCGACATCTGTATTCTCCCATTGCGATTCTTTGGCGGGGCGAAGTTACGGTTTTTGTGTCCGCCTTGTTTCGTCAGCCAAACACCATTCTGGAGTGGTTTCAAGCGCTAAGACAATCACGATCAACGGCGCTGGCTGGCCAATCAGCGACACCGCTGACGCTTTCCGTGCCAAGCCTGAGCGCAATCTGCCTCGGCAACGGCGGCTTTTTCAGGGGAATGCGGCGGCGGCCCCTCCCCGCGCGGCGGCAAGTCGGCTTAAGGTCTGTTTGGATTCAGGTCAGGCCGCGCCGAAAATGGTGGGCTCCGAGAACCGGAGCGGAGCGTACTTTGAGTACGCGAGCACCGGAAGCGGAGGAACCGCCTTTTGCAGGCCGGCCTCACCTGAATATGAACAGACCTTAAAGGGCGGCATGGCCAAGCTTTATTTCCATTACGCGACGATGAACGCCGGCAAGACGACCATGCTGTTGCAGGCATCGTACAATTACCGCGAGCGCGGCATGACGACGATGCTGTTCGTCGCCGGCCATTACCGCAAGGGCGATACCGGCCTGATCTCGTCGCGCATCGGGCTGGAGACGGAAGCCGAGATGTTCCGGGACGGCGACGACCTGTTCGCCCGCGTGGCCGAGCATCACCAGCACACGGCGGTGCATTGCATCTTCGTCGATGAGGCGCAGTTCCTGGAGGAGGAGCAGGTCTGGCAGCTTGCCCGCATCGCCGACCGGCTCAACATCCCGGTCATGTGCTATGGCCTGCGCACCGATTTCCAGGGCAAGTTGTTTCCCGGCTCGCGCGCGCTGCTGGCGATCGCCGACGATCTGCGCGAAGTGCGCACCATCTGCCGCTGCGGCCGCAAGGCGACCATGGTCGTGCGCCTCGGTCCCGACGGCAAGGTGGCCCGGCAGGGCGACCAGGTGGCGATCGGCAAGGATGTCTATGTCTCGCTCTGCCGCCGCCACTGGGAAGAGGAAATGGGCCGCGCCGCACCCGACGACTTCATCGGCTTTGTCAGCGGTTGAAACGAAGGCCCGCTGGACGTCGGCCTCGGGTAGCCGGCTGCCACCTCTTGCAGCCACGCCATTCTATGGTGCCTTTGTTAAGGTCAGCGCCGTATTTTCACGCGCTCAGCCAGAACTCTCCGGGGTCAGCCATGCTTCGAGCCGTCTTGTCCGCCAGCCTTCTTTTGCTTGCCACTTCCCTTGCCGCCCGGGCCGGAGGCGATCCCATCCTGGGCAAACATGTCTTCAATCGGTGCATGGCCTGTCATGAGGCGGCGACCGACCACGACAAGGTCGGCCCGCATCTGATGGGCGTCGTCGGCCGCAAGGCGGGGACCGCCGAAAGCTTCCTCGGCCATTATTCGGATGCCATGAAGAACGCGGGGGCTGCCGGTCTCGTGTGGGACGAGGCAAATCTTGCCGAATACCTCAAATCGCCCAAGCTGAAGGTGCCCGGCAACAGGATGGCCTTTGGCGGCCTGGGCAATGACGACGACATCGCCAACGTCATCGCTTATCTGAAAGCCGATCCCAAGCCCTGAGCAGCCGTTCGTTGTCGGACGGGGCGACTTGTGCGCGCCGGGTCGGGGCTGCAAAGCGCCAGTTGTTGTCGAGTTTCAGAACGATCCGCTTCGGCGTCGACTGATTGCTTTGCCGGCATGAAAGTTCAAAATCAGCTGAACCAGGCTTGGCCGGCCAGTTGATCCCGCCATGACCACGGCTCCATTACCATTCAAGGGTTCGGCCGAATATTTGTTTTCGCGCCGCGCACTCTCTTCACGTCTTTCAATCCCCTGATACCCCACATATATTCGCCGCTGTTCGCAACCAGCGAGCGGAAGCCGAAGCGGGAGGCCCCTATGGCGACATTGCAGAATTTCGATGCCGAAATTGCCAAGACCAAGCAGGTCGTCCAGGATATGCGCACCAAGATCGAGCAATCCGGCACCGTGCTCGACACGCTCGCAACCGCCGACAAGAAGATTGGCGACGCCAATTTCGACATCGAGAACGCCCGCATCGAGGATGTGCTGAAGCAGCAGAAGGTGATGGAAGGCAACATCGCCGACCTGATCATCGGGCTCGAGGACGCCACCAATGTCTTCGGCGCCGAGTTCGAGAGCATGAAGAACTATACCGGCTGGGAAAACTTCGTCGGCGTTTTTTCGGCGCAGCGCAAGCAGCGCATGCGCACCGACCGCGTGCGCAACATGTCGCTCGCCGGCAATTTGCAGGAACTGCTGGCCAAGTCCGACACCATCGTCGGCATATTGAAGGCGCAGAAGGAAGTTCTCGACCAGCGCTACAAGACCTCCGAGGCCAGCCTGTCGCAGGTTATCGAACGCCGCAAGACCACCATGACCAACCTCGAAGCCGTGCAGAAGCGCATCGAGGAGCTCAATCCGATGTTGCTCGACATTGAGAACAAGATCGCCGCCTCGACCAGCCAGAAGGACCGCACGCAGCTCGAGGGCGAGCGCTCCAAGCTCGCCACCGAATACAATGAAAAGCAGGCCAAGGAGCAGGAGCTGCTGGCCGAAAGCCAGACGCTGGAGCGCTACACCTCGATGTTCCAGACCTTCGTCGATTCGCTCAACAACCAGATCGCCGCGCAGTCGACGCTGATCAACAAGCTGACCATCGATACCGAGCAGCGCATCGTGCTGTACAAGGCTTTGGAAGATTCCTTGAAGACCGCCGCCCAGCAGGACGTCGCCCACAAGATCAACACGCTGGGCAGCCAGGTCGACAACACCGCCGAGGAAACCATGGCCGGCATCGGCGCCGCCTCGCAGAAGCACATTGGTGACCTGCTGGAGATGCACGAGAAGAACATGGTGGCCAGCGCCGACATCCAGCGCCGCAAGAAGCTGGCCGACGATGCCTTCGCCCGCCGCTTCGACGAGGTGCTGAAGAAGCACAATTCGGCCAACTACGTGCAGTCATAATTGCCGCGCGCACCGGTGCGACAATCCCAGGGCTGACAGCATGACCCCCGAAAACGACGCTGCGGCGCGGTATTTCTCGGCAATCACGGCCGCGCTCAGCGGCCTTGAAGTGTTCATGCGCGACGACCGCTCGCCGCTCTACCGGCACGGCATCGTCGCCAGGATCGTTGCCGAATACATCGCCCGGCTCGACAAGTCCTTCTCCTGCTGGCGCAATCGGCTGGGCTTCATGGACACGTTCCGCATTTCGCGCGCCGAAAGCGGTTTCCCGGTGTTCCAGAACCTGCTCGAACTGGAGAACGACCGCCGGCAGGCTGATGCACGCCTTGCCAACATCCCGCTGGCCGGCGAACTGCGCGAGGAGATGGCCGACTTCATCCTGCGCCACAAGACGTTCCCCGAGGCGCTGCAGAAATCGATGGCCGAGCGGCTCTATCTCGAGGACGTCAAGAGCGAACAGACCTTCGGTCCGTTCACGCTGGCGCAGACAGCCAAGGTGTCGGTCAATCCGAAGACGGCGCGGCCTTATTATCTGGTCCACTGGGCGACCTTCGACGGCAGCGCCAACTTGCCCTTGATCTACATGGTGACGGTGGAGGATTCCTCGGAAAGCATGGTCAGCCAGCTTGTCGACCGGAGCGGCAAGCTCAACGACAAGGTCGACATTCCGCTGCCGGTCGACGGCTTGCTCAACCCCGAGCTTGCCCACCGCTTCGACGATTTCACCGAGAAGAATTCGGCCTATACGCTGTCGCCGGCGACCATCGCGGTCAACCTCGACAAGGATTTCGAGCCACTGCACCCCAAGCAGCTGAGGCGCGTGGTGCTCGGTCCCTTCTATTCGGCGGGCATTACCGACAACAATTCGACGGTGACGGAAGTGCTGGCCAAGGTGCGCAAGCCGGAAAACGCCTGGCTTTTGACCTGGACCATCCAGGAGGTCTACTCCAAGGGCGAGAAGCCCGGCCGCAGGGGCCTATTCTCCAGCGAGAAGACGACGCAGGAATTCTTCATCAACACCGACGACCTGGAGGCCGCGCGCCAAGGCGTATCGAGCTACGAAAACCACGCGCTGATCCCGCACGAGGCCTACCAGGCGCTCTACGCCGCCGGCGAAGCACAGAAGATTTTTGCCGGCTACAAGGTTCACATCCTGTCGAATGGACAGGTGATATCGGATGTCTAGGAACCTGCTTTGCGTCATTGAAAACCACACAGCACCGAGGCGCCAGCAATGACCGCCGCAGCTAAAATATCCGGCAAGAAGCGGCAGCTCGATGCGCTCAAGAGGAGAGTTCGGCCCGGCGCCCTGGAAGGCTTGGAACACAGCCAGCGTATCGACATAACGTACACGTCGAACGCGATCGAGGGAAATACACTGACGGCGGGCGAGACAGCCCTCGTTCTGGAAAAAGGCATCACGATCAGTGGCAAGCCGCTCAAGGATCACCTCGAGGCAATCGACCACGCGCGCGCATTGAGTTGGGTACTCGAAATCCCTTCAAAGGACGACCATCCGATCATGGAGGCGGACATCCGCAATCTTCATCATCTGGTCGTGGCGAATTCCAAGCCGGAGATAGCCGGCCAATACGCCGACAGCGCTCGTTACGTGAATACGAATGTCGGCGTATTCAATTTTCCCGCCCCCGTGGAGATTCCAGCGCTGATGGAGGTTTTTTGCCGGTGGTTGAGCGCAGCGCCAAGCACACCACGAACTGCCTTCGAGGCTCATCGGCGCTTTGTCGCCATTCACCCGTTCAACGACGGCAACGGACGCACAGCGCGCCTTTTGATGAATCTGGTGTTGGCACGCGGTGGATACCCGCCGGTAGCGATCCGCCCGGAAGATCGCCCCGATTACATTGCAGCGCTTGAGATCGACCAGAGCGGCGGCGGGCACATTGCTTTCGACAAGCTGCTTTTCGAAAGGCTGGATCAGACTTTGGACATCTATCTGGACGCAGCGCGTCAGGCGCAGGATCGTTCTGCGGAAGCCGGGAAAGTAATCCCGATAAGGAGCTGACCATGGACACCGGCCTGACCACCATTCCGGAAGCGGCGATCGAAAAGCACCGCGCCACCGCGCAGAGCTTCATCACCCGCATCGTGGTGCTGGAGGATCCCTCGCGCGAATCCGGCACCGCACTCGCCGGCACCAACCGGCGCTTCGTCTCCACCGTTTCGGTCGGCTCGGTGCGCCGCACGCGCGAGGTCGAGCTGTCGAAGACCGTCGGCGCCGTCCATCCCGACGACCAGTTGCTGACCATCCCGCAGCACACGCTGCTCTTTCGCGCCCGGCGCGGCACGGCGATCGCGCTTGCGGTATCGGACGTGTTCGCCGAAGGCTCCGATCTCGAGAGCCTGCAGGCCAGGAACACCCGCGCCCCGCTCGAAGGCGACGAGGCGTCCGCCTTCAAGAAACTGCTGTCGGCTTCGGCCTATATTTCGGCCTTCAGCCTGTCGTCCTATCTGTTCCAGCTGATCGACAGCGACGGCGAGGCGCCAAACGACATTCCGGAACCCGACTTCCTGTTCGACACGCCGCAGGATGCGGTGAAGTCGATCCTGGCAGGCCTCGACAAGGCAATAGCGGGCTCGTCCGACGACACCGACCTGATGACCAGGGCGCGTGCCTTTGCCCGCGTCGCCATCGACGGGCTTTTGGCGCGCAAGGGCCGCTTCGACGGCATCGGCCCGTTCGAGAACGCCCATATCCGCATCGACGCCGACGACTTCACCCTCGACGGCTTCGATGTCGCGCCGGGCAAACGCTCGAAGCCGCTGGTGATGACCTTCAAGACGCCGGAAGAGGTCGTCGGCAACCACATCGCCAAATACCAGTCGGTCAAGCTCGCCAAGATGCTGATGGCCTATGATTTCGAGCGCGAGCTGAACCCTTTCGTGGAACTCGGCGGCTTCCTGTTCACCTTCATCGGCGACGGCGCGCCCGGCACCGGCAAGACGACGCTGATCCAGATGATCGCAGGCCTCGTCAACGGCTATTGCCAGGTTGCCGGCTATCCCTTCGCCTATGAGAATTTCGGCGTCGACCAGATTTCGTCCTACCAGGGCAAGTCGGGCCAGAACTGCCGCCAGTTCATCAACAATGTCTTGAACCCGCGCGTCATCGGCTTCGGCACCATCGACGACATCGACCAGGTGGCCGCCAGACGCTCCGACGACCGCGCCTCGGCCGGCCAGCAGGAGATCACCGGCGTGCTGATGGATGCCTTCGCCGGTGCCGCCACCGTGGTGCGCGGCAATTGCTCGTTCGGCATGTTCTCCAACTACCCGGAAAACGTCGACGACGCGCTGCGCCAGCGCGCCGGCGCCCGCTGGCTGGTCGACGGGCCGCAGACGCGGGACGACTATATCGACATCTTCGTGCTACTCGCCGGCAAGAACCACGAGATCCCTCTGGGCAAGCACGAGCTATACGCGGCGCAGGAAATCCAGCGCGCCGTGACCGAGGCCTATGAGGAGCATGAAAAGCCGCAGGAGGAAGGGCTGATGCGGGTCTATGAGCGCTACATGAAGGAAAACGGCGCGCCCAGGACCATGGCCGACATCGGCACCTACCTGCATCTGATCAAGGATGCCGAACCGCGCTTCACCGGCCGCGCCATCAAGAACGTCACCGACGCCATCAAGATGCGCGCCATGGACATCGAGCTTCCCGACGACTGGTTCGAGAAGCCGGAAGCCTTCATGCACAAGAGCTACGACGACAAGAAAGCGATGATCGAGGACCTGCGCGGTCCGTTCTCGATGGACATGGTCATGCAGGAGATCAACCGCTACGCCGACAGCGAGTTCCGGTATTCCGACAAATCCGACGATGCCGCGGTGGAAAAGCTGCTGCGTGACGCAAGGCTGCGCGAACGCGCCGCGCGTGAGATGGAGGAGATGAAGAAGAAGGGTCTGTGGAATGCGTAAGGTGAGCCAGCGTTCCCTTCTCCCCTTGTGGGAGAAGGTGTCGCCGCAGGCGACGGATGAGGGGTGCTCCAGCTTGGCAAGGACGGTGTTCCTTCGCGCACCCCTCATCCGTCTCGGCGCTGCGCGCCGATCCACCTTCTCACACAAGGGGAGAAGGGAAGCCCGCGCCCCTCATCCGCCCTTCGGGCACCTTCTCCCCGTAAGCGGGGAGAAGGCATAATGCCCCACGCCAAAAAAACCGACCTCCTTCGCGACAACGAACTCATCTACGGGCGTCTGCTCCCCGTCGACGAAGCCCATCTCATCCAGCGCTACAACAAGGCGCTGGCCGCTTTCGGCCTCAAGCCCACCAAGCTGAAGAGCTTCCAGATCGACCGCACCGGCTTTTCTCCCGAAGTGGCCGAGGAGTGTGGCGACTACGACTATCTCGACCCCAATGAGGTCAACCGCCGCTTCATCATCCTGACGCCGTCGCAGATCGACCTGCCGGTGGTGCACACCGCCTTCTCCAACACCTCGCAGCTGATGTTCGAGTTCATGTCCAGGAACCAGCGCGCCATCGACGCGCTGACCATCAAGGACGTCATCTACGGCGAGATCGAGGATTCCGTTCCCAAGGTCAACGACATCGAGGATCTGCTGTCGATCAACCAGGTCGAGTTCAAGGTGCTGTCGGCGGAAGACGTGCTGGGCAAGGCCGCGGAACTCGGCAAGCTCGTCGACCGGCTGAAGCAGGAGCCCGACGCCTGGCGCGACAATGCCATGCTGACCCGCATGGTCGAACTCGCCAAGGTCTGCGGCGACATCCGCGAGAACGCGCTGGTGCCGGACCAGGTGATCTTCCGCCACAACGCCTACTGGACCAGCCATTTCGGCGGGCTCTACGTGTTCGTCGATCCCGACATGACGACGGTGATCAGCGATCCGGCCGCTCCTGGCTTCCGCCGCTCGCGGCCCTGGCAGGTGAGCTATCTCTCGATCAAGGATGCCGACAAGGTGTTCAAATTCCTGGCAGCCACCGGCCGTATCGAACTGCCGCGCGCCTCCTGGATCGAGGCCTCGGGCTACCTTGAGCATCGCGCCGAAATGGTGGTGCGCGCGCTGATCCGCGACGCCGAGCCGGACCGCAATTTGACCGATGTCGACAAGGTCTGGCTGCAGACCTGGATCCAGAGCCACGCCGACTTGATCACCAAGGACGGCAATTTTCCCTTTCTCAACGCCGCCAAGCGCGAGATCGCGCAGCTCGGCCACCTCAAGATCGACGATGTCTTCCCCCAGCAGCGCTTCCTGGTGGTCCGCGCCAAACCGGACCACCCCGACGCCTGGCTGACCAACCGGCTGATCTCGGATTTCGTGCCGTCGGACTTCGTCTCGCGCTACATCTTCAACAAGGACGGCTTCTACAAGGACTATGACGGCTTCAGCGACGCCTGGCGATCGCATGTTGTGGACGTTCTGAAAACCACATATTTGAAGGACAAGGTGGCGTTTCGCACACGCCTCTACGGCCTGACCGACTAGAACGAAATGAACCGTCATTCCGTTCTAACTTGTTGTTTTGGTGCATGATGTTATCCAAAAAGTCTGCAACTTTTTG
This sequence comes from Mesorhizobium sp. M8A.F.Ca.ET.202.01.1.1, assembly GCF_004791595.1. Classification (NCBI taxonomy): domain Bacteria; kingdom Pseudomonadati; phylum Pseudomonadota; class Alphaproteobacteria; order Hyphomicrobiales; family Phyllobacteriaceae; genus Mesorhizobium; species Mesorhizobium sp. M8A.F.Ca.ET.202.01.1.1. The sequence goes on along the minus strand of NZ_SRUN01000003.1, from coordinate 422,107 downwards.
GCATCATGTTGAGGGGGTGACATCGCCATGCTCGATCCGATCGTGAACTTCTTCACCGGGATTTTCCAGTGGATCGGCCGCGGCATCGGCCTTTTGATCGGCGTGATCCTGTGGCCGTTCATGTGGGCCGGGCGCTGGTACGGTCAGCGCGGCTGGATCCTGAAGGCGATAGTCGGCCTGGCCCTTTTGGTGCTGATCGGCCTCTACGCCAACTTCTTCTACGCCACCCAGTGGTGGAACAATTTCAACCCGAACTACCCGGACACCTATACGTTCGAGAAGCGCAATGTTTCGGCCGGTGAGCAGGTGGCCGCCGGGACCGGCACGGACACGGCCAAGACTTGCGGCAACTCCGGCATCGCCCAAGTAGCGGCGGACCTGACGGACTTCAACGTCAACCAGAATGCCTGGATTTCGTCGATGATCCTCTACAAGCTCGGCCTGTTCGGCATCGACTGGGACAACACCCCGTGGATGGACAACAAGGCCTCTTTCCAGCGCGGCATCAACCAGGCGGTGCGGCGCACGGCGACCGAGCTTGCCGACAATCTCGGCCGCGTCCGCACCACCTCGCAGATCGACGCCGACCTGCAGGACGCGCGCGGCAATCTGCAGTTCGACGAATACACCTGGTATTTCGGCGTGAGCCCGTTCGGGCCGAAGACGCCGACACCGAGCTACTATCGCGACGCGGTGCGCAAGCTGCGTTCGTTCAATGCCCGGCTCGCCACCTGTCAGGCCACTTTCGATGCCCGCGCCGACAATCTGAAGCAGTATATCGACCGCATCGCCAGTGACATCGGCTCGACTTCCGCCATCCTCAAGGAGCGCGCCGAGAACCACAACAATGGCTGGTTCGACACCCGCGCCGACGACCGCTACTGGTTCGCCTATGGCCAGCTCTATGCCTATTACGGCCTTATGAAGGGCGCCCAGGCCGATTTCGAGGACGTCCTCAAGGAAAAGCACCTGCAGAGCCTCTGGGATACGATGGACGCGCAGTTCGTGTCGGCCCTGCGTATCCAGCCCTTCATCATCGCCAACGGTCGCGAGGACGGCTGGCTGCTGCCGACGCATCTGACGACGATGGGCTTCTACATCCTGCGGGTGCGCTCCAACATGGTCGAAATCAGCAACGTACTGACGCAGTAACGGCATTGGCGGGCAGCGACGGCCCAATGCATGTCGCCCAAAAGTGATCCCGGTTTTGGGAGAACGACATGCATCAGAGATGGCGAATTTGCGCCGTCGCGTCTGTCGCATTCCGTGCATTGCGCGGCTGTTTTGAGACGGCGGAAGCGTCCCTGCTCTGGCTTCTATACGGCGCGGCAAGCGGAGCCATAAAGAACCGGGGATAGGTCGGCCCGCCGCAGAGGAATTTTCTCTATAGGAAACATAGTTGCATGAAAGTTGACGCAACCGCAGCGACAGGGTTAGATGCCCGCGCGTCCGGTTCCAGCCTTCTTGCAAGAGACATCAACCCCGTCCCCTCCACCGTCCAATCCAGAGGAAAGCCGTCATGGCCGAAGTGAAGTCCGACATCGAGATCGCGCGTGGCGCCAAGAAAAAGCAGATCCAGGAGATCGGCCAGAAGATCGGCATCCCGACCGAGCATCTGCTGCCCTACGGCCACGACAAGGCCAAGATCTCAGCCGAATTCATCAAGTCGGTAAAGGGCAACAAGGACGGCAAGCTGATCCTCGTCACCGCCATCAACCCGACGCCTGCCGGCGAAGGCAAGACCACCACCACCGTGGGCCTCGGCGACGGCCTGAACCGCATCGGCAAGAAGGCGATCGTCTGCATTCGCGAAGCCTCGCTCGGCCCGAATTTCGGCGTCAAGGGCGGTGCCGCCGGCGGCGGCTACGCGCAGGTGGTCCCGATGGAGGACATGAACCTCCACTTCACCGGCGACTTCCACGCCATCACCACGGCGCACAACCTTCTGTCGGCGCTGATCGACAACCACATCTACTGGGGCAATGAACTCGGCATCGACACCCGCCGCGTGGTGTGGCGCCGCGTCATGGACATGAACGACCGCGCGCTGCGCGAGATCATCGCCTCGCTCGGCGGCGTCGCCAACGGTTTCCCGCGCGAAGCCGGCTTCGACATCACCGTCGCCTCCGAAGTCATGGCGATCCTGTGCCTCGCTACCGACCTGAAGGATCTGGAAAAGCGCCTCGGCGACATCATCGTCGCCTATCGCCGCGACAAGACGCCGGTTTTCGCCCGCGACCTCAAGGCCGACGGCGCCATGGCCGTGCTGCTCAAGGACGCCATGCAGCCGAACCTGGTACAGACGCTGGAGAACAACCCGGCTTTCGTCCATGGCGGCCCGTTCGCCAATATCGCGCATGGCTGCAACTCGGTCGTCGCCACCACCACGGCGCTGAAGCTCGCCGACTACGTCGTCACCGAAGCCGGCTTCGGCGCCGATCTTGGCGCCGAGAAATTCTTCGACATCAAGTGCCGCAAGGCGGGCCTGAAGCCGGCGGCAGCCGTCATCGTCGCCACCGTGCGCGCCATGAAGATGAATGGCGGCGTCAAGAAGGAAGACCTCGGCAAGGAAAACATCGAGGCGGTGAAGAAGGGCTGCGCCAATCTCGGCCGCCACATCGAGAACATCCGCCAGTTCGGCGTGCCGGCGGTGGTTGCCATCAACCACTTCTATTCTGACACCGACGCCGAGATTCAGGCGATGAAGGACTATGTCGCCTCGATGGGCGAAGAGGCTATCCTGTGCAAGCACTGGGCCAAGGGCTCTGCCGGCATCGAGGACCTCGCCAACAAGGTGGTGGCGCTGGCCGAATCCGGCGCCTCGCAGTTCGCGCCGCTCTATCCCGATGCCATGCCGTTGTTCGAGAAGATCAACACCATCGTGCAGCGAATCTATCGCGGCTCGGAGGCGATCGCCGACAAGTCGGTGCGCGACCAGTTGCACGCCTGGGAGCAGGCCGGCTACGGCAATCTGCCGGTGTGCATGGCCAAGACCCAGTACTCCTTCTCGACGGATCCAAACCTGCGCGGCGCGCCGACCGGCCACACCGTGCCGGTGCGCGAGGTCAGGCTTTCGGCCGGCGCGGGCTTCGTCGTCATCATCTGCGGCGAGGTCATGACCATGCCTGGCCTGCCAAGCAAGCCGTCGTCGGAGAAGATCTTCCTCAACGAGGCCGGCCAGATCGAAGGCCTGTTCTGATCCTCTGTCCCGACAATTGAAAAGGGCGCCGCATCGCCGCGGCGCCCTTTTTGTTTGCGGATCGTGCTACGCGGCGCTGCGCGCCAGTGCCCGCTGGTTGGACACGTAGATGGTGTCGCGTTCCGGCAGCGTGCCGGTCTTCAGGCAGTCGATCCATTCGGCGGTCTTGAGCACGGCAGCGAAACGGGACTGCAGGATGATGCTCACCACGCGATGGATTTCCTCGGCCGAGGCATAGCCGGCGCTGTTGGCGTAGGGCACCGAACCGGTTGCGTCGGACAGGAACTCGACCGCGAAGCCCATATGCACGGCGTGGATGATGGTCGACAGGTCGCAATTGTGCGTCATGTAACCGATGACCGCGATCGTATCGACGGCGTTGGCGCGCAGCCAGGCCTCGAGATCGGTGCCGGTAAAGGCGCTCGGCAAATTCTTCTCGACATAGTGGTCGCGACGACGCTTGGCGATCTCGGGATGCAGTTCGCCGCCATGGCTGCCCTTGGCGAAGATCGGCGACGTCTCGGGCGCCATCTGCTTGACGACCACCACCTTGATGCCGGCAGCGGCGGCGGCATCCATGGCGCGTGTCACGTTGACGACGCTGTCGCGGAACGGCGGATGCTGGATGGCCAGGTTACCGCCGTCATAGTCGTTCTGGACGTCGATGACGACGAGCGCCCGGCGCGGCGCGGTGTTGGCTAGGTCAGACATGGTGTTTTCCTTCCGGCTTGAATGCGACGGACCGAAAATAGGATGGTTGGCTGGCAGTCAAAAGTGGCCCGATTGACATCATTCGAAAGAATTGGGACAATCCGCATTCACACTGGAAAATCGCCGCATGACCGCTCCCATCATCGCCGTCCTCGCCTTCGACGGCATCAGCCCGTTCCATCTCTCCGTGCCTTGCCTGGTGTTTGGCGCGGACCGCACTGGCCTTGGCCTGCCGCGCTTCGACTTCCGTGTCTGCGGCATCGAGGAAGGGCTGATCCGGACCGATGCCGGGCTAAGCATCCTGGTCCCGCACGGGCTTGCCGCGCTCGAGGACGCCGATATGGTCATCATCCCGAGCTGGAAGGATCTCGATGCGCCCCTGGCCAAACCGCTCGAGGACGCGCTCGGACGCGCCCACCGGCGCGGCGCGCTGATCGTGGGCCTGTGTCTCGGCACCTTTGCCATCGCCGCCGCCGGTCTGCTTTCGGGTCGAAAAGCCACCACCCACTGGGCCTATACGGAGCAGTTGCGGGCTCTCCATCCCGACATTTCGGTCGATGCCGACGTGCTCTATGTCGATGACGGCGACATCGTCACCTCCGCCGGCGTCGCCGCCGGGCTCGACTGCTGCCTGCACATCGTGCGCGCCCGCTACGGCGCGGAGGCGGCACTGCGGCTCGCGCGGCACGTCGTGCTTTCGCCGCACCGGCAGGGTGGACAGGCGCAGTTCATCGAACGCCCCGTGGCAAAAAGCGCCAAGGCCGACCGCTTCACCGGGGCGCTGGACGCGGTTCGCGCGACGCTTGGCGAAACGCACAGCCTCGACAGCGTCGCCGAAGCCGCCGGCCTGACGCGGCGCACCTTCACCCGCCGCTTCCAGAAATCGATCGGCACCAGTTTTGGCAACTGGCTGACCAGCCAGCGGGTCGAACTGGCGCAGCGCTTGCTGGAAGCGACGGAGAAATCGATGGACATCGTCGCCTTCGAGGCCGGCTTCGGCAGTGCCACATCGCTGCGCCAGCACTTTTCCGCGCGGCTCAGGACGTCACCCGCGCAGTACCGGCGTGAATTTTCCAGGCGGAGCGAGCGGGACGAGCGCACGGCGGGCGCCCTGTCGCATTGATTGCCGACGAAAGCACCCTCAACCGCGCTTGACCACCCGCGCCGGATTGCCGACCACCGTCGTGTTCGCCGCCACGTCGCGCGTCACCACCGCCCCGGCGCCCACTATGGCGCCCTCGCCGATGCTGACGCCGCCAAGGATGACCGCGCTGCCGCCGATCCAGGCATTGTCGCCGATCGTGACCGGCCTGGCGATCTCCAGTCCCGCCTGCCGACCTGCCGGCTCCTTATGGTGCTCGGCACAATAGATCTGCACATTGGGGCCAAGCAGCGTCCCTTTGCCGATGCGCACCGAAGCGGTATCGAGGATGGTGCAGTCGGCATTGAGGAAGGCGCCGTCGCCGAGGAAGATGTTGAAGCCGTAGGCGCAATGGAAAGGCGCCTCGATGCGGGCGCCCTCGCCCACGCCGCCCAGCAGTGTCCGCAGGGCTGGCCCGAGGTTCCCGCGCTGACGGGGCGGCAGCGTATTGTGTTCGAACACGGCATCCGCGGCCACGGCGCGCAACGCGCCAAGATCGTCATCCAGGCACCTGTACCATTCGCCGGCCGCCATTTTTGCACGTTCGCTCTGAACCATGGCAGTGCCTCCGTTTGACATCATTGCGAACAGCGCCGAGGCAAGGACCAGGACATGAACCCTTAAGCCAGGATACGCGGCCTTACGGAATTGGTCACCGTGCTATCACGACCTTGATTGGAAGCGGCCATTCGCGACCTGCTCCAGCAAATGAAAATAGTTCAAGACCGCTGTCGATTTCCGGCAGGCTCATTCGTCTTCACGATAAGTGGCCGAAGAAATTCGCCCAGGCAAGGAAACGACAGCGATGACAATCACGATCACGGCTTTTGAACGATCGCCCGATGGCGGCAAGGGACTGGCGCGCGATACCCGCGTTCGCTGGGCGCTGGAAGAAGTGGGGCAGCCCTATGAGGTTCGTTTTGTTTCCTTCGCGGGGATGAAGGCGCCTGAGCACCTGGCCATCCATCCCTTCGGCCAGATTCCCACCTATGAGGACGGTTCTCTCTCGCTGTTCGAGACCGGCTCGATCGTCTTTCATCTTGCCGAGCAGCATGCGGGCCTGCTGCCGAAGGATCGCAAGGAGCGCGCACGTGCGATCACGTGGATGTTTGCCGCATTGAACACTATCGAGCCGCCGGTCCTCGAATTGACCACGGCAAGGATTTTCGAAGCTGACAAGCCCTGGAGCGAGGAGCGCCTGCCGCTGGTAAAGGATCGTGTTCGCGCCCCGCTGGACAGGCTCTCGGCTCATCTGGGCGTCGCCGACTGGCTCGATGATGCGTTCAGCGCCGGCGATCTGTTGATGGTATCGGTGCTGCTGCGACTGAGAATGTCAGGCATTCTGGACGAGTATCAAAACCTGGCTGCCTATGTCGCGCGCGGGGAAGCACGACCCGCTTATATCAGGGCTTTCGCCGCTCAATTTGCGGTCAACGCACCATCAGTCAACTGAAACATTGACTCGTGGAGCCGAGCATGTTCGCTCGGCGCTTCCAGCCCGGCCACGTTTGCACGCTTGTGAGTCTACGGCCTAGTCAAATATCCGGCCTATGGTAGCCTGCCGTCTCAGGGCCGTCCCGGCCCGGGATCGAGGGGGATCGACCATGCTCTACATTCTTGCACTTCTGATCGGCGTCATTGCCGGCCTGCGCGCCATGACGGCACCTGCTGCCGTCGCCTGGGGCGCCTATCTCGGCTGGCTGCCGGTTGCCGGCACCTGGGCGAGCTTCATGAGCCATTGGGCGGCTGTCGGCATCTTCACCATCCTGGCCATCGTCGAACTGATCACCGACCAGCTGCCGTCGACGCCAAGCCGCAAGGTGCCGCAGCAGTTTGGCGCCCGCATCCTGCTCGGCGCCTTCTCTGGCGCGGTGATCGGCGCGGCCGGCGGCGCCACCATCGTGTGCCTGATCGCCGGCGCCATCGGCGCGGTCATCGGCACGCTTGGTGGCGCCGAAGCGCGCGGCCGGCTGGCGGCCGCCTTCGGCAAGGACCCGCCCGCCGCCTTCATCGAGGACGCGGTGGCGATCATCGGCGGGCTGCTGATCGTGGCGGCGGTGGCATGACGGCCCAGACCTTGAACGCAAAGACCTTCGACGCCATCATCATCGGCGCCGGACAGGCCGGCACGCCGCTCGCAGGCCGGCTCAACGCGGCCGGCATGACGGTGGCGCTGATCGAGCGGAAGCTGGTTGGCGGCACCTGCGTCAACACCGGCTGCATCCCGACCAAGACGATGGTGGCAAGCGCCTATGCCGCGCATCTCGCTCGCCGCGCCGCCGACTATGGCGTGACGCTCGGCGGTCCGGTCGGCGTCGACTATAAAGCGATCAAGGCGCGCAAGGACAAGGTATCGGGCGCCTCTCGCACCGGGCTCGAGACCTGGATCGCCGGCATGGACAAATGCACGCTCTATCGCGGCCATGCCCGCTTCGAATCCGCCAACACGGTGCGTGTCGGCGACGATCTTTTGACCGCCGAAAAGATCTTCCTCAATACGGGTGGCCGCGCCTCGGTGCCGGACCTGCCCGGCATTCACGACATCGACTATCTGACCAACTCCTCGATGATGGATCTCGACGTTTTGCCGCGCCACCTGATCGTCGTCGGCGGCAGCTATATCTCGCTCGAATTCGCGCAGATGTTCCGCCGCTTCGGCTCGGACGTCACCGTCATCGAAAAGAGCCCGCGCCTGACCGGCCGCGAGGACGAGGACGTCTCGGCCGTCATCCTGTCGATCCTCGAAAACGAAGGCATCGCTGTTCATGTCGGCGCCGACGACATCGGCTTCGCCAGACAGGGCGAGGACATTGCCGTGACCTTCTCCGCCGACCAGCCGCCCGCGATAGGGTCGCATGTGCTGCTGGCGCTGGGACGCACTCCCAACACCGATGACCTCGGCCTCGACAGGGCCGGTGTCGAGGTCGACAAGCGCGGCTTCGTCATTGTCGACGACCAGCTGCGCACCAGCGTGCCCGGCATCTGGGCTATGGGCGATTGCAACGGCAAAGGCGCCTTCACCCACACCTCCTACAACGACTACGAGATCGTCGCCGCCAATCTGCTCGACAATGACCCACGGAGGATCAGCGACCGCATCGAGGCCTATGCGCTCTACATCGACCCGCCGCTCGGCCGCTGCGGCATGACCGAGACGGCGGTGAGGAAATCCGGGCGCCGCGCGCTTGTTGGCCAGCGGCCGATGACGCGCGTCGGCCGCGCCGTCGAGAAGGGCGAGACGCAAGGCTTCATGAAGATCCTGGTCGACGCCGACACCAGGGAGATCCTCGGCTGCTCGGTGCTCGGCCCGGGCGGCGACGAGGCGGTGCATTGCGTGCTCGACCTGATGTACGCCAAGGCGCCGGTCGACACGCTGGCGCGCGCGATGCACATTCACCCGAATGTCTCGGAACTGCTGCCTACCATCGCCCAGGAGCTGAAGCCGCTGGCCTGAGCCACTCTCGTCAAGCTCCCGACTTTCTGCATTGCTGCATTGCGGCAATAGACGTTGTGCCCGGCAGGGATCCTCGCGCAGTCTGAAATTGAACCGATTCAGTCTGGACCTCTCATGCCTTTGCCGATCCTTGCGCTTGCCATTGCGTCCTTCTGCATCGGCACCACCGAATTCGTCATCATGGGCCTGCTGCCGGAGGTCGCCGCCGATCTCGGCGTGACGATCCCGGCCGCCGGACTGCTGGTCACGGGCTATGCGCTGGGCGTCGTCTTCGGCGCGCCCGTTGTGGCCATGGCCACCGCGCATCTGCCGCGCAAGCCCGTGCTGGTGGGGCTGGCCGCTTTGTTCGTCGTCGGCAACCTCTTCTGCGCCATCGCGCCCAATTACTGGCTGCTGATGGCCGCGCGCGTCTTCACCGCTTTCGGCCACGGCGCCTTCTTCGGCATCGGCTCGGTCGTCGCCGCAAGCCTGGTGCCGCGCAACAAGCGCGCCAGCGCCATCGCGCTGATGTTCGCCGGCCTGACGCTCGCCAACATCCTCGGCGTTCCGGCCGGCACCGCGCTCGGCGAAGCCTTTGGCTGGCGGGCCACGTTCCTGGCCGTGGTCGGCATCGGCCTGATCTCGGTCGCGGCCATCGCCTGGCTGGTGCCGTCGGACGTCACGGAACCGAGCGGCGGCGGTCTGCGTGCCGAAGTCCGCGTGCTTGGCAAGCTGCAGGTGTGGCTGGCGATGCTGATCGCGGCACTGACCTCGGCCAGCCTGTTCGCCGTCTTCACCTATATCAAACCCTACCTCACCGAAGTGTCGGGCCTGTCGACAGCGGCGGTCACCTGGGTGCTTCTGCTGTTCGGCGCCGGCATGACCATCGGCAACATCATCGGCGGCAGGCTGGCCGACTGGAAACTGATGCCGACGGTGATCGGCACACTGCTGCTGATGGCCCTGCTGTTCCTCGGCTTCATCCAGTTCGGCGCCATCGCCAGCGTCGCCATCGGCATCGTCTTCCTGTGGGGCGTGCTCATCTTCGTCGTCGTGCCGCCGCTGCAGATCCGTGTCGTCGAGGCGGCGTCGGAAGGACCGAACCTTGCCGCCACGCTGAACCAGGGCGCCTTCAATGTCGGCAATGCCGGCGGCGCCTGGATCGGCGGCGTGGCGCTGTCGGCGGGCGTTTCCTATGCCGATTTGCCGCTGGTCGGCGCGGTGCTCGCCCTGCTGGCGGTTGGCGTGGCGGTGCTATCGCAGGCGCTGGACAGGCGCGCGCCGGTCGCCGCCCTCCAGCCTGCCGCCGAATAACTGCCTGTCCTCCCAAAAGTGCGCAGCGGTTTTGGGTCAACGACATGCGGCAAGGCAAAAGACTACTCTTGCGCCCATAGCGCGGCGGGCTGGACCAATCGACATCGGCACCTTCAAATGGGCATGTCTTCTCGCTCTTGATGGAGAACGTCATGCAGAAATCGATCGAACGCATCGCCGGTGACAGCGACGGGGTTTCCTACGAATTCCCCGTGTTCCGCTTCGACGGCGCCGACAAGGCGGCCCCGTCGACCTACCTGCAGGCCGCACTCCATGCCGGCGAATTGCCGGGCGTCGTCGCCATCGATGCGTTGATACCGATGTTGAGCAAGGCCGAGGCCGAAGGTCGTATCAAGGGCAACATCACCATCGTGCCCTGGGCCAACCCGATCGGCCGCGCGCAATATCATTTCGGCGAGCACCAGGGCCGCTTTCATCTGGGCACCCGCACCAACTTCAACCGCGGCTTTCCGCTGCTGGCCGCGCCCGACGCCAGGCTCTTGCCAGACGCCACCTTTGGCGGCGCCGACCAGCGGCTGAAGTCGCGCCTAGTGCAGCTTTCGCTCGGCCACGACATCGTGCTCGACCTGCACTGCGACGACGAGGGCCTTGCCTATCTCTATGTCCACTCCAGCCTCTGGCCAGCCATGGCCGATTGCGCCGCCGCCATGGGCGTCGATGCCGTCGTGCTGTGGAGCGAGGACACCGACGGCACTTTCGAGGGCGCCTCGATCATGCCCTACCAGAACGCATCAGCCGATGTGGCGAAGCTTGACAGGCGCGTCGCCACCACCGTCGAATATCGGGGCATCCTCGATGTCGATGGCGCGCTCGCCTCGGCCGACGCGGCAGGCCTCTACCGGCTGCTGGCGATGCGCGGCGTGATATCCGACACCACCCTCCCCGCACCCGGCCCGTTCACGGGTGTCGCGGCGCCGCTGGAAAACATCGACATGATGCCCGCACCCCGTGCCGGTGCCGTCCTCTATGACGTGAAGCCCGGCGACCGCGTCGCCAAGGGCGCGCGCCTCGCCACCATCGTCCACGCACCGGGCGAAGCCGATGGCCGCACCGAAGTGTTCGCGCCGCAGGACGGCATCATCCTGACGCGGCGCTCGCGCCGCATCATCCGCGCCGGCGAGGACCTGTTGAAACTGGTCGGCGACAGGAAGAGCGGCGACGCCAGGTCGGGCACGCTGGAAGACTGAGCCTCCGTCGAATCCAGTTGCGCCGCCGCCCAATCGCCGCTAAGGGAATCGCCATGAACATGCGTTCGACCAAGACCATTTGGTGGTGGGCCTGCTGACAGCGGCCTGTTTTAACGCGTGCGCGTGAAAAGAGAGGTGGCCGCAACGGAATGTCCGGGCGGCCATTTGTTTTTTTCAAGCCATTCCCGGGTCCGTTGCCCAAGTAGCTGATGGAGACGGCAATGACGTTGAAGGTTCTGGAAAACGGCGCTGAAAGCTTCGTGACGGCGGGTGGCATCACCATCACCCGCGTGCGCCACGACCGGCCCTATGAAGGGGCGATCGACACTTATGTCGATGGGCTGAATTCCCGTCGGGGCGCGGTGTTTTCCTCCAATTACGAATATCCCGGCCGCTATACGCGCTGGGATACGGCCATCATCGATCCGCCGCTGGTCATCTCCGCGCGCGGCCGTGCCATGCGCATCGAGGCGTTGAACGGCCGTGGCGAGGCACTGTTGCCGGTCATCGGCAGGACGCTCGGCGGTCTCTCCGAGGTCACGATCGCCGAGACTTCGAAAAAGCTGATCCGCCTCGACGTCGCCAAGCCCGGCCGTGTCTTCACCGAAGAGGAACGCAGCCGCGTTCCCTCGGTCTTCACCGTGCTGCGCGCCATCACCGCTCTGTTCAAGACGGCCGAAGATGCCAATCTCGGCCTCTACGGCGCCTTCGGCTACGACCTCGCCTTCCAGTTCGACCCGGTCGACCACACGCTGGTTCGCAAGGAAAGCCAGCGCGACCTGGTGCTGTTCCTGCCCGACGAGATCCTGGTCGTCGACCACTATTCGGCCAAGGCCTGGACCGACCGCTACGACTATGCGGGCGAGGGTTTTTCGACCGAAGGCCTGCCGCGCGACCAGATCGCCGAGCCGTTCAAGACCGCCGATCGCATCCCGCCGCGCGGCGATCATGAGCCCGGCGAATACGCCAATCTGGTGCGCCGGGCGATGGACTCTTTCAAGCGCGGCGACCTGTTCGAGGTCGTCCCCGGCCAGATGTTCTACGAGCGCTGCGAGACGCAGCCATCCGAGATTTCGCGCAAGCTGAAGTCCATCAACCCGTCGCCCTATTCCTTCTTCATCAATCTGGGCGAGAACGAATACCTGATCGGCGCGTCGCCTGAGATGTTCGTGCGCGTCAACGGCCGCCGCGTCGAGACCTGCCCGATCTCCGGCACCATCAAGCGCGGCGACGACGCCATTTCGGACTCCGAGCAGATCATCAAGCTGCTCAACTCCAAGAAGGACGAATCCGAGCTCACCATGTGCTCGGACGTCGACCGCAACGACAAGTCGCGGGTCTGCGATCCAGGCTCGGTGCGCGTCATCGGCCGCCGCCAGATCGAGATGTATTCGCGCCTGATCCATACGGTCGATCATATCGAGGGGCGGCTGCGCGAGGGCATGGACGCTTTCGATGCGTTTCTCTCGCACGCCTGGGCGGTCACCGTCACCGGCGCGCCGAAACTGTGGGCCATGCGCTTCATCGAGCAGAACGAGAAGAGCCCGCGCGCCTGGTATGGCGGCGCCATCGGCATGGTCAACTTCAACGGCGACATGAACACCGGCCTGACCTTGCGCACCATCCGCATCAAGGACGGCATCGCCGAGGTGCGCGCGGGCGCTACATTGCTCTTCGACAGCATTCCCGAGGAAGAAGAAGCCGAAACCGAACTGAAAGCATCCGCCATGCTCTCCGCCATCCGTGACGCCAAGACGGGCAATTCGACCAGCACCGAGCGCGCATCCGCGCGCGTCGGCGACGGTGTCAACATCCTTTTGGTCGACCACGAGGACTCCTTCGTCCACACGCTGGCCAACTACTTCCGCCAGACCGGCGCCAATGTCTCGACCGTGCGCACGCCGGTGCCGGAGGAAGTCTTCGACCGGCTGAAGCCCGATCTCGTCGTGCTGTCGCCCGGACCCGGTACGCCCAAGGATTTCGACTGCGCGGCGACCATCAGACGAGCGCGCGCCCGCGACCTGCCGATCTTCGGCGTCTGCCTTGGCCTGCAGGCGCTGGCCGAGGCCTATGGTGGCGAACTCAGGCAGTTGCACATTCCCATGCACGGCAAGCCGTCGCGCATCCGCGTCTCGAAGCCGGGTATCATCTTCTCAGGCCTGCCGAAGGAAGTCACCGTCGGCCGTTACCACTCGATCTTCGCCGATCCGGTGCGCCTGCCGGATGATTTCATGGTGACAGCCGAGACCGAGGACGGCGTCATCATGGCCTTCGAGCACCGCAAGGAGCCGATCGCAGCGGTGCAGTTCCATCCGGAATCGATCATGACGCTCGGCCACAATGCCGGCATGCGCATCATCGAGAACATCGTTGCGCATTTGCCGCGCAAGGCCAAGGAAAAGGCAGCCTGACGGTAATGGCCGAAGCCGAGAACACCATGGCGATCACGGCGAGGGCCGCCGCGAAGCGCAAGGTCGCCACCCTTGCCTTCTGGTCGATCGTGATCGCCTTTGTCGTGCTCGCGCTGAAAGCCGCCGCCTGGTACATAACCGGATCCGTGGCGCTCTATTCGGACGCGCTGGAATCGATCGTCAACGTCATCGCCTCGGTCGCCGCCTTCTGGGCGATCCAGGTCAGCTACAAGCCGGCCGACCAGGATCACCCCTTCGGCCACCACAAGGCCGAGTATTTCTCGGCCGTGCTCGAAGGCGTACTGATCGTGCTCGCGGCGCTTTTGATCCTGAACGAAGTCTGGCGCTCCTGGCAGGCGCCGGCTCCGCTCGAACAGCCTTGGAAAGGCCTTGCCGTCAACGGCGTCGCCACCGTCATCAATGCCTTCTGGGCCTGGGCGCTGATCCGCGTGGGCCGAGCCGAAAAGTCACCGGCGCTGGTCGCCGACGGCAATCACATCATGACCGATGTGGTAACCTCGATCGGCGTCTTCGGCGGCTTGGTCGGAGCAATCCTGACTGGCTGGCAAATCCTCGACCCGGCACTGGCCGTCATCGTCGCGCTCAACATCCTGTGGCAGGGCTGGCATGTCATCGGCTCGTCGATGAACGGCCTGATGGACCGGGCCGTCGGCACGGCGGAGCACATGCGCATCCGCGACATCATCTCGGCCAATTGCAAAGGCGCGATGGAGGTGCACGACCTCAAGACCCGCATCGCCGGCCGCGCCACCTTCATCGAATTCCATCTGGTCGTCGACGCCGACATGTCGGTCGGTGCCAGCCACGTCATCTGCGATCGCATCGAGGACGCGCTGAAGGCCGAACTCCCTTCGGTGCGGGTGACCATCCATGTCGAGCCGGATGATGAGGCAAAACTGCCCAAGGGTACGACGGCGGTGCCGTTCGCCTGAGGCGGTTCACCAAGTCTCGATTGAGAGGCCGTTGATGCGCTCGAATTCCCGGACGTTGCGGGTGATCAGAATGAGGCTTCTAGCGCGCGCCTGCCCGCCAATGAGCGCATCATAGGGGCCAATTGGCGTCCCCAACGCTGCAAGCGTTGCCCGAATCTCTCCGGCATGCCTCGCGTCCTCTCGATCGAATTCAAGCACCGGGAATTGCAAAGCTTCGATGCGCGCCAGATTTTCAGCTCTTCTCTGGCTCCTTTCGGCACCATAGTACAGTTCATGTGCCACGATCGCCGAAAGCGCAAAATCCTGCGGCGTGTGCTGTTTCAGAAGCGCGAGTAGACTCGCGTCACCTTTGATGACGGCAATAACGGCGTTGGTATCAAGCAGATAGATCACTTGAAGATGTCGTCCAAGGCAGGTCTATCCTGCCCCTCCTGCCGTTCCAGCGCCGCTTCGACAAAATCCTCGTCGACTGGTCCGATCACCTGGTCAAGCCACGCCCAATCCTGCACGAGTGGCTCAAGTATGACAGTATGCCCATGGCGACGGATCGAAACCTCGTCCGTTTCGAAACGAAACTCTTTGGGCAGACGCACAGCTTGTGACCGGCCCGACCAGAACACCTTTGCCTTGTCCATCATGCCATCCTCAAATGAGATATAGCAAAGATATATCCCTTCGCGGCATTGTAGACAAGCCCGTGCTTACGGCGCACACGCCGATTGCGGCATCGCCTCCAGCCGATAGACCTTGTCATCGGACTTGGTTTTGCCGTCGGCGGCTTTCGAGCACAGGTCGACGATTGCAATGCTGCTGTTGGGATTGGCCAGCATGATAGTGCCGTTGGCGCCGCGCTTGAGGAAGATTTCCTTTTGCGCGATGTCGCACGAAAAATCGCTCATCTTCGAACTCGCGGCGCAACGCCACTGGTCGGCCTCGCCCTGGCAGGAATAGGTCTGCGTGACCTTGGCCCCCTTCCGCCGTGTCGTGACCGAGACGGCGATGTCGGCGCCGTCGGGCCAGTTCGCGACATCACCGCCCGAGGCGTAGGAAGCGAGTTCCACGGACCCGCGGAACACCCGGATCGACTGCGTCAACTGATCGGGATGCGAACTCATATGCGCTGCATCATAGTCGCGCCCGTAGCAGAAGGCCTGATCGGGTTTGAACCGCTCGCGCAACGGCGGCCCGAGCGCCGGGTCGATCGGATCGATCCGCGCGAACTCCGCCTTGCAGGTGGCGACCGGCATCGGATCGAGGCGGAAATTGTCGTCTTCCGAACCGAGCGCCTGCCTGACGTATTCCGCCTTGCCGAGTTGCTCCTCTGAGTCCGGATCGAGGTAGATATCGGACGACAGGTCCGACAGGATCAGCCGGCCCTTGTCGTCGACCTTCAGCGACGCCAGCGTACGGTCGCAATCCATGCCGCAGCGGATCGGGCCCGATTTGTCGTCCTCGGACTCGTGATTGCACCAGCCGCCGGCCCATTCCGGCGCCTTGGCGCCACGCACCGTTGTGGTGAGGAAGCCATTGTAGGACGTATCCGAATTCGCGTTCGGTTCCTCATTCGGACGGCTGACCGGATCATGGCCGTAGTAGAAGAAGATCCGCGCCACTTTCTGCTTCGGATGCGCCTTGAGGTGCGCCGCGTCATAGACCCGGCCGAAACAGGCGTCCGCCCCGCTGGGGCTGAGTTCGGTGAGCTTGAGCGCATCCTCGGCAAAAGCAGAACCCACAAGTCCGGCAAGCAGTATGGCGCCAAGTCCGGCGCTGGCGAACGTCTTCCATTCCCTGAACGCCATGTGCCCCCCTCCTCCGCATCGACAGGACGTAAGGTCAATTTATGCTAGTATTGCGGCAGCGGCCACGCAAATCGCGCTGCGCCGGCAAGCCAGGGAGGGGACGCCATGCGCCGACGCGACATGTTCCGGGCGGCTCTCGCCGGACCCGGAACGCTTCTCGGCCTGCGGGCGGTCCGGGCGGCAACCACCGAGCCTGCCAGGCTGAAGGTCGCCTATCACCTCAGCGACCTCGACAAGGTCAATTTCGTGCTCGGCAACATCAAGAACCATTATGAGGGCACCGGCGGCAACGTCGAGATCGCGCTGGTCGTGCATGGTCCAGCCCTTGCTGGCTTCAGGTCGAAGGGCATATCGGCGGCGATTTCGGGGCGCTTTGCCGGTCTTGTCCAGCAAGGGCTCGACCCGCATGCCTGCGGCAACACCATGCGCGGCATGGATATCACGCTCGCCGACCTGCTCGACGGCTTCCATGCCGCCGACCAAGGCGGCGTCGTCAAGCTCGCCGAACTGCAAAGCCAGGGCTATGTCTATCTCAGGCCTTGAAGCGGCACTGCCTTGAATGCAAGGGTGGCAAGACCCGCCAAGAATCTCGGAAATCCCCGGAGGAACAGCAGTGCCCCAGACAGCCCCTGGTCTTGTCATCCCCGATCTCGCCGGTAAGGCGGTGCTGGTCACCGGCGCCTCGACCGGTATCGGCGCGGCGCTCGCGCTCGCCTATGCCGAGCAGAAATGCAAGGTGGCGCTGCACTACAATTCCAGCCGCGACGCCGCCGAGAACCTCGGCCAGACCATTCGCGACGGCGGCGGCGAGGTCTTTCTTGTCCAGGGCGATTTTTCTCTTCCCGCCGATGTCGAACGCGTCGTCGAGGACAGCGCGCGACATTTCGGCCGCCTCGACGGGCTGGTCAACAATGCCGGCGGCATGCTTGGCCGCATCCCCTATGCCGAGCAGACCGAGGCGCATTACGACGCGGTGATGGACCTCAACGCCCGCTCGGTGCTGACCGCCTCGCGCAAGGCGATGCCATGGCTGAAGAAACAGGGCGGCTTCATCGTCAACACCTCGTCGATCGCCGCGCGCAATGGCGCCGGCGGCGGCGCCGGCCTTTACGGCTCGGCCAAGGCTTTCGTCTCCAACGTCACGCGCGGCATGGCCAAGGAACTGATCGGCTTCGGCATTCGCGTCAACGCCGTGGCGCCGGGCACCATCCTCACTCCCTTCCACGAACGCTATTCGACCGACGAGCAGATGAAGGGCATGGTCGCCACCATTCCGCAGGGCCGCGCCGGCACGGCGCAAGATTGCGTCGGCGCCTATCTGTTCCTCTCATCGGACCTGTTGAGCGGCTACATCACGGGCCAGGTGATCGAGGTCAATGGCGGCCAGTTGATGCCTTGACCAGCGACCGGCATACTGGACACACTCCTTTCGCGCCAACCCTGGGGGAGACGACGACATGTACGGACTGATCGGCAAGATGCGGGCGGCGCGCGGCCAACGCGACGCTGTCATGACTGTGCTGCGCGAGAGCACCGGCGCCCTGCCCGGCTGCCTGAGCTATATCATCGCCACCGACCCGGCCGACGCCGACGCGATCTGGGTGACCGAAGTGTGGACCGATCAGGCAAGCCACAAGGCCTCGCTGCAGCTTCCGGAAGTCCAGGCGGCCATCGCCAAGGCGCGGCCCTTCATCGGCGGCTTCGAGTTCCAGGTGGAGACGCATCCCGTCGGCGGCTTTGGGTTGGCTGAGGCCAAAACCGGCTGAGGCGCCGGGACCTGCTTTTCCGGTACGCCGGGGTTCGCATTTTTCGCATCCCGGTCTAAGACCAGAGCATGGATTCCGCGGCCGAGCAGCCACCTCCCGACCAGCCCGCCGTCGAGCGCATGACGCGGCTGGGCAAGCCTTGGCAATGGCTGATCCTGCTGGTTATCTCCGCGCTGTTTGCCGGTGCGCTGGAACTCGCCGCCTTGCCGGCGGCGCTGCTGATCGGACCGATGCTGGCGGCCATCGTCGCCGGCACCAATGGCGCCACGGTGCGTGTGCCGCGCCTTCTGTTCGGCTCCGCCCAGGCTATCGTCGGCTGCCTCGTCGCGGCTTCGATCTCGGCCGATATCTTTCCGGTCTTCTACAAGGAATGGCCGCTGTTCCTCGGCGTGGTGATCGCCACCGTCGCGGCCTCCAGCCTGCTTGGGTGGCTGATCAGCCGCTGGCGCATCCTGCCCGGCACCACCGCCGTCTGGGGCTCGTCGCCGGGGGCCGCCACGGCCATGGTGCTGATGGCCGGCGCCTTCGGCGCCGACCAGCGCCTGGTCGCCTTCATGCAGTATCTGCGTGTCATCTTCGTGTCGATGACGGCAGCCCTCGTCGCCAAGATGTGGGTCGACACCTCGGGCATCGAGGTCCCGCCCATCGTCTGGTTCCCGGCGATCGACCCGCAACCCTTCGCCGCCACGATCGGCATGGCAATCGTCGGCGGCCTGGCGGGCAGGCTTTGCCGGCTGCCCTCGCCCTTCTTCCTCGGCAGCTTCATCGTGGGCACCGTCATCCATCTTGGCCTCGGCGTGCCGATGCAATTGCCGCAATGGCTGCTGGCGGTCAGTTACGCGATGGTCGGCTGGTCGATCGGCCTGAACTTCACCAGGCCGATCCTGCGCCATGCGGCACGCGCCCTGCCGCAGATCATCGCTTCGATCATCGCACTGATCGCTTTTTGCGGCGGCCTTGCCTTCCTCATCAGCCATCTCGCCGGCATCGACCCGCTGACCGCCTATCTGGCGACCAGCCCCGGCGGCATGGACAGCGTCGTCATCATCGCCGCCGCCGCGCACAACGTCGACATCTCCTTCGTCATGGCGCTGCAGTCGGCGCGTTTCCTGATCGTGCTGCTCGTCGGCCCGAGCATTGCGCGGGTGGTGGCCAGAAGCATCAGGGAGTGAAAGCCCGGCACCGGGCGATGTTACCGCGCCGCCGCGAGCCGTTCGGGAAGGAAATCGACGAAGACGCGCACCTTTGGCGACAGATGGCGATTGGAGGGCCACAGCATCCGGAACTGGCCGCGGCCGTCGATATGGTCGTCCAGCACGGTACGCAGTTTTTCTTCGCGCAGCGCCTCGCGCACCAGGAAATCGGGCATGCAGGCGATGCCAAGACCGGCGATCGTAGCGCCTTTCAAGGCCTCCATGTTGTTGCAGGTCAGCATCGAACGGATCAGCGGTTGCGCGCTCCCGGTAATGAACGGCCAGTCCAGCAGCCTGCCGCTGTTGAGATAGCGGAAGTTTATGCCGAAGTGCCCGATGAGATCCGCCGGCACGCCGGGTATGCCATGGCGCTCGAGGTAGGAAGGCGCCGCGCATAGCAGCATGCGAAAGGGCGCAATGGGTTTCGACACCAATCGTGAATCGGGCAGCTCGCCGCTGCGGATCGCGACGTCGATACCTTCCTCGATGACGTCGACGATCCGGTCGTTGAAATCGATGTCGAGCTCGATCTCGGGAAACCGCGCCATGAACTCCGACAGCACCGGCAGCAAGAGATGATAGGTGACGATCGGGGTCGAGACGCGCAGCCGCCCGCGCGGCGTCTCCCGTGTCCGCGACAGCATCGCCTCGGCATCATCGATATCGTCGAGGATACGCCGCACGCGCTCGTTGAACAGCTTGCCCTCTTCCGTCAGGCCTATCCGCCGCGTGGAGCGCTGCAGCAGCCGCACGCCGAGTTCCTGTTCGAGCCGCGCGACACTTTTGCCGACCGCGGAAGCGGAGATGCCGAGCGCCCGGCCGGCGGCGACGAAGCTGCCGAATTCGGCGGTGCGGGCGAAGGCCAGAAGGCCGCTGAGGCGATCCATCAAACGGCTCCATTCGAGCGTTTCAGTCCGTTATGTCGAGATATTTGATACCATTTTTCCGGAGCCGTCGCCGACCTATCTTGGTCGCATGACCGGGCGCCGCGATTGCGCGGCATGCCGGCACAGACTGCTCAGATAGGAAAATCCATGACCTTGAAGATCACAATCGGCCCGGCCGAGAGATGGCTCGTGCTCTTGTCCGTATGCCTTGCCGCCATGACGATGCCCCTGACCTTCACCGGCCCGGCCGTCGCGCTCTCCCGCATCGCGGCCGATCTCGGCGGCAGCCCGATCGCGCTCAACTGGGTGACCAACGCCTTCATGCTGACCTTCGGCGCCAGCCTGATGGCGGCGGGCGCCCTGGCCGACAATCATGGCCGCAAGCGGATCTTCCTCGTCGGTCTCGCCCTCTACATCCTCGCTTCGCTCGGCGCGATGCTGGCGCCCGACATCGCCTGGTTCGACGTCTTCAGGGCCGCGCAAGGGCTGGGCAGTGCCTTGGCCTTCGCCGGCGGCGCCTCCGCACTTGCCCAGGAATTCGAGGGACCATTGCGGCTGCGCGCCTTCTCCTTACTCGGCACCAGTTTCGGCATCGGGCTGGCCTTTGGCCCGATCGCTTCCGGCCTGCTCATCGCCGCGTTCGGCTGGCGGTCGATCTTTGTTCTGGTCGTGGCACTCGCGGTCGCCTCGGCGATCCTCGGCCTGCGCACCATCAGGGAATCGCGTGACCCGGATGCGACCGGCCTCGACTGGGCGGGCGCCGGCACCTTCACGGTGGCGCTGGCCTCGCTCACCTATGGCGTGTTGCAGGCGCCGCAGAGCGGTTGGGCCGATCCTCTGGTGGTAACGCTTCTCGGCGTTACCGTCCTTTGCTTTGTGCTGTTCGTCGTCGTCGAGCGGCGCGCGCGCCGGCCAATGCTCGATCTCACCCTGTTTCGCTTTCCTCGCTTCGTCGGCGTCCAGTTTCTTGCGGCGGCGCCCGCCTATGGCTTCGTGGTCCTGCTTGTGCTTTTGCCGATCCGCTTCATCGGCATCGAGGGGATGAGCGAGATCAAGGCCGGGCAATTGATGATCTGCCTCTCGGGGCCGTTGCTGGTCCTGCCCTTGCTCGCCGGCCAGCTCGCGCGCTGGATCGCTCCGGCCACCATTTGCGGCGTTGGCCTGCTCGTCGCGGCGGCTGGCTTGGTCTGGCTGAGCCTGACGCCATCGATCGACGTCGCGCTGGTCGCGCCGCTGATCCTGATCGGCGTCGGCATCGCCTTGCCCTGGGGATTGATGGATGGCCTGGCCGTCAGCGTCGTGCCAACGGAGCGCGCCGGCATGGCGGTCGGCATCTTCAACACCACGCGTGTCGCTTGCGAGGGTGTGGCACTGGCCATCGTCATGGCGACGCTGTCAGGCTTCACCGCAGGGCAGCTCGCCGCTCGAGGCGCTGCGCCGTCCAGCGACGCGGCTGCCGCGGCGCAATTGCTGGTGACCGGTAATGTCGGCGGAACCGCGCAACATTCGCCGGCGGCCGGCGCCGCCGTTCTGGTCGAGGCCTACGAAACGGCGTTCGACAGGCTGCTGATCGTCCTGGCGGCAATCACCATCGTCACCGCCCTTGTCGTGTTCCTCGGCCTGCGCCGAGGATCCGCGCCCGAACACGAAACCGTACCGGTGCCGGCCTGCCAGGAAGGGTAGGTGCGGCTGATGACAAGGCAAGCGGCGGATGGGCTCTGGTGTGGTCATTCATGCGCGCGCAGGTGCAGTGAGATTCAGGTCAGGCTGAGTCGAAAATGGTGGCTTCCGAGAACCGGAGCGGAGCGTACTTAAAGTACGTGAGCACAGCTCTATTGCGACGCAATAGAGCGGGGAAGCGCAGGAAGCCGCCATTTGCAGGCCAGCCTCACCTGAATATCAATGCACCTCAATCCAGCCTGTGCATCAGATCATCATCCAGCCAGCGGCCGAAGAAATAGACCAGTTGCTTGTGCCACCACGGCCAGTCATGGCTGACGTCGCCGCCCCAATAGTCGACCCAGGCGGGAATGGACTTGTCGCGCAGGATCTGTTCCAGCTGGCGCGTCTCGACCAGCATGCGCTCTTCCCAGGCGCCCTGCCCGCAGCAGAAGATAAGCCTCAGCGCCTTCAGCCGCGCCAGCAATTTCGGGTCGACGATGCCGGGCAGATAATCGAGCGGCGAGTTGTAGAAGATGTCGCCGTCGAGCGCCTTGCCGAAGAAATCGCGGGCCGAATAGACACCCGACAGCGAGATGACGCCGCTGGCGAGTTCGGGAAATCGGAAGACGAAGTTCGAGGAATGGTAGCCGCCCATCGAACAGCCTGAGAACAAGGGCTTCAGCCGCCGTCCGCCATTGGCCTGCGCGGCGGTTTCCAGGAATTCCGGCAGCGCCTCCTCTCGCACATAGCGGAAATAGGCCTCGTGGCGGGCGATGCGGTGCGCGGGGTCGGCACGCTTGTCGAAGAAGGATTCCGAATCGATGCCGTCCACCGTGAACAACTGGATGCGGCCGGTGTCGATGAATTCGGCGAGCGCGCCCACCCCGCCGGAATCCTCGAACTGGTAGAACCGGCCCTGCGAGGTCGGGAACACCACGACGGGCCGGCCGGCATGGCCATAGCGCTTGTACTCCATGTCGCGGCCGAGATTGCGGGCGAAAGCCTTGTGATAGGAAATGTCCATGTCCTCAAGCCTTTTCCGCGTGGATATAGGCAACCGCCTCGCGCAGCTCCGCCTGATCCTTCGAGCGCATCTGGTAGGCGTAATCTCCCATGGCGCGGCTGAAAACCTTCTCGATGGCCTGATGGTGGACGATCTTGTCGCGGTGCGCGGCTAGCACGTCCGCATGGCTGTGCAAATAGTCGAGGTGGCGCTTGCGGCTGGCATAGGCGGTGAAATACTTGCCTTCATAGGGGCCGCCGGCTGCGTCCCTCACGACCATGTCTGCCCAGGCCGCATAGACGTCGATGTCGAACGTGTAGTTGATCGCGTCGGTCATCCAGGCGCCGGGCGGGCGCATGTTGACCTCCAGAGCGATGATGCGGTCGTCCCTGGTCTCGAACAGTTCGATGTGGAAAAAGCGTTCGCGCACGTCGAATGCTTTCAGGATCTTGCCGCCGGCCTCCTCTACGACAGGCCTGATCCGGGGAAAGCAGGTGTAACTCATGTGGCGGTCCTTGTTGACCACCTCCATGACGCTCTGGTCGTAGCGATGGCTGGCCGCCAGCACCACCTCGCCGTCGCGGTTGACCAGCCCGTCATACGTCACCACCAGCCCCTCGATGAACTGCTCCATGACGAAGGTCACATCCTCCGGCTTGTCCCGGAAGAACTGGTCGAGCTCTTTCGCATTCGAGATCTTGAACGTGTTCGAAGCGCCGGAGCCAGAATCCGGTTTTACCACCACGGGATAGCCGACGCGGCGGATGAAGGTCATGGCGCCGGCCCGGTCGGAGCATTTGCGCTGCGCGATGGTCTCGACGCCGCTCTTGCGGAAGAAGGCGCGCATGCGGCTCTTGCGCTTCAGATTCTTCACGAAATCGAGCTTGGTGCCGTAGATGTTGAAGTCGGTGCGGATGTTGGCTTCCAGTTCCAGCCAATGCTCGTTGAGCGATTCGAACCGGTCGATGCGGCCCCATTTGTGGATGAAATGTCCGATCGCCCGGAACACCGCATCGTAGTCTTCCATGTCGGCGATACGGTAATATTCCGAAAGCGCTGCCTTCAGCTTGCCGTCCAGAGCGTCAAAGGGTGCGTCGCCAATCCCGAGCACGGTCGCGCCGGCCTTCTTCAGCCGGTCGCAGAAATCGGCGCCGTTGGCGGGAAAATGCGGCGAGAAGAACACGAAATTCATGGATGACCCCTGCCGGCGGCACCCCGCCACCGTTCAAGTCTGGCGCATTTGCAGCGCGCGGGGAAGAGCATCCGCGTTAGGGATAAAATTCGACCGGGCCGGCCCCGCTTGCCTCCAACAGGCCGCTCCTGTATGAGAGCGGCCATGAACACGCGCGCCACCACCGCTTCCCGTCAGACCGGCTTTGCCGGCGAGACCGTTCGCGCGCTTGCCTCGACCCTGCTTCTTCTCGGCCTTATCGGCGATCGCCGGGTTCGCTGAAGGAGCGCCCGGCGGTCGAACCGCCGCGCAAGCGCATGCTCCTTGGCAAATCATATCAAGCGAACGAAAATCTGGTAAAGGCGCCGCTTGGCACCACATCCGCCTGAAAGGTGGACCGCCAGCCGCCGGGAGAAACGACGATGAACGCACGAGAAGACATCCGCGCCAGCGAGGCCGCGACCGGCAAGCAGGTCGGCCGGGGCATGCCGGACGCAGCCCGAAAATACCAACCTTATCCTACGGTCGGTCTCACCGACCGGACCTGGCCCTCGAAGGTGATCGACAAGGCCCCGATCTGGTGCTCGGTCGACCTGCGCGACGGCAACCAGGCACTGATCGATCCGATGGGCCACGAGCGCAAGGCGCGCATGTTCGCGCTGCTGCTCGACATGGGTTTCGAGGAGATCGAGATCGGCTTCCCGTCGGCTTCGCAAACTGACTTCGACTTCGCCCGCTGGTGCATCGAGGAAGGCAATGTGCCGGCCGATGTGTCATTGCAGGTGCTGGTCCAGTGCCGGCCCGAACTGATCAGCCGCACCTTCGAGGCGCTCAACGGCGCCACCAACCCGATCGTGCATTTCTACAACTCGACCAGCGAATTGCAGCGCCGCGTCGTCTTCGAGAAGGATGTCGGCGGCATCAAGCGCATCGCCACCGACGCCGCCAAGATGATCACCGACATGGCGGCCAAGGCGGGCGGCGGCTACCGTTTCGAATATTCGCCGGAGAGCTTCACCGGCACCGAACTCGAGGTCGCGCTGGAGATTTGCAACGCCGTCACCGAGATCGTCAGGCCGACGCCTGACAACAAGCTGATCATCAACCTGCCGTCGACCGTCGAGATGTCGACGCCCAACATCTATGCCGACCGCATCGAGTGGATGTGCCGCAACCTCGACGCCAGGGAAAACCTGATCATCTCCCTGCATCCGCACAATGACCGCGGCACCGGCATCGCCACCACCGAACTCGGTCTGATGGCTGGTGCCGACCGCGTCGAAGGCACGCTGTTCGGCAATGGCGAGCGCACCGGCAATGTCGACATCGTCACCCTGGCGCTCAACATGTACACGCAAGGCGTCGATCCGGGCATCGACTGCTCCGACATCAACCGGATGAAGGACGTCTATGAATATTCGAACCAGCTGAAGATTCCCGAGCGCCATCCCTATGTCGGCGAACTCGTCTACACGGCCTTTTCCGGCTCGCACCAGGACGCCATCAACAAGGGCATGAAGGCGCTGAAGAAGGCCAACACGCCGCACTGGGAAGTGCCCTATCTGCCGATCGACCCGGCCGATGTCGGCCGCAGCTACGAGGCGATCATCCGCATCAACTCGCAATCGGGCAAGGGCGGCATCGCCTATGTGCTGCAGGCCGATTACGGCCTCAATCTGCCGCGCAACCTGCAGATCGAGTTCAGCCAGGCGATCCAGGCGATCACCGATGCCGAAGGCAAGGAGGTTCCGGCCAAGCGCATTTACGAGCGCTTCCTGGAGACCTATGTCGACCAGCCGGGCGCGCGGCTGAAATTCCTCGACCACCACACCTATCCCGATACCGAGGTCAAGGGCCGGCGGGTGATCGAGGCGGTCATCCTCGACAATGGCAAGGAAGTGACGATATCAGGCACCGGCACGGGCCCGATCGACGGCTTCGTCGATGCGCTGTCGCGCCATGTCGGCGTCGACATGTCGGTGCTCGATTATTCCGAGCACTCGTTGCAGCGCGGCTCGAACGCGTCGGCCATCTCCTATGTCGAGATGGAATATCCCGGGGGCAAGCTGTTCGGCGCCGGCATCAACACCAACATCGTCGCCGCCTCGCTGGAAGCGGTGACGTCGGCGGCCAATCGTATCGTCGGTCGCAAGGCGCGGTAGCATCGGCCGGTCGGCGGCGCCGGAGGCAGGAACAGCTCTCCGCGCCGCCACTTTTTCAAGCCCGCAAAAGGCTCTGGCCTCGACTGGCCGATGCCGACTCTCACGACCATGCCGTGGCTTATACCGGCAGGGCCGTTAACCACCAGAGTATTCTCCGGTGAGGTACGCGATCGCATAATGGGTGCATACTTGTGTGCCGGTGCGGGAACTATATGATCGCGCCTCAACCTGTGCCGACTTCGAGAGGATCGACACTTGCAGCATGCCACGCCTGCCGCCCCCGCAGTGCGCGAGACACTAGAGCGACTGCTTGCCAGCGAAACGTTCGGACGATCCGAGCGTGCACGCAAGCTGTTGCGTTATCTTGTCGAGCGCGAACAGGCAGGCGAAGCCGACCGGCTCAAGGGCTTTTCCATCGCCATGGATGTCTTCGGCAAGGATGGCGATTTCGATCCTTCGACCGACGCGGTGGTACGCGTGCAGGCGGGCAGGCTACGCGAGCTGCTGCAGCAATATTTCGCCAATGAAGGCGTCGCGGAGCCGTTTCGCATAGCGATACCGCGCGGCAGCTATGTCCCGGCCTATGAGCTCAACGCGATCCGCTTGCCGGAACCTGCGAAACCCGCCGAGCAGATCGAAGCCGTAGCGGCACCATCCGAGCCCCCCGGTGATGCCATTGCCGCCGCTGCATTGCTGGCACCGGCGGCGGCGCCGGAGCCCTCGGTGGCACGCCATCTCCGGTTCTTCTGGATGGCGATCGCCGTGGTCATAGCCATGCTCGGCGTTCTGATATTGCGTCAGGGAAGCGGTGCGCTGCTGGCAGGCAGCGACCTTGCGACCACGCTCGAGACCGCGGGCCTGACCGGCAGCATCGCGCCGTCCGCCGCCAGCGAGGCTTTGCCGCTCGTCTACATCGCCGTCAAGGCCAGTGGCACGGATGCCAGCCGTGTCGCCGCAACGCTGCGTGCCGGACTGAGCGGCTTCGATACGATCGACTTCATCGGTCGCGACACCGTCAACAAGACCGATCCGGTCGCTAGCGCGACGAGCTTCATCTTCGATATCCTGCCTGGGCCGGATACGGGTGACATCACGATCGAACTGCAGAGCGTGGCGACCGGACGGGTGCTTTTGTCGCGCAACCTTACCGCCGCCGACAGCGCGCCGACCACCGTCGAGAGCCGTATAGCCGGCATCTTGACGTCCGCTCTTCCCGCTTCCGGCATGATCTACAGCTATCTCGAACAGAGCGGCATACAAACCGCCCTCACGCAGTGCCTGACGCTCAACGACAAATATTATCTCGACCAGAACGCCAGGACCCACGAGGCCGCCTATCGCTGCCTCGAAACCCTCGCCGAAAATGGCGCCAAATCACCATTGGTCTATTCGGAAATCGCCTCGCTCCACCTGGAGGCCGTGAACGACCACTACGCCTATCCGCCGGATGCCACGATCGAGAAGGCGATGACATTCGCCCATCGCGCCGTGCAGATGGGGCCGACCAGTCCCTACGCGCATCGTTCCTACGGCTACATCAATTCCCGTCTTGGCAACGCCGACGAGGCGCTGCGCTGGATGCGCAAGGCCTATGACCTCAATCCCTACGATCTCGCCATGGCCGCCGCTTATGGCTACGGGCTGATTTTCGCCGGCCGCTATGCCGAGGGGACGCCGATCCTGGCCCAGGCGGTGGACGCCTCCAGCGGTCATCCGACATGGTGGGATTTTGGACTTTTCGCCGGCGAACTCATGCTTGGCGACACGAACAAGGCCGCGATCGCCAGTTCCTCTTTGAGAACAACCGCAACGAAGTCGCACTATCTTGCCGCCCGGCTGATCGGTGCCAAGATCGCCGGTCAGGACAATCTGGCGCGCAAGCTGGTCGACGAGCTGACCGCCAAATTTCCGAAATTCGCCGCCGACCCGCGCGCGACCTTCATCGACCGGAAATATCCGCCCGATCTGACCGAGCGGCTGGTTGGAGCCCTGCGCGCGGCAGGCCTCGGCAACGCGAGCTGACGTCCTCCGAACAGGACTGTTTGGACCGATCGAATTGTTGGCCGCCGAAAGCAGGTGGCAAAGTCCCGATATGACTGATTTGCCGGCTTTGTCACGCGAACTCGCGAGATCGGGAGGTCGCAAGCGCCAGTCGTCGTGAAAATTTTACTGGCCATCGTTCTGGACAAGGGGCAAACCAGCCGCATTTCTCACCTTGCCGTTCCGCAATAAAGCTCTCAGATTTCATGATCGCATCGCTTCACGTCGCCGAACAGGGTGCTGGCTCGAAGGCCATCGTCCTGCTGCATGGTTTCGGCGGCTGCCACGATATTTGGCACGACGTGATCCCGGCGCTGTCGCCTTCGGTACGCACACTCGCCTATGATTTGCCGGGGCACGGGCTGTCGCTCGATTTCCCCGGTGCCGGCCCGGCCAAGCTGGCGGCAAGGGCCGTCCTGGCCGATCTCACCGCGCGATCGGTAAAGCGCGTTCATCTGGTCGGCCACTCGATGGGCGGCGCGGTGGCGGCGCTGATGGCACTGGCCGAGCCCGAGAAGGTGGCGTCGCTGACACTTCTGGCGCCTGGCGGCTTCGGCACCGAGATCAACGGTCCGCTGTTGCGCCGCTTTGCCGCCGCAAGGGACCCATCCGACATCCAGGCGTGCCTCTCGGCGATGTCGGGACCACAGACGCGGCCCATCGATCACGCCGTGGACGCCCTTGGGGACATGCGCGGGCGGCCCGGCCAGGTCGAGAAACTCATCGAGATCGCTGCCGCCATGACCAGCCAAGACCGGCAGGGCGTCATCCCGCGCGACCGGTTGGAAACACTGACCATGCCGGTGATGGTGGTCTGGGGAAGCGATGACCCGATGCTACCCTCTAGCCATACGGACAATCTGCCCGTGCAATTCCATGTGCAGCACGTCCCGGGGGCTGGCCATATGC
Source organism: Mesorhizobium sp. M8A.F.Ca.ET.202.01.1.1 (assembly GCF_004791595.1). Taxonomy (NCBI): domain Bacteria; kingdom Pseudomonadati; phylum Pseudomonadota; class Alphaproteobacteria; order Hyphomicrobiales; family Phyllobacteriaceae; genus Mesorhizobium; species Mesorhizobium sp. M8A.F.Ca.ET.202.01.1.1. Next base: position 393,145 of record NZ_SRUN01000003.1, on the reverse strand, counting down.
TGATCGAGGAGGCGCCCGAGCTGATCGCCACGATCATCCGGCGCAACATGAACCGCCGCGCCAGGCCCTTGCGCCCGAAATTAGCCGCGACCGGCTGACAGGGCCAGCGCGACACCGCACGGGCGCCTCGCCGCCTTGATCGCGCCAGTGCATTTTGCCGGCGGCTGTGTTAACTGCGTGTTAACCAACCCCGCGAGGCAGACGCCGATGAAGGACGCAGGCGAGAAGATCGATCCGTCAAGCAAACTGTCCGATGCCATCCGTGACGTGAAGAACGCCTTCGCTGACCGCGACGATGTCGTCGTCGACATGCGCGAGGCGCACCGCATGCGCCTCGACCTCCTGGCCGCGGACCTCGCGCCCGTCTTTGCCGATGTGCCAGCCGACATGGACAATTTCGACTTTGTCGTCTCCTCGGGGTTACAGCCGCGCCTGTGGATCGATGCCGTCAGCCATGTCGCGATGGGGCGCGACCGCCGCACCTACCGCTTCCTCAAGGACACTCGCATTGGCCGTGTCGTGCTTGCCGAATCGACCGAGATGAAGCCGGTCGCCGATTCCGTGACGCGTTATGTCGCCGAGCGCATCGTCGAACGCCGGAGAATGATGGAGGGTGGCGTCGAGCCGGCGGTCGCCGGCATGAGACGCGCCGAGGTCACGGAAGCCGAGCCGCCGCTGCGAGCCTCGACGCAAGGCAAGGGCTGGTCGGCCTTCCTGTCGGGCCTTGGGCTGGTCGCCGCCGGCGGACTGGTTGGTCTCGCGGTGTCGGCGGCGCTGTTGTGGGACCGCGTCTCGGCCATGGTTCTCAACTGGCGGCCATAGCCGCGTCGGGCTCGACACCGAGTTCCACGGTCTGGAGATCGGAGGGCGGTATGGACGGTCCGGTCAGGCCGCGTCGCGTCAGGCGGATGCGCCAGTTTCCCTTTTCGCCGTCGATGTCGAACAGATTGTACTGTGCTGCCGGGTGATTGCCGCCAGGGGCCTGGCCAGCGGCGGCGACCCCGACGACCGGGACCTTTGCATCGCGAAGCCCGATCTGGAACAGCGACGGCAGATGCGAATGGCCGTGCAGCACGAGCTCCGCGCCGTGGCGGCGGATGATCTTGTGGAAGCGGGCGATGCCGAACAGCCGCTTGTGCTGGGAGACGGCGCCCCGCACCGGCGGGTGGTGGATCATGATCGCGCGGAACAGCCCTTGCTTTGCCGTGCTCTCGAGGATCTTGCCGAGCCGAGCCGCCTGCCCCTCCATGAAGAAACCATTGGCCATGAAGGGCGCCGTGGCGCGCGCCGTCGAGACGCCGATCAGCGCGACATTGCCGCGCACGCGCAGATAGGGAAATGCATTGCGATCGACCGGCGTGTTGACACCATCGCCGCTCATCCACGCCGTCCATGACCGGCAGATCTTGTCGAAGGCACCGGGAACATAGGCGTCATGGTTTCCCGGCACGACCGAAACGTCATGCGGCGACCCGAGCGTCTCGAGCCAGTGTTTGGCCATCTCGATCTCGCCGTCGAGCGCCAGGTTGACGAGATCGCCAGTGACGGCGAGATGGTCAGGGCTTTGCGCCTTGATGTCGGCGACGATGGCGTCGATGACCGCATCGTGCATGTGGCGGCGGCGGTTGCGCTGCCAGTTGACGTAGCCGAGCACGCGCTTGGAGGCGAGATCGCGATAGGATACATCGGGAAGCGGCCCCAGATGGACATCGGAAATATGCGCGAGCCTGAACATTCCTCCTTCATAGGCGACGTGCACGCCGCTTTCCACCCACGGTTTCGCTACTGATGCCGACCGATGACGAAGCCGCGTTCCGCCAGACCGGCTGGGCGGGCTTGAGGGCTCGGCTGTTCCATCTCTATTTCGTGCTGCGGCGGCCGATGACGCTCGGTGTGCGCGGCCTGATCCACGATGCCGCCACCAATTCCGTCTTCCTCATTCGCCACACCTATGTGCCCGGCTGGCAGCTTCCCGGCGGCGGCGTCGAGGTTGGCGAGACGCTGGCCGAGGCGCTGGCCCGCGAACTCGCCGAAGAGGGCAACATCGCGATGGCCGCCACGCCGGCGCTGAAGTCGATGCATTTCAACCGCCGCGCCAGCCGCCGCGACCATGTCGGTTTCTATCTCATCGAAAATTTCAGCCAGACCGCGCCGAAACTGCCCGACCATGAGATCGCCGAGGCCGGATTTTTCCCACTCGACCGCTTGCCGGAAGGCACCACACCGGCGACGCTGCGGCGGATCGCCGAGGTTTTCGGCAGCGTGCCAGCATCGCCCTATTGGTAGATCAGGCCGCCGCCCTCGCGAACTTCGCCCGATTATGCGGCGCGCCATAGTCAAGCGCCGGTCCCACCGGCACGATCCGCGTCGGATTGATCGTTTCGTGGCTGCCGTAATAATGCGCCTTGATGTGATGCAGGTTCACCGTACCCGCTACACCGGGCACCTGATAGAGGTCACGCAGATAGTTCGACAGGTTCGGATAATCGGCGATGCGGCGCAGGTTGCACTTGAAGTGGCCGACATAGACCGGGTCGAAGCGCACCAGAGTGGTAAACAGCCGCCAGTCGGCCTCGGTGATGCGGTCACCCACCAGATAGCGTTGCCTGGACAGGCGGTCCTCCAGCCCATCGAGCGTCGAAAACAGCTCGCCGAACGCTTCTTCATAGGCCGCCTGCGTGGTGGCAAAGCCGGCGCGGTAGACGCCGTTGTTGACGGAGGGATAGACCAGCGCGTTGATCGCGTCGATCTCGCCGCGCAGTGCCTGGGGATAGAAATCGAGGCCGGCATCGCCCCATTGATCGAAGGCTGAGTTGAGCATCCGGATGATTTCGGAGGATTCGTTGGAGACGATGGTCTGTTCCTTTTTGTCCCAAAGCACCGGCACCGTCACCCGCCCCGAATAGGCGGAATCCGCCCTGGTGTAGATTTGGTGCAGGAAGTCGAGGCCATAGAGCGTGTCGCCGGTGGCGCCGTCCTCGGCGACAAACGTCCAGCCATTGGCGCCGAGGAAATGATGCACGATCGAGACGGAGATGACGCCTTCGAGCCTCTTCAACGCGCGAAAGATCAGCGTCCGGTGCGCCCAGGGACAAGCGAGCGAAACATAAAGGTGATAGCGGCCGGGCTCCGCCTTGAAGCCTCGGCCGCGGCCTTCCGCCGGTGCACCGTCGCGCGTGATCCAATCTCGCCACTGCGATTGCGGCCGCACGAACCTGCCACCGCTTTCCTTGGTGTCATACCAGCGGTCTTGCCATTTACCGTCGACCAACAATCCCATGGAAATATCCTTTCGCGTTTCCACTTCATGTAGAGCGCGATGCAGCATTGCGGAATTAGTCAGGACTGAACAGATCGTCAATCGGTAGGGCCAGCGAACGGGTCGATTGCGGCGGCGCAAAATTGATGCTAGCGGACACTTTGCATGTTCGATTTTGCTTTGATCCGGTTTGACCGACGACGAAAGGGCGCCCGCGCTTGATGAAGCGCTGACTGGCGAATGCTGCCGTTTGCAGCAACCTTTCCTCCTCTACCGGAACGCAAAGACCATGAGCCTTGCCGACGTGAAGTACCTGCCGGAAACCCCGGCGCACGATCCTGAAATCGAATCCATCAATGACGAGGCCTTCGGGCCCGGTCGTTTCGTGCTGGCCGCCTACAAGATCCGCGAGGCCGGTGGGCATGAGCGCGCTCTGTCCTTTGTCGCGGTCGACGGCGAGCTCGTCGTCGCCTCGGTGCGCATGACGCGCATAGCGGCCGGTGCCGGCCGGGCGCTGATGCTTGGGCCGCTCGCGGTACGGCCCGCTTTCAAGAATCTCGGCATCGGCCGCCGGCTGGTGGCGATCGCACTGGAGGCCGCCGCCAAGGCCGGTGCACCCGCCGTGATCCTGGTTGGCGACGAGCCCTATTACGGGCCGCTCGGCTTCAAGCGCATACCGCGCGGCCAGATTTCGATGCCGCGGCCTGTCGACCTCGACCGGCTGCTGTCGCACGAGATCACGCCGGGCGCGGTGGCCAGGCTTTCGGGCGAGGTCGGCCACGCCAGCCAGGCCAGGATCGTCGAGCACGCCTGAGGCAGCTTCGGGAAGGGTATGAACGGGGCCGCGGTTCGCCGTTTCTGCAAGACGGCGAACTGCTCCATCTTGACCTCGTCTGTCGATCCGGGCCTGATCCGTCCCCGTTCTCATAGAAAGCCCATTCTCACAGGAAGGATGACGCCATGAATCCCAACGGCCAGATCGCGATCGTGACCGGCGGCGGCTCCGGCCTTGGCGAGGCAACCGCTCGCGCGCTTGCCGCCAAGGGGGCCCGTGTCGCCATCCTCGATGTCGGCATCGAGCGCGCGGCCAAGGTCGCGGCCGAGATCGGCGGCATCGCCGTCCAGTGCGACGTCGCGAGTGCCGACAGTGGTGCCGCCGCCCTCGCCGATGTCGCCGCCAAGCTGGGCGAGCCGCGCATCCTGGTCAATTGCGCGGGCATCGCCATTGGCGTGAAGACGATCGGTAAGGACGGCCCGCATCCGCTCGACCAGTACCGCAAGGTGATCGAGGTCAACCTGATCGGCACCTTCAACATGATCCGCCTGGTTGCCGACCGCGCCGCCAAACTCGAGCCGTTGCAGGGCGGCGAGCGCGGCGTCATCGTCAACACCGCCTCGGTCGCCGCCTATGACGGCCAGATCGGCCAGGCGGCCTATTCCGCCTCCAAGGGCGGCGTGGTCGGCATGACGCTGCCGGTGGCGCGTGATCTCGCCCGTTCCGGCATCAGGGTCTGCACCATCGCGCCCGGCATCTTCAAGACGCCGATGATGGCCGGCATGCCGCAGGACGTGCAGGATTCGCTGGGCGCCGCCGTGCCCTTCCCCTCACGCCTCGGCGAACCATCCGAATATGCCGCACTTGCCCTGCACATCATCGAAAACCAGATGCTGAACGGCGAAACCATCCGCCTCGACGGCGCCATCCGCATGGCGCCGAAATAGCGCGAGCCGAAGTTGTCGGAAGACCGAATCCGGCCGGCAAACGCCGATAAGCGAGACAAATTGTGGCGAGCGTTTCGATGCAGCAAAATCAAAATAAGGATGTGATCCGAGAGACCGACGCCGAGGCGATCCGGTTGACGAAAACGCTTCTGCGCAGTGCCCGCTTCGGCGCCCTGGCGGTGCTGGAGCCACAGACCGGGGCGCCGCTGGCGAGCCGGGTCGGCGTCGCTACCGACATCGACGGCGCGCCGCTCATTCTGGTGTCGATGCTCGCGGCGCACACGTCGGCCCTGCTTGCCGATCCGCGCTGTTCCCTGCTGCTTGGCGAACCTGGCAAAGGTGATCCGCTGGCGTATCCGCGGCTGACGCTGGTCTGCCAGGCATCGCGGCTGGAACGCGACTCCCAGGCGCATGCCCGTGCCGAGCGCCGCTATCTCAACCGCAATCCCAAGGCTAGCCTCTATGCCGGGCTCGGCGACTTTTCGATCTTCCGCCTGGAACCGCAACGCGCCAGCCTCAACGGCGGCTTCGGCAGGGCCTATCTGCTCGAACGGGCCGACCTCCTCACCAATGGAGCCATCATCGAAGAACTTGCCGGAAGCGAACAATCGGCCGTCGAGCACATGAATGCGGACCATCTCGACGCGATCGCCATCTATGCCCGTCATTTCGCCAAGGCAGCTGGCGACGGCTGGACGATCGCCGGTTTGGACGCCGACGGCATGGATCTGGTGTCGGGGGACAATGTCTGCCGGGTATTCTTCCCGCAACCGCTGGTAAAGGCTTCGGAATTACGTCCCGCCCTGGTCGAAATGGCCAGGATCGGCAGGGCCGCATCGGAGGCATAAGACGAAACTAAATTGCATTTGATCAAAAGCAACCCTTGAGATTTGAAAGAAATGTTCTAGGCTTAGCTGTGGTGCTGACTCGTCGGCACCTTCACAAGTGAATTTATGGATTCAGGCACCATTGCCCCCATGGCGCCTCGATGAGCAAACAGCATGGGGCATCAATGGTCTCGACAAAGCTAATCGCGAACGCCGAATCGGCTGCCGAATTTCTGATGCTGATGGGCAACGAAAAACGGCTGTTGATCATGAGCTATCTGATCGACGGTGAAATGTCGGTCGGCGCCATCGCCGAAAAGGTGATGCTCAGCCAATCCGCCCTCTCGCAGCACCTGGCCAAGTTGCGGGCGCTCGACCTCGTGGACACCCGCCGCGATCGTCAGATGATCTACTATTCCTGCAAATCCGATGCGGTGCGCGAACTGCTCGCCGTGCTGGACGGCATCTTCGGCAGCAGCAAGGAAGATCTGTCCCAGATGGCGCAGAGATTGCGCCGCGCCGGGACTTGACCGGACGCTGCCGCGGCCGTTTACCTCGCTGACGATTTCCGGAGCGTGGCTCATGTGTCTTTCGCGGCACACGAGCCACGCTCTTTATTGTTGAGCGGGACATGGACCCAATTCGCATCGACGATCCACGCGACCCACGTGTCGCGGCCTATCTTGATATCCGCGAGCGCGACCTGGCCGGCCGGCAAGGCCGCTTCGTCGCAGAAGGCAAGGTGGTGCTCGACCTGCTTTTGTCGTCGAGCCGCTTCAGCGCCGAATCCATCCTGGTCTTGGAAAACCGGCTTGGCGGCCTGGAGGACATACTGCGCAAGGCACGAGCGGACCTGCCGGTCTATGTCGTCGCCGGTGCGGTGATGGACGCGATCGCCGGATTCCACATGCATCGCGGCATCCTGGCCATCGGCCGCAAGGCGACGCCCCTGCCGTCTGGGTCATTGCTGGATGCCTTGCCCGCTCAAGCCCTGGTCGTCGTGCTTGTCGGCATCGCCAACCATGACAATATGGGCTCGATCTTCCGCAACGCCGCCGCTTTCGGCGCCGATGCGGTGCTGATGGACGCGACATGCTGCGATCCGCTGTACCGCAAGGCGATCCGGGTTTCGGTCGGCGCCGCGCTCAAGATCCCTTTCGCGTCCTTCGCCGACACGGCGGATTTCATGGCGGACCTCGATCGGCGGGGTTACCACCAGTTCGCACTCTCGCCGCGCGGCCGGATCGACATACGCGATGCACGGCGCGGCGAGCGCCTGGCGCTCTATCTCGGCACCGAGGGCGAAGGCCTGCCCGAAAGCCTGCTTGCCCGCTTGCAAACCGTGCGGATCACCATGTCGAATGGCTTCGACAGCTTGAACGTCGCTGCCGCCTCGGCCATCGCCCTGCATCATTTCTCGCGCTGACGGGCGCCGTCTGAGGCCAAGACGCCCGCGATGCCAGCCCGCACCGCGTCAGTTGGCTTCTGCCTTCTGCAAGGCGCGCACGCGGTCGGCGAGGCTGCGGTCGTGGCCGGCGGAGCGGTTGTCCTGCGGTGCCGCCAGCGCCTTGGCGATCGGTGAATCGGGGCCTTCGAGCTTGGCTGTCAGGTGGACGACCTCCGCCGCCAGTTCGTTCATCTGCTCACGCAGCGCGGCGCTGTTGCCATTCGCCAAACCCGACGATGCCACGGCGCCGAGATCCGCCTTCAGCCGCTTGTTCTCGCGCGCCAGCGCCGTCAGCCTGGCCTCCAGCCGCTCGCGGTCGCCGTCGAGCTTGGCAATCGCCCGGTCCATGTCGTCGCGTTTGCCAGCCTCGTCATGCCGGTCCGACTCATCGGGCTTGCCAACCAGCCGCAAGGCCGGGGCGCCGTCCTCGGCTTTCGTTTTTTCCCGCAACCGCGCCAACTCCTTTTCGCGCCGATCAAGCTTGTCCTCACGGTCGGCGAGCGTTGCCAGCAGCCGCTCGACCTTCTTGTCGAGTTCGGCGGCCCTTTTCTTCTCGGCCTTCAAGGCATCGCGCGCGGCCTTGCTCTCGGCCGCGATCTCCTGGCCGCGCCGATCGGCTTCCTTGCGCTGGCCGCGCAGCAGCGAGATGTCGCTGGCGAGCTTCTGCAATTCGGATTCGCGGGCCACGAGTTCGATCTGGCGGCTGCTGGAGGCAAAACTGGCGTCGTCATACATGCGCTCCAGCTTCTCGAGCTCGAGCGCCCGCCTTTCCAGCTTTCGTTCGGTTTCCCTGAGCCGCTCCGAAAGCTGATGCAGTTCCTCTTCGCGCCGCCGCAACGCTTCGTTCTTGGCGCCGAGTTCGGCGAGCGCGTGGTCCTTTTCCGTGCGCTCGACCGCCAGCCCCTTCAGCGCCTCGCGGCCGCGGTTGATCTCGACGAGCTGTTCGGCCACCTTTTCACGCAGCGACTTGACGTTGATTTCGAGGCGCCGGGTCGTCATGGCGTACTCGGCCCGGATCCGGTCCTTGTCGGCCTGGATCTCGGCTTGCGTCAGCGGAATGGAGGCCTCGATGCGCCTGCGGGTCAGTGCGACGGCACGCCGCCAGACGGCCGGAGCCACCATCAGCGCCAGAAAGCCGGCACAGAGAAAGCCGAGGGCAAAGAACAGGACCGACTGAACCAAAGGACTACCCGTTATCGACGACAACTTGGAAGGCTGGACTGTGCCATCTTGGCATGGCGGAAATCCGGCACCGCGGCAAGGGCTTGCCGCGGCTCATTCGGGTGGTGGGCTCGGGAATCCGGTCAAACTGTCCGCGATTCGATCATGTTGGACAGATCAGAACGGGTTCCAGGTCGCCCGCTCGGTCAGTTTCAGATAGCCGAGATTGACGCCGAGCCGGGCGCCGACGCCGGTACGGATCGGCACCAGCAGCACATTGTTGTTCTTCAGCACGTTGAAGCCGACACCCGCCACCACATAGGCCGAACCGGCGACGCCGCCATAGCGATTGTAGAGGTTGCCGACATCGTCGAGATTGTAGACCAGCATCATCACGCGTGATCCCTCGCCGCCGAAATCCCAGCCCAGCGACGGGCCTTGCCAGAACACTTTGTGATCGCCGGCATTCTTGGTGTAGAGCGTGCCTTCGCCATAGGTCAGGCCGCCGATCAGCGCACCGGATCCCTCCTCGCCGAGCAGATAGCCATTGGGCAGACCGTAGGAGGCGAAAATCTTCTCCACGACGGTGGCCAACCCGCCCGACGTCGCGCCGAAGAACTTGTGGCCGGAATCGATAATTTCCTGAGCGGTGTACTCCTGGGCCCGCAAGGGCGATGTCGTGAAGACGAGAACGCCCATGAGCGTGATCGCCATTGAGAGGACGCGGAGAAAACTCCGGTCATAGAATCGGGAAAACATGCTTCCAATCTCCGTCATGAAGCACTTTCGCCGACGCCTCGCATCCGTACGGCTCTTTTTAGGCGGCCGTTAAGGATGACTGTTAGGGGCAAACTATGCCGTAATCCTTTTTCAACCATTAAATTCCCACATGAAGATGGCGGTTCGAAGGCTGTTTGGGGAGCGCGCGGGGCCAGCAGCCTGGGCAAACACGCCATTTGCCCCGCCGACAATCTTGGATTTGTTGCTGTACGAACGAGTGCTGTGTATTCAGAAGGCCTCGGGTTGGAACGTGATTCGTGTGGGTAGCGCGATAGCAGGTCGCCCGGTCACGACTAGTGGAATTTGCAGGGATTTTCACCGATGGCCGATCTGTTCACCCTCTCCGCCCCCGATCTGGCGGCGCTCTTGTGCAGCCGCGTCTGCCACGACATCATCTCGCCGGTCGGCGCGATCAACAACGGGCTTGAACTGCTCGACGAAGGTGGTGCCGACGAAGACGCCATGCGTCTCATCCGCCAGAGTGCAAAGAACGCCTCCGCCCGTTTGCAGTTCGCCCGGATCGCCTTCGGCGCCGCCGGCTCGGCAGGCATGATGATCGACACCGGAGATGCCGAGGCCGTCGCCATCGCCTTCCTCAAGAACGAGAAGCCGGAATTGGTCTGGAACGGCATCCGCGCGCTGCTGCCCAAGAACAAGGTCAAGCTGCTGCTCAACCTGCTCCTGGTCGCCAATGCCGCCATTCCGCGCGGCGGCAAGCTGGTGGTAACGCTCGAAAATCTCGAAACCGAGCCGCGTTTTTCGCTTTCGGCAAGCGGGCCGATGTTGCGTGTGCCGCCGAAATTCCTCGAACTGCATTCCGGTCACAAGCCGGAGGAGCCGATCGACGCGCATTCGGTACAGCCCTATTACACGTTGCTGCTGGCCCGCGAGGCCAACATGACCATTTCGATCCATGCGACGGCTGAAGAAATCGTCCTTTCGGCGGCCTGAAATCGACGCCGGCAGCGCGATCGAACAAAGTATTTCAATCTGAAATATTTCATTGACGCCCCAATCGGGGTGCGATGAACTTTGCCTGCCCGGCAATGCCGAAGCATCCGCAAGGAAAAGCGCGTCGAACGGTATCTTTGCAAAAATTTTACCTAACGGCTTTTCGGCTTCTTTACCAGATCGGTCTAGGCTACGCCGCAGATGCCCCGCACGACCGGATTGCCAAAGGGCAAAGAGGACCCGGAAAATGAAACGCTGCATGTTCGTCGACGATTCAAGCGTCATCAGGAAGGTCGCAAAACGCATCCTGGGCGGTTCCGACATGATGGTCATCGAGGCAGCCAGCGGGCTTGACGCACTGGAGATGTGCGCGGCCGACATGCCCGACATCATCGTCGTCGACGGCGCCCTGCCGGACATGCAGGCGATCGACCTCATCCGGCGCGTGCGCGCCATGGAAAGCCCGATCAAGCCGCAGATCCTGATCTCGCTGGTCGAACTCGATATCGCGTCGATCATGCGCGCCAAGCGCGCCGGCGCCCAGGGCTATCTGTTGAAGCCCTTCAATCGCCCGCAACTGCTCGAGCGCTTTCGCGCCTTGAAGATCGCTGCCTGAACGCTGTTCCAGGAGAACCGCGGCGGCCTGCCGTCTGTCCGGCAGTGCGCAAAAACAAATGATTGTCGGCCTACAATGCAAAAACCCGGCCATGGCCGGGTTTTTTAGAAAAGCTCTGCCGGCTGCGCTCAGGCGCTGACGCGGATGTCTTCCGGTTCGCGCAGCACATAGCCGCGACCCCAGACGGTCTCGATGTAGTTCTGGCCACCGGAAGCGGCGTCGAGCTTCTTGCGCAGCTTGCAGATGAAGACGTCGATGATCTTCAGTTCCGGCTCGTCCATGCCGCCATAGAGGTGATTGAGGAACATTTCCTTGGTGAGCGTGGTGCCCTTGCGCAGCGAGAGCAGCTCCAGCATCTGGTATTCCTTGCCGGTCAGGTGCACGCGCTGGCCACCGACCTCGACGGTCTTGGCGTCAAGGTTGACCACCAGATCGCCCGTGGTGATGACCGACTGGGCGTGACCCTTGGAGCGGCGCACGATGGCATGAATGCGCGCCACCAGCTCGTCCTTGTGGAACGGCTTGGTCATGTAGTCGTCCGCGCCGAAGCCGAGGCCGCGTACCTTGTCCTCGATGCCAGCCATGCCGGAGAGGATGAGGATGGGCGTCTTTACCTTGGAGAGGCGAAGCGTTCTCAAGACCTCGTAGCCGGACATGTCGGGCAGGTTGAGGTCGAGAAGGATGATGTCGTAGTCGTAGAGCTTGCCCAGATCGACACCCTCTTCGCCGAGGTCCGTCGTATAGACATTGAAACTTTCCGATTTCAGCATCAACTCGATGCTTTGTGCGGTTGCACTGTCATCTTCTATCAGCAGAACACGCATTTCATTCCCCTTTTCTGCCGCCGGACCATTTCACGACCCGTCCTGCCCCGGAGCAGTGGTTGCCTTGTAGAGAGGCTGCCATCGAATGGTTAACAAAACCTAATTTCCCGTTCATTACGGTATCAGATTTTTTAACCCCTTTCTACACCCTCTTGAATCTAATAACGAATCACAGACCAAAATTCCTAATGCGACACATTAATAACCTGGACTAAGTGACTCCAGGGACTCATCGACGCGGCTTCGCTTCGGCGGCCGGAATTTTTACCCGGCCTTAAGCCCTGACCCGTATGATTAACAATGCCCGTAAACGAATGGTTACCGCCGGCAAAAAACTTTAGGGTTTTGTTTCCCATAGTGCGGGGAAAGCCGGTGGATACGGGCAGTGCTTGGGCCTTTCCAAGTGGTTTGGACGATATGTGCGGGTGTGCGTTTCCGGGAGTACCGAATCATGAAGTCACGTGAAAACCTCGTCCGGCTGAAGCAGTTTCAGGTGAATGAGAAGCGGCGGCAGATGCTGCAGCTCGACATGATGATCGCCGAGTTCGAGCGCATGGCCGTCGAACTGGAGCTTCAGATCACCGCCGAGGAAAAGAAAGCCGGCATCACCGATATCAACCATTTCGCCTATCCGACCTTCGCCAAGGCGGCGCGTCTGCGCCGCGACAATCTCAGGAACTCGCAAGGCGACCTCGCCCAGCAGCGAAGCGCCGCCGAATCATTACTCGGCGAAGCTGAAGCGGAGCTTTCCAAGGCTGAGATGCTGGAATCGCGCGATACCAAGATTCGCGAGGCCGAAACCGGCGGCCGCAGCGCCATGATCGGCTGAACCGGCCGACATCGGCGCTATTCGGCACGCGCACAAGCGCGCCCGCTGTCGGGACGGCAACCTGAACCAGCGCCGGCTGGCGCCGCGAAGTGCTGCTGGCGCACAAGACCTAGGCCGCCCAGTCCGCCTCATTTCCGTTGGTCGCCCTTGCCCGGGCATCCTTGATATCGGGCGCATGCTGCTCCGCCCACGATCTGATCTGGGTAAGCAGTTCCGCCAGGTTCTGGCCGAGCTCGGTCAGTTCATATTCCACGTGTGGCGGAATGACCGGATAGACCTCTCGCCGCACAAGGCCGTCACGTTCCAGCACTCGCAAGGTCTGGGTCAGCATCTTGGGCGTGATGCCTTCGAGCTTGCGGGCAAGCGCACCATTGCGCATCCGGCCTTTGCGCAGCGCGCAGACAACCAGATAGACCCATTTGCTGGCCAGCATTTCCAAAACGGTGTGCGACGGACATGTCCGCCGGAACGCGTCATAGCCAAAGGGGGAGTCGCAATCACTATCCATAAGGTACCTATATATCAGAGAGGTACATACTAGACAATAGGTCTTTACTCTCCAAATGATAGTGGCATCGATCAACAGGAGAGATTTCATGCGTGCCGTTACCCAGAATGCCGTCGGCGGACCCGACGTTCTTGTCATCGCCGAATTGCCCGATCCCACGCCGAAGGCCGGCGAGGTGCTGGTCCGCGTCAAGGCGGCCGGCATCAATCCCGTCGATGGCGCGGTGCGCGCCGGCAACTATCCGCTGCTCGGCGAGCCACCTTTCATCCTTGGCTGGGATATTTCGGGGACGGTCGAGGCACTCGGCGCCGGCGTCACCAGCTTCAAGGTCGGCGACGACGTGTTCGGCATGCCGCGCTTTCCCAAGCAGGCCGCGGCCTACGCCGAACTGGCAGCCGTGCCGGCCGATGACATCGCGCCGAAGCCGAAGAGGGCGGACCACACCCGGGCCGGCGCATTGCCGCTGGCCGGTCTCACCGCCTGGCAAGGCCTTGTCCGCCATGGCGCACTGCAATCAGGCCAACGCGTGCTGGTGCACGCCGGAGCTGGCGGCGTTGGCCATCTGGCCGTGCAGATCGCCAAGGCGCGTGGTGCTTACGTCGTTGCCACGACCAGCCCGGGCAAGCTCGACTTCGTGCGCAAGCTGGGCGCCGATGAGGTGATCGACTACACCAAGGGTGATTTCACCAGCCAGATCAGCGACATCGACCTGGTGCTGGAGCCGCTGGGCGGCGACCATGCCGATCGCTCCCTGAAGGTGCTGAAGCCCGGCGGCGTGCTGGTGTCATTGCTCAATGTCAACGACGCCACGCGCGCCGACGCCAGTTCGCGCGATATCAGGGTCGAGCGCATGTCGGTGATGCCCGACCGCGAGGGCCTGCTCGAGCTCGCTGGGTTGATCGACGCGCAAAAGCTTGCCGTCCACGTGGCCAGGACTTTTCCGCTCGACCAGGCGGGAGCCGCCCACGCCTTTCTCGCCACCAGGCCGATCGGCAAGGTAGCACTGACGATCTGAGCGGCGACACCGTCGCTCCGAAAGAAAAAGGGCGCGGCTTGCCGCGCCCTTTGATCGTGGTGAGGCCGGCCTAGTGCCGGTATTGCTGGATACGCGTGGTGCGCAGCCCGGCAAGGCCGTATTCGTCGATCGACGCTTGCCAGGACAGGAATTCCTCCGTGGTCAGCTTGTAGCGCTGGCATGCCTCTTCAAGGCTCAAAAGTCCGCCGCGCACCGCTGCAACCACTTCCGCCTTACGCCGGATGACCCAGCGACGCGTGTTCGTCGGCGGCAGATCGGCAATCGTAAGCGGGCTGCCGTCAGGCCCGATAACATATTTGACTCTAGGTCTAACCAGATCGGTCATCGTACTCTCTACAAAAAACTCAAAGACCCAATCCCCGCCACGTTACCGCCACAGCTTTAAAAATTGCCTAAGCAGACCCTAATGACTAGGTAAGGATCGTGAACGCCGCGTTAGTCTTTTAGCGGGCATTTGAAATATGCGGCTGGAAGCCCTGTTTTGGCCGGGAGAAATGTATCCATTCGCAGCGTTCGCGACGCGCCGCCGGTCGCCCTGCAAGCTGGCGCAGCAGGAAAGCTTGACCTATATTCTCGACATTGGCATTCAGACGCCGCGTTAGAATGAAAGCACCATGAACAGCCTCGACCTTCCCGGACGCCCAGAAAACACCCGCATCGTCGTCGCCATGTCGGGCGGCGTCGATTCATCCGTGGTCGCCGGCCTGCTGAAGCGCGAGGGCTACGATGTCGTCGGCGTCACCTTGCAGCTCTATGATCATGGTGCGGCAACGCATCGGGCCGGATCATGCTGCGCCGGCCAGGATATCGACGATGCCCGCCGCGTCTCCGAGACGCTGGGCATTCCCCACTATGTGCTCGATTATGAGGAGCGGTTCCGCAAGGCGGTCATCGACCCCTTCGCCGAGAGCTATGTCGCCGGCGAAACGCCCATTCCTTGCGTTTCCTGCAACCAGACGGTCAAGTTCGCCGATCTCCTGGCCACGGCCAAGGATCTCGGCGCCGATGCGCTCGCCACCGGCCACTACATCCGCTCCGGCGCCAATGGTGGCCACCGCGCCCTCTACCGGCCGGTCGACGCCGACCGCGACCAGAGCTATTTCCTGTTCGCCACCACGCAGGCGCAGATCGACTATCTGCGCTTTCCGCTTGGCGGCCTGTCGAAGCCGCAGGTTCGCGCCATCGCCGAGGAGATGGGGCTGACGGTCGCCGCCAAGCAGGACAGTCAGGACATCTGCTTCGTGCCGCAGGGCAAATATTCCGACATCATCGCCAAGCTGAAGCCGGCCGCCGCCAATCCGGGCGACATCGTCCATATCGACGGCCGCGTGCTTGGCCGCCACGAGGGCATATTGCGCTACACGATCGGCCAGCGCCGTGGCATCGGCATCGCATCGGGCGAGCCGCTCTATGTCGTCCATCTCGATGCCGAGCGCGCCCGCGTCGTCGTCGGCCCGCGCGAGGCGCTGGAGACGCACAAGATCTATCTGCGCAACATGAACTGGCTGGGAGACGGCGCACTCGCCGATGTTCCCGCTGGCGGCATCGAGTTGTTCGCCAAGGTGCGCTCGACCAGGCCGCCACGGCCGGCGGTGCTGCGCCACGAGGCAGGCGTGACCTCGGTCGAACTGGCCGATGGTGAATCGGGCATCGCGCCCGGACAGGCCTGCGTGCTCTATTCCGACGACGGCAACGAGGCCCGCGTCTTCGGCGGCGGCTTCATCGAGCGTTCCGAGCGCGGCGCCGAGGCCGAGGCGATGCTGAACCGGCTCGCCGCCAAGCCGGCGCGGGTGCCCGCCGAATAACACCCTCTCAAAGACCGTTTCGAAATCCACTTTAGGCAGCCATCAGATGGCCGCCCCAGTAGAATTTCCAAACAGTAGAATTTCCGAACAGTCTCAGGATTTGGTGTGAGTGACGGTGCCAGCGGTCAGGATGCGCAGCACCCTGATCGCTTCCTCGCCGCTGGTGCGCGGTTCGGCGCGCGTCTCGATGCACTGGATGAAATGCTCCAGCTCGCGCGTCAGCGGCATGCCCTGGGCAACCGCGACATAGGACGGCTCGTTGGTGGTGAACGCCCACTGGCCGCTGTCCTGCCACACCGCGTGGCGGTAGACCGCAAGCTTACGCTCCCATGGCTCGACATCGTCGAACACAGCCATCGCCTTGGTGCCGACCACGGTCAGCCGGCGCTCGCGATAGGGGTTGAGCCGCGACGTGAAGAGATGGCTGCGCAGCCCGTTGGGAAAGCGCATATGCAGGTGCGCGAAATCGCTGAGATTGTCGAGGAGTGCCGCCCCCTCGCCGCGCACCTCGATCGGCTCGGTGCCGGTGATGGCCAGGATCATCGACAGATCGTGCGGCGCCAGGTCCCATAGCGCATCATTCTCGGTATGGAACTTGCCGAGCCCCAGCCGGTGCGAATGGATGTAACGGACCTCGCCGAGCTCGCCCTTGTCGATCAGCCCTTTCAGCGTCTCGAAGGCGGGATGGAAGCGCAGGACATGGCCGACCATGAACACACGCTTATTGTCCTTGGCCGCCTGCACCGAGCGCTCGGCATCGGCCACCGTCAGCGCGATCGGCTTTTCCACCAGCACGTCCTTGCCGTTCTCGACGGCGCGCACGGCTAGGTCGGCATGGAACTGCGGCGGCAAGGCCATGATGATGGCGTCGATGTCATCGCGCACGAACAGCTGGTCCGGCTCGATCGCCAGGCAGTCCTGTTCGCTGGCGAAACCTTCGGCGCGGGCACGATTGGTGTCGGAAACCGCGTGCAACGCGCCGAGCGCCTTGAGGGTGCGGATGTGGTTTGAGCCCCAGTATCCGCAACCGAGGACTGCAATGCGCGGCTTCATCTGTTTCAAACTCTAAAAACTCGTGGCCGAGACATAGCGACGTGCCCCGTCGAACTCAACCCCGGCGGCCGCATCCAGGTGTTCGCGCGGCAAAGCTTTTCGCCATCGAGAATATGCGCCTCTATCGAATGCATCGAAGCTTGACAGGCTCGCCCTCCCAACCTTATATCCGCCCGACCTTGGCGAACGCCTCGAAATGCCTTGCGATTTAAGGCGGATTTCGGGCCTTTCGCCGCCCTGGCGGGGTAGCTCAGTTGGTTAGAGCACGGGAATCATAATCCTGGGGTCGGGGGTTCAAGTCCCTCTCCCGCTACCACTTCAAACCCACTATCGCACGCAATGTTTGTATTGCGGCGGCCTATTGATGCGGCCCGCTTTTCGGCATGCGGGTTCGCTGGGTGGAGAGCCACGGTCGAGGGCGGCCCAAGATTGCAGGCGCCGCCCCCATCCCGGCATGTTTCGGCAGAGCGCAAAATGGGCCGGTCCAACCGGCCCATCCTCGATCACTCCTCCTCAACGGGTGCCGGGACCTCATCCGGTAGGATTTGCGGTCCAACCCGGTCGGCAACGAGCATCGAAAGCATCATCTCGACAAGGCCGTTGGCGGCCCCCTTCTCGCCACCGGTAGCGCCGATCTGGATCTGCGGCACGAGCGGTAGCCTGCCATTTTCGATCGCCTCGGCGAAGCGCATGAGAACCTGCGAGTTGAGCTGATAGTCCGGGCCGCCGAAGGCCGCGACCTTCTTCTCGGTGGCTTCGGCCTCCGCCAGGCCGACGGCGCGAACCCTCTCGGCATCCGCAAAACCGGTCGCCTTGATGCGTTCGGCATCGGCAAGCGCGATAGCCTTGATCATGTCGGCCTCGCCCTGGCCGCCGAGGCGCACCTTCTCGGCCTCTGCCTTGGCAGTGACCTGAATGGTTTCCGCCTGCTGGCGGGTGCGGGCGAGTTGCGCCTTGCCCTCGTTCTCGCTGATCTCGATGGTAAGCGCCGAAGTCGTGATCTTGGCTTGCTGTTCGGCGAGCGCCTCCTTCTCACGCAACGTGCGTTCCTGGATGGCCGCCTTCTCCTGCAATTTATAAGTCTCGACCTTTTCGACCGCAATCTGGCGCTCGCGCAGTTGGATAAGGATCTGCTCTATGCTGTTCTGGCCATTGCCGGCACGTGGCGTACCAATCAACACTTCCTGCAGCTCGAGGCTGTAGGAATTGAATTTCTCCCGCATCTCCTCGCCCGATTTGCGCTGGATATCGCTACGCTCCTGCAAAAGCTGGATCAGCGTCTTTGTCTGGGCGATATTCTTGAAATAAGCAGAAACCATCGGATCGAGCGTTTGTTCGACCAGTCGCTTGATGTCACCGAAACGCTGCACCACGAGTGGCGCCTTCATATAGTCGATATGCACGACGACGGACAGCGGCAGCACAGGCTCGAACGCATCCTTGGTGATCAACGACACCTCGGACAGGTTCTCGTCCAGCCTGTGTTCGCCAAACTGCTCCTTCGTCCATTTGAGCACGAAGTTGGTGGTCGGCACGGTGATGATATTGCCGGCATAGGTATTGAACGCATACTTGCCTGGCAGCAGCGGCGTCGACCAGACACCGCGTGCGCCGATTTCGACCAGCTCGCCGTGACGGTATGCCTGCCCGGATATATCCGTGCCGTGGCGGCCGTTATAGGAGACGACGACACCCACCGTGCCAACGTCAATGATCGTCTTCTCGACCAGTTCGACGGTCGCGAAAATGCGATTGAGGAAGTAGCTGCCGTCGGCCAGCACCTGCAATTGCCTGCCACGGTAGCCGCCGGCATTGAGAAACTTCTCAGGGTCCTGGAAATTGTTGTGGAAGTTCGGATCGTTCGGATCATTGGCCACGGTCGGTGCGATGATCTCGCCGTCCGGCAGGGCCGGACCGTCATGGATGGTGACGATACCGATCATGTCCTCGGCATTGTGGATGACGACTGGCTCAAAGCCGCCCCGCTCCGAGATCATGCTGGACATATTGGCAAAAAGGTTTTGCTCCGACGAGCTCAGATTAACGGAATGGATCGACTGGGCGGTGAGCACGATGAACTGTGCGAGATTGATGGCATAGGTGCCTTCACGCAAGATCTTGCGTTGCGGCCCTTTCTGTCCGCCTTTTTCGAGAAAGCCGCGCACATCCTGGAAATCATCGGCGTCGGTGTTGGAAGCAAGTGTCTGCGTCGGAGGCAGCGGCTTGCCATCTCGGGCAAAGACATAGCCGATCTGGCCCTGCGGGATGGTGACAAGATTGGCGCGATGCATCGAATACTGGAACGGCATGAAGAAATGCAGGCCGCCGCGCACGACTTCCGGCTGATAGCCTGCCTCACGGTTGAGCGCGATGAAGCCATTGCTGACCGAGCCGCGAAAACTCCATAGTTTTTCCAAGATGCCGAGCCTGTCGTTCGGGATGTAGCGGACCACGCCGCTCCACCAGAACAGGATCGCCAGCACGATGACGAGCACGGCCACCTCGACAGCCATCCATTCCATCGGGCCGAGATATTGCAGGGCTTCCATCTTTTCTCTCCTATGGGCGCGCGGGTTCGTTCACCCGACGGTCACCCGGTTGGTGTTGATTTATGAAGCGGGGAGATTGCGCACCGACGCGCTCGACGCACTAAGGGCGTGTCGAACGTTTGGGCTGCTCATTGTATGGGAAAATGACCGCGCATCCCGAGTCCCCAGTGAGGGCAGGCGTGGCCGTGAGCGATGTTACATCGGTGTTGCCTTGATAGACATAACAGAGAATGACGTAGGGATCGCGCCTACAGGTTTAAAGATATTCCGCGCGAAAATCGTATAAATCGCTGAAACAGCATCTCGCTTACACTACTACGGACTCACTCTAGATGAATATCGCTAGAAGTGGGGTTTGAAGCCGGATACGCGATGGTTGCGCCGAACTGCGCGGCTCAAATGTCCACGCTCGCGAAGGGCGGCGGTACTCGAACGCAAACCGCGGTTGCCCCCCGCCAAAAAAGCTCCTCCCAAGCGGCCGTTGGTATCTTGTCGCTTGGAGTGTGCCTCCTTTGCTGGCGACATGATATTTCTCGCGCGCTGAAGGGCTACTGCCGGGCGTTTCAGCAATGACTAAAGGAACCGAACGGCGATCGCCGAATTTTGCTTCAAGCGGATCTCGAAGGATCCGCGTTTCTGGAGCACCTGCATGAGCAACACGAGCGTCGAAGTCTCGGAGAAACAGAGCAACATTCGGGCAAAAGGGCCAGTCCAGCGATTCCTGCGCACAATCGGACCTGGCTTCATCACAGGCGCTTCGGACGACGACCCTTCGGGCATCGGCACGTACAGCCAAGCGGGCGCCCAGCTGGGGTTCAATGTCGGTTGGACCATGGTATTCACTTTTCCGCTCATGGTCGCGATCCAGGAGATAGCCGCGCGGATAGGGCGGACGACAGGTCGAGGTATTTCCGGCAATCTCTCCCGATACTACCCGCCTGCCCTGATGTATTTTGTAGCCTTGCTTTTGTTCGCCGCCAACGTGATCAACATCGGAGCGGACCTGAGCGCGATGGCTGATGCGCTGCGACTGCTGGTGGGCGGCCCAAGCTCGCTTTACGTCCTTGCGTTCGGCGCGGCATGCGTTCTGGCGATCGTCTTTCTCGACTACAGCCGATACGTCACGGTCCTGAAATGGACAACGCTGAGCCTCTTTGCCTATGTGGTGGCTGCGTTTCTGGCTGATATCCCATGGGGGGAGGCCCTCAAGGGGGTCGTTCTCCCGCACATGGAATGGAACCGAGCGTTCTTCACGACGCTTCTGGCCATACTCGGCACCACGATTTCTCCCTACCTGTTCTTCTGGCAGGCGTCGCAAGAGGTCGAAGAGGAGAAGATCGACCCGAAGGCCAAGCCGCTGAGATGGGCACCGTGGCAGGCGTCGGGCGCCTTCCAGCGCATTCGCGCCGACACATTAGTGGGCATGGCTTTTTCGAACCTGATAGCCATTGCAATCATCGTCACGACCGCCGCCACCTTGCACAAGGCCGGAGTGACCGACATCAATTCCTCCACCGATGCGGCCAAGGCGCTGGAGCCGGTCGCAGGCAAATTCGCATTTGCGATCTTTGCAATGGGGATTATCGGCACCGGCCTTCTCGCGGTTCCGGTTCTGGCGGGCTCGGCCGCCTTCGCCGTGGGTGAGGCGCGCCGTTGGCCAGTGGGACTGGAGCGCAAGCCGAAGGAAGCGATGGCATTTTATGCAACCTTGGCCGCTGCTGTGGCGCTGGGTATGGGGATCATGTTCACGCCGATCGATCCCATAAAGGCGCTTTATTGGAGCGCTGTCATCAACGGCATATGCGCCGTCCCTGTAATGGTCGTCATGATGCTGATGACCGGGCGCTCCGACATCATGGGCGAATTCCCCGTTGAGGGTTGGCTGCGCTTTCTCGGATGGCTTGCGACAGTCACAATGGGACTGTCCGTGGTCGGCCTTGCGCTGCAGTGGGTCTTTTGAATGCCGCGAGTCCCAACCGGGTTGGGGAAGCCTACCGCAACACCGTCATCAGCAGGGGCGTGTGGGGCCGTTCGGTCGATCTAGCCCCACTTAGCCTGCGAACGAGTACGGAAAGCCCCGCTTTCGTCGAATCGATCCACATAGCCTCAGGCGGGTCCCTGTCGCCCGCAACCTGCCGGCCGTGGCTGTCGATGTGTCGATGGCCTCTAATGCCGGATCATGCCCGCATCGACGTTGAGCGTCTGGCCGGTGATCCAGCGCGCGTCATCGGATGCGAGAAATGCCACGACATCGGCGATGTGTTCGGGCTGGCCCTTGCCCTTCATCGCCTGCAGCATCTCGACGAAGCCGAACGCCTCGTTGTGCGGGCTGGCCTTGACGCCCTCGCTCTCGATCAGACCCGGCGTCACCGCATTGGCGGTGATGTTGTACTTGCCAAGCTCGGTAGCCAGCGCCCGGGTGAAGCCGATGACGCCGCCCTTGGCCGCTACATAGGCCGCCATGTTCGGTGTGCCGGCGAAGAAGGTATTGGAGGCGATGCTGATCACGCGTCCGGCCTTGCCCGCCGCCCGCATCTGGTCGGTCGCCGCCCGGGTGACGATGAACGTCCCTGTCAGGTTGACGTCGATGATCTTGCGCCAATGGTCGAGGTCGACATCGTCCCAGGCGACGAACGGCACGATGCTGGCATTGTTGACCAGGATGTCGACGCCGCCGGTCAGCGCGTGGATCTCGCCGAACAGCGCCTTGACCGAGGCCGGATCGGCAATGTCGGCGGCGACAGCCTTCGCCTTGCCGCCGATCGCGGTGGCCGCGGCCTTCGCACCCTCGGCATTGATGTCGCTGACGATGACGGTCGCGCCGTCGGCCGCCAGCCGCGCCGCTATCGCCTTGCCGATGCCCTGTGCGGCGCCCGTCACCAGCGCCGTCTTTCCCGCAAGCCGTTCAGTCATGAAATTTCTCCTCAATGCGCAATCTGGTGATGTTTGTTCAGGCGTCGGCGTCGATCACGGCCAGCGCCGCGTCGATGCCCTTGCCGACCGCAAGCTTCCGGCCGGCCGCGTTCATTGCGCCGCCGAGCGCCGTCAGTGCCGCGATCGCGTAGATCGGCTGCGCCGTCGGGCCCATATGGCCAATGCGCGTCAGCTTGCCCAGCGTTTCGCCGCGGCCCGACGAAAACACCACGCCGTAGCGGGCGCGCGCTGCCTGGCGAAGTGCTTTCTCGTCGACACCATCCGGCGTGCGGACAGCGGTCGTCGTCGGCGAGGCGATCGTGTCGCTGGCGGCCCAGATCGACAGGCCCATCGCGGTGGCGCCCGCACGCATGGCCTTGGCGGTCAGGGCATGGCGCGCCCACACCGCTTCCGGCCCCTCGTTGAGATAGAGGTCGAGCGCGACATCGAGCCCGTTGATTTCCGAGACCGATGGCGTGAACGGAAACGGCTTTTCCCTCGACCAGGCATTTTCCCAATCGACGATGCTCAGCATCGATGCGCGCGGCGCCAGCGGATTGGCCTTCATCTTGGCCCAGGCCCGCTCGCTGACGCCCATCATGGTCAGGCCGGGAGGTGCGCCGAGGCACTTGTTCGGCCCGGTGACGTAGATGTCGGCCTTGCAGTCCTCCGGATGCGTCTTCATGCCCCCGAACGACGAGACGGCATCGACGATCAGGTAGCCGCCATGCGCCGATACCAGCGCGCCGATGGCATCGATCGGATTGATCGTGCCCGACGGGGTGTCGTGATGGCAGACGGAGACGACCGTGATTTCCGGATGCGCCTTCAGCATGTCGGCAACCGCCTGCGGGTCGATCGCCTCATTGTAGGGCACCTCGATCTCGAGCAGATGCGGCGAATAGCGTTTCGCCCAGTAGCCGAACCCCTTGCCGTAGACACCCGAGGCAAGGTTGAGCACCACGTCGCCGGGCGTGATCAGCGACGCTGCCGCCGCTTCCAGGCCCAGCACCGGCTCGCCATGCAGGATGACAGGCTTGTTGGAAAGCCGCATCGCCTTCTGCGCCTTGTCGACGACCTTCTCGTAGAAGAGCTGGAAGGCCGGGTCGTAATCGTAAAGCACGGTGCGGCCGAGGCCCCGCAGCACCTCGGCATAAGCGTTCACCGGTCCAGCGGTCAGGGTGATGACCGGATCGGCGTGTTCGAGATAGCGCATGGTCTTGGTCTCCGGATTGGCGGCGGTCAGCCGTAGAACTGCGTGCCGGTTTTGTAGGTTTTGAAGTTGTCCATGTCGTGCGAGTACATCAGCTCGGCGCCGTGATCCTCGGCAAGTTTCTTCACCTTGCGCATCGAATTGACGCCCGCGACCGGGTCGATATGGAAGGCTGCCTGGCAAAGCGTTTCAAGGCTCTTCTGCGTATAGGCGGCGTCGATCGTGAACATGATCGGCTTGCGCTTGGGAAACTCGACTAGGAGGCTGTAATGACCGATCGAGTGCCCGGGGGTCGAGATCAGCTTGACGCCCTTGGCGAGGTCGACGTCACCGTCAATGCCCTCGAAGGTCGAGTTGGCGCGCGTCGTGTCCTCCAGCAACTGGGCGGTCGCGCCACGCGCTTCGGCCGCCTCGGCCGAGAAGCTCAAGTCGGAATAGCCGAGATGTTCGAAGGGCTGCGGATTGCAGGCCTGCGGGACCTCCGTGCGATGGCAGATCTTCTTGGCGTGCGGAAAATACTTGTTGCCGCCGCAATGGTCGAAATGGAAATGCGAGTTGACGACGACGTCGATATCCCTGGGCTCCAGCCCGAGCAGCGCCAGCGCGCCGGGAATGGTCTGGTGCTTTTCCTGGATCGGCTTCTCGAAGGGCAGCACCTTCATGACGTGGTCATAGTCGTAGCCGGTGTCGATGAGGAAGCGGCCCTCGGCATGCTCGATCAGGATCGAGTAGACGGGGAAGCGCACTTCGCCGCCCGGGCCGCGGTTCCAGAAGACATGATAGCCGTCGAGGACGAGCGAGCCGCCGTCGAGCAGGTAGACCTTGGTATCCGACATTGTTGCCTCCGTTTCCGGCGCGGGTCCCATCCGCGCATCTGGTTTCTGTCAGCGCGCGCCGCGCTCGTATGGAATGCCGAGCGCCGCCGGCAGGCTGGCCCGCCGCCCGAACAGCACCAGCATGATCATCACCGCCAGGAACGGCAGCATCTGGATGACGTCGGTCGGGATGTTGATGCCCGCCACCTGCATGGCCGTGGTCAGCGACAGGCAGACGCCGAACAAAAGCGCCCCGAAGAGCACCCAGACCGGACGCCCGCGCGCCAGCATGGCCAGCACGATGCCGAGAAAGCCGGCGCCATTGGTGATGAACGGAATGAACAGGCCCGCCCCGACATTGGCGAGATAGGCGCCGCCGAGCCCGGCCAGCGCGCCGGTCGTCAGCACGGCGATGGTTCGGGTCCTGATGACGTCGATGCCGGCAACGTCGAGCGCGGCCGGCTTGTCGCCGGCGGCCTGCAGATTGAGGCCGAGCTGCGTGCGCCGGTAGAGGTAGCCCATGCCGAACACAAGGGCGACCGCCAGATAGACGATCAGATGATGCTTGAAGAAGGCCGGGCCGATGATCGGAATGTCCGACAGCAGCGGAATGACGGTTGCGTCCGCCGCCGGCAGGCGGGGATAACTGCGCGAGAACTGGAAATGGTGAAGCAGCGCCGTCAGACCTTCGAGACCAAGCGTCAGCGCGATGCCGATGACGATCTGGTTCAGCCCGATGCGCACGCAAAGCAGCGCCATGATCAGCGCCACCGCAATGCCGCCGGCCGCACCCGTGAGGAAGCCCAGCCACAGCGATCCCGAATAGAAGGCGCCGACGAAGCCGAGATAGGCGCCGGCCAGCATCATGCCTTCGATGCCGATGTTGAGCACGCCGGCCTTTTCCGACATCTGTTCGCCGAGGCCGGCAAGCAACAACGGGATGGCCGCCGTGACGGCGCCAAACAGCAACGCGCTGAGAAAGACTTCGCTGAACAGCCCGGTCATGTCAGGCCTTTCTCGACTGGTGATAGCGGTGGTCGACATACTCGGCGAGAGCGAGCACGATCAGCACGATGGAGACCAGCACCAGCGTGAAATGATTGGGCACGCCAAGTCGCCGCGCCGCGCTCTCGCCGCCGATCGACAGCACCGAAAGCAGGAACACGAAGCCTATCGCGGCAAAGCCGTTCATGCGGGCGAGAAACACGGCCGGAATGACCGCCAGCCCATAGGCGGGGTTCCAGTCGGCGCGGACATTGCCCTGCACGCCGATGATGTCGACAGCGCCGGCAAGACCCGCGAGTCCGGCCGAAATGGCAAAGACCGCAATGGTCAGCCCGGGCACGCCCAGCCCCGCATGAACCGCGGCGCGCGGGTTGGCGCCGACGATCCGCAATTTCAGCCCGAATGCCGTGCGCGTCATCACCAGATGCACGATGATGATTGCCGCCAGGCCGAGCAGCAGGCCACTGGTGATCGTGGTTTCAAACAGGCGCGGCAGCCGGTCTTCCACCGGCAGCGTGCGGGTCTGCGGCACGGTCGTGCCTGGATCGCGAAACACCAGCTTGACCAGCACATTGGCAAGCGACGTGCCGAGGAACGTCATCATCAGCGTGGTGATGATCTCGTTGACGCCCTGATAGGCGCGCAGCAGCGCCGGCACCAGCGACCAGATCATGGCCACCAGCATGGCGATCAGGAACGAACAGAAGAGCGCCAGCCAGGCGGGCAATATCTGCACCAGCACCGGAGCGCTTGCGGCCGCGGTGACCGCGCCGAGCAGGAACTGGCCGTCGCCGCCCAGATTCCACATGCCGGCGCGAAAGGCCACGATCAGGCCGGCGGCGAGAAACAGCAGCGGCGCCATGCGCGTCAGCGTCTGCTGGATGCCGAGCGGCGAGAACAGGCCCTTTTCCAGCACATAGCCATAATAGGCGAGCGGGTCGACGCCCACGGCAAGCAGGATGCAGCCGGCGATGACGAGAGCGGCAAGGATCGGCCCAATCGTCATCAGCAGCCGATGCAGAATGTCACGGCGCGTGGCCGCCCCGCTCGTGGCATCGAGTGCGGTGGCGCTGGCGGCGGGTGCGGTGTCGATGCTCATGCGGCAAGTCCGATCATCAGGCGGCCGACCCTGGTGCGGGCGTCGTCGGCATTGGCGACGGTGCCGACCAGCGCGCCATTGGCGATCACCGCGATGCGGTCGCACATGCTGAGCAGTTCCTCGAGGTCGGTGGAGATCAGGAGCACGGCGAGGCCGCGTGCCGCCGTGTCGCGGATGCGCTGGCGCGAGGCCAGCGTGTTGGCGAGATCGAGCCCGTAGGTCGGCTTGTTGAAGATCACCACCTTCGCGCCCTCGGCCAGTTCGCGCGCCAGCAGCACCTTCTGGATGTTGCCCCCCGAAAGCCGCGCGACCGGCGTCTTCAGGCTTGGCGTGCGCACATCGTATTCGCGCACGAGCTCGGCGGCGCGCTTGTCGATCTCGGCGCGCTGCTCGACGCCGCCGCGCCAGAAGGGCGCCGCGCCGACCTGCTTGAGGAAGAAATTGATGGAGACCGGGAACGTGCCGACAGTGCCCTCGCCCAGCCGGTCGTCGGTCAGGTAGCGAAGACCGCGCTGGCGGCGTTCGCCGACACTCAGGCCCTCGATGGCGGTGCCCTCCAGCCGGACCGAACCACCGGTCGCCACGCGCTGGCCGGCCAAGGCCTCCGCCAGTTGCTTCTGGCCGTTGCCGTCGATGCCGGCGATGCCGAGTATCTCGCCCGGACGGATGTCGAAGGAGATCGACGACAGGCCGGGCGCGTTGTCGGTCGGCGCGACCGTGAGATCCGCGACCTGAAGCAGCGGCGCGGCTTGCGCATCGACCGCGCGGGCCGGGCGTTCGATCGCTTCGGGATCGTCCTTCTGCTTGCCGAACATCAACTCCACGATCTCGGAAATGATCTCCTGTTCGCCAAGCGCGCGAAACCGCTCGGGTGGTATTTCGCCGACCTTGCGGCCGAGCTTCAACACCGAGATGCGGTCGCCAAAGGCGGCCGCTTCCTTGAGCTTGTGGGTGATGAAGACGATCGCCAATCCTTGCTCGACGAGGCGGCGCATCAGTGCGCCAAGT
Source organism: Mesorhizobium sp. M8A.F.Ca.ET.202.01.1.1 (assembly GCF_004791595.1). Lineage (NCBI taxonomy): Bacteria > Pseudomonadati > Pseudomonadota > Alphaproteobacteria > Hyphomicrobiales > Phyllobacteriaceae > Mesorhizobium > Mesorhizobium sp. M8A.F.Ca.ET.202.01.1.1. The sequence goes on along the minus strand of NZ_SRUN01000003.1, from coordinate 365,725 downwards.
TCCTCGATGCCCTTCGGTGTCAGCATCGAGGTGGATTCGTCGAGGATCAGCAGGCGGCTGTTGCGCACCATGGCGCGCAGGATCTCGACCTGCTGCTGCTCGCCGAGCGAGAGTTCCGAAACCCTGGCATGCAATTTCACCGTAATGCCGAGGCTGCGGGTGATCTCGGCCACGCGGGCCTCGAGCTCCTCGGTCCTGGGACGCTGCCACCACGGCCCGCCAAGAAGCAGGTTCTCGGCGACCGTCAGGGTGGGTACCAGCATCATGTGCTGGAACACCGTTCCGATGCCGAGCGCCAGCGCATGGCGCGGCGATGTGATCGGCGTCGGTTTGCCGTCGACAAGGATGCGCCCCTCGTCCGGCTGCTGCAGGCCCGACAGCATGCCGATCAAGGTGGATTTTCCCGCGCCGTTCTCGCCGAGCAACACATGCACCTCGCCAGGGCGGATCGACAGGTCGATGCCGTCATTGGCGACAATGCCGGGAAAGCGTTTGGTCACGCCTTCAAGCGCGACGATGTCGCTGATATCGACGGGCGATGAAGAAAGACTGCTCATGAAAGCCCAGCACCAGAAAATGGGAACGGTCCGGAGGAGCGAACCGATCGCCCCTCCGGCAGCCGACTTTGATCGCCTTACTGGGCGACGCTTGTCATCAGCGCCCTGACGGCGGCCGCGTCATAGACCGGCTCGACCTTGATCTTGCCGGAAATGACGTCCTCGCGCAGCGCCTGGATTTCGCCCCAGACCTTGTCCGGGATGGCGGCGGTCTTCAGCAACTGCACGGAATCGTCCTTGAGGCCGATCGAATAGTGCTTGGTACCGAACGTGTCGGCCTTCAGGTCGGCGATCATCGCCGCGTAGACCGGTTCGATGTTCCACACCACCGACGACAGCAGGAAGCCCTTGTCGATCGGCGACTTGTCGCCGATGACGTCGATGAAATAGACCTTGCCGCCATCGGCGGCCTTTGTCGTCTCGACCGCCTGCAGCATGCCGAAGCTGGAGCCGTTGCCCTGGCCGAAGATGATGTCGGCGCCCGAGGCGATAACGCTTTCGGTGACGCGCTTGCCGCCTGCGGCGTCACTGTAGGCGGCCGGCCCGATCACCGCATAGGTGATCTTGACGTCCGGGTTCTCCGCCTTCACGCCCTGCGCGAACGCCGCCGACTGCGAGTTCCACGATGGCGGTTCGCCGGAGACGACGATGCCGACCGACTTCGAGCGCGACATCTTGGCGGCCAGACGGCCGGCCAGATAAGCGCCCTGGTGACCGCTCAGCGTGTAGTCGGCGACGAGGCCCTTCTCCAGGCCGTTCGGCGTGTCGACGATCGCCACCGGAACCTTCAGTTCCTTGGCGATCTCGGGCGCCGAGGTGTTGTAGCCGCTGGCATGCGCGATCAGCAGGCTGGCGCCGTCGGACGCGAGCTCGCGCAGCGTCGGACGGACATCTCCATAGCCGAGGCCCTGGGCCACGACCACCTCGACGCCGGCGGCCTTGCCGGCTGCCTTGGCGGCGTCGATGCCCTGCTGGTTCCAGCCATAATCCGTGCCCTCTTCGGGCGTCAGTATGGCGATCGACTTGACTTCGCCGGCAAGCGCGCCGCCCATCAAGACACCGCACAATATAAATGCACTTACACTGCTCTTAAGGATCTTAAACATATTACCCTCTCTGTTTGATTTTCCAATCAATATTCTTGTTGTTATTGCGCCGAAGCGAGATAGACTGCCTGAGAAAACTACCCCATGGAGCTCAGGCAAAGTGAAAATCCGTTATGCCCTTCCCGTGATTTTGGCGTTCACATCGCTCGCCAACGCGGTTGAGTTGCACCATGTGATTGTCCGCAAGGGCACCGACGGGCTCGACATGGTGCCGTTGACGATATCGAATGCGGGCAAGCAAGGCGTGTCCTGCAACGCCGACTTTGCCCACTGGTATTCGGAAGGGATCGCCACGATCGAGCCGGGCAAGAGCGCTCGCATCGAACTCTGGTTCGACCCCAAGACCGGCACCTTCACCATTCTCAACGACAAGCGCGAGAACCTGCCGGTCGAGCGGCTGTGGTGCGGCCTGTCTGGCCGCGCATACGCCACCCGCGCGCAGATCACGCTCGACCGGACCGACGCCGCCAAGGGCGCGCGCGCGGTGTCCTGCAGCATGCTGCAGGACGGCCTGGCGTGCCGGTAGGCGCTCATTGATGCGTCCGCCCGGAACATCGTGCCTTATTCCTTCGCCAGGAACTTGTCGGTGAAGACGTCGTCGGCCGACAGCGCCGCCTTGAGCACGCCCTGGTCGGTGAGCGTCTTCAGGGTTTCCTCCCACTGCGTCTTCGTCATCCAGCCGAGGCCATGGTCCTTGGTGTCGGGGCTGTTGAAGGTCGAGGCGATGTCGGCGTTGATCTGCGCCAGCAGCACATCCTTCTTGTCCGCATAGCCCGGAGCAGCCTTCGCCGTGATCTCGGCGGCTTCTTCCGGATGGGCGACGACATAGTCGAAGGCTTCTCTGTATGCCTTGACGAAGCGGGCGGCGACGTCGGGCTTGTCCTTGATCATCGCCTCCGAGGTGAACAGGCCAGAGCCATAAGCCTTCCAGCCATGGTCGGCGCCCATCATGATGCTGAGCGAACCCGGACCGCCCGCCTTGGCCTCCAGTTCGGGCACCTCGGCGTCGACATAGCCGACCACCGTCTGCACCCGGCCCAGAAGCAGATAGCTCTCATAGGGCGGCGAGACGCTGTTCAGCGTCATGTCCTTTTCGGTCAGGCCATTGGCCGCCAGGAAGCCCTTGAAGAAGATGTATGTCGAGCCCGCCGGATGGATGCCGATGGTCAGGCCCTTGAGATCAGCCGGCTTGGCGAGCTTCACCGTCTTTGCGAGCGACATGATCGCCAGCGGCGAGTGCTGGTTGACGGCGGCCACCGCCACCACCGGAACGTTCTGCGAGCGCGCGACGGCAAGCGTGGGGAGATCGCCGAAACCGAAATCCGCGTTCCCGTTGCCCACCAGCCGCATGGCATCCGGCGAACCCGAACCCTTGCGGATTTCGGCGACGTCGATGTCGTTCTTGGCGAAGAAGCCTTTTTCCTTGCCGACGAAGAACATGGCGTGGTTGCCACGAACGACCCAGTCGAGCTGGACAGTGACCTTGTCCGCCGCCAGCGCCGCGTTCGAGAAGCCAAGCGCCCCGGCAAATGCCGCAAGCGTGGCTACCTTGATAAGTGAGCGTCTCAGCATTTTTGTTCCCTTTTATTGTCGGTGGTTGATCGAGAGGCCTAGGCCTGGCTGAATTTGGGTGCCCACGGCACCACGATGCGTTCGAGGATTTCGGCCGCGTAGTAGAAGGCGATGCCGAGCACGGAGACGAGCAGCAGCGCCGCGAAGACCAGCGCGGTGTCGAGCTGGGTCGAGGCGAACTGGATGACGTAGCCCAACCCGTCCGAGGCGCCGGCGAATTCGCCGACGATGGCGCCGATCACGCTTAGCGTGGCCGCGATCTTGGTTCCCGCCATCAGGTTCGGCAGCGAATGCGGGACGCGGATCCTGAACAGGATCTGCGTCGGGCTGGCGCCGACCGAATTCATCAGCGACAGCAGCGAGCGATCGACCGATTGCATGCCGGCCAGCATCGACAATGTCACCGGGAAGAAGGCGATGACCAGGATCAGCCCGATCTTGGGCGCCAGCCCATAGCCGAACCAGAGAATGAAGATCGGCGCCAGCGCCACCTTGGGCACGTTCTGGAACAGCACCACCAGCGGATAGAGCGCTCGCCCCAGCCAGTCGAAGCGCACGATGACCAGCGCAATGGCGACGCCGACCACGACGGAGACAAGGAACCCGAACAGGATCTCGCCCGCGGTCACCAGGGTCGCCTGCATCAGCGTTTCCCATTGCGCGACCAGCGATTGCGCGATCTCGGACGGGGCGGGAATGATGAAGGCGGAGATGGCGAAGGTCCGCACCACGGCTTCCCAAACGATGATCGTCGCCAGCAGAAGTATGACCGCTGGGAGCCAGCTGCCGGTCGCGGCCGCCCAGTTCGAGGCAAGCCGCGAGTCGGAGAGATTGGGGATGGGTTGATCGCTCATGACGCGCCTCCCGGTTGATGGCTGGCGCGCAGCATGGTGCGCAGTTGAACCACCAGCCTGACGAACTCCGGATCTTCCGTCACCGACAGATCGCGTGGATAGGGCAGGCCAATGTCGAGGCTCTCGGTGATCCGGCCGGGCTTGATCCCCAGCACGTGGACATGGCGCGACAAATGAATGGCCTCGTCGATGGAGTGCGTGACGAGAACGATGGTCTTGCCGGTGCGCTGCCAGATCTCCAGCAGCGACTGGCCCATCGAATCGCGGGTAATGGCGTCGAGCGCGCCGAACGGCTCGTCCATCAGCAGCACCGCCGGATCGAGCGCCAGGGCCCGCGCGATGGCGACGCGCTGGCGCATGCCGCCCGACAATTCGTTTGGACGCTTGTGGGCGGAATCGCCCAAGCCAACCAGCTCAAGCATCTCCTGTCCGCGTGCCCGCAGCTCCGCGCGCGACAGCGACTTGTCGGCGATGCCGAGCAGCATGGATGCGTTGTCGACGGCATTCTTCCACGGCAGCAGGTTGGCGTCCTGGAAGACGAGGCAGATCATGCGCTTGCGCGCCGCCTCGACTGGCGAAAGCCCGGCGATCGAAACGCTGCCGCTTGTCGGATTTACCAGCCCGGCCAGAACCTTGAGCAAGGTACTCTTGCCGCAACCGGAAGGACCGATGAGAGAAACAAACGATCCCTTCGGCACCGAAAGATCGATGTTCTGCAGAACCAGTTGCCTGGCCATGACCACCGAAACGCCCTTGGCGGAGATCAGGTCGTCGTGACGGATATGGGCCGGCCGGCCGCCGGCTGCACGAATGGTCTCAACGCGCATGGTTTGGTCCTCCATGCGGCGCCCCAATCCAACCGGCCTTGTGAGCACGATGTGTCATTGGCTACTCCCGGCCTTCCAGGATGCGCCGCACGGCGACGAGTTTGCCCGCCCGCTCGCCTTGCAGCGCCTTGATCTGCTCGGGCGTATAGGAGAACATGCCCTCCCCCGACTTGATGCCGAGCTTCGACGCATTCGTCTTTTCCAGCACCATCGGCGCGACATCGTCGCGATTGGAGAGATCGGCGTTGAGGAAGGACGAGACGGACTTGTAGATATCGAGGCCCGCCATATCGAGCAGCGCCATCGGCCCGATCACGGCGATCTTGTAACCGATGCCCCAGGACACGCAGGTGTCGAGATCTTCCGGCTCGATGACACCGCGCTCGACGAGGTCGACCGCCTCGCGCAGCAGCGCATAGAGCACGCGGTTCTCGACGAAGCCCGGAACGTCCTTCTTGACCACCACCGGCAACAGGCCGATCGAGCGGATCAGGTCGCGGATAACAGTCACGATCCGCGGCGCGGTCTTCTCGCCTGCGATCACCTCGATCATCGGAATGATGTGCGGCGGGTTCGACCAGTGCATGCCCACCATCCGCTCCGGATGCGAGATATGCGCCTGCAGCTTGGTGATCGGGATGCCCGACGTGTCGGACGCGACGATCGTGTCCGACGCGATCAGGCTGTCGATCGTGCGATAGACATCGGCCTTGATCGAGATATTTTCAGGAACGTTCTCGATGACGAGGTCGGCGCCCGATACCGCGTCCGCGATATCATCCGTGAAGCGGACCGTTCCGGCGCCGGCCGGAGGCACCGCGATACCCAGGGAATCCAGAACGGTCTCGGCGACGCCCAGCATGGCCCCCGCGCGCTCGATCGCCGCCGGGGCAACATCGTAGGCGACGACCTGCAGGCCGCCCCTGGCAAGCCGGGCGGCCATGCCTGGCCCCATCGTACCCAGACCGATGATGGCGATACGTTGGATCATCACGCTGCCCTGCTTTCCGTTGCTGCTTTTGATGCCGCGATGAGGTCGGCGGCTTTCTCGGCAATCATGATCACCGCCGCATTGATGTTTCCGCAGACCAGGTCGGGCATGACGGACGCGTCCACCACCCTAAGGCCGTCGACGCCGCGAAGGCGCAATTGCGGGTCGACGACCGAGGCCGTATCGGCCCCCATGCGGCATGTCCCGGCCGGATGATGCACGGTGATGGAGGTCTTGCGGATATGCTCGTCGATCTCCTCGTCGCTCTGGCATTTGGGACCGGGAAAGAACTCCGCCTCGATGAAGGGCTGCATGGAGGGCTGCGCCGCGAGATCCCTCGCCACCCGGAAACCGGCCCGAAGGGACTCCCAGTCTTTCGGCGAAGCGAGGAAATTCTGATGGATCAGCGGCGCCGCGAGAGGATCGGCCGAGGGCAGTTTCACCGCCCCCCGGCTTTCAGGCTGCGTCGCCACGATCCGCGTGGCGAAACCGTCCGGAAATGGCGCCTTGAACGGCTTGAGGTATGGCCACGCGGCGAGCGGGGCCGCCGTAAACAGCAGTTGCACATCGGGCAACGGCCGTTCCGGACCGCTTTTCAGGAAGGCGACAACGCCGCCGGGGACATCGCCCGAGAAACCCCGACCCGTGAAGTAGGTCTTGGCGAAATCGAACCCGATCCGATCGGCACGCATGTTGCGAAGGAAAGGGCCGCCCGGAGCCCGGCGTCGGTACATGAGAATGACCGAGACGTGGTCCTGCAGGTTCTTGCCGACCGCCGGCAGGTCGACCCGCGTCTGGATACCGTGCGCCGCCAGTTCCTCCGGCGCCCCGATGCCGGACAGCATCAGGAGTTGCGGCGTGTTGATGACGCCGCCCGAGAGCAGGACTTCCTTGCGGGCGACGACCGTCCGTTCGCCGCCGCCGTGGTTCATCACCACCCCGGTGGCGCGCGTGCCCTGCAGGATGATCTTCGTCGCCGTCGCTCCGGTCAGGACGGTCAGGTTGGGCCGCTTCAGGGCCGGCCGCAGATAGGCGGACGCGGTCGAGCTGCGCCGGCCTTTCGAAATCGTCATCTGCAGGCGGCCGAACCCTTCCTGCCGCTCACCATTGTAGTCGTCCGTCTGCGGATAACCCGCCTCGACGCTGGCTTGCGCAAAGGCGTCGATCAGCGGGTCCTTGTAGCGGCAGAACTGGGTGCTGACTGGACCATTGCCACCACGAAAACGGTTGCCGCCCCCTTCCCAGCTTTCCTGCTTCTGGAAATACGGCAGGACTTTATCGTACGACCAGTCTTGGAGCCCGCTGGCCGCCCAACGGTCGTAGTCGCCGCGATTGCCCCGCACATAGGCCATGGCGTTGGTCGACGACGACCCGCCGATCACCTTGCCGCGCGCGCACTCGACCCTGCGGCCTCCGACATTGTCTTCCGGCTCGCAGAAATACATCCAGTCATGGCGGCGCTCCGTCAGGATCTTACCCCAGCCAAGCGGTATGTGGATCATGGGGTCGCGATCCCAGCCGCCGGCCTCCAGCAACAGCACCGAACATCCGGGGTCGGCGCTCAGCCGGTTGGCGAGCACGCAACCGGCCGATCCGGCCCCAACGATGATGTAGTCGTAACTTTCCGCATGCGGCATGGTTTTGTTGCTTTCGCCTGACGCTCGGGCGCCAGAGAATTATCGAGATCGAGACCGGAGAGCTTGGCTCGGACCAAGCTCTTCCAGGCCATGTTCAAGGATCAGGCAAGGCCCACTTGCCTGAGACGCTGCGACCAGTGATTCCATCCTCGATCGATCTGGGCACCGACGAGTTTTCCTGCGGTCTTTATCTCGCCCGGCGACAGATATTTGACATTGCCGATCCGCAGGCCGGCCGTGAGCGCTGCCGCTTCCTGTTCGAGATAGAAGGCGCGGAAGACGACCTCCCGCACTGAGTTGCCGACATTGACGACGCCATGCCGCGCCATGAGGACCACGGTCTGGTTGCCGAGACTTTCGGCGATATCCGCGCAGACCCCGGGGCTGCCGCCGAAGAGATCCGTCTCGTCGCCATTCTTGTCGCGAATCTCGTAGACCGGGACCGACTCGCCGATGAATGCGCCCATGTGGGTGACCGGCCGAAGCGGCGTATCGACGAAGCAGTACGGCAGGACAGCCGGAGAATGGGTGTGGAGCACACACTGAACGTCGGGCCGCGCCTTATAGATCTCGCTGTGGATGTAGCGCTCAAGATAGGAGGGTCTGTTATCCGACGTCTCGCCGTCGAGATTGAAACGCTGGATGTCGTCGACGGTAATCAGGCTCGGAGCAAGCTTCTGGGCCAGGAAGAAGCTTTCGGGATCCTCCGGGTCACGGGCGCTGATGTGCCCGAACGTATCCATAATGCCTTCGTTCAGAAGGATCTTCGTCGCTGTGACCAGCTCTTCGAAGACCTTCTGGTGCACGGGGCCGTTGTCTCTCATTTCCAATTCTCCCATTGCGGTGACAGCGACCATTCTTGTTGTTGTTATCGGTCGCCGGCGCCGCGGATTTCACTTGTTTTCGTAGATGCCGACGATCCGATTCTGCTCGATGATGTTGCCGGCATATTTCTGCAGGAACTCCTCCCTGGTGGGTGTCCCTTCGACGTGGGTGTCCAAGGCATAGACCCAGAAGTAGTAGTGATGTTCGCCATGGCCAGCGGGCGGCTGAGGCCCGTAATACTGCTTGCCGCCGGCGCCATTGGGGCCGACGCGGAATTTTTCCTGCGCGTCCGAAAGATCGGTGGTCGACGGATCGATGCCGTAGACGACCCAGTGCGTGAAGCCGTTGGGCAACGGCGCGTCGGGATCATGGCAGATGACCGCGAGTTCCTTCGCGCCTGCCGGCACGCCGCTGACCGTAAGCCTGGGCAACACATTGCCTTTGTCGCCGGCATGCTCGTCGCGCAATTTCCCGAGCGGCTTGAAATCAGCCGATGTAATCTTGAGGTCCTTGATGTTCAGGGGCATGGAATTCGTCCTTCGCCAATTTCGATCGAACTAGACACCGACCTTGAGGTCGGCGACGGTTTTGCCTCCGACGCGCTGATGCACGCGCGGACCCGATGCGACGGCGACGCAGATCAAAAGCTCATCGGGGCGCGGGCCATCCGGCACGGAAAAGGTGACCGCATCATAGTGGGAACGGATGTAGAGCTCGTCCTTGTGGGCAAGCGGGATATCGATGGATGTGCCGGCGGCGGCGACCTTGCTGACCGACGAAATCCAGGCCTTGCCGCCCCCGACCTGCTGCCGCAGCGGATCTCCGAACACCGTGGTGATGCAGGCGACGACATGCTCCTGTTCGCCTGATGTGCCCGCGATACCGCCCTTGCCATAGCTTTCGACCGGCCTGTTGCCGAGCAGCGCCACGGCCCGCTCACCGAGCGCATGACCGATGGCTGAGCTCGGATTCGTCAGCTCGGACAGTTCGGCGACGAACTTTCCGGCATACGGATTGCGTATGACGACGCCAGTCGCGACTTTGACGAGGGTCTCGCCAGGCTGGCCGCCGTCATGCCGGCTTTCCTGGACCGAGGCGTACCAACCCCTGACGTCATAGTCCCGTTCGACTTCACTGGAATAGTTCATCTTTATCTCCTGAAGGGTGCGCGCAGTTTCCGCACGCGCCGATTAATTCGTTGACCGCCGGTCCGAGCTTACTGCGGCCATGAGAAGACGCCGCGCAGCGGGTCGTAGCGGGCTGCTTCCAGAGCTGCCGGCGTGAACATGTTTCCCTTCGAGAGCGAGCGGTTCGCCGCGTAGTCGCCGGACAGCGCCTGGCAGCGATCGGTGATCGGGCGAATGCGCTTCTCCCACGCGACGAGCGCGTCCTCGACCGAAGAGCCCGCCTCCAGGTCCTGCGAGAGGCTGAAGGCATTGACCATCGCGCAACCGGCGCCCTGGGCAAGAGCCGGGCACATCGCATGAGCGGCATCGCCCACGAGGGCGACCTTGCCTCTTGTCCAGCTGTCCAGCTTGGTCGTTTCGTACTTGTCGTACCTGGCGGTTTTCAGCTTCGCCGCCTCGATCAGGCAGGGCTCCAGGAAAGGAAACATCTCGACCCAGACTTCAAGGTCGATCGGAACCTGCGAACCCCGCGGATCGGCGGCCGGAGCCATGAGGCCGAGATAGAGCTCGTTCTCGTTGCAGGGCGAATAGAGGATGCGCTGAACCCGTGGCCAGAAGTTCCACATGTCGATGGTGTTGTCCCACTCGCCGTGGCCGAGTTCCTTCTTCTTGCGAGGAACGATCAGCCGGATGAGGCCATCTTTGGAAACCCATCGGTCCTGCTTGAAGCCGATGGAATCCCTGACCTTGGAGCCAACGCCGTCGGCGCCGACGATCAGGTCGGCCTCGAGAACCTCTCCGGTCTGAAGCGTCAGGCGGCCTTCCGGATCTGCGGCGACCGCTTCGGAGTTGACTGATATGTCGACACCCAGCGCACGGGCGCGGTTGACCAAGGCATCGTGCAGGTGGCTGCGGGTCATGATGCGCCAGGGAAGACCGTTGAACGTCTCCTTGGAAACCGACTTGTTGTGCATCCAGGTCTCGTAGGTGGGAGGCGTGTGCGAACCTTGGAGAACATCATCCAGGGCGCCCAGTCCCTCCAGCACGCGAAGGCCATTGTGCCAGAGATAGATACCCGCGCCGAAGGCCCGGAGCTCCGAGCTCTTTTCGTGCAGCCTGACGTCCCAGCCGTTTTGCCTCAGAGCGATGGCGGCTGTCAGGCCGGCAAAGCCGCCGCCAGCGACCTCGGCACGGCGCGCCTTACCCTGGGTTCTGTTTACATTGGCCATTTTCTATCCTGATGCTGCGTACAAGAAGACGGCGTGCTGGGCCGTCAGGCGTCGATGAAATTCGTGATGGCTTTCAACGTGATCTCGGGAGAAACCTCGTTGACGTAATGGTCGGCGCCCGGAACGACGACCACGGGCAGATCCGGCCGCAACCGGCTTGTTTTTGCAAGCGCCGCCGCCGAAACCAATTTGCTCGCCTCGCCCCGAACGATGAGGACGGGCTTCGTCACGTCCCGATAGGCGGGCGCCAGGTCTGATCGCAGGCCCTTGGCTGTCCGGGCCATGGCCTCGGGCGACGCCAATGGCCGCAGCCCGCCGTCGACCCGATGATAGCCGCTCTCGGCTCGGATCTTGATGGCAGCGGCGGGAATGTTGGTATAGCGGCCGGCAAGATAGGCTTCGACGGCATCGATATCCTGGAAAAGCTGGCTTCCCGCATTCACGCGGGCTTCCAGCGCATCAAGCGCCTCGGTCTCGATATATGGCGTGAAATCGATTGCGACGACCGAGCGCACCAGATCCGGATATCTCACGGCGGCGGTGACGGAGTTCCTCGCGCCAAGCGAATGTCCGACGAGGATGGCAGGACCCCGGTCGAGCGTGCGGATCAGGCCGGCAATGTCGTCAGCATAGTCATTCGCCTCGTAGCCGCTTTCCGGCTTGTCGCTGAGGCCATGCCCCCTCTGGTCGACAGCTACGGTCGTGAAACGATCCGAGAGCCGAGCCATCAACGGCGTGAAGACCGCCGAGTTGGAGGTTATGCCGTGGAAAAACAGCATCAACGGGCCGTTGCCCGTCTCGCGCACGTTCAAGGCGATGCTGCCGGTGTCGATGCGTCGCGAGCCAAATGGGTCGCAAGCTATCTCTGCCGCCATGTTCATGATCCTCACCATCACTGCCCGTCTCCTTCAAAAGGATCATACAGCCGGGAGCACGTCAAGAAGATTGTCTGACATTCTTGCAATCTTCAGATTTGACAATCTGGCTATTTTCCACCGCGTCGCGTATGGTGCCGCGGAGATTGCGACTCAAACCTATGAGACGTTGCCCATGCCTCCAGATTTGAATTTGCGGATTTCGCCACGGACGGTGCAGCGGGAGACCGTCGACAAGTTACGGCTCGCCATCTTCTCCGGAGTGTTCCAGCCGGGAAGCCGCCTCATCGAAAGTCAGCTGTGCACACAGCTCGGCATCAGTCGCCCGTCGCTGAGGGAAGCTTTGCGCAGTCTCGAGGCCGAGCGCCTGATCGAGATTGTACCCAACCGCGGGCCATCAATACCGTCACTTTCGTGGGAGGTGGCAACCGCCATCTACGAGGTTCGAGAGCTGCTGGAAGTCGAGGCGGCGGGACGATGCGCGTCGAGAATTTCCCCGGAGCAGTTGCTTGAACTCGAGAAGTCTCTTTCCGCGTTCGAAGAGGCGGCATCCAGCAATGACAGCCTGGCGCAGGTCATGACCGCCGCGGACTTCTATTCGATCATACTCTCGAATTGCGGGAATCCCATTCTTGAGGAAGTCCATCGCGGCCTGGTGGCCAGGATCAGCTTCTTTCGAGGACGATCGATGTCATTGGAAGGCCGGGCACAAAGCAGCCTGGCGGAGATGAAGGAGATATTCGAATCCATCGCCGCCGGCGATGAGAAGGCCGCACGCAAAGCCTCGAAGAATCACCTGTTGAAGGCGAAAGCGGCAGCGAAGATGTCCATGGACAGCGCGATTTGAGTTTTTCGGAAGGCGGTTGCTCCGTCTGAAAACTCGAAATCCTTCATGACATTGCGGATCGACGGTCCGCCGAACGCGAATCAGGCGGGGCTCACCCCGTCAGGGTTAGACATGCCGGCCGTCGAAGCCGGCAGATGGAGTGATGATGACCAGTGCCAATGTCGAGCGCAGAGCGGATGCCGATATCGTCATCGTCGGCGGGGGGTCGGCTGGCGCGTTGCTTGCAGCGCGACTGAGTGAAGAGCCGGACAGGCGCGTTCTGCTGATCGAGGCGGGTGAAGAGGCGGCGGACCCCGACATCTGGAACCCCGCCGCCTGGCCGGCGCTTCAGGGGCGCGGCTACGATTGGGACTATCGCACGGAGCCGCAAACCGGGACTGCGGGCCGGGTGCATCACTGGGCGCGCGGGCGGTTGGTGGGCGGCTCGAGTTGCCTGCATGCGATGGGCTACATGCGCGGCCATCCCCTCGACTTCCAGGCATGGGTCGACGCGACCGGCGATGACAGGTGGAGCTGGGATGGATTGCTGCCCGCGTTTCAGGCTATCGAGGATCACCCGCTCGGTGGCAACGGCCTTTACGGCAAGGGCGGGCCGATGCCCGTCCATTTGCCAACCGACGAGGTAAGTCCAGTCGCACGCGCGTTCATCGAAGCCGGCGCCTCGCTCGGCCTGCCGCGTCTCGAAGGTCACAACAGCGGACAGATGATCGGCGTCACCCCGAATTCCTTGAACATTCGAGACGGTCGGCGGGTCACGGTGGCCGACGCCTGGCTCACGCCGACGGTTCGAAGCCGCAAGAACCTGACCATTCTTACGGGATCGCGGGTGCGGCGGCTCAAGTTGGAGGGCAATCAGGTCCACGGCCTCGAGGTCGTGGGGCGGCAGGGTCGGGTCGAAATCCTTGCGGATCAAATCGTGCTTTGCGCCGGCGCGCTGGAAAGTCCGGCCTTGCTGATGCGCTCGGGCATCGGCCCGCACGATATACTCGACGCCGCGGGCGTCAGCTGCGTGATCGATATGCCGGAGATCGGTCGAAACCTTCAGGACCACCTGCTTGGTGCCGGCAACCTCTATGCGGCCCGCAAACCCGTTCCCCCCTCGCGCCTCCAGCACTCGGAGTCGATGGCCTATATGCGGGCCGACGGGTTTACCGGCACCGGCCAGCCCGAAATTGTCGTTGGTTGCGGCGTCGCGCCGATCGTATCCGAACGCTTTCAGGCGCCGGCCGCTGGCACGGCATATTCGCTGCTGTTCGGGATCACCCATCCGACGAGCCGCGGCAGTCTGCGCATAAGCGGGCCGGAACTCGACGATCGATTGATCATCGACCCCGCATACCTGCAAAGTGGTCGGGACCGTGCGCTGTTTCGCCAGGCGCTCGAGGCAGCCCGGACAATCGGACATCGAGATGAACTCGCTGGCTGGCGAGAGCGCGAGCTCCTGCCAGGCACCCTGAACAGTGCGGCTCAAATGGATGACTTCATCGCGCGGTCGGTCATCACGCATCACCATCCCTGCGGCACTTGCAGGATGGGCAAGGACCCGGACGCCGTCGTCGATGCGAATCTCAAGCTCAAGGCGCTCGACAATCTTTTTGTCGTTGACGCGTCGGTCATGCCCAGTCTCACCGCGGGGCCGATACACGCCGCGGTTCTCGCTATCGCCGAGACCTTCGCTCGCCGGAAAATCCTGCTGTCTTGATCCGAGGGCTGCGCGTCCGTTCCTTCGCTACAAGGCTCGGGCCGCTGTCGCCATGCTCCTCAACGCGCGCTGAGCGCGACCATGCGGTCAAGGGCAGCGCCAAGGCCTTTCAGCGACACCGGAAAACTAAGCGTGGTCTCGGCCGCGGTGGTGACGTCGAGCTTGATTTCGGTACCTGCCTTGAGCTTCTGCATCAGCGCCCGGTCGATCGGAAACAGCGCCACGCAGCCATTCGGCAGGCAGGTCCTGAACTTCAACGGCCCGACAGGCGGCTGGTCGTCGATCTGTGCCGCCACGCCGGGATCGAACAGGATGCCGAAGGGCAGCAGCAAGGTTCCGATCAGTCCGCCCTTCTGCCCCACGCGCAACTCCACGGCCAGTAGCCTCTGGCCGTTTTTCTGCGTCTGGTCCTGCGTGACCGTGCAGACCCGGGCATTGTCCTGCATGCCGCAGGCCAGCTGCCAGTCCTGATAGGTTTCCTGGAGCGACGATGCGCCGTTCGGAAGCGACGCCGCCTGCTGCTGTTGCGCGAAAGCAGCCGGCAGCGAAGCGGAGAAGGCAGCCGCGCAGAGGGCGGCTGCCTTCAGCGAAAAATATCTACGAACCAATGAATGCGGCCTTCTCTTCGGTGCCGGGCAAATGCCCAAAGTGTCGGCTTCGAGACGCCGTTATTCTCACGTACAGACCCATTCGCGGATCTTGCATTGGATCCCCCCTGCCTCGCAGGCCTGCAGCGCGAGGTCCTCCGCCTCCCGGCGGGTCTCGGCCGAGTTCACGCCCCAGGGAGTGAACCGGTGCTCCACCTTGTCGGCCACGGCGAGCGCGCCGCAATGCTTGTAGGGAAATCCGGTCTCGTCGTCGTCCGTCCAATGGCGGTGATTGCGGAACACGGCAACGACATTGCAGGCTTTTCCACCGGCATTCTCGCAATATTTCTGCGCAATGTCCTTCGCTTCCTGCCGCTTGTCGGCGCCCCAGAAGAAGCCATACTTGGTGTCGGTCTGGGAATAGGCGATTGCCGCCCAGATGCCTTTCTCCTCCTGTGGCGGCTCGGACGGCTCCACCAGATCGGCCGAGACGACCTGCCCGCTCCACAGCAAGGCCATGCACAAGACTGTCAAACGTCGCGATTTCATGGTCCGCAATCCTTTCCAGGGCGTCTCGCCCATTCGCCTGACATCCTCACTTGGCCGCCGATGCGATGGAAATCACCACGCATGTGTTGCCCGTCGGCAGCAGAAGCGCTTCGCCCGTGTTGCCGCCAAGCTCGTACACTTCGACCTGTCCGAGATGGTCGGTGATCTTGCTGCCTTGCGGAAGAACGGACGGAATGTCGGCGCACGGACTGGCGAACGGCGCCACCCGCACCATGGCGCCCTCGCAGCCCGAAGCGGTGGGCGAGGCGAAGACCACGCCGGCCGCAGGCCCGCTGTAACGGTCCGTGGCATAGTCCATGCCGACAAAGGCCTGGACGGCGTGCTTGTCGGCGGCCTGGTCGTTCCACAGGGATTTGACGCTGTACTTCGCGCCGGTCGTCAAAAGCTGTCCGAGCACCGGAAAGATGGTCGAGCAGGCCTGCACGCCGGCCTGCTTGACGTGCTGGAGGAAGGGCGAGTCCGGCAGTGCGGGAGCGGCGGCCGCCTCGGCCTGAGCGGCCGTCGGGCTGCCGACCAGACCGGCGATCGCGGCATAGTTCGCACCGGCGAAGCCAATGCCCATCATGGCCAGCCCCAGCAGCGAAAATCCAATGACGCGCGGCCACCGCCGCGGCGGCTCGACGGTTCTCTTGCGGTCCGGCTCGACGACCCGTCGCCGATCCGGCTCGACGGTCGGATTGCTGCGCGTCGCGGAGATGAACGGGTCTTGCTGGCTCACGGTGCTGCCTCGGCTATTTGACTGGCGCAAGGGCCTCGGACAGCCCCTTGAGCGTTGCGGTGACGGTAATGGTCTGGCCATCGACGGTCGGATAGGAAATCGCCGGCGTCGCCTTCTGCGCTATCTCCTGGCGCATCAGGGGTCCCACCGGCAGCATGCCGACGCAGACCATTTCGTTGCAGCCGTTCAGATGCACGTCGATCGGCTCGGCGCGCCCATCGAACTTCAGCGACACAAGCCCATCGCTCCTGGCGTTCGGCGCGGTGCGCAGGATCATGTAGGGCTTGCCGTCCTGGGTGGCGGCGAGCGACCAGCTGAACGCCATCTTGCCGGCGCCGTCCTCGATCACCTGCGAGACATTGCAGACCTTCTTGCGCGCCTTGAGGTTCTCGTCGCAGATCAGCGTCCAGTTCTCGAAAGGACGGATGGTGCGCTGGTATTGTCCGAGCTTCACGTCGGGAGGCACGACCACCTCGGAGGGCTTGATCCTGTAGGGCGAAGCCACCTGCCCGGCAGCCGGCGCCAGCCCGCCGGCAAGCGCCAGGCAGGTCAGGCATGCCATGGCAAATCCGGGAAAGCCAAACGGCTTTCCCGAGTCTGCGTCTAGCCTGTCATGGCCGGTTCGCCTTTTCATTGCCGCCCTGTTGTCCGCCTCAGTTCAAGGTGAAGCTCAGGCCGGCGCCGACACCGACATTTCCACCCGCCGCCGTGCCCGACAAATTGCCACGGATGCGGCCATCCTCGCTGGTGTAGCCGGCGCCGAAGGCAAAGGCGCTCGAATCCCGCCAGAAGCCGCCGCCGGCCGCCACGCTCAGCTTGCCGGGACGGTCGTCATAGCGCAGCGAGGCTGCCGCCAGTCCGATTGCCGCCGCCTGCCGTGCTTCGTCCCTGATGCCGCTGATGTCGGAATTCAGCTGGCTGAGCTTCTGGTCGGTATAATTGTTGGCCTGCTGCAACGTCGTGACCGCCACCTGGTCGGTATAGGTCTTGCTCTGAGCCAGGTTCAGGTTCAGCTGGTTGACGTTGACCGCGTCGGTGCCGGTAACGCCGGGGCCGACATTGGAGATGACGACAGGCGCATTCGGGTCACCGCCCTGCAGCGTTATCTTGTTGGTCTTGGTCGTCGATCCGTCCGGATTGTTGACGGTGTCGTATTGCACGGTGTTCTGGACGGTGCCGCCGATGCCGCCGATCGTCTTGGTCAGGTCCTCGATCGCCGTGTTGGTGGCGTAGAGCTGCGACCCGTTGATCGCATCGGTGCTGCCGGAGGAAACGCGCCCGGCGGCGACATTGGTGATCGTCCGCTCGGTTCCGGCATCGCCGACGCTGACGGTCCCGGTCGGGGTCGTGCCGGCGAAGGCGTAGGTCTTGCCGTTGATGACCGTGCTGGACGTGCCGACGGCGGTCTGCGACACCGAACCCGAACCGAGCGCCACATCGCTGGCGTTGTTGGCCTTGGCGCCTTGGCCGAGCGCGACGGCGCCCTGCCCCGTGGCTGTCGAGCCATTGCCGGCGGCAAGGCTGTTGGTGCCGCTGGCCACGCTGGCCGGCCCGATCGCGACGCTGTCGGTGCCGCTGGCGGTGGAGTCGGCCAGCGTCGAATTGGCGTGGAAATACTTGATGCCACCGCCA
This sequence comes from Mesorhizobium sp. M8A.F.Ca.ET.202.01.1.1, assembly GCF_004791595.1. Lineage (NCBI taxonomy): Bacteria > Pseudomonadati > Pseudomonadota > Alphaproteobacteria > Hyphomicrobiales > Phyllobacteriaceae > Mesorhizobium > Mesorhizobium sp. M8A.F.Ca.ET.202.01.1.1. The sequence continues at coordinate 348,069 of NZ_SRUN01000003.1, read as the reverse complement.
TTGTTGATGTTGGTCAGCGCATTGTCGACAGCAGTGAAACCATCAAAGACGGTCGAATAATTGTTGCCCTGGATGGTGTAGGTCGGGCCGGTGATCGAGCCGTCGGGATTGACCGTGGTGCCGCCGCCGAACAGGTTGGAAACGTTTTGCGAGACGCCGCGCAGCTGCGAGACGTTGACGGCATCGGTCCCGGCCGAGCCCGCCGCGACATTGGTGAGCTTGCGCTCGGCGCCCGCGGCGCCGATCGACACTTCGCCGGCCGAGGTCTGCGGAGCGGTCAGGCCAAAGGCGGCGTAGCCGGCCTGCGCGCCAACCGTGGTGGTTGACGACGCACCCAGTGCGACGCTGTTGGCGAAGGTGCTCTGGGCGCCGGCGCCGAGCGCCACCGACTGGATGCCCGATGCGGTCGAGTCGGTGCCGAGCGCGATGCCGTCGGCCAGCATCACATGAGCGTTCTGGCCGATGGCGGTGCCGCCAGGCGCCGTCTGGTCGACGATGGCGCCATTGCCGATGCCGACGCCATTGTCGCCGTTGACGACCGTGGTCGGACCGACCGCGACCGATTCCGCACCGACCGCCAGCGAATCGCCAGCGGTCGAATTGGCATGGAAATATTTCGTCGAGGTGGCAGAGACCGCCGCGATCGCCCCCGCCAGCTGGCGCACCGTCACGGCGTCCTGGTCCTGCGTGCCGTCGGCGACGTTGGTGATCTGCCGGTAGGAGGTGGCGGTACCGACCGAAACGGCGCCGAGCAGCACTTTGTCGGTGGTGTTGTACTGGATGAAGTTCGACGGACCTGCGGCGATCTGCCCGGAAGCGGGAGCGATCGCGCGATCGGACACCGAGCCCGAACCGAGTGCCACGCTGCCGTCGATGCTGGCCGCGCTGTCGCGGCCGAGCGCCAGCCCGCTGACGCCGGTCGCGGTCGCCTGGTAGCCGACGGCCGTGGAGCCGACGCCCTGTGCGAAGGAGTCCGTTTGCGCCAGTCCGGCCTCGTTGGTGCGGGCATAGCGGATGCCCACGCCATTGGCGTCGGTATAGGCGGTCGAGGTGTCACCGGCGATGTTGTTGATCGTGTTGCCGAGATTGGTCACGCCGCTGCCGATGGTGCTGAGCGTGGTGCCGATGGCGTCGACGGCCTGGTTGGTGGCGGCGAGCTGCGAACCGTTGATGGCATCGGTCGACGTCGAGCTGATCCGCCCCGCGGCGACATTGGTGATAGTGCGTTCCGCGCCGGGCGCGCCGATGCTGACCGTCGAGGTCGGGTTGGTGCCCTGGAAGGCGTAGGTGGTGCCGTTGATCACCGCGTTGGGCGTGCCGACCGCTACGGCGGTCACCGAACCCGAGCCGAGCGCCACGTCGCCGGAGCTTGCCGCCGCCGCCGCACCGTTGCCGAGCGCGACATTGCCGGCGAGGCCGGCGGCACCCGCAGTGGAGCCGTTGCCCAGCGCGACGGAGCCTTGCCCGATCGCCTTGTTGCTGTTGCCGATGGCGACAGCACCGTTGGCCGTATTGGCCGCGGTGGCGGTTGCCGTGCCGTCGCTGTTGGCGATGTTGTTGGCGCCGCCGGTGAAGGCGCCGGTGCCGCTGGCGAAGCTAGGATCGCCGATGGCCACCGCGCCGTCGCCGTAAGCAACGTTGTCTGCGCCGATTGCGACAGCCTTCCCCCCGGTCGCGATCGCCCTGGTGCCGATGGCGACGGAGTCGGCGGTATCAGCGGAAGACTGGAGACCGACCGCGATGGCGTTGGTTGCAGTCGCCGCGCTTTCACGCCCCATCGCAAGGGCGTCGTCCCCGGATGACGTCACGTCCGTGCCGACGGCGATGGCGCTCTGTCCGCTGGCGCTCGTCGCAAAACTGGTCTGGCCGATATAGACGGAGTTTATCCCGGACGCGCTCGTCCCAGCGCCGACAGCGACGGCATTCACGGCGGTGGTTCGGGCACCACTGCCGAGAGCGGTACTGCCGGCTCCGCTGGCACCGGCGTTGACGCCGGCGGCGAGGGTATTATTTGCCGTCGCGCTGGCCAGGACGCCGAATGAGGAGGCGTTTGCGCCGCTGGCAACGGCCCCATTGCCGACTGCCGTGCTAAAGTCGGCAGTGGCCTGAGTGGCCTGGCCGAGCGCGACGCCGAAGCCGCCGGAAGCAAGCGAATTGGTGCCGATCGCGATGCTGTTGGGCAGGGCCGTGTTGGCCTGAACGCCTGCCTGCGCGTTCACGCCGAATGCGATGGACTGGTTGCCCCAGGCCTTGGCTGCATCACCCATCGCCGTGGCGCTTGTGCCGATCGCGGCGGCCTGACGTCCTACGGCAGTGGAATTGGCACCGCTGGCGACAGATCCCCAGCCTCCGGCGAACGAATTGGCGCCGCTGGCGGTGGAACTGGTGCCGACCGCCGTGGAGTTACCTCCCGAAGCGACTGAGAAGGTACCCAAAGCATTGGCGCCGGCCAAGGTGGCACTCGCCTGAACGCCGATCGCTACCGAATTGGTGCCACTCGAGATCGTGCCCTGGCCCAGCGCCATCGCGCCGCCGGCGCCGGTGGCTTTTGCGCTCAGGCCGAGAGCCACCGAGTATTGTGCCGACGCAACGGATGAACGTCCGACCGCGATGGCGTCGACCTGGGATGCCGTCACATCCGTGCCGATGCCGATGGCGCTCTGTGCCAGCGCTCCTGTTCCAGCAACGGTGCGCGAACCGAGATAGACCGAATTTAGCTGCGTGGCTTGTGCCTGGAAGCCGAGAGCCACTGCGTTCTGGGCGCCAGCGGCGGCGAAGCTGCCTTGGGCGAGAGAATCCAATCCGGACGCAACGGTGTTTGTGCCGAAAGCGCTCGCGCGCAGCCCGCTCGCAGCAGCGAAGTTGCCTACGGCAGTCGAATTCTGCGCGGTCGCCGCGGATCCTTGACCCATGGCGACAGCCCCGCCGCCTTGGGTTTGCGCATCGACTCCGATCGCAACTGAATTATTCCCGTTGGAAATCGCTCGGCAGCCGATGGCCATGCCTCCCGTCGGCGCTCCGACGGTGGCCGTATATCCTGTGCAACCGATCGCGATGCCGTTGGCACCACTCGCCGTTCCGGCGCCCGCTGTATAGTTACCGCCTGGAATAACTTGGCCAAATGCCTGAGGCCCAATAACCAGCCCCAAGGCGCCGAAAACAGCCCCAATCGCACCGATACCCCGATCTTTACGACGCATGCCTAGAACGCGGGACGCCATGCGCAGTACAGCCATCAGGCGGCGCCGGGCCGAGCGGGAGCGAGGATCGGCATTCGCGATCCAGTGACTGGCGAAAAGCGCCGCGCGATGCTGGACAAACGAGTGACGTGAGATGCAATTGTCGGTCATGGTCCCTCTCAGCGCGCCAGTCGGCATGAAAATGTCAGACAATTCCCCCAAGCGGCAGAAAGACATGATTCTTGTGCGCGGTATTTCACGATCTTGCTGTGTCGTAAGAAAAAATCGCGGAACAACTCGGCAGAGGTTAACGGCTTATTACTTTAGCCGGAACTTTAATAGGTATCACCTATATTTCCAAGATATGCCGCAGCTTATCCGTCACCTGGTCTTCGAGATAAGCTTGTTCGAGCGCGACCGCAGTGGCGTTACATGCCGGTATTTCTTCATCATGGTGGTGAAATGGCTCTGGCTCGAGAAACCGCTGAGATGGGCAATGTCGGCGATCGCCAGGCTGCTCTCGGCAAGCAGTCTCTCCGCAAAATCCAGCCGCAGATCGAGAATATACTGATGCGGCGGCATCCCGAACGTCCGCGAGAAGGCCCGCACGAAGTGATAGGATGAAAGCCCGCAGACCGCGGCCATCTCGGAAATCGCCAGCTTGCGCGAGAAGTTCTCATCCAGGAAGTCCCGCACCTTGCCCGCACTGCTGGCGGAAAGCCCGCCTTTTACATTCGCCAGCGGCTGTCTCACCACATCCGCAATCCATCTTGGGGGGGCATCATCGCGCCGCACCGTTTCGGCCTCCTGAGGGGTCCCTGCGCAAGCCAAACCTTGGCGGCGTCCACGCGGTTCCCGGAAAAATAAATCGTGATGGACCAGTCTGGACCGCCATTACCGGGGGAATTGTCCGGGCCGGTGGAATTGTTCGAACAAGCCGGACGGACGGTGGTGAGGGCGAGCCGGCAAGAGATATCCCACTCCCCTCGACATCCATGCCGGTGGCAATCCTCGAAGCATCCGGGCGCATCGATCAATTTCTCGCCTCGACCATGGGCGCATTCGCGATGGACGTATTTTGCAGAACACCGATTTCCTTGCAGGAAATCCCGGTCTCCGAGCCCCGGGCACCTGATGGGGCGGCTTTGCCATACCGCGCGGCGCGGCTCTCCCGGCGAAGCCGTCCGGTTTTCTCTTGGACTCCTGGCCGTAATCGTTTCCGGTTGCAGGCGCAGAAGCGCCTCAGTTTCTGGCGGAAGCATAACCAGTTGGTGTCCTTCCCCTGTATTTCTTCATGGTGGAGGCCAAATGACTTTGATCCGAAAACCCGGCGAGGATCGCCGATGTCGAACTCATGAGCAGCCAAAGCCGACAGCGCTTCGGGAGAGATGGAGACCAGGGCATTTTCCCTGGTCGCGGACCAGGCAAGATTGCTGTCCACGCCGGCGGGATTGATGACGAGACACCCGACCGGCGCATCGTATTGCTGGAGCTTGTCGCTGCCGAGCGAGGCCCTCAACTTGCGTATGGGCGCAAGCACGATGCCTACGGAGTGTTCCTTGGCCGGGAATGCCTGCGAGCCTGGCCCGGGAACGGAATAGATCACGCTTCCTTGCGCGGTGGCCCTTCGCGGACCGGCACTTTCAGGAATGATGTCCAGGACGTATCGAGCTGTCCGCTCCCGATCGATGCCTCGGGAAACGCCGCTTTCCCGAGCCTCGTCCGCATTGTTCATTCGCGCTGCCTCAGCCGTATCGACGCTACTTCGAATACCCTTTTCCCGACCCGAACGCAGCGTAACGCACACACCTTGGCTTGGGAAGAACTCCCACGCGCAAAGAAAAATCTTTATTCGAGAAAAGAAAAAAATGGCCAGCGAATAGGAGTTGACGAGCGTTCATTTTCGCCTGGCGCGAGGCCTCGTCATCCGGAGTTTCGCCGATCGGTCCTGGCACGACCGGTCATGCGATTCTGTATTCTCGTCAACGACTGATTGAGGCCGTTGGCGCAGCCTGCGCGGATCATAACCTGTCCGCGAGATCGACGCCTGCGGTGTGGATCCGGTTATCGGCGGCCGCTGCTACAGATCACCGCGCCGTTTCTCGTACAGATCCCAAGCGAGTTCCACGAAAGCCAGAAGAACGTCGTCCCGATTCCAGCCGGCAGCCACCGCCGCCTGGACGATCTCATTGATGAGAGGCAGCAACTGGTCCTGGCATTCGGCCGACATATCGCCGTCGCCCGCGGGTGGCCCTCGGAAGTTGAAAGTCATCATTCGGCGCCCCCCTCGCCTTCAATCGAAGTGTTACATCGGTAATTTCATTCCCTCTGATATACAATAGATGTGGTACCAAAGAACAGGAAGCCCCAGCGAACCAAGGCAGCACATGACGATGCCGGATCACCCCGGATCTATGCTTTCCCATGGGTCAGGGTGGGCTTTCCAAAGGGAACTCTGTCGACGCTTGATCGACCAACTGCTGAACGCTCGAATGACCGCCCGCTGTAACGGGAGAGCAATGCTTCGCGGCGGAGACTCTCGCGATCAACGACGCGCTTGCTGCCGCGCGTCGCCTCGTGACGGTCGACGACGCCCAAGGCCGGTGATGGCGAATAGGCTGCCGCGCAGGACGCCGTCCCGGGAAAGCGCGGCAGCGGGCCGCGTCAGAAGGCGACCTGGTCGCCGCCCTTCAATGACAGGATTTCGCGCGCCTCGTCCGGTGTCGCCACTTCCATGCCAAGCCCTTCGATGATCTTGCGCGCCAGCACGACCTGCTCGGCATTCGATTTGGCGAGTTTGCCCTTGCCGGCCCACAGGCTGTCCTCCAGCCCGACGCGGATGTTGCCGCCAAGCGCCGCCGACTGCGCGGCGATGCGCAACTGGCTGGCGCCGGCGCCGAGCACCGACCAGCGAAACTGGTCGCCAAACAAGCGGTCGGCGGTGCGCTTCATATGGGCGACATCCTCCGGATGCGTGCCGATGCCCCCAAGCAGGCCGAACACCGACTGCACGAAGAAGGGCGGCTTCACCAGCCCGCGATCGGCGAAATGGGAAAGGTTGTAGAGATGCGCGATGTCGTAGCACTCGAACTCGAAGCGCGTGCCGTTGTCGTAGCAAGTCGCCAGAATGTATTCGATGTCCTTGAACGAATTGCGGAAGACGAGATCGCGCGTCGCTTCCAAATGCGGCTTTTCCCAGTCGAATTTGAAGGTCTCGTATTTGTCGGCGAGATGGTAGAGCCCGAAATTGATCGAACCCATGTTGAGCGAGGCCACTTCCGGTTTGAACTGAGCGGCCGGCTTCACCCGCTCCTCGACCTTCATGTAGGGACTGCCGCCGGTGGTGATGTTGATGGCGGCATTGGTGCCTTGCTTGACGCGCGGCAGGAAGCGGGCAAAAGCCTCCGGCGTCTGGTCGGGCCTGCCGGTCTCGGGATCGCGGGCATGCAGGTGCAGGATTGCCGCTCCCGCCTCGGCCGCCGCGATCGCTTCCGACGCGATCTGGTCCGGCGTGATAGGCAGATAAGGCGACATGGTCGGCGTGTGGATCGCTCCGGTCACCGCGCAGGTGATGATGACCTTGCCCCTGGCCACCGTGGCGCCGGGCTTGCGGCTGGTTTCTTTCATTGTCCGAACTCCTGATCCGATTTCTTCTTGTGCGCCGCCAGCGCCATCAGCCGGCGATCGCGCCACACTTGCCGCTCGCCTAGTTTTTCCCTCGGCAGGCGTTTACCGCGCTCGGCCTCGACCGTCTCCATCACCTCGCCCGCCCAGTCGACCCGGCGCAACATCTGCGGGAAGATGTTGGAATAGATGCCCTGGTAACGCTCGACATAGTCGCGCACGCCGCCGGGCGCGTTGAGGTCGATGGTCTCGAACGGTCCCATGAAGGACCAGCGCAGCGCCAGCCCGTCGCGGATGCCGATATCGACGTCCTCGACGCTGGCATAGCCGTCGGCGACGAGCCGGAACGCTTCCTCCAGCAACGCGCCCTGCAGGCGGTTCATGATGAACCCGTCGAGTTCGCGCTTCATCACCAGCGGCGCATGGCCGGCCTCGATGAGGAAGGCGCGTGTTCTTTCGAGCGTCTCGGCCGATGTCCACGGCGCTGGCACGACCTCGGCGGCGGGAATGAGGTAGGGCGGATTGATCGGATGCATGACAAGGCAGCGATGCCGCCCTTGCAAATGGTCGGTGAATTTCGACGGCAACAGCGCCGAGCTGGAACTGGCGATCACCGCTCGCGGATCGGCAGCAGAGTCGATCAGCGAAAACACCTCACGCTTGACCTCGAGATTTTCCGGCGTGTTCTCCTGGACATGGACCGCGCCGGCCAGCGCCTCGCCGAGTTCGGCGGCAACAGTGATGCGATCGAGCACGGTGGCGGCGGACTGTCCCCGCAGCAGGTCGTTGGCAGCGAGATCGCCGAGCACACCTTCTATGTAGTCGCGCGCGCCGCCGGTCGCGGCGCGGGACTGGTCCCACATGCGGACGTCATGACCGGCGCGCGCGAAACTGATCGCCCAGGCCCGCCCGATGAATCCGCTGCCGACGATCGCAACCTGTGCCATGGATCTTGCCCTCAAAGTGTTTCGACATTGCCGTCGACGCCGAGCGACTGGCCGGAAATGTTTATCCCCGCATCCGAAAGCAGGAAGGCGACCATCGAGGCGACATCATAAGGGCTGGTCATGCGGCGCAGCGAGATGTTCTGCAGATAGCGCCCGGTCATTTCTTCGTGGCTGATGCCGATCTGCCTGGCGCGCGCCGAGATGACGCCCTCGATGCGGGGACCCTCGATGATGCCGGGCAGGATGGCATTGACCCTGATGCCGTGCGGCCCGAGCTCCTTGGCAAGGCTCTGTGTGAAGCCGATCACGCCGAACTTGGCGGCCGAGTAAGGCGTGCGGAAAGCATAGCCGTGGCGGCCGGCGGCCGACGACATCGAGACGATCGAGCCGCCTCCCGCCGCCTTGATCATCGGCACGGCGCGCCGCGCGCACAGGAACTGGCCGGTCAGGCAGACATCGAGACAGCGCCGCCAGTCGTTCGGCTCGATCTCGTCGACGCCGCCGGTCGGGCCGGCAATGCCGGCATTGTTGATCAGGGCATCGAGCCCGCCGAGCTTTTCGGCGACCGTCTCGAACAGCCGGTCGACGTCGTCTTCGTGTGAGACGTCGGCCTTGACCGCGGCCACCAGATCGATCTTGCCGGGAGCGGCAGCCAGCGCCTCGTCGGAAACGTCGCAGACGACGATGCGCGCCCCGAGCCGCGACAGCGTGTCGGCGATGGCGAAACCAATGCCGCCGGCGCCTGCTGTCACCAGCACGCGCTGTCCATTGAGGCCGGCCAGAAATTCCGCCGCCGTTTCAGGTGCCTTTGTGCTCATCGTCCGTCCTTCCCATCGAGAACCTGTGGCTGCAGATCAGCCCCTATTTCAACATGCTGCACGATTCGGGAAACTATTCGACCGCCAACCAACATCATCAGGAGATGTTCGCGGCCCTGTGTGATCGCGACGGCGACGCCGTCAAGGCCGCGGTGCGCGCCGATATCGACGCCGCTTTCAATGTCCTGGTTGGCTTGCTCAAATAACCGTGCGCCGGCCGTTCTCTCACCGGCGGAGCCCAATGGGTGAGTGTGGAAATCGCCGGCTGCATTGCCTTCCGCGGGCGCTCGCTGGATAGTCCTGGCAATGTTCGAGACCCTGGCGATTCACTGGCCCCAAATACTGGCGATCATCTCGGTGGTGATGGCGACCATCGGCATTGCCCATGCCGTCATGACCAAGGAGGACGTCCGCGCCGCCACCGGCTGGGTCGGCATCATGGTGCTGTCGCCGATTCTCGGCGTGCTGATCTATGCCGTGGCCGGCATCAACCGCATCCGCCGCGCCACGATCAGCGCGCAGCGCCCGCTTGCCGAGGGCCTGGTGTCGGCCAAGCATGAGCGCGACGTCGCCGCCGAAGAGGCGCTGATCATCGAGCGCTATGGACAGCGGTTCACCGGCCTCAGAACGCTGGGCGACAGGGTGGCGCGGCGCGCGCTCAACCCGGGAAATGCAATCGACGTGCTGGAAAGCGGCGACGAGGCCTACCCCGCCATGTGCGCGGCGATCGACGGGGCCGAGCGCAGCGTCCTGCTCGAGACCTATATTTTCGACAATGACGCGGTCGGCCTGCTTTTCGTCGAAGCGCTGGCCGGCGCTGTCCAGCGCGGCGTCACCGTGCGTGTGCTGATCGATGCCGTCGGCGCCCGCTACTCCGTCCCCAGCATCCTGGGGCATCTGCGTCGCGCCAACATCACGGCGGATGTCTTCAACGGCAACATCGTCATGGGCCTGCGCTTGCCTTATGCCAATCTGCGGACCCACCGCAAGATCCTGGTGGTCGACGGCACGGTTGCCTTTACTGGCGGCATGAACATCCGCAAGGGTTTTTCGGCGGAGTTCGCCGGATCGAACAGCGCCAAGGACACGCATTTCCAGGTCACCGGACCCGTTGTCGCCGATCTCTTCTCGGTCGCCGCGGAAGACTGGCGCTTCGCCACCAAGGAGGCGCTGAAGGGCGATGCCTGGCGGATCACACCGGTTTCACCGCCCGCTGGCCAGCCGATGCTGGTGCGTGCGGTTGCATCCGGGCCGGACGCCAGCAACGAAACCAACCACAAACTGATGATCGGCGCCTTCTCGGTCGCGCGCAAGTCGATACGCCTGATGTCGCCCTATTTCCTGCCGGACCGGGAACTGATCAGCGCCCTGGTTACCGCGGCCAGGCGCGGCGTCGAGATCGATGTCGTGGTGCCGGCGGTGAACAACCTCTTCCTCGTCGACCGCGCCATGACCGCCCAATTCGACCAGATCCTGAAGAATTATTGCCGCATATGGCGCACGGAAGGCCCCTTCGATCATTCCAAGCTGCTTTCGATCGACGGCGTATGGGCTTATGTCGGGTCCTCCAACCTCGATGCACGTTCGCTGCGGCTCAACTTCGAGATCGATCTGGAGGTCCTCGACGCAGGTTTTGCCACCGAGATCGAGACCCGGATCGGATCGGCGATCGAAACGGCCGTTCCAGTGACGTTGGCCTCCTTGCGCGCCCGGCCCTTCGTCATCCGCCTGTTTGACCGCATCCTCTGGCTGGGATCGCCCTATCTCTGAGAAACCCTGTCTTTAACAAAATGACGTGTTTGCCCGATAGCGTAACGCCAACCATGGAACATCGGCCAAAAGACTATATTTCTAGGTGCATGGTGAGAACAGCAGGGATGATGGGCGCGCTATGCGAATGAATGGGCGCAGCCTGCCGGCCAGCATGCTCCTGTCCATTCGCGACAGGCGGATGCGCAAGGCCAACGCCTTTTCGCCGAAGAAGGACGGCGTCACCGGGACGCTGGTCGCCTCCTACAACGTCCACAAATGCATCGGCGTCGACCGCAAGTTCGATCCCGACCGCACCAGCCGCGTCATCCGCGAGATCGCCCCCGACGTCATCGCCCTGCAGGAGGCCGACAATCGCTTCGGCGACCGCGACGGGCTCCTCGACCTGCACCGTCTCGAACTGGAAACCGGCCTCGTGCCGGTGCCCATTTCCGCAACGGGCAAAGGCCATGGCTGGCATGGCAATGTCCTGCTGTTCAAAAGGGGCGTCGTTCGCGACGTGCATCAGATCAGGCTTCCAGGTCTCGAACCCCGCGGTGCCGTGGTGGCCGAGATCGATCTCGACGGGAACCAGTCCTTGCGCATCATCGCGGCCCATCTCGGGTTGCTGCGCCGCTCCCGCTCACAGCAGGCCCAGGTCGTGTTGGATATCATGAACAGCCCCGACGAGAAGCCGACGCTCCTGCTCGGCGACCTGAACGAATGGCGGCTCGGAAACCGCTCCGCGCTGAACACGCTGCACGCGACCTTCGGCCCGCAGCCGCCAGCAGTCCCCACCTTCCCGTCCAACCTGCCGCTGCTGGCACTCGACCGGATCATGGCCAACCGGCACGGCATGATCGCGACCGTCGAAGCGCATGACACGCCGCTGTCGCGCGTGGCCTCCGACCATCTGCCGCTGACCGCCTTCGTTCGCCTGTAGCATGTGGCCGATAACACCTTGATGTCGCCGGCGTCGCAAAGCGTGTGGATTCGGGCGGAACACCCGGTTCTTCAGCGAGTTTATGTGTTGAATATACAGGAGGATGGAATGAAAAAGTTGATTTTGGCCTCGGTGCTGGCATTCGCCGCGACAGCGGCGGCGATGGCGCCAACCCAAGCCGCCAGCCTGACTATCCAGTCCGACGACGGCGGCCAATATTCCTCGGATGACGATTCCGGAATCGTCGTTCGCCGTCATCATATGCGCCACTATGACAACGAGTATGACGGCGACCAGAACGCTCAGTACGATGACTACGACAATGGCGGCTACCGCTGGCGCCACCACCATCACCGCTGCCACACGGAAACGATTGTGCATTGGCGCCACCACCACAGAGTGTTCGAGGACGTTCGCGTCTGCGGCTGAGGTCGCTCCGTCTCCTGATCCAACCGTCTCCTGATCCAACCCTTGGCGGGTTGCCGCCAAGGATAGCCGTTGACAGCCGTCGCCTCCCGCCGACGCCGCCATTGCCGCATTGCACAAATTTCCGAGCATGCCCACAATGCGGGCATGATCCGAACTTCACTCGCCGTCCTGGTGATCGACGAAAACCGCATCCGTGCCTCGATAATCGAGGCTGGCTTGCGCGAGGCGGGCCATCAGCGGGTCACCGTCATCCATGACGTCAGTGGCATTGCGCGCCGCATCGCCGAGATCGAGCCCGACGTCATCGTCATCGATCTGGAAAACCCCAACCGCGACATGCTGGAAAACATGTTCCAGCTGTCACGTGCGGTAAAGCGGCCGATCGCCATGTTCGTCGACCGCTCCGACCAGGCCTCGATCGAGGCCGCGGTCGATGCCGGCGTTTCGGCCTATGTCGTCGACGGGTTGAGGCAGGAGCGCGTCAAGCCGATCCTCGACATGGCGGTGAGCCGCTTCAACGCTTTCTCGCGCATGGCGCGCGAACTGGACGAGGCGCGCAGCGAGCTCGAGAGCCGCAAGGTGATCGACCGCGCCAAGGGCATCCTGATGAAATCGCGCGGCCTGAGCGAAGAGGCCGCCTATATGCTGCTGCGCAAGACGGCGATGAACCAGAACCGCAAGATCAGCGATATCGCCCAGAGCCTGGTGACTGCCGCCGGGCTTCTCGGACCGGGGGACGAATAGACATGGGCGCCGAGCATCAGATCACCGCCGGCTTCATGCCGCTTTTCGATAGCGCCGTCCTGGTGGCAGCCGGCGAACTGGGCTTTGCCGCGCGCGAAGGCATCGATCTGGCGCTGCACCGCGAGACCTCCTGGGCCAACATCCGCGACCGCATCGCCATCGGCCATTTCGACCTTGCGCACATGCTGGGACCGATGCCGCTTGCCTGCAATCTTGGCCTCACCCCCCTCGCCTCCGAGACCATCGTGCCCTTTTCGCTGGGGCTCGGTGGCAACTGCGTCACCATCTCCAACGCCGTCTGGGCCGGCATGGCGGCGCACGGCGCCGTACCCGATCTCGATCCGGCTCGCGCCGGCGCGGCCCTCGGTGCGTTCATCCGCGAGCGGGCGGCCGCCGGCCGCGAGGCGCTGCGCTTTGCCGTCGTGCACCCGCATTCCGGGCACAATTACGAACTGCGCTACTGGCTTGCCGCCTGCGGCATCGATCCAGAGCGGCAGATCGAGATCGTGATTGTGCCGCCGCCCTTCATGGCCGACGCGCTGGCCACTGGGCGCATCGACGGCTATTGCGTCGGCGAACCCTGGAACAGCGCCGCGGTGGCGGCCGGCACCGGCCATATCGTCACCGTGAAGGCGCTGCTCTGGCGCAACAGCCCGGAAAAGGTCATCGGCGCGCGCAAGGCCTGGGCCGAGCAAAATCCCGAGGCCCTGGCTGCACTGCTGCGCGCATTGCATCACTCGGCGCGCTGGTGCCAGGACCCTGCAAATCGCGCCGAACTGGCGGCGCTGATGGCGCAGCCCGGCTTCCTTGGCCAGGAGGCGGCCGTTCAGATGCCGATCCTGACCGGGCATCTGCAGCTCGGCGGCGGCGCACAGCGGGCCGTCGAGGACTTCTTCGTGCCTTTCGACAAGGCCGCCAATTTCCCCTGGAAGAGCCATGCGCTGTGGTTCTACACCCAGATGGTGCGCTGGGGTCATGTCGCGCACACGCCGGAGAATCTCGCCATCGCCCGCGACTGCTACCGGCCCGACCTTTACCGGTCGGCGCTGAAGCCGCTCGGCGTCGCGCTGCCGGGCGCCAATGCCAAGGTCGAGGGTGCGCTGAAGGTGGCGACGCCGGTGGGCTCGGCGGGCGCCAGCCTGGTGCTCGGCCCGGACGGCTTCTTCAACGGCCAGATCTTCGATCCGGACGAGATCGACGCCTATGTCGACAGCCAAAAAACGACCCTCGGAGAAGCCTGATCATTTCTGCGCCATCCTTGTGCATTGCACAAAAATTATGCGCCCCTGTAGGCAAGGTGATCAATGTTTGACCCCAATCGCGGTGGATCGAGTTGCCGCGTGATGCTCCGATCCCACTGAATTCATTTGATGTTTTCTTCCAGAAGGAAACTGGCACGGTTCCTGCATTGAAATGAGCGAGCCCTTCTCGGGCAACGGAACAGGCGTCCAATGGCGGGCGCCACAGGCAAAGCTGCCGCTCAGGCCACTGCGCAATCCCCAGGGATGCGCGAAGGCCTGGACGGCGGCTTTTTTGTTTTTGGCCGAACACGCAATCGACGGCGCTTCCAAGGCGCTCAACCGGAGACGACGATGACGAAACGGATCGGAACTGGCACATCCCTCAAGGATTTCACCCGCCGTGATTTTCTGGCCAGCAGCGCGCTGACGGCGGGACTGTTTATTGCCGCAAGGTCATTGTTTCCTGCGGGCGCCCATGCCGAAGGCAAAGGTCCCGAAGTGACCGGCGCCAAGCTCGGCTTCATCGCGCTGACCGATGCCGCGCCTCTGATCATCGCCAAGGAGAAGGGCCTGTTCGCGAAATTCGGCATGCCTGATGTCGAGGTGCTCAAGCAGGCCTCCTGGGGGGCGACGCGAGACAATCTGATGCTCGGCGGCGAAGCCAACGGCATCGACGGCGCCCACATCCTGACGCCGATGCCTTATCTCATGCACACCGGCAAGGTGACGCAGAACAACCAGCCGCTGCCGATGGCAGTCGTCGCTCGCCTCAACTACGATTGCCAGGGCATTTCAGTAGCCCAGGAGTATGCCGCCACCGGCGTCGGCCTCGATGCCTCCAAGCTGAAGGACGCCTTCGCCGCCAAGAAGGCGGCAGGCAAGGAGGTCAAGGCCGCCATGACCTTCCCGGGCGGCACACATGATCTGTGGCTGCGCTACTGGCTGGCCGCCGGCGGCATCAACCCCGACAAGGACGTCTCGACCATCGTCGTGCCGCCGCCGCAGATGGTGGCCAACATGAAGGTCGGCAACATGGACGTGTTCTGCGTCGGCGAACCGTGGAACGAACAGCTCGTCCACCAGGGCGTCGGCTTCACCGCCGCCACGACCGGCGAGATCTGGAAGGGTCATCCGGAAAAGGCGCTCGGCCTGCGCGCCGCCTTCATCGAGAAATACCCGAACGCCACCAAGGCGATCGTCATGGCGGTGATGGCGGCACAGCAATGGTGCGACGCCAAGGAGAACAAGGACGAGATGGCCGCCATCATCGGCAAGCGGCAATGGATGAACGTGCCTGTCGCCGACATCGTCGGCCGCCTCAAGGGCGACATCAACTACGGCAACGGCCGGGTCGCCACCGCCACCGACCTCTACATGAAATTCTGGAAGGGCGGCGTCTCCTATCCATTCAAGAGCCACGACAGCTGGTTCCTCGCCGAGAACATCCGCTGGGGCAAGTTCGCGCCGACCACAGACATCAAGGCGCTGGTCGACCAGGTCAACCGCGAGGATATCTGGCGCGAGGCAGCCAAGGAACTCGGTGTCGCGGCAAGCGACATCCCGGCCTCGTCTTCGCGCGGCGTCGAGACTTTCTTCGACGGCAAGACTTTCGATCCGGCCTACCCCTCGGCTTATCTCGACAGCCTGACGATCAAGGCATCGGCCTAGTCAGGCCAAACGGCATTTCGCCGTCTCTCGTTCAGTTCGACCAGACGCCACGGAGTTTTCCCAGGACATGTCCATCCAAGTCATCGAGGACACCAAGGTAAAAGCATTCCCGGCCAAGCCGGCCGAGGTGGTCGCCTTCACCGCCAAGACGCGGCGGCGCATTGATCTGGTATCGATCGCAGGCAAGGTCGCCAGCGCCCTCGTCCCGCCCGCCATCGTCATCGCCCTTCTGCTCGTCGTCTGGCAGGTCGCCTGCTCGTCGCCGACGGCAAGCCTGCCGCCGCCGAGCCAGGTATGGAACGAAGCCTATGACCTGATCGCGCATCCGTTCTTCGACAACGGCCCCCAGGACATCGGTCTTGCCTGGCGGGTGCTGATCTCGCTGCAGCGCGTCGCCATCGGCTTCGGCATGGCGGCGGTGGTCGGCGTCGCGCTCGGCGCGCTGGTCGGTCAGTCGGTCTGGGCGATGCGCGGCCTCGATCCGGTGTTCCAGATCCTGCGCACCGTGCCGCCGCTCGCCTGGCTGCCACTGTCGCTCGCCGCCTTCCGCGACTCCAATCCATCGGCGCTGTTCGTGATCTTCATCACCTCGATCTGGCCGGTCATCATCAACACCGCCGTCGGCGTGCGCAACATCCCGCAGGACTACCGCAACGTCGCCCGCATCCTGCGGCTGAACCAGCTCGAATTCTTCGTCAAGATCATGGTGCCGGCCGCGGCGCCTTACATCTTCACCGGCTTGAGGATCGGCATCGGCCTATCCTGGCTTGCCATCGTCGCAGCCGAAATGCTGACCGGCGGCGTCGGCATCGGCTTCTTCATCTGGGACGCGTGGAACTCGTCACGGCTGCCCGACATCATCGTCGCGCTCGCCTATATCGGCGTCACCGGCTTCTGCCTCGACCGCCTGGTCGCGGCGGTCGGCGCCTTTGTCACCCGCGGCACGACGGCAAAGTGAGGACAGCGCCATGACCGCCTATCTCAAACTCGACCACATCGACAAATCCTTCGCGCGTGGCGGCCAGGTCAGCGAGGTGCTGAGGGACATCAGGCTGACCATCCACAAGGGCGAATTCGTCTCCATCATAGGCCATTCGGGTTGCGGCAAGTCGACCTTGCTCAACCTGATCGCCGGCTTGACCAAGGTTTCCGCCGGCGCCGTGCTTTTGGAAGACAAGGAAGTCGACAGCCCCGGCCCCGAACGTGCCGTGGTGTTCCAGAACCATTCGCTGTTGCCGTGGCTGACCGTCTACGAAAACATCAACCTGGCGGTGTCGAAAGTCTTCGGCCGTTCGAAGAGCAAGGCCGAGCGGCATGACTGGATCATGCGCAATCTCGACCTCGTGCAGATGGCGCATGCAAGCGACAAGCGCCCGGCCGAAATCTCCGGCGGCATGAAGCAGCGCGTCGGCATCGCACGGGCGTTGGCCATGGAGCCCAAGATCCTGCTGCTCGACGAGCCGTTCGGAGCTCTCGACGCGCTGACGCGCGCCCATCTGCAGGACGCCGTGATGGATATCCATTCCAGGCTCGGCTCGACGACGATCATGATCACCCATGACGTCGACGAGGCGGTGCTGCTGTCCGACCGCATCGTCATGATGACCAACGGTCCGGCCGCGACCATCGGCGAAGTGCTTCCCGTGCCGCTGGCGCGGCCACGCCGGCGCATCGAACTTGCTTCCGACCGCACCTTCCTGCGCTGCCGCGAGGCGGTGCTGAAATTCCTCTACGAACGCCACCGCTTCGTCGAAGCCGCGGAGTAACGCCATGACCGAAAAACTCGTCATCATCGGCAACGGCATGGCCCCCGGGCGCATGCTGGAGCATCTGCTGGAGCAGGCGCCGGGCCGCTACGCCGTCACCATCTTCAACGCCGAGCCGCGCGTGAACTACGACCGCATCATGCTGTCGCCGGTTCTCTCCGGCGAGAAGGCCTATGAGGAAATCATCATCCATGGCGACGGATGGTACATCAAGCACGGCATCACCCTCTACAAAGGCCACAAGATCGTGGCCATCGACCGGACGGCGAAGACGATCACCTCCGATCATGGCGTCACCGAGCCCTACGACAAGCTCGTCATCGCCACCGGCTCGGTGCCGTTCATCATCCCGGTGCCGGGCCACAATCTGCCGGGCGTACTGACCTATCGCGACCTGGACGACGTCCAGGCAATGATGCTCGCCGCCCAGTCGCGGGCCAAGGCCGTGGTCATCGGCGGCGGCCTGCTCGGATTGGAGGCGGCGGCCGGCCTCAACGCGCAAGGCATGGACGTCACCGTGCTGCATGTCATGCCGACGCTGATGGAGCGCCAACTCGATCCGGCCGCCGGCTATCTCCTGCAGCGCGCGGTGGAGGAGCGCGGCATCAAGGTCATCACCAAGGCCAACACCCAGGCGATTACGGGCAATGGCAAGGTCGAGCAGGTGGAACTCGCCGACGGCACCATCATCCCGGCGACGCTGGTGGTGATGGCGGTCGGCATCAGGCCAAACGCCGCGCTGGCCAAGGATGCAGGCGTCGCCGTCAACAGAGGCATCGTCGTCGATGCCGGCATGCGCAGCAACGACCCCGACATCTTCGCGCTCGGCGAATGCGCCGAGGTGGGCGGCATGGTTTATGGGCTGGTGGCGCCGCTCTACGAGATGGCGCGTGTTGCCGCTCATCAGCTTGCCGGCGACGAGACAGCTGCCTTCGTCCACATGGACACGCCGACCAAGCTCAAGGTCACCGGCATCGACCTCTTTTCGCTCGGCGACTTCGCCGACGGCGACGACCGCCAGGAGATCGTGCTGCGCGATGCTTCCGCCGGCGTCTACAAACGCCTGGTGCTCAAGGACGACCGCATCATCGGCACGGTGCTTTATGGCGAGACATCGGACGGCGCCTGGTTCAACGACCTGAAGAAGAAACAGACCGACATATCGCAAATGCGCGATACGTTGATCTTCGGCCAGTCCTACCAGGGGGGTGCCCCGCTGGACCCTATGGCGGCCGTTGCAGCCTTGCCGGATGATGCGGAAATCTGCGGCTGCAACGGCGTTTGCAAGGGCAAGATCACGGGCGCGATCACGGGCAAGGGCCTGACTTCGCTCGACGACGTGCGCGCCCACACCAAGGCGTCGGCCTCCTGCGGCTCCTGCACCGGGCTGGTCGAAAAGCTGATGGTGTTGACCCTCGGCGACACCTACAACCCGGCCGCCGTACAGCCCATGTGCTCCTGCACCACGTTCGGCCATGACGAGGTGCGTCGGCTGATCAAGGCCAAGGCGCTGAAGACCATTCCGGCGGTCATGCAGGAACTGGAATGGAAGACCTCCTGCGGCTGCGCCAAATGCCGGCCGGCGCTCAACTACTACCTCGTCTGCGACTGGCCTGACGACTACGCCGACGACTACCAGTCGCGCTTCATCAACGAGCGCGTCCACGCCAACATCCAGAAGGACGGCACCTATTCGGTGGTGCCGCGCATGTGGGGCGGCGTGACCAACGCCGCCGAACTGCGCGCCATCGCCGACGTCGTCGACAAGTTCGAGATCCCGATGGTCAAGGTCACTGGCGGCCAGCGCATCGACATGCTCGGCATCCGCAAGGAGGATTTGCCGGCGGTGTGGGCCGATCTCGGCCAGGCCGGCTTCGTTTCCGGCCATGCTTACGCCAAGGGGCTGCGCACGGTGAAGACCTGCGTCGGCTCGGACTGGTGCCGCTTCGGCACGCAGGATTCGACCGGTCTCGGCATTCGCATCGAGAAATTCATGTGGGGCTCGTGGACCCCCGCCAAGGTCAAGATGGCGGTGTCGGGTTGTCCGCGCAACTGCGCCGAGGCGACGTGCAAGGATGTCGGCGTGATCTGCGTCGACAGCGGCTACGAGATCCACTTCGCCGGTGCCGCCGGTCTCGATATCAAGGGCACGGAAGTGCTCGGCCTGGTCAGGACCGAGGACGAGGCGCTGGAGCACATCGTGGCGCTGACGCAGATGTATCGCGAGCAAGGCCGATACCTCGAGCGCATCTACAAATGGGCCAAGCGCATCGGCATAGCCGAGGTCAAGCGCCAGATCATGGACGATGGCGAGAAGCGTCGAGCCTATTACGAGCGCTTCGTCTTTTCGCAGAAGTTTGCCCAGGTCGATCCGTGGTCCGAGCGCGTCTCCGGCAAGGACAAGCACGAGTTCCGGCCGATGGCTTCGGTCGGGTTTGCGCAGGCGGCGGAGTGACCCCCATGACCTGGACCGCCATCGGCACCCTCTCCGACATCCCGCGCCGTGGCGCGCGTTGCGTCGCCACACCACAAGGCAAGATCGCCGTCTTCCGCACAGCGGACGACGCGGTCTTCGCCATCGAGGACCACTGCCCTCACAAGGGCGGACCGCTGAGCCAGGGCATCATCCATGGCGCGGCCGTGACGTGCCCTCTGCACAATTGGGTCATCTCGCTGGAGACGGGCAAGGCGCTTGGCGCCGACGAAGGCGCCGTGCGCACCATTCCCGTGAAGCGGGAAGGCGAGCGCCTGTTCATCGCGCTGGAAGCGCTGGCCAGCCGCGCCGCCTGACATGGAGATCGTTGACGCGTGCGAGGTGAGGACCACCTGCCCCTATTGCGGGGTGGGCTGCGGCGTGCTGGCAAAGGTCGCCACGGACGGGCAGGTGTCCGTCCGTGGCGACCCCGATCATCCGGCGAATTTCGGCCGGCTCTGCTCGAAGGGCTCCGCGCTCGCCGAGACCATCGGCCTCGACGGCCGGTTGCTCCGTCCGCAAATCCACGGCCGGGGCTCCTCTTGGGACGAGGCGCTCGACCTCGTCGCCTCGACCTTCTCGCAAGTCGTTACCGACCATGGTCCCGACGCGGTCGCCTTCTACGTCTCCGGCCAGTTGCTGACCGAGGATTACTACCTCGCCAACAAGCTGATGAAGGGCTTTGTCGGCTCGGCCAACATCGACACCAATTCGCGGCTCTGCATGGCTTCGTCCGTCGCCGGCCACCGCCGCGCCTTCGGCTCCGACACGGTGCCGGGAAGCTACGAGGATCTGGAACTGGCTGATCTGGTCGTGCTGGTCGGATCCAACCTCGCCTGGTGCCATCCGGTGCTTTATCAGCGCATCGCGGCTGCCCGCGAAAAACGGCCCGAGATGAAGGTGGTGCTGGTCGACCCGCGCCGCACCATGACATCTGATATCGCCGACATGCACCTGGCGATCGCGCCGGATGGCGACGTCGCCCTGTTCACCGGCCTGCTGGCATGGCTCGGTCAGCACAATGCGCTCGACCGTGCCTATATCACGGCGCATACGTCCGGCTTTGGACAGGCACTGTTCGCCGCCTCGGCGCTCGACCTTGCCGGCGTCGCTGCCGCCACGGGGCTCAGCGAAGACGAGATCGGACGTTTCTACAGCCTGTTTGCCAGGACCGAAAAGACCGTCACCGTCTACAGCCAGGGCGTCAACCAGTCGTCCCAGGGCACCGACAAGGTCAACGCCATCATCAACTGCCATCTTGCCACTGGCCGTATCGGAAAGCCCGGCGCCGGACCGTTCTCGGTCACCGGCCAGCCCAATGCCATGGGCGGCCGCGAGGTCGGCGGCATGGCCAACATGCTCGCCGCCCATATGGAGATCGAAAATCTCGAGCATCGCGAACGCGTGCGTCGCTTCTGGAAGACACCGGAGATTGCAGGCAAGCCCGGCCTCAAGGCGGTCGAGATGTTCAAGGCGGTTGCCGACGGGCGCGTGAAAGCACTGTGGATCATGGCCACCAACCCGGTCGATTCGATGCCGGATGCAGGCGCCGTCGAAGCGGCGATCAAGGCCTGCCCCTTCGTCGTGGTGTCGGACGTGCTGGCCGAGACCGACACGGTCCGCCATGCCCATGTCCGGCTGCCGGCGACGGCCTGGGGCGAGAAGGACGGCACCGTCACCAATTCCGAGCGCTGCATCTCGCGCCAGCGCGCGTTCTTGCCGGCCCCCGGCGAGGCGCGGCCCGACTGGTGGATCATTGCCGAGGTGGCGCGGCGCATGGGCTTTGACGACGCGTTTGCGCATGAAACGCCAGCGGAGATTTTTGCTGAGCACGCCGCGTTGTCAGGATTCGAGAATGACGGCGCGCGGGATTTTGACATCGGGGCCTATGCTGATGTTGACGCCGATGGGTATGAAGCGCTTGCGCCGTTTCAGTGGCCAGCACTTCAGCCAGGCGGAAGTACTCAAGCTGAACCTCCGCCCGACGCGGTCAACTCGACCGGGCACCAGCCCACTCGCTTCTTCGCCAACGGCAACTTCTACACGCCCGACCGCAAGGCGCGCTTCATCGCCATCCGCCCGACCGTCGAAACCCGCACCACCCCCGACTTCCCGCTCATCCTCAACACTGGCCGCATCCGCGACCACTGGCATACCATGACCCGCACCGGCAAAAGCCCGCGCCTGTCCCAGCACATCGCCGAGCCCTTCGTCGAAATCCACCCGGTGGATGCGCAACGCCACGGCGTTGGCGATGCTGACATCGCACGCGTCTCGACTCCGCGCGGCGAAGTGCTGGTCCGCGCGCTGGTGACCACGCGCCAGCGTCAGGGCAGCCTGTTCGCGCCGATGCACTGGACCGATCAATTCGCCGCCAGGGGTCGGCTCGACACGCTCACCACATCGCTTACCGATCCGGTGTCGGGCCAGCCGGCGCTGAAGCATGTCGCGGCCCGCATCGAGAAATTCACCGCTCGGGCATTCGGCTTTGCCGTGACACGCAAAGGGCCCGTGGCGATGGCCGACTATTGGGCGGTAGCCAGATGCCGGGGCGGCTGGCGGGTCGAGCTCGCCTTTGCCCACGACGATGTCGACTGGACGGCCTTCGCCGGTTCGCTCTTCGATGCTGCGGATGGCGAAATGCTTGCCTATCACGACCGCGAGGCCGGCCAGCACCGCATCGCCGCCTTCGACGGCGAGCATCTGGCGGGTGCCTTGTTCATCGCGCCCGGTCCGGTCGCGGTGTCGCGCGGCTGGGCGGCCGAGCAACTCGATGAGGTCCACGCCAGCCAGCGGCAGCGTTTCAGGATCGTCGCCGGCCGCGCCGGTGCCGAGCGGCCAGATGCCGGCGCGACCGTCTGCTCCTGTTTCAACGTTGGGGTCAACCAGATCACGGCTGCCGTGGCGGCTGGCTGCACCAGCGTCGACGCCATCGGCGCCACGCTGAAGGCGGGCACCAATTGCGGCTCCTGCCGGTCCGAGATCCGGGCGATCATCGCGGCCAATCGGGTCCAGGCCGCCGAGTGAAGGCGACATGCCCCCCGCCGGGCCGGCCTGAACTCCGGTCGGAAGGTGGGATCGAACCTGTCCAACAGTTAATTCGACTTCGCCGGGGGTGATGGGGGTGAAAGATGCCTCCATGGACCAGCAAAAGGAAATGCCCCTGCGGACAACCGTCGCACCACGCCGCTCGCTTGGCTGGATTCCACCGTTCGGCTGACCATAGTTGGGAGGCGTTTTCCAAGCCATGGCAAGCGGTTGGCGGAATGCGCATGTAACCGTGCCGTGGATCTGTGGCTCGGCTGGCCCTGTCCTTCGCAATTGGTACGTCTGGACACGCGTGGTGAAGACTGGAAAATGGGGAACGCAACCTCGCCATCCGAGGTGATTCAAAGCATCGGGAGATCAGCGCTGAATCTGGAAGACATAGCCGGCCATCCGGCCTTGCACCGCTACGTTCAGGAACAGTCGCAGTCCCTGATCCGTATCTACGAGGAAAGCCCGCGGCTGGCTTCCATCTTTGCCACCCAGCAGCGTTGGCTGTTGGGTCATGTCGGCCTTGCCATGCACTTCAGGCGCGACCCGAATGACCGCCGCAAGGAACTGACCGTATCGCGTTTCATCGAGGTCGTGCACAAGAATGCGGTGGCCAGCCGCAATACCGCGGACGCCTTCATCAAGGAGATGCTGCACTACAACATCGCCGAGTATGTGGCGGGCGGGGACGGTCGCACGCATCCCCTGCAGCCGACAGCGGCGACCATCGAGCGATTCACCGGCTGGGTAACAGCCCATCTGCGCACGCTTGACCATATCGACGGCGGCGACCGGCTGGCCAGATATTTGGAGCGTCCCGAGATGCTTGCCACGCTGCAGCCCCTGGTGGCTGACGGACTGCTTGCGTCCAAGCCGGTGCGCGAACCCAACCAGACCTTTTCCCTGTTCATCTGGCTCAACAATGGCGGCATCGTCATGGACTGGCTGATGTCGGGCATCGACCCCGCCCACGCCGGCCTGGAGCGGATTCCGACCAGCGTGGTTTCGATCGGTGACTTCGCCAAATGGCTCAAGCTGTCGCGGACCCATCTCGGCCGCAAACTGCGCACGGCAGAGGAGCTCGGCAGCATTGGCTGGCTTGGTCAGCGCGGCCATTCGGTGATGTGGGTGTCGCACCGATTTTACGAGGAATACATGACCGTCCAGGCGGCCAAGCTGGCCGTCGTCGACACGGCCTTCAAGGCCTGCTTCCCGCCATCGCAAGGCGACGGCTGAGCAGCGGCACACGAGAGCCATTTCAGCCGTGATACGTTTCCGTCCGGAATTGTGCCAGAACAGGTGGATTGACCGGTTCCGCGTTTGCGTGGCTGCGCGACGCCGACGACCTCGGCAGCGTCGGCAGGCTCTGCCAGCGCCCAGTTACGAAAAAGCCGACGCTGGACAAGTGTCGGAAGCTGTCCAGCGTTACAGCCGCGTGTACACCCTCCACCTGTGTCGATTGATGCTCGCGCAGCTGATCGACACTGACGGGGCAACCCCTGGCGTTCTCAATCGATGTCGAACGAGACGCCTTGGGCGAGCGGCAGCGCCTTGGAATAGTTCACCGTGTTGGTGGCGCGGCGCATATAGGCCTTCCACGCATCGGAGCCGCTCTCGCGGCCGCCCCCGGTTTCCTTTTCACCACCGAACGCGCCGCCGATTTCGGCCCCGGAGGTGCCGATGTTGACGTTGGCGATGCCGCAATCCGAGCCGTCCACACCGAGGAAACGCTCGGATTCCTGCAGGTCACGGGTGAAGATCGACGACGACAGGCCGGCGCCGACAGCATTGTGCTCGTCGAGCACGGCATCGAAGTCGGAATACTTCATCACATAGAGGATCGGCGCGAAGGTCTCTTCCGTCACCGGTGCAACCTGTTTCGGCATTTCGACCAGCGCCGGATGGACATAATAGGCATCGGAATGGCCGTTCTCGACACGCGTCCCGCCGGTCACCTTGCCGCCATGGGCGGTCGCTTCGCTCAGGGCCTTCTGCATGGCATCGAACGCGGCCTTGTCGATCAACGGCCCAACCAGCGAGGAGGTCTCCAGCGGATTGCCGACCGAAACGCTCTGATAGGCCTTCTTCAGGCGCGGCACCAAGGCATCGTAGACGCTGTCATGGACGAACAGGCGGCGCAGCGTCGTGCAGCGCTGGCCGGCCGTGCCCATGGCGCCGAAGGCGATGGCGCGCAGCGCCATGTCGAGATCGGCCGTCGGGCAGACGATGCCGGCATTGTTGCCGCCCAGTTCCAGCACTGCGCGTGCAAAACGCTTGGCCAGGCGAGGACCGACATCCCGGCCCATGCGGGTCGAGCCGGTGGCCGAAACCAGCGGCACCTTGGGATGATCGACCAGGATCTCGCCGACCGCGCGGTCGCCGATCAGCACCGGCGCCAGGCCTTGCGGTGCGTCGGGGCCGAAACGCTTGACGGCACGCTTGAAGATCGCTTCGCAGGCAAGCGCCGTCAGCGGCGTCTTCTCGGAAGGTTTCCATACCACGGCATCGCCGCAGACCAGGGCAAGTGCCGCGTTCCACGACCACACCGCGACCGGGAAGTTGAAAGCCGAGATGACACCGACGACGCCCAGCGGATGCCAGGTTTCCATCATACGGTGGCCGGGACGCTCGGTGGCGATGGTCAGCCCGTACAATTGACGGGACAGACCGACGGCGAAATCGCAGATGTCGATCATTTCCTGCACTTCGCCGAGCCCTTCGGAGGGGATCTTGCCGACCTCGATCGACACCAGCCGGCCAAGCTCAGCCTTGTGCGCCCGCAGTTCCTCGCCCAGCAGCCGCACCAGTTCGCCGCGCTTGGGACCTGGCACCAGCCGCCAGGACTGGAATGCCTTGTGCGCTCCGTCGATGGTCTTTGCCGCATCGGCCGGCGAGATCGTCTTCAGCGCCGCGATCTGCTCACCCGTCACCGGGCTGCGCACGATCAGGTCGCCGCCGTCAAGCGCCTCCTTGGCCACGCCCAGTTTCGCCAGAAGCTCGGCCGTTTCCTTCGCTATCGTCATTTTTGTTCCTTTCAGATCCCGCCGCTCATATGGCTGGGGTCAACGCCTTGCGCCATGCCTTCCCGGCGCCGTCGCGGCTGGAAGGGGCTGTCATGGCGTGCCATTACCTGTTTCAGGGGAAAATCGCCACCCCGGCATGGTCCAAGCCCAAGCCCCACGATTGAGCCAGACGATCCTTGGGATGAACGGGCAGAGTGTGCTCAGTTTGCCTTTTTCGTCGGCGCGCGCACGGCGCCGTCCTTGATCAGGCGGTCGATATGCATGCGGATATGGGCTGCTTCCGCCGCCGTGTTGGCCAGCGCGATGGCGCGGTCGAAGGCAATGCGTGCCTCCTCGCCCCGGTCGAGCTGCATCAGAAGCCCGCCCTTGAGGCCGAAGAAATGGAAATAGCCGGAAAGCCTCGGCTCGAGCGGCTCGATCATCGCCAGCGCCGCTTCCGGTCCACGCACCTTGGCGACCGCGACCGCACGGTTGAGTGTGATGACCGGCGACGGCTGCATCTGTTCGAGCAGGCCGTAGAGCAGGTCGATCTCCACCCAGTCCGTGTCCTCGGCTTTCGCCGCCCGCGCATGGAGTGCGGCGATCGCCGCTTGCACCTGATAAGGACCGGGCTTGCGGTGGCGCAGGGCCTTGTCGACCAGCGCCAGCCCTTCCTCGATCATCTTGCGGCTCCACAGGCGCCGATCCTGGTCCTCGAGCAGCACGATCTCGCCGTCGCCGTCGAAACGGGCCGGTGCGCGCGCGTGCTGCAGGAGAAGCAATGCCGTCAGCCCCATGATCTCCGGCTCGGTCTGGAATAGCCTCAGCAGCAGCCGGGCCAGCCGGATCGCCTCCTCGCACAGCGGCGCGCGGGCCGGCGCTTCGCCGCTGTTGGTCGAGTATCCCTCGTTGAAGATCAGGTAGACCATCGCCGCGACCGCAGCGAGCCGTTCGGAGCGCTCGACCGCGCCTGGCGTCTCGAACGGTACGCCGGCATCGGCAATGCGCGCCTTGGCGCGGGTGATGCGCTGTTCCATGGCGCTCTCGCCGACCAGGAAGGCACGCGCGATCTGCTTGACGGTGAGGCCGGAGACGATGCGCAGCGCGACCGCGATCTGCTGCGTCGCGGGCAAATCAGGGTGACAGCAGATGAACAGCAGCCGCAATATGTCGTCGCGGTAATGCGCGCCATCAAGCCGCTCGGCGATGTCGCTCTCGGCATCTTCCAGATCGGAGATCTGGTCTTCCTCCGGCATCGGCGCCTGCTTGGCGCGCTTGCGCACCGCGTCGATGCCGCTGTTGCGGCCGACAAAGATCAGCCACGCCGCTGGATCGCGCGGCGGCCCATTCTGCGGCCAGTTCTTGAGCGCCCTGAGGCAGGCATCCTGGAAAGCTTCCTCCGCGGTATCGAGGTCGCGGAAATAGCGCAGCAGCGCGCCCATCGCCTGCGGACGGGCGGCACTGATGGCCGAGCTTATCCAGGCAAGTTCGGTCATACGGCAACCCCGGTGGGATTGAAGACGGACACCGGCCTGATCTCATACGAGCCGCCGCTCGGGTTGACCTCGGAGAGCTCGCGGGCGAATTCCACGGCCTCGTCGAGATCGGCGCATTCGAGCGTGTAGAAGCCAAGGAATTGTTCCTTGGTCTCGGCGAACGGCCCGTCGATGACAACGGATTCGCCCTTGACCTTCCGCAGCGTCGTCGCCGCTGTCGTCGGCAAAAGCCGCGCCACCGGGCCGAGCCGGCCGGCCTTGGCATATTTGTCCTGGACGTTGAGGAGATTGGCCATCACTTCGTCGTCCTGCGCCTTGCTCCAGGAGCTGACGACGTCTTCGGAAGCATAGCACAGGATGGCGTAGAGCATGATCGGTCCTTTCTGTATCAAAGGACGAAACAGTAGGACCGATCCCGACACGGCGTCGATAAAAAAATCCGGCAGCTGCGGATTCGGTGTTCGTCAGTCGCGCCGGGTTAGCTTTCGTGTGTTTCCAGCCATCTCAGCACAAGCGCCTCCTCCTCATCGAGACCCTCTATGGACCGCTTGCGCTTGTTGGCTTCCGCCATTTCGGCAAGCAGCCGTCCCTGCGACCAGGCCTCGAAAACCTGCGGATGGATATAGCATTTGCGGCTGACCGCACGCGT
This sequence comes from Mesorhizobium sp. M8A.F.Ca.ET.202.01.1.1, assembly GCF_004791595.1. Lineage (NCBI taxonomy): Bacteria > Pseudomonadati > Pseudomonadota > Alphaproteobacteria > Hyphomicrobiales > Phyllobacteriaceae > Mesorhizobium > Mesorhizobium sp. M8A.F.Ca.ET.202.01.1.1. The sequence goes on along the minus strand of NZ_SRUN01000003.1, from coordinate 320,305 downwards.
GTTGCCCAGCCGCTCGGCCACCTTGTCGATGACGCTGTTCATCACCCGCTTTTGCTGCGCCTGGCTTTCGGGCAGTTGCGTCTGCGCAAACAGTGACGCGGCGTGGATGGTGCCGCCCCACGTGCGGAAATGCTTCGAACTGAACGCGTCGCCGACCGCTTCGCGTATATAGTGGTTGACGTCGTCGGAGCGCACAGGGCGCCTGTTGCCGTCCTCGTCGAGATATTGGAACAGCTTCTGCCCCGGCAGGTCCTGCGCGCCCCGAACGATCCCGGCGATGCGGCGGTCGACCAGCTTCAATCTCCATTCCTTGCCGGACTTGCCCTTGAAGGCGAAGCGCAGGCTCGATCCCTTGATGTCGACATGCCGGTCCCGCAATGTCGTCAGGCCGAAGCTCTTGTTGTCGCGTGCATAGGCGGCATTGCCGACGCGGATCATCGTATTGTCGAGCAGCCAGACCACCGCGGCGACGACCCGTTCGAGCGGCAGGCCGCGACGGCGCAGGTCGCTGTCGATCCTGCGCCGAAGGTCCGGCAGGCTTTGGGCGAAAGCGACGAGGCTCGAATATTTGGCGCCGTCGCGCTCCTCGGCCCATTGCGGATGATAGCGATACTGCTTGCGCCCCCGCTGATCCCTCCCGGTCGCCTGGATATGCCCGTTCGGATCGGGCGAAATCCAGACATCGGTCCAGGCCGGCGGAATGACGATCGCCGCGATGCGCGCCCTGGCGGCGTCGGACACCGCTTTCCCCTTCGGTCCTCTGTAAGTAAATCCCTTGCCAGCCTTCAGCCGGCGGATACCGGGCTCGGCATCGCTGACATAGGTCAGCGCGGCATGCTCGGCTGAGCTTTGCGCCCCGTTCCGCGGCGATGCATCTGTCTCCGCCGACGGGCTGAGCGACAGTCCTGATCTCTGCAGCATGTAAGCTCCACGCAAATACGCGTAGATAAGCTGCTGGTTGACTGCTGGTTCCACACGCCGTCTGCAAAGCAGGCGATCCTGCTGGCGTCGGCGCCTGGCGCGGCGCGAGGCCTACAACGCGCCCTGCATCTGGGTCAGCGGAAAGGACAGCCGGCGCCGCACCTTGAGCTTGAGCGTGTAGCGCAGGCAGCGCCAGGCTTCCGAGCGCCGTTTCGGTGCGGCCGCGGCCACCGCCAGGAAGCGCGACGCGGTCTCCAGGTCGCCCCTCGCATAGTGGACGCGGGCGATCTTGAGCGCGACAAGGCCCTCTCTGGCTTTCAGTGCCGAAATCGGGATGCCGCAATCGGTGAGCATCCGCAACTCCCGGCGCCAATCCAGGAAGCGGCGCGCCGGGTTGACCGTGAAGCGATCATCGGAGCGCTCCGCTGAAACTTCGTAAATCATGACGGGACGCTGAACCATGGCCAGCGACGCCTTGCTCATCAGTCGCGCCCAGAACAGCGTGTCCTCATCGAAGGCGAGCCCGACTGGGAACCGGGTCTCGCCGATGAGACGCCGGGAAGCCAGCACGCTGCCCACCGCCACCGAGCGTATATCCCCCTTCACATAGGCGGAGGCATTGGTGAGGCAGGCCGCGGTATATCCGTTTGGCACCTTGATCTGCCGGTCCTCGCCGTTCACCCTGCGCCGGAAGGCGCCGACGATCATGTCGGCCTTGGGCTGGCTTTCCGCTTGCGACAGCAAGGAGCGCAAGCCACCCTGAAGATGCAGGTCGTCGGCATCGATCAGGTAGACCCATGGATGGATCGCCTCATCGAGCGCCAGGTTGCGGGCGCCGCCGGCGTCGCGGCAATTGGCCGGCAGTACACGGAGCGGCAGGGAGGATCGCGCGGCCGCCTGCCGCGCAGCATCGGCCGTGCCATCGGTCGATTGATCGTCGACCAGCAGAATCTCGCCGATAAACCCGGCCTCTCCGCCAAGCGACGCCAGCGTTTTGGCAATCGTTGCCGCCGCATTGTGCGCGGGTATGACGACGCTGACAGTTTTCAATGACAAACCCGCACCTGTACGCAGCCGCTTAAGACTATTCTCCCTCGGAACGAATACAGACTAAAGCAATTCCAGGTAAAGTGCGAAACGGTTTTTCCGTTCGGAATTGCGCCAAATCAAGGGGTTAGAGCGGCTCGCCGTTTCCGTGAAACGGTGAACTGCTCCAATGGCCTCATCGATGTTTGAGAAGTCTACTCCATCTATCGCGGGCACTCGCGGCGCCGGGCAAGTCGGCGCGCCCGTTTTCACGCCTTTTCGAGCACCACCGGGATGACGTCCACGGCCTGCTCCCCGACCTGGCCGCCGGTCGTCTTCAGCACACCGACGATGGGCGCCACATCCGAATAGTCGCGCCCGTAACCGACAGTGATATGGTCGTTGGAAGCCCGCATGCCGTTGGTCGGGTCGAACTCCTGCCAGCCGGCATCACGCCCGCACCAGACCTTGACCCAGGCATGCATGGCATCCGCACCTTCCAGCCGGGGCTTGCCCTTGGGCGGAATGGTGCGCAGGAAGCCGCTGACATAGCCGGCCGGAATGCCGAGACCGCGCAGCCCGGCGATCATGATGTGGGAGAAATCCTGGCAGACCCCGCGCTTCAGCCGGAAGGCATCGCTGGCCCGGGTCCGCACCGTGGTCGCTTCGCCATCATAGGTGAAATCGCGATGGATGCGGTTACACAGGTCCGTCGCCGTCCCAGCGGCCGAGTTTCCGACGCTGTCTTGCGCGAATGCGGTGATCGCCGCATCGATACCCGCATGGCTGCTGGCGGCCAGGAAATGGTGCGGCGAGGCGGGCGCCAGCGACCGCACGGCGGCCAGTTCCCGCCTGAGCCGGCCGATATCGGGCGACACGTCGAGCCCGGGCTCGGGCCGCGACACCGCCACGCGCGCGCTCATCCTTATGTCGAGCGCTTCATGCGCGTCGCGAAACGCGATCGAAGTGACGTTGTTGCCGAAAAAATCGGTGAAGTCGGATCGTTCATTGGGCGCCGGCTCGAAGGAGAGCGAAGCGGCGATGACCCGTTGCACGCCGCTGATGGTCGGCGGCAGCACCCGCACCTGATGCCGGCCGCCGCCGGCAGCGGCGGCGTAGTCGTAATGAAGCAGAAGCCGGATGTCGTACAGCATGGCCATTGCTTTCTAGCCGAAATAGGCTCTGGCGAGGCTGTTGTAGAGGCCGCCGATTTCGCTGGCGAGTTCGTTCAGCGCCTTCGTCGTCATGTCAGCCGGTTCCTTGATGGCGATGGCCGTGTTGAGCTGCAGGATCTCCTTGGCCGCTGCCGACATATGCCCCTCGCCGCCTGTCGTCGGCAACAGCCCGATCTCGGCCTTCAGCCTTTCCAACTGGAACAGGATGGAGCGTGGATTGAGCGGATCGAGCGCCAGGAGATCGATCACCGTGCGCCGGCCGGCCTGCACCGGATATTGCCGGCGATGGGTCATGACGCTGTCGCCGATCTCCAGCATCATATCCAGCGCGCCATCCGGCGCCTTGCTGCCGGTCAGTCGGGCCAGCGTGCCGGCGATCTGGATGCCGCGCTCCAGCCGCCGGCCGATCTCGAGGAAGCGCCAGCCCGCGAACCGGTACATGTTCTCATGCAAAAGGCCTGAGAATCCGGCAAGCTTGCGCAGGATGACGGTCATGGCCCGCGTCGCGTCGTCGCCGGGCGCCACGGTGGTAGCGAACTGATGGATGGTCTTCGACAAATCCTTGAGCGCCAGCCAGCCATCCGGCGAGAAACGATCGCGGATCTGGCCGGCGCTGTAGACGGCGCTGTCGAGCGTACCGATCAATCCTGACGGGATCGCCGTCTCGACATCGATGCCGAACGGTTCGAGATAGTCCCTGATGTCGGCCAACAGCGGCATATCGGGATCGGATGTTTCGGCGAGCCGCACATGATAGGCGCGCAGGATGCGCACGGTGTCTTCCGAACGTTCGATGTAGCGGCCGAGCCAGGTCAGGTTTTCCGCCGCGCGGCTGGGCAGGCTGCCCGGCTTGGTGCGGTTGAAGCTGTCACCCTCTTGCGGCAGCAGCGTCTCGCGCTCGACCGGTTTGTCACTGACCACCCAGACATCGGCCGCCTGGCCGCCGCGCTGCATGGCGATCGCCGTCGGGTCGAGCGACAGGCCGACACGGGCGAAACCGCCCGGCATAACCGTCCAGCCCTCGGGCGTGCGCGCCAGATAGACGCGCAGGCTCGCCGGCCGGGGCTCCAGCCAGCCGCCGACATAGACGGGCGTCGTCGAAAGCGTCACCGCTTCCTGGCCAACGAAGGCCTCGCCATCGCGTTCGATGCGCGCCACCAGCTCCGCCCGTTCCCCGACCGACAGCGCCGAGCCGAGCTTTGTCTGTCCGTCATCCTCAAAGGCAAGTCTTGTCGACAGCGCCGGGCCGACCACCATGCGATCGATATTGGCGAGCACATGGGCGCGCTCCGTCTCCTGCCCGCACCACCATGTCGCCACACTGGGCAAAAGCAGCTCCTCGCCCCACAATTCGCGCGCGATCTTGGGCAGGAAGGCAAGCAGCGCACGCGTCTCCATCAGGCCAGAGCCAAGCGCATTGACGGTGGACACCGTGCCTTGCCGGATCGCTTCGACCAGGCCCGGCGTGCCGATCTGCGAATCCGGGCGCAGTTCGAGCGGATCGGCGAAGGCGGCGTCGAGCCGCCGCCACAGCACGCTGATCGGCATCAGGCCGGACACGGTGCGCACCATCAGCCTGCCGCCGGAAACGGTCAGATCCTCGCCTTCGAGCAGCATGATGCCGAGGTAGCGGGCGATATAGGCGTGTTCGTAGTAGGTTTCGTTGAGGGGGCCCGGCGTCAGGATGGCGACGCGGCCGTCGCTCTCCTTTGCCATGCCGATCAGCGCATCGCGGAAGCGACGGAAGAAGCCGGCGAGCCGGTGCACATGCATCTCGCCATAGATGTCGGACAAGGCGCGCGTGGTGGCGACGCGGTTCTCCAGCGCGAAACCGGCGCCTGAAGGCGCCTGGGTGCGGTCGCCCAGCACCCACCAGCGGCCGTCAGGGCCCCGGCCGAGTTCGAAGGCGCAGAAGTGCAGGAAATGCCCCCCCGCCGGCGTGGTGCCAACCACGGGTCGCAAATATTCGGGGCTCGCCGCGATCAGCCCTGCCGGCAGGATGCCTTTGTCGATCAGCCGGTTCTGCCCATGGATATCGGCGACAATTTCCTCGAACAGGTCGGCGCGCTGCACCAGGCCGGCGCTGATCGCCTGCCACTCGCTGTCCTCGATGAGCACGGGAATATGCGCCAGCGGCCATTCGCGCTCGTTGGCGCCCGCCTTGTCATAGACGCGGTAGTAAACACCGGCATCACGCAGATACTGGTCGGCGCGGGCGAAGCGCTGACCGAGCTTTTCGGCCCCGAGTTCGTCCAGCGCCTCGACAAAATGCTTCCAGACCGGACGGGGATTGCCCGAAGCGTCAACCATCTCGTCGACGACGCCATCGATCGGCTGGTAGTGCTCCAGCAGGCTGTGGGCCTGCGGCTTGCCGCGTACCCTTTTGTGATTCCCCTTTGCCATGTCAGATCACAGTCTTGGTGGACGCCTGAGGTCAAGGGTCATCGGGAAATCTTCCGCCGGCTGTTCCTCGCGCAACACATAGCCGGACGGCGTATGGCCGCGTGGTTCGAAGCGGGCGAGCCGCCGTGCCTCCGCCTCGTTGCCGTTGACCGGAAACGTGTCGTAGTTGCGCCCACCGGGATGCGCGACATGGTAGACGCAGCCGCCTACCGCCCTGCCGGACCAGCGATCATAGATGTCGAACACCAGCGGCGTGTTGACCGGCAGCGCGGGATGCAGCCCCGAGGCCGGCTGCCAGGCCTTGAAGCGCACGCCCGCCACCGCGACCTCCCTGTCGTCGGTAACCCTCATCGGCACGATGCGGCCGTTGCAGACGATCGCGTGGCGCTCCGGATTGAGACCTTCGGTCTTGACCTGCAGCCGTTCGACCGAGGAATCGACGAAACGCACCGTGCCGCCGATCGCGCCCTGCTCGCCCATCACATGCCACGGCTCCAGCGCCTGCCTAAGCTCCAGCTTGATGCCGGCATGCTGGACTTCGCCGCAGAAGGGAAAGCGGAATTCGAGCTGGGCGTCGAACCATTCGGGCCGAAACTCGAAGCCGTTGAGCTTGAGGTCGTCGAGCACCTCGAGAAAATCCGCCCAGACATAGTGCGGCAGCATGAAGCGGTCATGCAGCGAGGTGCCCCAGCGCACGAAGCGCCCGTCGAGCGGGTTCTTCCAGGCGCGTGCGATGATTGCCCTGACCAGCAACTGCTGCGCCAGAGACATGCGCGCATTGGGTGGCATCTCGAATCCACGGAATTCGACAAGGCCAAGCCGGCCAGTTGGGCCATCGGGGGAAAACAGCTTGTCGATACAGATTTCCGAGCGGTGCGTATTGCCGGTGACGTCGGTCAACAGATTGCGGAACAGGCGGTCGACCAGCCATGGCAGAGGTGGATTACCCTGGTCGGGATGCGGCACCTGCGCCATCGCGATCTCGAGTTCATAGAGCGAATCGTGCCGCGCCTCGTCGAAGCGCGGCGCCTGGCTGGTCGGGCCGATGAACAGGCCGGAGAACAGATAGGACAGCGAGGGACGCCGCTGCCATTGCAGCACCAGGCTTTTCAGCAGATCGGGCCGGCGCAGGAACGGGCTGTCGTTGGGCGTGGCACCGCCGACCACGACATGGTTGCCGCCGCCGGTACCGGTGTGGCGGCCGTCGATCATGAACTTGTCGGCGCCCAGCCGCGTCTGCCGCGCCTCCTCGTAGATCGCCGTCGTGGTCGCCACGCAATCCTGCCAGTTCGAGGCGGGATGGATGTTGACCTCGATGACGCCGGGATCGGGTGCCACGCGGATGACGTTGAGGCGCGGATCGTGCGGCGGGCCGTAGCCCTCGATATGCACGGGAAGGCCTATCGCCTTTGCAGCGTTCTCGGCAGCGGCCACGAGTTCGAGATAGTCTTCCAGCGCCTCGACCGGCGGCATGAAAACGCACAGCCTTCCGTCACGCGGTTCGACCGAAAGTGCCGTGCGCACCGCCCCGCCGATTTCGGTGATCTCCTGCTCGACGCGGTCCTGCTGGCCACTGACAGCGGTGAAGGATACCGCCTGCTGGCGGCGGGCCATTTCGTCGGCGCCTTCCAGTTCGGCCGGAGCGGCCGTCGGCAAGATCGCTTCCCGCACGGGGAGCGGCCCACGCGGCAGCGACGGATCGACAGGCACGATGTAGGGAAATTGCGCCGGCGGCACATAGGGCAGCGTTCCCAACGGCAGACGATAGCCGACCGGCGAATCGCCGGGCACCAGGAACAACCGGCCGCGCCGCGTCGTCCATTTTTCCGACCGCCAGCGCTGGCCGGACGCCTGGCTGTTCCAGCGCTGAACCGGCAGCACATAGCCGGACGGCTTGGTCAGCCCGCGCTCGAACACCTTCGCCATGCGGCTGCGCTCTTCCGGGTCTTCCAGCTTGGAGTTGGACGGGTCGACATTGTCGGGCAGCTTGCCTTCCTTGAGCAGCCATTCGGCTGGGTCCTCATAGGCTTCGCTGACCATGGAGGTGTCGATGCCGAGCTCGCCGGCGATCGCCGTCAGCAGGCTTTCGGCCTGTTTCGGCCCGATATCGGCCGAGCTTTTCTCCCGCGCGATCAGCGACGGGTCGCTCCATACCGGCTCGCCGTCGGCGCGCCAGTAGAGCGAAAACGTCCAGCGCGGCAGGCTTTCACCGGGATACCATTTGCCCTGGCCGTAGTGCAGAAAGCCTCCCGGTGCGAAGCGCTCGCGCAGCCGGCGGATCAGCGCGTCGGCCTTTTCGCGCTTGGTCGGCCCGACGGCGGCCGTGTTCCACTCGGCGGATTCGAAATCGTCGATCGACACGAAGGTCGGCTCGCCGCCCATCGTCAGCCGCACATCCCCGGCCGCGAGCGCGGCATCGACCTTGTTGCCGAGCGCGTCCAGCGCCTGCCAGCTTTCATCCGAGAACGGCTTGGTGATGCGCGGATGTTCGGCGATGCGATCGACCCGCATGTCGAAGCCGAACTCGACATTGGCAAAGCTCGCCATGCCCGAAATCGGTGCCGCATTGCGGAAATGCGGTGTCGCGGCCAGCGGCACATGGCTCTCGCCGGTGAGCAGGCCGGAGGTCGGGTCGAAGCCGATCCAGCCGGCGCCGGGAAGATAGACCTCGCACCAGGCATGCAGGTCGGTGAAATCGACCGATGTACCTGCCGGCCCATCCAGCGCGACAAGGTCGGGCTTGAGTTGGATCAGGTAGCCCGAGACGAAGCGCGCGGCGATGCCGAGATTGCGCAGGATCTGCACCAGCAGCCAGCTTGAATCGCGGCACGAACCCTTGCCCGCGGCCAGCGTTTCCTCCGGTGAGAAGACGCCGGTCTCCATGCGCACGATATAGGCGATCTCGCGCTGCAGCCTTGCATTGAGGTCGACGAGGAAATTGACCGTGTTGGGCGCGCTGCGGTCGACGGATTCCAGGAAAGCCGAGAGAAGCGGCCCCGCCGGCTCCGGTGTCCGGTAGATGGCCAGATCCTCCCTGATTTCCTCGGGATAATCGAACGGGAACGCCTCCGCCGACGGTTCGACGAAGAAGTCGAACGGATTGTAGACGGTCATGTCGGCGACGAGGTCGACCTCGATCTTCAGCTCCGTCACCGGCTCGGGAAAGACGAACCGGGCGAGGAAATTGCCGTAGGGATCCTGTTGCAGATTGACGAAATGGTTCGCCGGTTCGACCTTCAGCGAATGGCTCAACACCTTGGTGCGGGAATGCGGTGCAGGCTGAAGCCTGATGATTTGAGGGCCGAGCACCACCGGCCGGTCATATTTGTAGTGGGTCAGGTGGTAGACGGCTGCCAGAATTGCCATGGGGCCCCGGGATCGGCGTTTAGCTGGCCGAACCCTGCCACATCTGGCCGCCATTCTCCAAGCGGATGTTGCGGCGCACCTAAACTAAAGAACCCGTTGCCGGCTTAAAGTCGCTCAAAAGAACGCCTGTATCCCCGTCTGCGCCCGTCCAAGGATCAGCGCATGCACGTCATGCGTGCCCTCATAGGTGTTGACGGTCTCGAGGTTCTGCGCGTGGCGCATGACGTGGTAGCCGATCTGGATGCCGTTGCCGCCATGCATGTCGCGGGCCTGGCGGGCGATATCGAGCGCCTTGCCGCAATTGTTGCGCTTGACGATCGAGATCATCTCCGGCGCCATCTTGCCCTCGTCGAGCAGCCGCCCGACGCGCAAGGATGCCTGCAGCCCAAGCGCGATCTCGGTTTGCATGTCGGCGAGCTTCTTCTGGTAAAGCTGGGTGCCGGCCAGCGGCTTGCCGAACTGCTTGCGGTCCAGGCCATACTGGCGAGCGCGATGCCAGCAATCTTCCGCCGCTCCCATCGAGCCCCAGGAAATGCCGAAGCGGGCCCGGTTGAGGCAACCGAACGGTCCGCCGAGGCCCTTGGCATTGGGCAGCAGCGCGTCCTCGCCGACCTCGACGCCTTCCATCACCACTTCGCCGGTGATCGAAGCGCGCAGCGAGAGCTTGCCGCCGATCTTGGGGGCCGAAAGCCCCTTCATGCCCTTTTCCAGCACGAAACCGCGGATCTCGTCCTTGCCGTTCTCGCCCTTCACCTTCGCCCAGACGACGAACACGTCGGCGACCGGCGCATTGGAAATCCACATCTTGGAGCCGGTCAGCTTGTAACCGTTGGCGGTCTTTTCGGCGCGGGTCTTCATGCCGCCGGGGTCGGAGCCGGCATCCGGCTCGGTCAGGCCAAAACAGCCGATCCATTCGCCACTGGCGAGCTTCGGCAGGTACTTCTTGCGCTGTTCATCCGAGCCATAGGCGTAAATTGGATACATCACCAGCGACGACTGCACCGACATCATCGAGCGGTAGCCGGAATCGACACGTTCGACTTCCCGCGCCACCAGCCCATAGGTGACATAGTTTGCGCCGAGGCCACCGAACTCCTCCGGGATGTTGATGCCGAGCAGGCCGGCCTCGCCCATCTCGCGGAAGATCGCCGTGTCGAAAGTCTCGTTGAGATACGCTTCCTCGATGCGCGGCGCGAGCTTGTCGGCGGCAAAGGCGGCAGCGCCGTCGCGCACCATACGCTCATCTTCCGAAAGCTGGCCCTCGATCAGGAACGGGTCTTCCCAGACGAATGCATTCTTGTCAGCGGCCATGGCTTTTCGATCCTTCGAAGGGTGAAGCCCGGCTTATCGGCCTGTGCCTTGAAAAAATCAAACGAAATTGCTTCACCGATCAATGAGCGTTAGGAATGGATCATGAGTGTCCAGCGTCGCCTTTTGCCCAACATCAGTGCCCTCGCCGCCTTCGAGGCGGTGGCCCGGCTCGGCTCCTTCACCGCCGCTGCCCAGGAGCTGGATTTGACCCAGGGTGCGGTCAGCCGGCAGATCAGGCTGTTGGAAGATCAGTTCGGCCGCCGATTGTTCGAGCGCGACAGCCGCAACGTCCGCCTGTCCACGGCAGGCGAAATCTATGCCGAGACGGTGCGTTCGGCCCTTGGCCAATTGCGCGACGCGGCGCTCGGATTGATGAGCAATCAGCATAGCGGCATCCTGAACCTCGCCATTCTGCCGACCTTCGGCACGCGCTGGCTGATGCCGATGATCCCCGATTTCGTCGAAAGCAATCCCGACATAACCATCAACTTCGTCACCCGTGTCGGCCGCTTCGACTTCGCCCGGGAGAGGCTGGATGCGGCCATCCACTTCGGCCTGCCGGACTGGCCGGAAGCCGACTCGACGCTTCTGGTGCGCGAAACGGTGGCGCCGGTGGTGTCGCCCGAATTCCTCGCCGGCCGCGCCATCGCCACGCCGGCCGACATCGGCCGTTTGCCGCTGCTGCACATGACGACGCGCCCAGGCGCCTGGACGGAATGGTTCGAGCATCAGGCTCTGAGCGCTCCGACCGGACCCGGAATGCAGTTCGAACAGTTCGGCACCGCCGCCCAGGCCTGCATGGCGGGGCTCGGCGTGGCGCTGTTGCCGCTGCTCCTCATCGAGGGTGAATTACAGCGCGGCCAGCTTGTGCCAGCGCCCGGCCAGCCGATGCAAAGCCGCAGCGCCTATTACCTCGTCGTTCCCCACGACAAGCGCGGCTATCCACCGGTTGCCAGTTTTCGAGACTGGCTGCTGGGCCGGCTCGAGAAGGAGCCGGCTGTTCTGGCGTGGTAGCTACTTCCGCTTCAGCGCGTCCGCCAGCGCCGCCCCAAACGCACCTTGCTCTGCCGGCCGCTCCGGCTGGCGCTGCGGCGCCGGCGAGCGTGGCGCCGGCCTGCCGCCGCCATTGTCGCGCGGTCCGCCCTTCGATGCGCCGCCCTCGCCGCCATCCCTGCGCATGGACAGCGCGATGCGCTTGCGCTTGATGTCGACATCGACGACGCGCACCTTGACCACGTCGCCGGCCTTGACCACCTCATGCGCGTCCTTGATGAAACGGTCGGCAAGCTGCGAGACATGCACCAGCCCGTCCTGGTGGACGCCGATATCGACGAAGGCGCCAAACGCCGCCACGTTGGTCACCGTCCCTTCCAGCAGCATGCCGGGCTTCAGGTCCTTGATGTCGTCGATGCCGTCGGCGAAGGTCGCGGTCTTGAAGCCGGGGCGCGGGTCGCGGCCGGGCTTCTCCAACTCCGCCAGAATATCGCGCACCGTCGGCAGGCCGAAACGCTCGTCGACGAAGACACGGGGATCGAGCGCCTTGAGCGCCGCGCTGTCGCCCATCAGCGAACGCACGTCGCGCCCACAGGCCGCCACGATCTTCTTGGCCACGCCATAAGCTTCCGGATGCACCGACGAGGCATCGAGCGGCTCGCTGCCATTGGCAATGCGCAGGAAGCCGGCGGACTGTTCAAAGGCGCGCGGTCCAAGCCGCGCCACCTTGAGCAGTTCCTTGCGGCTGGCGAATGGTCCGGTCGCATCGCGATGTGCGACAATGGCGTCGGCGAGCGACGCGCCGAGGCCCGAGACGCGCGCCAGCAACGGCGCCGAGGCGGTGTTGAGATCAACGCCGACCGCGTTGACGGCGTCCTCCACGACAGCTTCCAGTGAGCGGCCGAGCCGGTACTGGTCGACATCGTGCTGATACTGGCCGACACCGATGGATTTCGGCTCGATCTTGACCAGCTCGGCCAGCGGGTCCTGCAGGCGCCGAGCGATCGACACCGCGCCGCGCAGCGACACGTCGAGGCCGGGAAACTCGGCCGCCGCCGCCGCCGAGGCCGAATAGACCGAGGCACCCGCCTCGCTGACGATCACCTTGAGCGGCTTCGGACCTGCCCCCGCGGGCATGTCGGACAGCATGTCGGCCACCAGCTTTTCCGTTTCTCTGCTGCCGGTGCCGTTGCCGATCGAGATCAGTTCCACCTTGTGCTGGCGGATCAGCGCGGCAAGCTCGGCCTGCGTGCCACGCACATCGTTCCTCGGCGGGAACGGATAGACCGTTGTCGTCGCCACCAGCTTGCCGGTGCCATCCACCACCGCCACCTTGACGCCGGTGCGGATGCCGGGATCGAGCCCCATCGTCGGCCGCGAGCCGGCGGGTGCCGCCAGCAGCAGATCCTTCAGGTTGCGGGCAAAGACGTGGATCGCCTCTTCCTCGGCCCGTTCGCGCAGGTCGCGCATCAGATCGAGCGTCAGGTGCAGCGACAGTTTTATCCGCCAGGTCCAGCCGGCGACCTCCATCAGCCAGCGGTCGCCCGGCAGGCTGCCGCCGATGGCATAGGCGTTGGCGATCATCCGCTCGACCGGCTTCACCGGCGAGGTGTCATCCGCGTCGACCTCGATGTCCAGCGACAGCACTTCCTCGTTGCGGCCGCGCAGCATGGCCAGCGCGCGGTGGCTTGGCGCCGTGGACCATCGCTCGACATGGTCGAAATAGTCCGAGAATTTCGCGCCGGCTTCCTGCTTGCCATCGACCACCCTGGCGCGCAGGAAGGCGCGCTCCTTCATGTAGGTCCGCAGCTTGCCGACCAGATCGGCATTTTCCGCGAACTGCTCCGACAGGATGTCGCGCGCGCCCTCGAGCGCCGCCTTGGCGTCGGCCACCTCCTCGGTCACATACGCCAGCGCCACCTCAGCGGGCACCAGCGAGCGGTCTGCGAGGATTGCCTCCGCCAAAGCCCCCAGGCCTCGCTCGCGGGCGATCTCGGCCTTGGTGCGGCGCTTCGGCTTGTAGGGGAGATAGATGTCTTCCAGCTCCGCCTTGGTGACCGCCGCCGCGATCTTGGTTTCAAGCTCTTCGGTCAGCTTGCCCTGTTCGCGGATCGAGCCAAGGATGGTGGCGCGGCGCGCATCGAGCTCGCGCAGATAGGCGAGCCGCTCGGCAAGGTCGCGCAGCTGCGTGTCGTCCAGCCCGCCGGTCACTTCCTTGCGGTAGCGCGCCACGAACGGCACCGTCGCACCCTCATCGAGCAGTCCGATCGCTGCGGCCGCCTGTTCGGGCCGCGCCTTGATTTCGGCCGCGATGATGGCTGCGATGCGCTTGATGTCGGATGCCATGTTATTCCCACTCTTTTCGAAAAGAGCGGCGACCATAGGCGCCGACGTTCACATCGCCAACTGCTGAGCGCTTCGCCGGTGCGCGAGGTCCACAGGAAAGCATGTCTGCTATCGAACGTCAGCGTTGCCCCTCACCTGCCTGCCGGCATCCTCTCCCCGTATAGTGACGGGGAGAGGGGCTGTCTCACTGGCTTCGCCAATCACCAACGTCGCAAGAAGTGAGCCGACATTGCTGCCAGCTCCTTCTCCCCGTCCCTATACGGGGAGAAGTGCCCGGCAGGGCGATGAGGGGCGGCGCTACCGTTTGATAAACCGGCTCACCACCCCCAACTCAAATCATCCGGCTCAGCGCCTCGAAGAACGCGACGATCTCGACATCCAGAGGATCGTCGACCGGCTCCGGCTGCGACGACATCTTGGCGATCACCACTTCGGTCCTGGGATCGACGTAAAGCCACTGGCCATGGATGCCGATGCCGCAATAGGCGCCATTTTCGAAGCCGGTCTGATACCATTTGTTGCGATAGCGGCCCTTCGGGAACAACGGCAGCATCGCACCGCGCTGCCAGGCTTCCGAGCTGCCGCCGGTGACCGTGGTGTCGCGCACCCAGGCTTCGGGCACGATGCGGCGGCCGTTGGCCGTGCCGCCCTGCCGCATCATCTCGCCGATGCGCGCCAGGTCACGCGGCGTCACCGAAATGCCGCCGGCGGTGCGTGCCGTGCCTTCCATGTCGACGCCGATCGAGGCTTCGCTGACGGCGCCGAGCGGCAGCCACAGTTTCTCTCGCATCAGATCGGGGAAGCGCTGTCCCGACGCCCGCTCCAACAGCAGGCCGAGCAGGTCGGAATTGGGCGAGCGGTAGCGGAAGGTCTGGCCATGCGGCTCGGCAAGCCGCTGCAAGGTCAGGATGAATTCGCGCAGGCTTTCGGTGCCGCCGCCGGGATTCCACAGCGTCGCGCGGCGATAGCGGGCGAAGGCGCTTTCCGGATCGAGATAGGCCTCCTCGAAATCGAGGCTGACGCTCATGTCGAGCACATGCCGCGCGCTCGCATCGCCATAGGCCGAACCGACGGCTTCGGGGATATAGTGCGTCACCGGCGCCTTGGGGTCGAACACCCCCTCGCCTTCCAGTATGCCGGCGATGATGGCGGTCACCGATTTGCTGATCGAGAAGATGATGTGGCGGGCGCCGAAATCCATATACGGGGCGAACCAGTCGCCTATGACCTTGCCGCCTTTCATCACCGTCAGCGCGTCGGTGCTGGAGCGCAAGAGAAACTCGGCCACCGTCTCTGGCGCACCGGCAACCGAAACCTTTTCGCCGAGCAAGCCGGCCAAGTCCCGCACAGGAGCTTCAACGACGCCCGGTGACGCAGCCACGCGTGCCGTCGGCACCAGTTCGCCGAGATTCTGGAATGACCAGCGGTTGAACGGGTTCTCGCGCCAGTTGCCGAGCAGCACCTCGTTGCGGCGGAAGCCGTAGCGGGTCTCGAACGCGGTCTTGCCGGTCATGGCGTTTCCTCCCAGTCTTTTCTTTCTTGAGGTTCAGGCGAGCGCCGCGGCGATGGCGTGCACGGCCTTCAGCGTTGCCACGGAATAGGCCATGTTGCTGAAATCCGGGTAGGTCGACAGCTTCACCACCACCATTCCGGTGTTCCAGTCGATGTGGATCAACTGCCCGAACACACCCCGGCACATCAGTGCCCGCGACCTGGAATTCTCGATCCAGAACTGGTTGCGGTAGCTGCCATCGGGCAGGCTG
This sequence comes from Mesorhizobium sp. M8A.F.Ca.ET.202.01.1.1, assembly GCF_004791595.1. NCBI lineage: Bacteria > Pseudomonadati > Pseudomonadota > Alphaproteobacteria > Hyphomicrobiales > Phyllobacteriaceae > Mesorhizobium > Mesorhizobium sp. M8A.F.Ca.ET.202.01.1.1. The sequence goes on along the minus strand of NZ_SRUN01000003.1, from coordinate 305,001 downwards.
ACGGAGAAATCCGGACCATGCGTGCCAGTGCGCGTCGCCTCGATCCAGTCGGCCGGCACGATGCCGCCGCCATTGTCGAGGATCAACTGGCCAAAGCGGGCGTAGTCGCGCAGCGTCGCGTTGAAGCCGCCATCGGCCAGCGCATAGCCGGCGCTGTCGACGGTGAAGCAGGCGCTTTCGTCGGCGCCGAGCTTTTGCCAGAGTTCCTCGGAAACCAGCTGCGCCAGCCGCTTGCCGGTCACCCGTTCCATGATGAAGGCGAGCACATCCGTCTCGATCGAGCGGTATTCGAACTGAGCGCCGTGCGGGCGCACCGTCTCTTTCAAGCCCAGGATCAGCTCGAACATGTGTGAGGGCCAGCGGAAATCCGGATCGCTGCCCGGTGGCACCGGCTTCCAGCCGGTGGCGACATCGACCTGACCGATGTCGGAATAGCGGTCGGTATATTCCTCGGAGAACCGCACGCCGGTGGTCATGTCCAGCACATGCTGGACGCTGGCGCCGGCCCAGCCGGTGGCGCCAAGCTCCGGCAAATAATCGGTGACCGGCCTGGCCGGATCGATCAGGCCGCGTCCGGCCAGTATGCCGAACACCGAGCCGGTGACGGACTTGGCCATCGATTGCGACAGATGCAGCGTGCGTTCGTCCATGCCGTTGAAATAACGCTCATAGGCGACCTTGCCGTGCTTGAGCACCAGGAACCCGTCCGTATAGGTCTCGTCGAGCAAGCCGGCGAGCGTCGAAGGCCTGCCCCCGCTGTCCTCGACCGCCAGTCCGTCGAGATCGACCTCGGCGCGTTCGAGACGACGGCGGTGGCCAGTGCCGCGCCAGACTTCGGCGGTCGGCAGAATTTCCCTGATGTGCTGGAAAGCCCAGCGGTTCCAGGGCGGCCTGTCCCAGTCGAGCTTCGGCGGCACCATTGCGGGCGGCGAGCCCTGCATGATCGGCGGCCGCGGATCGCTGTTGCGGTAGGAGTCCATGAAAGGCCATTCCCGGAAAAGAAAAGGCCCGGCGGCATATGCCGCCGGGCCCCCTGGGGTCTGTGACTACTTCTGCAGTTCGGTCCAGATCTTGGTGTAGAGCTCCTGCGTCTCTGGCGCGCACATCTGCTGCAGTTCACCAAGCGGCTTGGCGTCTGCCGGGATGACGACTTCCGGAGCGTCCTTCATGTCGGCCGGCATATACTTGTCCGAACCGGTGATGGCATTGGCGTAACGGTGGAAGGCCGACAGGCCCGCCGCGTTTTCCGGATCCATGATGAAGTTCTGGAACAGCTTGGCGTTCTCGACGTTCTTGGCTTCCTTCAGGACGACGACGTTGTCGCTCCACAGGCCGTAGCCTTCCTTCGGATAGTTGAAGTGGATGGCCGGATTGGCCAGGCGCTGGCGCAGCGCCGAGCCGTTCCAGTCGCTGGTTGCCTTGAAGTCGCCGGCGCCCATCTTCTCGATGGTGTTGTATTCCATGGCGATCCAGTTCGGCTTGGCCGCCACCAGGAGATCACGCACCTTCTTCAGCACCGCCTTGTCGTTGGTGCACTGCTGGCCGCCGACATACTTGATCGCGGCGAACATCACGTCGCCCATCTCCGGCACGACGTTGGTCTTGCCCTTCAGTTCGTCAGGCGTGTTGAAGATGATGCCCCAGGTGTTGGCCGGGCCCTTGTAGGCATCGGTATTAACGACGACGCCGATCGTGCCCCAGGCCCACGGAACAGTGTATTTACGGCCGGGGTCGAAGTCGGGATTGGCCCATTCGGGCGCGATGTTCTTGGCGTTCTCCATCTGGCCCGGGTCGGTCTCCTGGACGAGGCCTTCCTTGATCCAGATCGGCACGTAGGTCTGCGAGGGCACCGCTATGTCGAAGCCGGTGCCGCCCTGGCGGACCTTGGCCAGCGCCGTATCGTTGGAATCGTAGTCGGTGATCGTGACCTTGACGTTGTATTTGGCTTCGAACTTCTTGATCACGTCCGGGCTGGTGTAGTTGCCCCAATTGTAGATGTTGAGCACGCCATCGGCGCGGGCGAGGCCCGTCGAAGCGAGCAGCGCCAACCCCATGGCGGTCGCTGTGGTTTTCCAGTTCATCGTTCTAACTCCCATTATCGGTTTCAGTCTCGTTTCCTGCTGACGAAGAAAAACAACGTGACGATCGCGACCGAAAGCAGCAGGAAGGCGGTCGATATCGCGTTGATCTCGGGTGTGATGCCGCGGCGGATCTGGCCGAGCATGTAGGTGGGCAGCGTGTCCTGGCCGCCCGATTTGACGAATTCGGTGATGACGACGTCATCGAGCGAGATAACGAAGGCCAGCATCAGCCCGGCCAGGATGCCGGGCCACAAAAGCGGCAGCGTGATGCGGCGGAAGGTCTTCCACGGCGTGGCGTAGAGATCTGCCGCGGCGCGTTCCAGCGTCAGGTCCATGTTCTCCAGCCGCGCCCGGATCGGCAGATAGGCAAAGGGGATGCAGAACGCCGTATGCGCGGCGACCAGATAGCCGATGCCGGAATAGCCGGTGAAGATCTTGATGCGCGAGAAGAAGATCAACAGCGCCACGCCGGTGACGATCTCGGGCACCATCAGCGGCTGGTTGATCGCCGCGTATTTGAAGGTGAGACCGGGATAGGACGCCGTGCGCGTGGTGGCGAGCGCGGCCATGGTGGCGAAGATGGTCGACAGCACCGCCGCGATGGCGCCGATCTGGAACGAGCGCAGCGTCGCATCGATGACTTGCGTGTTCTGGTATGCCGACTGGAACCATTTCAGCGAAAAGCCGCCCCACTCCGAGGTCGAGCTTGCCGCATTGAAGGCATAGACCACCAGCACGAAAATCGGCAGGTAGAGCACGATGAAGCATGTCGCCGCGATCGCGGTGAAGCCCGGCTGGTGCTTGATGGAGAAGTTGCTAGCCATGCCGCACCCCTGACTTGCCGGCATTGCGCACATAGGCAAGCAGCGCCGCCATGACGATGATCATCACCGTGATCGACAGGGCCGAGCCGAGCGGCCAGTTGCGGCCCTGTCCGAACTGCAATTCGATCAGGTTGGACAGCATCATGTTCTTGCCGCCGCCGAGGACGCTCGGCGTCACATAGGCGCCGAGCGCCGGAATGAAGACCAGGATCGAGCCGGCGATGACGCCGGGTTTGACCAACGGAAAAATGATCTTGCGCAGCACCTTGAAGCGCGTCGCGTAGAGATCGTAACCCGCCTCGACCAGCCGGAAGTCGAGCTTCTCCATGCTGGCGTAGATCGGCAGCACCATCAGCGGCAGATAGACATAGGCCATGCCGATCAGGATCGCCGTGTCGGTATAGAGGATCTGGATCGGCGCCGAGACGATGCCGAGCTTCAGAAGGATGGTGTTGACGATGCCTTCGTTGCGGATGATCTGCAGCACGGCGAAGGTCCGGATCAACAGGTTCGTCCAGAACGGGATGGTGATCAGGAACAGCCAGAGGTCGCGTGTTTTCTCACTACGCGTGGCCATGAAATAGGCGGTCGGGAAACCGAGCGCCAAGGTGGCGAGCGTCGTCACCACCGCCAGCTTGATCGAGCGCCAGAAGATGGTGACATGCGCCGCCGCGAGCGACAGCGTATCGTCGAAAATATCGCGTTCCAGGAATACCGACGTCCAGGCATCGCCCGAGAACAGCCATTTCACGTCGCCATAAGCGCCGGGCGTCAGGAACGAATAGACCAGCACGATCAGCAGCGGGCCGGTGGCGGCAAACAGGATGACCAGCAGCGCCGGCGCTGACAAAAGCCAGCGGTCACGGACATCGCGCCGTTCCGCTGCCTTGGCGACTTCTTCCGCGGTGGCCATCAGTCCCTCAGCACTTGCGCGGCGTCGTTGCCGACGATGATGCCGACCTTGTCGCCGCGCTCGAAACCGCAGCCCGCGCTGCGCGTGTTCTGCTGGCGCACGGTGAAGGCCTCGCCGCTGTCGAGATGGACATGGATATGCGTGTCGGTGCCGAAATAGACGATGTTCTCGACCGTGCCCGACAGGTCGCCCTTGTCCTTGGTCAGCTTGGCATGCTCGGGCCTCACCACCACGGTGGCGTTGTCCTTCGGCTGAAAGCCTTCGGCAACGGTTGCCTCGATGGTGGTACCGGATTTGAGCGTCGCGCGCGCCTTGCCACTGCCGACGCCCGAGATGGCGGCGGTGAGGAAATTGGTTTCGCCGATGAAGTCGGCCACGAAGCGTTCCGCCGGCTTGTCGTAGATGTCCCAAGGCGAGCCGACCTGCAGGATCTTGCCCGACGACATCACCGCGATGCGGTCCGACATGGTCAACGCTTCTTCCTGGTCGTGGGTGACGAAGATGAAGGTGATGCCGGTCTCGTGCTGCAGCCGCTTCAGCTCGATCTGCATCTCCTTGCGCAGCTTGTAGTCGAGCGCCGAGAGCGGTTCGTCGAGCAACAGCACCTTCGGCTGCGGCGCCAGCGCCCGGGCCAGCGCCACGCGCTGCTGCTGGCCGCCGGAAATTTGGCCGGTGCGACGACCGGCCAGAGCTTCCATCTTGACCAGCTTCAACATCTCCGCGACGCGCGCCTTGATCTCGGCCCTCGGCTTGCCCAGCATTTCAAGGCCAAAGCCGATATTGTCGGCGACCGTCATGTGCGGGAACAGCGCGTAGGACTGGAAGACGGTGTTGACCGGCCGCTTGAAGGGCGGCAATGGCGCGATGTCCTGGCCGTAGAGCAGGATCTCGCCGGCTGTTGGAAAGTCGAAGCCGGCGATCAATCGCAGCAAGGTGGTCTTGCCGCAGCCGGACGGTCCCAGCAGCGTGAAGAACTCGTTTTCGCGGATGGACACCGAGACCTTGTCGAGGGCAGCGACCTGCCCTTCACCCGATCCGAAAATTTTGCTGACGTTTACTACTTCAATCGCATTCCGATCCGGTTTGTCCGGCACGATTACGCCTCACTGTTGACCCCGCTCTTGCTGGCGGAGTTTGTCCCCTGTTGGATGTGACCACATGGCCGGAAGGATGGCAAGCCCGGCATTGAATCACAGTTCAGTCAGTCCTTAGACAGCAAGCCTCATGCCATTGTCAGGCCTGATAGGTGATCTTGCCGCCGCAGATCGTCGTCACCGGCCGCAGCTTGTGCAGATCGGCCGGCGCCGTCTTCTCGATATCGGCCGACAGCACCACCAGATCCGCCATGTAGCCTGATTTCAGCATGCCCTTGCGATGCTCGGCGAATTCCGCGTAGGCGCCCTCGACCGTGTAGGCGGCGATCGATTCATGCAGCGAGAAGCTCTGGTCGGGATCGTTTTCTGCCCACGGTTTGCGCAGCGCTGCCGCCTTGATGCCCAGGATCGGATCGATCGGCGATACCGGCCAGTCCGACGCGAACACGACATGGGCGCCGGCATCCTTCAACGTCCGCCAGGCATAGCTGAGCGGCCAGCGGGCCGGCCCGATGCGCGATACGGTCGGCTCCAGCGGGAAATCCATGGCGCCGGGCGGATGCGGCGGCTGCATGGAAGCGATGACGCCGAGTTCGGCAAAACGCGGCACGTCCGCGGCGGTGGTGACCTCGATATGTTCGACGCGATGCCGGCTGTCACGCTTGCCATTGGCCTTCTGCGCCGCCTCGTAGCCGTCGAGCACGGCGCGCACCGCGCCGTCACCGATCGAGTGCACCGCGATCTGCAGCCCGCGCCTGTCGATGGCGACTGCCAGATCGATGAACTGCTGCGGCGTGAACAATGGCTCGCCGACCCAGTCGGGCCGATCGGCATAAGGCTCGATCATGACCGCCGTCCAGGAATCGAGCACTCCGTCGTAGAACACCTTGACCATGCCCGATGACAGCCACTCGCTGTCGTAGCGTTCGGCCATGACGGAGGCCTTGCCGAGCATGTCGAGCGTCATGAAATTCTTGTAGTGGAAAGGCATCCGCACGCGGCATGGCAGGCCTTCCTCGGCCTCGATCTCGGCCAGCAGTTCGAGCTGGTAGAGGTTGCCGTCCATGTTCTGGATCGAGGTGATGCCGTGGCGCGCGCACCAGGCAAGCCCGCGCCGCATGATGTCGCGGTCGAAAGCCCGTTCTTCCGCCGACGGCATCGGGTCGGGCTCGCCGCCAGTCGCCAGGCCCAGCCGCACGCGGCCTTCGCCGGCAAGGTCGAGAACCGGGCCGAAGGCCTCGCCTTCGCGCAATTCGCCCGCTGCCAGGCCATCGTCGCCCATGACGATCTCATTGCCCGGCCCAAGCGTGCGCCCATTGAGGATGCCGGCCAGTTCAAGCGCCTTGGTGTTGGCCCACATCGTATGGTGGTCGGGGGCGGCCATGACGAAAGGCCGGTCCGGCAGGATCGCATCGAGATGGTGACGCGTCACCCGCTCGTCGTCGAGCACGGTGTAGTCGACGCTCTGGCCAACCAGCATCCGCGCGTCGGGGTGCGTCGCTGCATAGTCGCGGATCGCCTTCTGCAGCGCCTCGAACCCATGCACGCCAGCCAGTTGCAGATGGGCGAGCTCGGCGGCGCCGGAAAACAGATGCATGTGGGCTTCGATGAAGCCGGGCAGGACTGATCCGCCAAGCGCATCGATGACCTTGGTAGCCGGTCCCTTGAACTCTTCGATAGAGGTGCTGCTGCCGATGGCGATGATGGCGCCGTCCTTGACGGCAACGGCTTCGGCGGCGGGATTGTCATTGTCCATGGTCAGCACACGACCGTTGAGGACAATCAGATCCGCACTATGACCCGCACCCGTGACCGACATCGCGACTCCGCGCTTTTGACGACTGACTGAGACCGGCAAAGCTCGTGCCCAACGACCCGCCACACCACGGAGCGTGGGCTATCGGACAACGAATGATGCCGGCGCGCTGTCTTCGAGATTCCCCTTGTTATCCCGAGAGACAGTGTGGATAAAAGAATGCGACTGATTATTCGCGTTTGTCAACATGCCGGATTTAGAATGTATTGTGGACAGCACGCTCCGCCTGTGTTGGGACCAGGCGGGGAACGAGGGCATCAAGCAGTGAAGCGCAGTCTCGACCGCAAAACCAGGATAGCGCTTGAACCGCGCAAGCAGCCGCGGCAACAACGGTCCAGCAAGGTGGTCGACAGGATTCTCGACGCCGCGCTGATCCTGACGCGGGAGCAAGGAACCAAGACGCCGACGACGCTCGCCATCGCGCAGCGCGCCGGCCTGTCGGTCGGTTCGGTCTACCAGTACTTTCCCAACAAGGAAGCCATTCTTCTGGACCTCGCCAGGCGCTGGCTGTCATCCTTTCCCGAAGTGATCGCGCGGCGCATCAAGGTCGCCCCGCCGACCAACCGGGAAGAGTTTCGGCGTGAAGTGCGCAAGCTCTTCATCGACACCTCGAAGCTCTACCTCGAAAACGCCACCCTGATGCCGGTGATCGAGGCCATTTCGGGCAATGCCGACCTGCGGCCGATCCAGAACGAATATGACGACCAGATCATCGCCCTCTATGCCGCATGGCTCCAGCATGTGAATCCGGCGCTCGAAGGCAAGATCGCCAGCCGGCTCGGCGTTGTGATGATGGAGGTCGGGCATGCCTGCCGGCTCGTGGGGCTGAAGAAGGACCGCAGGACATTCGACCTCATCGAGGACGATGTCGAAACCATGTGGCTCGCTCTGCTGAGCCCCTATCTCAATCTTGGCTGATTTTGTACTTCGAGAGGAATTTCATGAAGACTGTCTATTCGCCGCTTCACGCCGGCCATGCCGGCCAGATGGAACTGGTTACTTCAGCCATCGTGCCCGGCTTCGAGAAGCCCTCGCGGGCGGAGTTCATCAAGGCGCGGGTCGAAAGCGAGAAGCTCGGCGCGATCATCGCACCGGTCGAGCACGACCTTGCCGCGGCCAAGCGCGTCCACAGGTCAGACTATATCGACTTCCTGCCGACCGTCTGGCCGCAATGGATCGCCGAGGGCCACACGGGTACGGCGATGCCCTTCACCTGGCCGACGCGCGGCCTGCGTGGCGACGTGCCGCCCAAGCGCATCGACGCCCTGCTCGGCTATTATTCCTTCGACGGCGGCGCCACCTTCGTCGAGGGCACCTGGGCCGCGATCAAATCATCCTATGACGTGGCGCGGACCGCCGCCGGCCTGGTCAAGGACGGCGAGAGAGCGGCCTTTGCGCTCTGCCGACCGCCCGGCCACCATGCCGGGGCCGGCTTCATGGGCGGCTACTGCTACATCAACAACGCGGCGGTCGCCGCGCAATGGTTCCGCGACCAGGGCGCCAAACGCGTCTCGATCCTCGACGTCGACTATCACCACGGCAACGGGACGCAGGAGATCTTCTATGACCGCGCCGACGTGCAGGTGATCAACCTGCACGGCGATCCGATGGTCGAGTACCCGTTCTTCCTCGGCCATGCCGACGAGCGTGGCGCCGGCGCCGGCGAAGGCTTCAATATCAACTATCCCATGCCGTTCGGCACCGGCTGGGACGCCTGGAACGTCTCACTGGAAGACGCCTGCGCCAGGCTCGCCGCCTACGCGCCCGACATCGTCGTCGTCTCGCTCGGCGTCGACACTTTCGAGAAGGACCCGATCAGCCAGTTCAAGCTGAAGACATCAGACTATCCCAAGATCGGCCGGCGCATCGCCAAGCTCGGCCTGCCGACGCTGTTCGTCCAGGAAGGCGGCTATGCCGTCGAGGAGATCGGCATCAATGCCGTCGGCGTGCTGACCGGCTTCGAGGACCGGTAGATCGTCGTCCAGGGAACGCAGCCGGCTGCGCGGAAGACGGACAAAGGAAGGGTGGCGTCAGCCGCCCTTTTTTGCATCCACCGGCACCCCATGAGGCCATCGCAAACGCCATGGCCGGCCCGTGCGGCTCGACGTTCCCGCCATGGAAAGGCACGGAAACCGGCCGCTGAGTCGCAGGCAGAGTCCCCCAGATTCGATTTTGTCAAATCGCGTTTGATGTCAGATTCATCTGCGGGTAGATTAGACCCGAATCAGCCGGTCCTCGGGGGGCGCGGCGACCACCCAAAGTCTCACGTTCCGGATTTTTCCGGCGCCAGACGCGGACGTCTTCGCGTTCCCTGAATGGATTCCGTCTGGTTGGGCGCGGCCCCGCGCCTCGTGTGTGTCTCGTAAAAGTAACGCGTTTTCGAGTTCGGCGGCTGGCTCTCCAGCAACCGGACATCAGAACCGATTCCGGCCAAAAGCAGCAGATGAGCAGTCCCGCCGCGCCTCTTCAATCCGACACATTAGGCTCGCGCCTGACGTCGCGCGGTGATCTCACCAGCTTCTTCATGGAACTGACCGCCGAGATCGGCGCCGACAGCTACATGCTGGTCGCCATCGTCCATGACCAGGACCGCAACGATGCGCGTATCGTCTCCTCGAACTGGATCTTCGACGTCATCGAGCTGATCGGCAAGCGGCTGATCGCCGGCCTTGCCCAGGGACCGCTCACCACGGCACCCGGTATCCGTCCGACACCGCTGGTGGCGGCCCAGGCGCCGGAGGCCGACGGGCTGGTCTCGGGCGAAGAAGCCCGGCTCCTCGACGTGCTCGGCCATGCCGAGATCTATTCACTGCGGCTGAATGTCGGCCGTCAGCGCCTGTTCGCCTTGTTCTCGGCGGCGGCCGCCGGCCGGATCGACCAGCCGGCGCTGATGAGGGCGCAGCTGAAATGCTGCTACGCGCTCTCGCATATTCCGCAGTTGATCGCCGCCGCCGCCATGCAGGATCCGCTGTCGGACCGCGAGCGCGAATGCCTGTTCTGGGTTTCGGAAGGCAAGACCACCGACGAGGTGGCGGTCATCCTTGGCGTCTCCTCCAACACTGTCAACAGCTACATCACCCACGCCATCCAGAAATTCGCGGCCTCGAACCGTGCGATGGCCATCGCCACGGCGATCAGGAGTGGCATCATTTGAAACACGCCGACATCAAGGACGCCGCGGAAGCCCTTTTCAACGAGCAGCGCAGCCCTTTCGGCGCCTTCTCGCTTGGCTCCGAAACGCATCACGCCGTCACCATTCCCGATGCGGTGCGCCGCTGCCGCTGGATATCAGTCGACATCAACGCCTCGGCCTTCGGCCTGTTCTTCGTCAGCCCGTCGCCCGAGCGCGCCCGGCTGGTCCCGTGCTTTGATTCCGATTATCCCGGCACCGCGGTGGCGACGAAGTTCATTTCGGGCGCCAATGGCGAGGAGATCGTGCGCCATAGCCGGATTTCGACCGAGCCGCGCTGGTGGACGGATGATGGCGTGGCGGCCATGGCCGGCATGTTCGGCAGTCTCGCCTGGACCGGACAGATGGCGCCGCTGACACCCGGATCGAGCGGCATTGCCTTTCCCGTCCATGCCGATCGCGGCCAATGCGGGCTCGTCGTCTTCCTGGGATCGGAGATCGCGCTGCCGCAGGATGCACTCTACGAAATCCACGCTCGCTGCTTCTCGCTGTTCGCCGCCGTCGCGCGCATGCGTCCGGGCGATGCCGGAAGAATGCGCTCGATCTCCAAGCGCGAGCTCGAATGCCTGAAGCTGACCGCCAACGGCAACACCAGCGAGGAGATCGCGCGGCTGCTGAAACTATCGGTGCATACCGCCAACCAATACCTCACCCAGTCGACCCAGAAGCTCAATGCCGTCAACCGCAACCAGGCGGTCGCCAAGGCGCTGCGGCTGGGGCTTATCGAGTAAGAGCTTCGACCTTGCGGATGCGGGCCTGTTCAATCACAGCCTCCAGCAGCGCCGTATTATGCTGGGGGTCTTCGCCCGGTTTTTCAAACGACACGTAGTTGACCACGACCGTGTTGCCGGTCTCGCTCAGCGTCAGCTGGAAATAGACGGTCACGCCGGGTGGCCTGAGCTCCAGGTCGAGCACGATGCGCGGGCTGCCGCTCCAGTCGACATGCGCTTCGCCGCCATGGCCGAGCCTCAGCGTACCCGGCATGAAGAACAGCTCCGCCGCTGAATCGACCAGATCCGACAGGCAGGCGAAATGCTCCAGCCGGATGAAGGCGATATAGTCGGCGACGTCGATCAGTCTGAGTTCCACCACCACCTGTTCGATGGCGCTGGCGACGATGATCTCGCGGGATTTTGCGTGCGGTTGGCGGTTCATGAAATCTGTCTGCGCTCAGCCTTTTTCGAGTAGACGATCCGCACCAGTTCGGCGACGGCCTGGTAGAATTGCGACGGGATCACATTATCGACCGAAACTTGCTTGTACATGGAGCGGGCGAGCGCCACGTCCTCGAAGATCGGGATGTTATGTTCCTTGGCGATTTCGCGAATTTTGAGCGCCACGAGATCCTGCCCCTTCGCCACCACCAGCGGCGCCGAATCCTCGTCGCGCACATATTTCAGCGCGATCGAGAAGTGGGTCGGGTTGGCGATGACAAGCGTCGCGCGCGGCACTGCCGTCATCATCCGCTTGCGCGCCCGGTCGCGGGCCAATGAACGCAGCCGCGACTTGACGATCGGGTCGCCCTCTGACTGCTTGAACTCGTCCTTGACCTCCTGCTTGCTCATGCGCAGGTCCTGCCTCCAGTGGAAGCGCGACCAGACGATGTCGACCGCCGCGATCAGTCCCATGACGAAGACGATCGCCACCAGTATGTCGACGGCGATGCCGCGGATGACGAGGCCGAAAGCGACCGGATTGGTGATCATCCCGGCAAGCAGCTTGCGGTGATCCTCCGACAGCGTGAAGGCGAGCACGGCGATGGCAAAACCGACTTTTGCAAGGGACTTCAGGAATTCGACCCAGCCCTGGGCGCCGAACATCCGGTTCCAGCCCTTGACGATCGAGATGCGTGACATCTGCGGCCTGATCCGCTCACCGACGAATTGCGGGATGTTCTGCAGCACCGAGGCGCCGATGCCGGCAACGGTCAGCAGCACCAGCAGGCTGAGCACGGCGCGGCCGACTTCCAGCATCACGATCTTGTAGAGGTCGATGACATCGGTCTCGGTGTCCATCGGCCAGGCCTCGGGCTTCTCGAGAAACATCGACAGGAACATGCCGAGCTCGACGATGGCGTCCTTGGCATAGAAGACGGTAAACACCAGTATGGCGACAAAGGAGGCCAGGATCGCGGTTTCCCTCGAATGGGGCAACTTGCCCTGTTCGATGGTGTCGCGGATCTTCTTTTCCGTCGCCTCTTCGGTTTTCGAATCCTTGTCGACGGCGTCGGACATGCCTTAGGCGGCGTTCTGCGTCGAGGGAAGTTCGAATGCGCCTTCGCGCGACAGCCGGATGGTGGTGGTCACGATCGTCTTGCGTGCCGCCATGATGTCGGCGGCGGGGACACCCTCCGACCCTTGCCCGAGTTCGGCCTCGATCATGCGCCGGGAGCGGGCGCCGATCGCCAACAGCACCGCTTCGGCCAGTGCCGCCGACGTGCCGCGCAGCGCCAGCGTGACAAGCTCGGTCGACAGCCCGTCGAACAAAAGCACGCGCGCCTTCTGGGTGAGCAGCGGCAGGTCGTCGAAAGCGAACAGCCGGGCCCGAACACCGTCGAGGTCGGGCGTGCCGGCGGCTTCGAGATCCTGCATGACCTCGTCGAGCAGGGGCTTTTCCAACTCGTTGAGCACGCTGGCGACGCGCGCCTGCCCGGCCGACGTGTCCTTGGTCGAGGTGTCCGACAGCACGCTGGCGCGCAGCCTGTTCTCGACGATCCTGGTGGCGGCGGCCGGAACGTTGGCCATCGTCACCATGCGCTTGATGATTTCGCCGCGCATTGGCTTCGTCAGCGTCAAAAGCACGCTCGCCGCCGCCTGCGGCGCCAGTTTCGACAGCACCATGGCCGCCGTCTGCGGATGTTCGCCCGCGAGGAAGGCGCCGAGCCGCGCGGGCTCGAGCTTTTCGAGATCGGGCCAGATCGGCGGCGGCCCTTCGGGCGCAGCCTCCGGTTTCTTGTTGCCCATGATGGCGCTCATCTCTTCGGGCGAGAGCGACTCGTTGAGGATGGTGTCCATCCTGTCGGCGGAATCGAGCAGGCCCGCGCCTTCGGTGAATTCGGCCTCGAATTCGGCAACGATACGCTCGAGATCGCTCTGTGGAATGGTCCTGAGCAGCCGGGCGCCCTCGATCAGCGCCTTCAGCTCTTCCTGCTTGAAGAATTTCAGCAGGCGGCTGGCGGACGGTTTGCCCATCGCCACCAGTATGGCGGCCGCCTTCTGTGCGCGTGTCAGGGTCGTCAGCGGCGTTGTCATGCCTTTCGCCTCCGCTGCCATCGGCAAGCCCTGCCAGCCATGTCTAGGCGCCCTTCGTGCCGGCGATGATTTCGGTCAGCCTGATGCCGAAGCGCGAAGGGTCGCTTTCGAGCACGGTGATCTCGCCGCGCGCTATCTTGCGGCCATTCACCACGACATCGACCGGTTCGCCGATGCGGCGGTTGAGCGCGACCGTCGAACCCTTCTGCAGCGCCATCAGATCGGCAACCGCCATCTCGGTGCTGCCGAGGATGATCTGGACATCGACGGGGATATTCATGATGACGCTGGAATTGGCCGATGCCGCGGCCCTGGCTGCCATCTCGGGGCGCTGCTCTTCCTCATGCAGGACCCCGCGCAATTCCTCGATGGCGCGATCGAGCTGCTCGTCCGGCTGGTCGAGCTCTGGTTCTACCTTGGTCTTGGCCATGCGTCGTCTCCAAAAGCTCAGGCGCGCCCGGCACCGGCCGGCATGAGCCCATCGATGAAGTCCTGCCCGGCATCGAAAGGATGCCTGATTCGGACGGTGTAATTCTGCCCCAGTTTGCCGAACTCGCATACGAACAGCGTCTGGCCGCGCGCGCCGAGGCGAGCCCGTGATTGCGCCGTCTCATCGAAATCGATGACCTGGCCCACTTCGAGATTGGCGAGGTCCCCAAGCGTCAGCCGTGTCAGCGGCATGGTGGCTTCGAGCGCCACGGTCGAGCGCATCACCTCTTCCGAAAAGCGAGCCCGCCAGCTGGTGACGTGATCGTCCTCGCTGACGCCGGCCGTACCATCGCGGCCGGCCAGCACGATACGCTGCGGCATCATCACCGTGATCGAGCCGGTGTCGACCGGCGTCGAGATGCCGAGGATGATGCGGATCGCGGCGCCGTCGCGCAACACGTGTCGCCTGGCCTCGAGGCCCGACATTGCGCGCGGCGCGGGCAGCCGCAGTTCGAGCGAGCGCTGCCCCGATCCGTTCAGCGCCTGCGCAACCTCCTGGAACACCATGGACGAGACATCGGCTTCGATCTGCGACAGGTCGCGCTCGATCGGCGACACCGGCATGTCCGGGTCGCCGCCGAACAGCGTCGAGACGATGATCGCGATCGCGGCAGCGTCGATGACGAGGGTCATCGCATCGGAGGATGCCGGTGAGCCGACAACGGTCATGGCGAACGTCTCGCCGGCGCGCGAACGCGCCTCGGGGACACGACTGATTTCCACGGTCCTGAGGTCGACGCTCACGGGAGTTCCAAGCTCGCTCGAGAGCGCCTTCTGCAGCAGCGGTACTGCCCGTTCGGCCATGGCGCGGCCGGCGTCGATGACCTGGTCGGCCTCGCCGCTGTCGCCGACCAGGCGCTCGATGATCAACGAACGCGCTTGCGAGGGGCTGCCCGGACTCGTCATGACAGTTTTGGCACCGATCTGTCGCGCATCGCTCAGGCGGCCTTCTTCTCGGCGCTGGCGGTGTTCATCGTGCTCTGCTCGACGGCGTCGATGGTCGGCCGCTCATAGGAGGAGATGGTCTTGCGGCCGAACTCGATCGCCACCTGCGGCAGCGCGCCGTTCATGTAGGCGAGCAGCGTCTGCTTGACGATGATGTAGAGGCGGTTCTTCTTCTCGCGCACCGTCTTGATCTTGGTGGCGACAGGCCCGACCACCGCATAGGACAGGAAGATGCCGAGGAAGGTGCCGACCAGCGCGGCGCCGATCAGGCCGCCGAGGATTTCCGGCGACTGGTCGAGCGCACCCATCGCCTTGACCACGCCGAGCACGGCGGCGACGATGCCGAGTGCCGGCAGGCCGTCGCCGACCGCGACCAGCGCGTGATAGGCCTTCATCTTGTCGGACTTGATGGTCTGGATTTCCTCGTCCATCAGCGCCTCGATCTCGTGCGAGCGGGCATTGCCGATGATGATGATGCGGCAGTAGTCGCAGATGAAATTCATCAGGTCGTGATTCTTGAGCACGGTCGGAAAGGCCTGGAAGATCGCCGACTCCTCCGGATTGTCGATATGCGCCTCGACCTCGCTGCGCGACTTGGAGCGCAGCTCGCGCATCAGGCTGTGCAGCACGCCAAGCGTTTCCAGATAGTCCTGCTCCTTAGGCACAGCCTGCTTGAAAGCTTCGAGAATGCCCTTGCCGGTATCCTTGACCGTCTTCATCGGATTGGCGACCAGGAAGGTGCCGAGCGCGGCGCCGCAGATGACCACGGCTTCCCATGGCTGCACCAGCACGTGCAGATGCCCGCCCATGGCCATGAAGCCGCCAAGGACGCAGCCGAGCGTCACCACAAGTCCAATCAGAATGCCCACGACCGGTCCTTCCGCATTTCACGTCGGACAAGGGATAGCCCCCGTGCCTTGTGTGAGGCTTGAATCGGAGCCGCCATGGGGCCGAATGTTGGCGATTCAGTTTCGCGCAAGGAAGTGCGCTTATTGTGCTGGCATAGCTTCGGCCGGAGGCGCGTCCTTGCTCAGTACCTATACCAGCTACCAGTTGATCACCAAAGACATCAACAAGTCGATCGACCGTATCGAGCAACAGCCGACGGTCGATCGCGATACCAAATATTATCTCGCCAACATCACCAAGGTGAAATCGATCGACGATTTCGTCAACAACGACCGCTTGTTCAAATATGCCATGAAGGCCTACGGGCTGGGGGACATGGACTACGCCAAGGCGTTCATGGTCAAGGCGCTCAAGGAAGGCGTTTCCAACCCCAACAGTTTCGCCAACAAGCTCACCGACAAGCGCTACGCCGCGTTCGTCACCGCCTTCAACTTCGCCGCCAACGGTGCCGATGCGACCATCTACAACAAGGCGCAGCAGCTGGTGGCGAAGAACTACGCCACGCAGGCGCAAATCGCCGGCCTCGATCCGAATTCCGCCTATGTGAAGGGCGAGACGACCTACTATCTTGCCAACATCACCAAGGTGAAGTCGGTCGACGATCTGATGTCGAACAGCCGGCTCTACACCTACGCGCTGGCGGCGTACGGCCTCGATTCGGCGACGGAGAACAAGGACCTTATCAAGCAGGTCCTGCAGGGTGGCGTGCGCGACCCCAACAGTGTCGCCAACAAGCAGACGAACCCGGCTTACGCGGGACTGGCCACGGCCCTCAACTTCGAACAATACGGCGAAAATGCCACCACCATCAATCCGGCGCAGCAGCCGACCGTCGACAAATACATGCGCCAGACGCTGGAAGAGGATGCCGGCCAAACCAATGAGGGCGTGCGGCTGGCGCTCTATTTCAACCGCAAGGCGCCCGACATCACCAGTTGGTACGACGTGTTGGCCGACACCGCGCTGGCCAGCGTGGTGCGCACCGCGCTGGGGCTGCCTGATTCCTTCGCCACCGCCGACATCGACAAGCAGGCGCAACTGTTCGAGCAGAAGCTCGACATCTCGGATTTCACGGATCCCGTGAAACTGAACAAGTTCCTGACCCGCTTCACCAGCATGTACGAGATCAACAACCCGACCTCGACGGCCGTGACATCGATCAGCGTGCTCTTCGCCAAACCGGTCACATCGGGCATCTCCACCGACCTGATGATGGCCATGCAGAAACTGAAGTTCTGATCATGCGAGACAGTCTTTACGTCGCCCTCTCCGCGCAGATGGCCCTCGAGCGGCGGCTCGATACGATCGCCGACAATGTCGCCAACGCCAGCACCGTCGGCTTTCGCGCCACCGGCGTGAAATTCGAGGATGTGGTGTCGGGTGCAGGGCAGAAGTCGGTATCGTTCGCTTCCTCCGGCAAGACCTATCTGTCGGGGGCTCACGGCGCCATGACAGAAACCGGCAACCCATTCGATTTCGCCATCCAGGGCGACGCCTGGTTCGCCATCGACACGCCGGCCGGCACCGTCATGACTCGCGACGGCCGCTTCTCCATGAACGAGAATGGCGAGCTGATGTCGGTCGAGGGCCACCCGGTGCTCGACGCCGGCGGCGCGCCGATCCAGCTCGATCCCCGCAACGGCCCGCCCAAGGCGGGCGCCGACGGCTCGCTGCGCCAGAACGAACAGCTCGTCGGCTCGATCGGCCTCTACAATTTCGACCCGGGCGAGAATTTCGTGCGCTACGGCAATTCCGGCATTGTGCCCGCACGCACGCCCGAACCGGTCACCGACCGTTCCGATGTCGGCATAGCGCAAGGTTTCGTCGAGGAATCCAACGTCAATCCGGTGCTGGAAATGACCCGGCTGATCATGGTCCAGCGCGCCTTCGAGAACACCGCCGCGATGATGCGGCAGACCGATTCCTCCACCGATGAGGCGATAAAGACGCTCGGCTCGAAGTCGTAGCATGTCGTCAGAGCAGCCATCCATCCGCGCACCCGAAAGACAGCTCCAGCCGGCGCCGAAAGATCGGCTTGACGCTTTGGAGCGGGTCATCAGACGCTTCGGCGATGGTGACGGGCTGGTCAAGCGCGGCGGCCTCGTCACCGAAGTCACGCCCACGCACTACAAGGTGCGCGGCCTTTCCGATTTCACCCGGCTGGGCGACATTGTCGAGCAGCGCGGCCAGGCCGGCGCGCGTCGCGGCGAGATCGTCAAGATCAGCCGTGACGAGGTTGTGATCGCCCCCTTCGAACGCAGTGCCGACGCCGGCATCGGCGATGCCGTGTTCCGCAGGGGTCCGCTCGCGGTGGCGCCGCATGCCTCATGGCGCAGCCGCGCCATCGACGCGCTCACCCGGGCGATCGATGGTGGTCCGCCCTTGATGAGGGGCGACGACATGGCGCCGATAGCCGCGACGCCCGGCGCCATGGCGCGGCAGCGTGTCGGCACAGCCTTCATGACCGGCGTCAAGGTCATCGACATCTTCACGCCACTCTGCTTTGGCCAGCGCATGGGCGTTTTCGCCGGCTCCGGCGTCGGCAAGTCGACGCTGTTAGCCATGCTCGCCGGCGCCGACGCGTTCGACACCGTCGTCGTGGCGCTGATCGGGGAACGTGGCCGCGAGGTCCGCGAATTCCTCGAGGATACGATCGGCGACAGCATGGCCAAGACCGTCGCCGTCGTCGCCACCAGCGACGAGAGCGCCATGATGCGCAGGCGGGCGCCCGACACCGCCATGCGTGTGGCCGAGCATTTTCGCGACCATGGCCACCGCGTGCTTCTGGTGCTGGATTCGATCACCCGCTTCGCTCACGCGCTGCGCGAGGTGGCGACGGGAACCGGCGAGCCGCCGGTCGCGCGCGGCTATCCCGCCTCGGTCTTCACCGAACTGCCCAAGCTGCTCGAGCGCGCCGGCCCCGGGGCCGAAGGTAAAGGCTCTATAACCGCCATCATTTCCGTGCTGGTCGACGGCGACGACCACAATGATCCGGTCGCCGATTCCGTGCGCGGCATTCTCGACGGCCATGTCGTGCTCGACCGCGCGATCGCCGAACAGGGCCGCTATCCGCCCGTCAATCCGCTGTCATCCATATCGCGGCTGGCAGGCAAGGCCTGGAGCATCGAGCAGCGAGCCCTGGTGACGCGGCTGAAGTCGATGATCTCCCGCTTCGAGGACACCCGCGACATCCGCCTGCTCGGCGCCTATCAGGGCGGCGTCGACGCCGAACTCGACATGGCGGTGCGCCAGGTGCCCCTGATCTATGAGGCGCTGACGCAATCACCCAGGGACCGTCCGTCCGCCGATCCGTTCTCCGACCTTGCCCGCCATCTCAAGGGAAAGCAGAATGTCGAACCAGGAGACTGAACGCCAGTACACGGAGCGCCTCCTGAACGAGATGATCGCCGAGGCGAACGCCGCGGAACAGGCTCGAGCGGAGGAGGCCAGGGTCGCCAAAGCAAACGCCGCCGGCGCCATTGCTGCCAGGACCGCGGCTGTTCTGGCCAGGGCCGTCAAACCGGCTCTCCCCAGATCCGAACCTGTTCTGGGCCGGACCGCCCTTTCCTCAACGCATGTGGCTCCCGGCGTCGATGCTCCGGAGATGATGCAGGCCAGCCGCGAATTGCTGATCGAAGACCTTTTTCCGGTCGCCGAATGGCCGCAACCGCCAAAGGCGCAATTTCCAAAATTGCGAAAGAAGGCGGACCGTCGCAGCGACGTCGTCATCGCCGCGCTCGGCATCACGCTAGGCCTGATCTGCGCTCTGTTTCCCTGGTACATTTTCTTCAACCAGGACCAGTTCGGCGTCCAGGCGATCAAGTTCGGCGGCACCGGCACCAATTCAGGACGCGTGGGCGGCGGCGTGGTCGCGGCACGCAGCGCGCCGCTGACCGCCAAGGACGTTCCCAACGCAGGTGTCGACCTGCTCGCCACCGGCGCGGTGCAGGACGATGCCAAAACGGAGCCGCCCGGCGACCAGCCCTTCCCCGCCGATATCGCGAAGTTCCGCATGGTCCATGTCGCCAACGGCCGCGCCATGATCGAGGACGACACCGGCCTGTGGATGGTCCAACGCGGTTCGACGCTGCCGGATTCCAGCAAGGTCTCGGCGATCGAACAGCGCAACGGCAAATGGGTCATGCTCACCAGCGCCAACCAGGTGATCGAGCTTTCCAGGTAATGCCGTCTCGGCCTTGCCCAGAGCCGGATCCAAGATAGAGCAGAATATCGTCCGAAAACCGCTTCATACTTTTCGGCATCCTGCTCTAGCGACCGTCCGCAAGGTCCACGCAAGACTGGCGGCCTAGTCTTTGGGCACATGCCCGGAGATTCCCATGGAGCCTGTTTCCCTTTTCGATCTCGCCGCCAAGCAAGCGCAGTGGCTGTCCGTGCGTCAGTCGGCCGTGGCCGGCAACATCGCCAATGCCAACACGCCGGGCTACACGGCAAACGATGTCGAGCCTTTCGAGAAGGTGCTCGACCGTACCGCGGTGTCGCTTGAGATCACCGAGCCCGGCCATCTTGGCAGCGCTGCCACCAATGCCGGCTTCGCCATCAAGCCGCAGGACGACGACGGCGTGATCTTGCCGTCCAAGAACACGGTCGTGCTTGAAGACCAGCTTCTCAAGGCCGGCGAGGTGCGCCGCTCCTTCGAGCTCAACACGGCCATCGTCAAGGCATTCCATTCAATGATGATGATGGCGGTGAAGAGCTGACCATGGACGCGCTGACCGCAGCCCTCAAAGTCGCAGCATCAGGCCTCGGCGCCCAGTCCGAGCGCTTGCGCGTGGTTTCGGAAAACCTCGCCAACGCCCAGTCGACAGGAACCACGCCGGGCGCCGACCCTTATCGCCGCAAGACCATCAGCTTCGTCTCCGAACTCGACCGGGCCTCCGGCAGCTCGACCGTTGAGGTGAACTCGATCGACCGCGACCCGAGCGACTTTCCCGTCGAATTCCAGCCCGGCAACGAGGCCGCCGACGACAAGGGCTATGTCAAGATGCCCAATGTGAACGTGCTGATCGAAATGGCCGACATGACCGAGGCCAACCGCTCCTACGAGGCCAACCTGCAAGTCGTGAAGCAGGCGCGCGACCTCATTTCAATGACCATCGACCTGATGAGGAACCAATGATCGTCAACGGCATCGGCGCGCTTAACCTGAAGCCTGGGCTGGGCGACACGGCTACCGAACTGCTGCAAGGCGGCGTTGCGCCGGCGGCATCGGGAAACCTCGGCACCTCCTTTGCCGAGGCGGTGAGCCAGGCAGCCTCCAAGACCGTCAGCACCATGCAGAATGCCGAGCAGGTGTCGCTGCAGGCGCTCAAGGGCGACGCCGACACCCGCCAGGTGGTCGATGCCGTGATGAGCGCCCAGCAGGCGCTGCAGACCGCCGTTGCTATCCGCGACAAGGTCGTTTCGGCATATCTCGAAGTCAGTCGTATGGGCATCTGAGGAGCAGGCCATGAAAGCACTCGCCATCGCCGCCACCGGCATGAATGCCCAGCAGACCAATCTGGAAGTCATCGCCAACAACATCGCCAACATCAACACCACCGGCTACAAGCGCGCGCGCGCCGAATTCTCCGACCTGCTCTACCAGGTCGATCGCACGCAAGGTGTGCCGAACCGTTCCAACGCATCGCTGGTGCCGGAAGGCGTTTCGATCGGTCTCGGCGTCAAGACGACCGCGGTGCGCAACGTCCACACACAGGGCGAACTGACCAGCACCGGCAACAGTTTCGACATGGCGCTCACCGGCAGGGGCTGGTTCCAGATCGAAGGTGCCGATGGCGGCACGCTCTATACGCGCGCCGGCGCCTTCAACACCAACGCCACCGGCCAGCTGGTGACGGTCGACGGCGCCAACGTCATTCCGGCCATCACCGTGCCGGTCGACGCGGTCGAGGTCATCGTCAACAAGACCGGCCAGGTCTTTGCCCGCATCGACGGTCAGACCGACCTGCAGAATCTCGGCCAGCTCCAGATCGTCAACTTCGCCAACGAGGCAGGCCTGGCACCGCTCGGCGACAATCTGTTCCAGGAAACGACAGCCTCCGGTCCCGCCAATGTCGGCGTGCCCGGCGATCCAGGCTTCGCCACCATCCAGCAAGGCTATCTCGAGGCTTCCAACGTCGATCCGGTCAAGGAAATCACCGAACTGATCTCGGCGCAGCGCGCCTATGAGATGAATTCCAAGGTCATCCAGGCCGCCGACGACATGGCCTCCGTTGTGTCCAAGAACATCAGGTAACGGATGATGGCCATGCCGATCTCCCGCTCCGCATTCCGCCGCGCCGCGCTGACCCTTGCGCTGGTGGCCGGCGGCATGCCGGCTTTCGCCCAGGAATCGACGAGTCAATCGGCAAGCCAATCGACGGGCCAGTCGGCCAACCAGATTGCCACCAATCAGCCCGCCGGCGAGGTCGTGCTGATTCCCAACCGCGTCATCTATCCCGGTGAGACCATCGAACTCGCCGCGCTGAAACAGGTCACCCTCATCACGGGCAAGCACAAGCCCGATGCGGTAGCGACCCGTTCCGAGGAACTCCAGGGCAAGATCGCCAAGCGCACGCTGCTGCCGGGCCGCTACATTCCTTCCGCCGCCATCCGCGAGGCCTGGCTGGTCGAACAGGGTGCGGCCGTGCAGGTCTTCTTCGTCGCCGGCGGGCTGACGATCACGGCCACCGCCGTGACCTTGCAACCGGGCTCGGCCGGCGACTTCATCAAGGTTCGCAACAGCGACAGCGGCAAGATCCTCTCCGGCACGGTGATGGCCGACGGCACCATCCAGGTCGGCGCTTCATGATGCGGCCGTTTGCCCTTCTGCTCGCGGCGGCACTTGGCCTGCAGCCGGCGCTGGCCGATGGCTTGACGCCCAAGGCCAAGCGCGAGCTCGCCGCCAAGAATGGCGGTGTCTACGACGATCCGGAATATGATCCGGCCACCACCACGCGCATGTTCCGCGTTTCGCCCGGGCCGAGTTCGCTGCCGCCAGGCCAGGTCGCCTCGCGCATCAAGGACATCGCGCAGCTGCAGAGCTCGCGCGACAACCAGCTCGTCGGCTACGGCCTCGTCATCGGGCTCGCCGGATCCGGCGACAGCCTGCGCAACTCGCCGTTCACCGAACAGTCGATCCGCGCCATGCTCGAAAATCTCGGCATCGCCACCGAAGGCGGCAGCGCGCGCGCCAAGAACGTCGCCGCCGTCATCGTCACCGCCAACATGCCACCCTATGTGCAGTCGGGCGCACGCATCGACATCGACGTCTCCTCGATGGGCGACGCCACCTCGCTTGCCGGCGGCACGCTGATCATGACGCCGCTCAAGGCGGCGGACGGCGAGATTTACGCCGTCGGCCAGGGCGCGGTCATCGTTTCCGGTTTCACCGCGCAGGGCCAGGCCGAGCAGTTGACGCAAGGCGTGCCGACCGCCGGCCGCGTGCCGAACGGCGCCATCGTCGAGCGGCAGGTGAAGGCCGAATTCGACGACCAGTCGACGCTGACGCTGCAATTGCGCAATCCAGATTTTTCGACCGCCATCCGCATCGCCGATGCGATCAACGACTACACCGCCCAGCGCTTCGGCATGCGCGTGGCGGCCGAGCGCGATTCCCGCACCGTGCAGATCAGGCGGCCGAAGAGCGTGTCGGCGGCCCGCTTCTATGCCGAGATCGAGAATCTGGTGGTCGAGTCCGACACGCCGGCTCGCGTCGTCATCGACGAGCGCACCGGCACCATCGTCATCGGCAACGACGTCAAGATCTCGCGTGTCGCCATCAGCCACGGCACGCTGACGGTGCGCATCACGGAAGCGCCGCGCGTCGTGCAGCCGGAACCCTTCTCCAAGGGTGAAACCGCCGTCGAGCCGTTCACCGCCATCGATGCCAGCCGGCCCGACGCCCGCGTTGCCGTGCTCGATGGACCCGACCTGCAAACCCTCGTTTCCGGCCTCAATCGTCTCGGCGTCAAGCCGGACGGCATCATTGCCATCCTGCAAGGCATCAAGTCGGCCGGCGCCCTGCAAGCCGATCTGGTTCTCCAATAGCGATGCCGATGATCTCCTCCCTCTCGTCTCGTGAAAGACGCCGCTCCCGCATATTCCTGTTGGCGGCCGCGCTGGCGGCCATGCCTGTCCTTGGCGGCGCACACGCGGACGATGCCGTGCGGCAGGTTCTGCCCGGTGGGCAGCCCACGGTCGCGCCGCAGCAATTGACGCGGGAGAAAGCACCGGACCAAAGCGAGATAGAGCGCTTCTGTTCCAACATCGCCGACGCCGCCCGCGACCGCCGCTATGCCTTGCAGGCGGAGGAGTTGAAGCAGCTGCAGGCCGGCATTGACGAGCGCATGAAGGCGCTGGACGCAAAGAAAGCCGAATACGAGACCTGGCTGAAGCGGCGCGAAGTGTTCCTGGCCAGGGCCGAGGACGGCGTCGTCAAGATCTATGCCGGCATGAAGCCCGATGCGGCTGCCGAACGCCTGGCAATCGTCAATGCGGACCTCGCCGCGGCCATCCTGATGAAGCTCGATTCACGCAAGGCCGGCGTCATCCTCAACGAAATGGACCAGAAGGCGGCGGCGACGCTCACCGGCATCATGGCCAGCGCAGCCCGAAGGGTAGATCCGTCATGATCCGCAAAATGCTCATCCTGTGCGCGGCCGCAGCGCTGTCGGGCTGCGGAACCAACTTCAAGGAGATCGGCAGGGAACCGACCATGTCGCCGGTCGGGTCGGGCATCGGCAGCGACGGGGCAGCGCCCTACAGCTATCCTCAGCCGCCCGCCACGCCGGTCAAGAAGTTCTCTCTGTGGGACGATCGTCAGAGCCGGCTGTTCACCGATCCCAGGGCGCTGCGCGAAGGCGACATCCTGACCGTCAGGATCAAGCTCAACGACAAGGCCAACTTCAAGAACCAGAACGACAGGAGCCGGACTGCCGCGCGCAAGCTGGGCTATGACGTCACGCTGGGATGGGAAGGCAACAGCACGAGCGGCAAGGGCGACGCCGGCTTGAGCTCCAGCACCGAGACCAACGCCGACGGCGAAATCAAGCGCTCGGAGAACCTTGAGCTCAACGTCGCCGCCGTCGTCACCGAGGTCCTGCCCAACGGCAATTTGATGATCAGGGGTTCGCAGGAAGTGCGCGTCAACTACGAACTCAGAGTGCTCACCATCGCCGGCATGGTGCGTCCGTCGGACATCGGCGCGGAGAACACCATCTCCTATGAACGTATCGCCGAGGCGCGGATCTCCTATGGCGGCCGCGGTCGCGTCAGTGAGGTCCAGCAGCCGGCCTACGGCCAGCAGGTCCTCGACCAGGTTCTGCCGTTCTAGGTCTTGGCCTTCTGGGGATTGGAGAGCAAAGCACCGTGGCCAATGTCGAACAGGTTCAGCCTCGCAAGGGTCCTTCCCTTGCCATCCAGGGCGCCATGCTGCTCGTGGTGACGGCCGCCGCCATCGGCATGGGCTGGATGTCGGGTGGCTATCTCAAAGGCGTCGGCGCACCATCATCGGTGCCGGTTGCGCCTGAAAATGAAGGCAAGGTCGCGCAGCCCGCCGCCACGCAACAACCGGGCACGGGCCCGACGCTTGTCGCACTGGCGCCGATCACCACCAATATCGCCTCGCCTGCCGATACATGGATCAGGATGGAAGTATCCGTGGTCTATGACGCGCCGCAGCCGCCGGCCATGGCGGAGGATATTCAACAGGATCTTCTGGCTTTCGTGCGCACCCTGAAAATGCACCAGATCGAAGGCGCCAGCGGCTACCAGCACCTGAAGGCCGATCTCGACGAACGCGCCTCGATCCGCAGTCAGGGGCACGTCAAACAGGTTCTTATCAGGACATTGCTGCTCGAATGAGAAAATTCCTTCTTGCCGCGGTACTGATCGGTGCCGCCACCTCTGTCGCGGCGGCCCAGCAACTCGACCTCGGTGGCATCGGCAAGGCCGATGGCACCACCGTCGGCTACATCATCCAGATGTTCGGCCTGCTTACCGTCTTGTCGGTTGCACCGGGGCTTCTGATCATGGTGACGAGCTTCACCCGCTTCGTCATCGCCTTCTCGATCCTGCGTGCCGGCATCGGCCTGCAATCGACGCCGGCGAACCTCATCCTCATTTCGCTGTCGCTGTTCATGACCTTCTATGTCATGGCGCCGACCTTCGATCAGGCGTGGAACACCGGCGTCAAACCGTTGATGGACAACCAGATCAGCCAGACCGAGGCCTTCGAGAAGATTTCCGATCCCTTCCGCACCTTCATGCTGCACAATGTGCGCGACAAGGACTTCGACCTTTTCGCCGACCTCGCCCGCGAGCGCGGCCAGGTCGTTGCCAAGGAGACGGTCGACCTGCGCATCCTGGTGCCTGCTTTCATGATCTCCGAGATACGCCGCGGCTTCGAGATTGGCTTCCTGATCGTGCTGCCATTCCTGGTCATCGACCTGATCGTGGCCACCATCACCATGGCGATGGGCATGATGATGCTGCCGCCAACAGTGGTGTCGCTGCCGTTCAAGATCCTGTTCTTCGTCCTGATCGACGGCTGGAACCTGCTCGTCGGCAGCCTGGTGCGCTCTTTCACCTGATCGTCCGCGCTCGACATCAGGCATCGCGCGCCCGAGGAATCGGACGGCGCGAGCATCATCGAATTTTCTCCGAATTATTTTCGATTAACCGTCCGATTTAGTCCTTTGGTAGGGACTCGCCGCCATAGTCGCTCGCAGATGGCGGGTGACCCAAACGCAACGGTCATTGGCATGATGCCGCTCCGTCATACCGGACAAACCGGTATGCAAAAAACACCTGTAAAAACAAGGTACGAGTAGCCATGGCCAGTATCATGACCAACGCCGCAGCGTTGACCGCGCTGCAGAGCTTGAACGCCACCCAGAAGAGCCTCGACACCACCCAGTCCCGCATCTCGACGGGCTATCGCGTCTCCCAGGCTTCGGACAATGCCGCCTACTGGTCGATCGCCACCACGATGCGCTCCGACAACCAGGCCATGTCCACCGTTTCGGACTCGCTCGGCCTCGGCGCTTCGAAGGTCGACACCGCCTACACTGGCATGAACAGCGCGATCACCACCATCAACTCGATCCAGCAGAAGCTGACCGCGTCCTACGGTCAGACCGACGCCGCCAAGGAAAAGACCCAGGTCGAAATCGCCGCCCTTCAGGCACAGCTCAAGGGTTACGCCGACTCCGCCACCTTCTCCGGCACCAACATGCTGTCGGTGTCCACCGCCTCGGGCACGGCAGCCGACGTCAAGGTCGTTTCGGCTTTCAACCGCACCTCCGCCGGCGCGGTTTCGATCTCGACGATCGACGTCAAAGTCGAAAGCATCAAGCTCTATGACTCCGGCGCCGCGCCGACCGCCAAGGGTATCCTCGACACAGCCCGCCTTGGCACCACTGGCGCTGCAACCACCACAGCACAGGCCCCGACCCTTGGTGGCCCTATCGTTGCCGGCGATACCTATTCGGTCGCCAGCCTGGCCATCTTCTCGGGCACCACGGCCGCCAGCGACGCTCAGATCTCGCAGATGATGACCGTCGTCGACGCCGCGCTCAAGGACATGACGACCGCCGCTACCAAGCTCGGCGCCGCCAAGAGCTCCATCGACCTGCAGAAGACCTTCACGCAGAGCCTGATGGACTCCATCGATCGCGGCGTCGGCCAGCTCGTCGATGCCGACATGAACAAGGAATCGACCCGCCTCCAGGCTCTGCAGGTCCAGCAGCAGCTCGGCGTCCAGGCGCTGTCGATCGCCAACGGCTCCTCGCAGTCGATCCTGTCGCTCTTCCGCGGCTGATCCCTCTCGACCGACCAAACCAGGCAAACGGGCCGCGCCAAAAGCGCGGCCCGTTTTGCGTTTGCTCCAGCCCCGCGCAACCCTCGTTCCTTAACCCTCTGAAGCTGGCTTTTAACAGGCCATTAACCATAACGAGCTAGTCATGGTTAACCAATGACTACAACGGATTGCCGAATCGGCCCGATCGGGGTGGCGGCAATCCAGGGGCGGGTCGAGCGGCTCGCGAGGGCAACGCCGGTCTTTGAGAAAGACCGGTCTGAAAAAAGGAGCGAGTTTCTTGGCGAGCATCATGACAAACGCCGCGGCGTTGACCGCACTTCAAAGCCTTAACGCCACCAACAAGTCGCTCGAGCAGACCCAGGCCAGGATCTCGACCGGTTACAGGGTCTCCGAAGCATCCGACAACGCCGCCTACTGGTCGATCGCCACGACGATGCGCTCCGACAACCAGGCGCTGTCGACAGTGCAGGACGCGCTCGGCCTCGGCGCCTCGAAAGTGGACATTGCCTATACCGGCATGAACAATGCGCTGGATACGATCGGCAAGATCAAGACCAAGTTGCTTTCGACCATTGGCCAGACGGCAGCCGCCAAGGCAAAGACGCAGACCGAGATCACGACGCTTCAGGCGCAGATGAAGTCCTTCGCCGACGCCGCCACTTTTTCGGGTTCGAATTATCTTTCGGTGACGTCCAACGCCGCCAATGGTGGCGTCCAATCTGACGCCAAGATCGTCTCGTCCTTCAATCGCTCCTCCTCGGGCGCAATCTCGCTCGGAACGATCGACATCAATTTGGAGAGCACCAAGCTGTTCGATTCCGGCCTTCCTGCCGTCGTCAAGAACCAGGGCACGCTCGACCGCCAGACCTCGGTCTACTCCACCGCCGCCGCCCAGGCCTTGTACGACGCCGCCTATGCGACAGCACTCGCTGGCGGCGGCACGGACGCCGCCGCCAACACCGCTGGCCAGACCGCGGCCGCGGCGAGCACGGCCACGAAGATCGACAACGTCTCCGCGTTCAATCTCGACATCACCGCGGCCGGCGTGACCGACGACATCATCACCCAGATGATCGGCAAGATCGACAACGTCATGGCTCAGTTGACCGACCAGGCCACCATCCTCGGTTCGGCCAAGAGCAGCATCGATCTGCAGAAGACTTTCACGCAGAGCCTGATGGACTCCATCGACCGCGGCGTCGGCCAGCTCGTCGATGCCGACATGAACAAGGAATCGACCCGCCTCCAGGCGCTGCAGGTGCAGCAGCAGCTCGGCATCCAGTCGCTGTCTATCGCCAACAGCTCCTCGCAGTCGATCCTGTCGCTGTTCAAGAACGGCTAGTTCAGCCTTAGCCGACGGATACTTCGACTTCCAATTCACGGGCCGCGCCGCAAGCGCGGCCCGATTTCATTTTCGCACAAGCTTCGAGGCTTAGTGTTCCGGCGGACAGTCATGCTGGGAGTCGCTCAACCGTGCCGCAACAGATCCAGAGCATCATCTCGAATCTCCGCGGCTTTGGCGTCAGGCGCCTCGCCATGCTGGCGGGCGTCGCTGTCCTGGTGATGGGCGTCATCGGCATTGCCTCGGTCTACCTCAACCGCCCGGCCTATGACACGCTCTATGTCGGGCTCGACCGCTCCGACGTGAACCAGATCGGCCTCGTGCTGGGCGAGGCTGGCATCGGCTTCGACGTCGGCTCCGACGGAACCTCCGTGCTGGTGCCGGCCGGCACCACGGCGCAGGCCCGCATGCTGCTTGCCGAGAAGGGCCTGCCGACCAGCGCCAATGCCGGCTACGAGCTGTTCGACAATGTCGGCGCGATGGGCCTCACCTCCTTCATGCAGCAGATCACCCGCGTGCGTGCGCTCGAAGGCGAGATCGCCCGCACCATCCAGTCCATCGCCGGCATCAAGGCGGCACGCGTCCACATCGTCATGTCCGAGCGCGCCAATTTCCGCCGCGATGAACAGCAGCCATCCGCCTCGGTCGTCATTCGCTACTCCGGCATCGACGCGGAGAAGAGCGCCATGTCGATCCGCCACCTCGTCGCCGCCGCCGTCCCTGGCCTGTCGGCCGACAAGGTGACGGTGCTCGATTCCAACGGCAATCTGCTGGCCGCGGGCGATGATCCCTCCAACACCAGCGCCGCCCGCACACTCGGCGTCGAGCAGACCGTGGAGGCGCAGATCGGCGACAACATCCGCCGCGCGCTGACGCCCTATCTCGGGCCTGACAATTTCCGCGCCAGCGTCAAGGCCGACGTCAACACCGACACCCGCCAGACCGAAGAGACGATCTTCGATCCGGAGTCCCGCGTCGAACGCTCGGTGCAGTCGGTGCGCGCCAACGAGAACAGCAATCAGAAACAGGCCTCCACCCCGGCCAGCGTCGAGCAGAACCTGCCCGAGACCCAGGCGACCAGCACCGAGGGTCCGCAGACCTCCTCGGCGAACGACCGCAAGGAGGAAATCACCAATTACGAGATCAACTCCAAGAAGATCGCCACCGTCTCCAATGGCTACAGCGTCACCAAGATGTCGATCGCAGTCGTCGTCAACCAGGACCGGCTGAAGGCGATCCTGGGCAAGGACGCGACGCCCGACCAGATCGCCAAGCGCGTCGCCGAAATCCAGAAGATGGTGAGTTCCGCCACCGGCTTCGACGACAAGCGTGGCGACGTCATCGACGTCTCGGCGGTCGAGTTCATCGACGGGCTGGACGGCGAGGCGATCCCGCAGGGGGGAATGCTCGATTCCATCGGCCAGCATGCCGGCACGTTGATCAATGCCGGCGCCTTCATTGTCGTGGTGTTCCTGGTCGCCTTCTTCGGCTTGCGGCCGATGGCGGCCGCGCTGACGGCCAAGGCGACGCCCGCCATAGCAGGCCCCAATTTCGATGAAGTCCAACGCTCTCTGCCGACCCCGGAGGCAGCCGCTTCCGCCGATGCGGGTGCCGCCGTCGGCGCCTTGCCCGGCACGCGTGCCGGCGCCACCCCGCTCGACGATTTGCGCCAAAAGATCAGGCCGGCCCCGCAGGAGCGGCTTGCCCGCATGGTCGACATCAACGAGGAACGCACCGCGCAGATCCTGCGCAAATGGGCGGCCCAGGAAGTCGCGGCGTAGACCATGCCCTCCGCAGCCCTCTTCGATCTTCTTCCGGACTTCGGCGCGCGCGCGCAACGCGCCAGCCAGCCCCAGCCCGCCGCCGAGCACAAGCCCGAGGCGGCGGCACCGCCGGCCGATATCGGCACGCTGATCGCCGAGGCGGTTGCCCAGGCGGAGGCAGCGCTCGGCGAGCGGCTTGCCGCGACCCATCAAGCAGCGCTGGAAGCGGAACGCCAGGCAAATGCCGAGGAAGCGAGGGCGTTTCTCGACAGCTTCGGTGGCGATGTCGGTAAGGCGGTTTCGTCGCGGCTCGACGCCATGGAGGCGCGCGTGACGGATCTTGTCGGCGCCACGGTCGCCCGCATCATCGGCGGCGTTGTCAGCGACGATCTGCGCAAGCGCTCGCTTGAAGCGCTCGCCGGCGCGATCCGCGAAGCCGTTCGCGATGGCGAAGCCGTGCGCATCGCCGTCCGCGGGCCACTCTCGCTGTTCGAAACGCTGAAGGCATCGCTTGGGCCGCGCGCCGAAAATCTCGACTTCATCGAGGCGCCCGGCTTCGACCTGACGGTCACCATCGACGAGGCCGTGTTCGAGACGCGCATGGCCGAATGGTCGGCAACCCTTTCCGAGGTCCTGTCATGAGCGTCGCCGATGCCGATCACGGCAGGCACGAGATCATCATCGTGCGGCGCGGGCATGACGACCACGACGAAGGTCATCATGGCGGCGTCTGGAAGATCGCCTTCGCCGACTTCATGACCGCGATGATGTGCTTCTTCCTGGTCATGTGGCTGATCAATGCCGCCAACGAACAAACCAAGGCGGCCGTCGCCAGCTACTTCAATCCCGTCAAGCTGGTCGATCGCGAGTCGAGCCGCAAGGGCCTCCAGGATCTCGGCAATGGGCCGCGCTCGGTCGGGCTGATGGCCGACGAACCGCAGGAAGCGACAACCAAGGCCGGGCAGGACGGCAGCGGCGCCGCGGGCTCATCCAACCGCAAGCAAGACAAGCAGGAACCGCAGCAGTCGCAACAGTCCGACGAGCATCTCTTCGCCGACCCCTATGCGGTGCTCTCGGAGATCGCCACGGAGACCGGCGTCATGCAGAATGTCAGCCAGAAAGGCGACGGCGGCGCGCAGAATTCTGGTCCGGCGACGGGCGCCTCGGGCGGCGCGTCCTACCGCGATCCCTTCGAGCCTGACTTCTGGTCGCAGCAGGTCGCCGCACCTGGCGCCGAGGCGAGTGCCCAGCGCCCCAGGGTCGAGGGCGATCCGCTCAAGCCCGGCGACAAGGCTGCCGAGACACAGATCGCCAAGGTCAAGGCCGTGCCGCCGGCACCACCGGTCAAGGACGCACCGCTGGAGCCCCTGGCCGGGGATGGCAAGGACGCAGCCGCGACAATGGTCAAGGCCGGCGATATGAAAGCCGGGGATGCCAAGGCGGGCAACGCCAAGGCTGGAGACAGCAAGGCTGCGGATACGCCCAAGGCCGTCGCGCAGCAGGAGGCCGCAAAGCCCGAGGCGGCGGACAAGGCTCCGACCGCCGCCGCGGTGAAAGCGGCCGCCGACGTCAAGCAGCAGCTTGCCGATGCCTTCAAGCCCGGCGACAAGCTGCATGACGGTGTCTCGGTCGAAGCCACCGACAAGGGTGTCGTCATCTCCATCACCGATCAGCTCGACTTCGGCATGTTCGAGGTCGGATCGGCGGTGCCGAGCCGTGAACTGGTGCTGGCGATGGAGAAGATCGGCCGCATCGTCAACAGCCAGAAGGGCACCATCAGCATCAACGGCCACACCGATGCGCGCCCTTTCCGCAGCGCCAACTA
This sequence comes from Mesorhizobium sp. M8A.F.Ca.ET.202.01.1.1, assembly GCF_004791595.1. NCBI lineage: Bacteria > Pseudomonadati > Pseudomonadota > Alphaproteobacteria > Hyphomicrobiales > Phyllobacteriaceae > Mesorhizobium > Mesorhizobium sp. M8A.F.Ca.ET.202.01.1.1. Next base: position 272,738 of record NZ_SRUN01000003.1, on the reverse strand, counting down.
CGACAATTGGCGGCTGTCGACGGCGCGCGCGCATTCGGCCTACTACATGCTCGTGCGTGGTGGCGTCGATGAACGCCGTATCACCGAGGTTGCCGGCTTCGCGGATCGCCAGCCCAAGGATCCGGCAGACCCGATGTCGGCGGCCAACCGCCGCATCGAGATCCTGATGGCGACCGGCGGATGAAGAGGGGGGCGCTGACCAGCCGCCTGACAGGCCTGTTGCTGCTGGCCGCGGCGTGTCCGTCCACGGGCCTCGCCCAGGATACGCTGCAGCCCTATCAGCTGGTGCGCTCGTTGCAGCTCGTCCAGGACCGTATCGCGGCCGGCGATCATGCCGCGATGCCGATGCAGGCCAAATTGCTCGAGATGACCGATGCCCGGTTGCGCGCCGCGGATGCCGAGGATTTCAAGGACCCCAAGAATTTTCGCGCGCTGCTGGTCTACGGCATGAGCGGCGGCAATCCGGTGACCGTCGAGGCGGCCGTATCGCGCGCCGCCTCCGATCCGCGGAACCTTGCCATCGCCAAAGGCGTGATCGGCTATCTGAACGGCCGGCCCGGCGAGGCGATCGAAGCCTTGAGGCCGATCGACCCGATGACCCAGCCAAGCGATCTCGGCGCGTTCCTCGCTTTGGTCAAAGGGTCACTGCTCGCCACGGACCAGCCGACCGCCGCGCTGATGCTGCTCGATGAGGCCAAGCTGCTCAGCCCCGGCACTCTGGTCGAGGAAGCGGCTTTGCGGCGCTCGGTTGGCATTGCGGTGACGCAAGGCGACGCGGCACGGTTCGCGCTTGCCTCGACCCAATATGCCGAGCGCTATCTCTATTCGCCTTACGCCAGCCAGTTCGCCGACTCCTTCGTCTCCGGCGTCATCGCACTGCACATGTCGATCAGCCAGGACAAGCTTGCCGACATCACCTCGATGATGGATCCCGAACGCGAGAAGGTGATCTATCTGCGCATCGCCCGCCGCGCCGCGATTGACGGCATGAGCGACTTGTCGGCCTTCGCCTCGGCACGGGCCGAACACGGTCGCGACGGCAACACCAATCAGGGCGATCCGCGCGCCCTGCTCTATTCCAGCCTGTCCACGGTGACCTCCGATACCATCGAGGACGTGCGCGCCAAACTGGGCAAGATCGACCGCGGCAAATTGTCGGACGGCGACCGCGCCTTGCTCGACGCGGCCCAGGCCATCGCCGGCGAAGTGGTGGCGCCGCCTGCCTCACTTGCGGCCGCAAACCCGGCGCCCGCACCAGTGGTGCCGGCACCCGAACCGGAGGTTGCGGCGGTGCCGACCACTGATGCCGCCGGATTGCCCCCCGTCGAGGGCGCCGTCTCCGAACGGCCGGCCGTGGCGCCATCCCTGGCCGCCGCGCCTGCTGCGCCGAACGCATCCGCGCCGGCAACCGACGCGGCAACCGCCCTGCCGGCATCGGCGCCGGCGGCCTCGGCCAGCGCCGACACGACAGACCCGACCGACGCCGCCATGACAAAAACCCGTCGACAGCTCGACCTGATCGACCAGATGCTTGGAGCCGCCCCGAAATGACCCCCAGCCTCGGCCCGGCCCTGCCAGGATTTACCGCCGCGCGCACGGCCGAGCAGCCGGCCGCGCCTGGAAAGAAGGACGACACCGGTTTCGGCAAGATGGTGCACGGCGGCGCGAGCCCTACCAATTCAGAAAAGCAGCCACCGGCCGAGGCCGGCTCTCGCGATCCGCGCTGGAGCAGGCTTGCGGCAGACCTTGCGGCGAACACTGGCGAGGATGAGCCGATGCCCGCAGGCAAGGCAAGGACCACGCCGAGTGGATCATCTGCCGCGAAATCCATGAAGGACGGCAAGGACACCGGGACGGACAAGGATGCCGATGCCGACGCGTCGGCCATCGAACCGGGTACAACCGCGCTCGACGAGCATCTGCCGCTGCTGATGGCGTTTCATGACCTGCGCCATTTCTCGACGTCAGCCAAGTCGGCCGACTCGAGCGCGGGCGAAACAGGACAGGACGCCGCTGTCGTTGGACAGCTTCCCTCGAAGGGCTATCGGCAGAAATCCGCCGCCGCGAGTGACGGTCTCGACCCCATCTCCAAGCCTGAGCGGGTATCGCTCGCAGACGGGCCGTTGACCAAACTCGACGGTCAGCTCGTCCGCGATGCCGCCGGCGCGCCAAGACACGACGGCATGATCGAGGCCGGCCCCCTGCCCGAGACATCCGCGGAGGTGCCGGGCGTGGAGACGAAGCAGGCGGCGCCGCAGCTGAAATCCATCGCCGACCTTCAGTCTTCATTGCGGTCCGAACCAGGAAAACAGCAGTCGGCGGCGGCACGCATCGACGTCGTTTCCGAGCGCAGCTTCCCCGCGCCGCCGCAGGCCCCGATGAGCCAGGCGGCCCTCAACGTGATCGGCGCCATTTCAGCCGACGGCGGCCCGAACCAGGCGCTCGCCACGGCGTCCGCGACCGCTCAGCTGACGGGCTCTGTTGCCGTTCCGACACATGTCTTGAAGATCGAACTTCACCCGGCCGAACTGGGCATGGTCACGGCCCATCTTCGGCTCTCCGGAGAACAACTGTCGATTGAGTTGAAGCCCGAAACACACGATGCCTATCGCCGGCTTTCCAGCGACAGCGAAGCGATCGTCAAGTCGCTGCGCGGGCTCGGTTTCGAGGTTGACAAGGTGACCATACTGCAACCATCGATTGCAGTCACCTCCACAACCCGGACGGATACAACCGCCTCCGTGAGCGCGGCACCCGGCCGCGATCCATCATCCTTCCAGCCCGGAAACTCCGGCGGCGGCAATAATGGGGCCGGTGGCCAGCAGTCGGGTCAGCATTCCGCAAGGGGTAGCCATGATGATGCGCAAACACACGGCCGCGTCGCTTCGCCTTCTCGCGAGCGCGCTGGCGGCGATATATTTATCTAGCCTCGCGAGCAGCGCCGGCGCCGCCACCAATCCCTGCGAACCTGAGATCCTGCGTGCCGCCGACCGCTATGGCGTGCCCGCCGGCATCCTCTATGCGGTCGGGTTGACGGAAACCGGCAACAAGGGCAGTCTTCAGCCCAACGCATTGAATATAGAAGGAAAAGCAGTCTTTCCGAGAAGCCGAACCGAAGCGCTTGCCGCCTTCGCCAACGCCCAGCGCGAGGGCAAGACGCTGATCGATCTCGGCTGCATGCAGATCAACCATCACTACCACGCCTCGCATTTCCGCAGCGTCGAGGACATGCTCGACCCACGCCAGAACGTCGACTACGCGGCGCGCTTCCTGGCCAGCCTCCATGCCCGCCACGAGACCTGGTCGATGGCCGTCGCCCGCTATCATGCCGGTCCCGACAACGACCCGGCGCAGAAGGTCTATGTCTGCAGGGTGATCGCCAACATGGTTGCCACCGGCTTTGGCAAATGGACCACGAACGCGCGCACCTTCTGCAACCCGTAAGCGCATTTTCTGCTTCTAATACATCAATCCCCGACTGCGGAGCGGTTCGGCACGACTTGGTCAAGACTTGCACCCGCAAGCATATCTGGCTGCACGCTAATGCAACCGATCCGATTCCAGACTCCCAAGAAACTAGTTATAAGAAATGACGGTTGTTCAGGATTCCCGGCAGCGGATACGCCTTTCCCCACGGGGCAAATGTGCTGATTCGGAGGCGGGGCCGATGATCGTTATCGTTGACGAGCGAGAGCTCGTGACAGAGGGCTACAATTCACTTTTCGACCGCGAGGGGATCGCCTGCGCCGGTTTCGCACCGGGCGAATTCGGCGAGTGGGTCAACTCGGCCGCCGACACCGATCTGCGCTCGGTCCGGGCCTTCCTGATCGGCGACTGCCGTGACGGCGCGATCTCGCCGCGCCAGATCCGCGACCGCACCGGGGCTCCGGTCATTGCGCTCAGCGAGCAGCATTCGCTGGAAAACACGCTGCGGTTGTTCGAGAGCGGCGTCGACGACGTCATCCGCAAGCCGGTGCACATCCGCGAAATCCTGGCCCGCATCACCGCCATCCGCCGACGCGCCAGCGAGGACGTCGCCTATACCGAGATCGGCGCCATGCGCATCTTCATGGACGGCCGCGATCCCGAGATCGACGGCCAGCCTTTGCCCTTGCCGCGCCGCGAGCGCCGTATCCTGGAATATCTGGCGAGCAACCGCGGCCGCCGCGTCACCAAGACCCAGGTGTTCAACGCCATCTACGGCATCTTCGACGAAGAGGTCGAGGAGAACGTGGTGGAGAGCCACATCAGCAAGTTGCGCAAGAAACTGCGCGAGAAGCTGGGCACCGACCCTATCGATTCCAAGCGCTTCCTCGGCTACCGGCTCGTGTTCTGATGCGGCGCCGCGCCAGCCTCGCGCAAGACAGGACGCGTAGCCTCGAAGCCAGTGGCATGGATATTGCGGAGACATCTCGATGAGCCTCTACGGAATGATGCGGACCGGCGTTTCCGGCATGAACGCACAGGCAAACCGCTTGTCGACGACAGCCGACAACATCGCCAACTCCGACACCACCGGCTACAAGCGGTCCTCGGCTGAATTTTCGACGCTGATCATGCCGTCGACAGGCGGCGCCTATAATTCCGGCGGCGTCACCACGACGATCCGCCAGGCGGTCAGCGATCCGGGCGTGCTTCAATACACGACATCGGTTTCCGACCTTGCCGTCAGCGGCGATGGCTTCTTCGTCGTCCAGGATCCCAGCGGCACGCCTTTCCTGACCCGCGCCGGCGCCTTCGTGCCCGACGCACAGGGCCGGCTGGTCAATGCCGCCGGCTTTCAGCTGATGGCCTACAGCTACGCCAATGGCACGCCGGCGGCGACAGTGAACGGCTTCGAAGGTCTCGAGCCGGTCGTCATCTCCGACCAGGGACTGACCGCGACACCGAGCACCGAGGGTAATTTCAGTGGCAATCTGCCGGCGGGCGCGACACCGGTCGCTGCCGCCAACCTGCCCAGCGCCAACGCCGCCACCGCACAGTACACTCAGAAAACGTCGATGGTCGCCTATGACAATCTCGGCAACAAGAAGCTGCTCGACGTCTATTTCACCAACACCGGCACCGGCACCTGGGAGGTAGCAGTCTTCGATCAGTCGAAGGCAACGCCTGGAACCGGTTTTCCCTACGCCGTCGGCGGCGCGCTCGGCTCAGCCAACCTGACCTTCGATACCACGACGGGCAAGCTGACCGGCACACCCACAGGCATTTCATTCACCGTGCCGGGTGGCGCCAGCCTCAATCTCGACTTGTCGAAGCTGACCCAGCTCGGGACCGGATTCACCGTTTCCGATGCCCAGGTCAACGGCAATGCGCCGAGCACCATCGACAAGATCCAGATCAGCAAGGATGGCACCATCTACGCTCAGTACAAGGATGGCACCTCCAAGCCGCTCTACAAGATTCCGCTGGCCGACGTGCAGAGCCCCGACCAGCTCAAGGCGCTGCCTGGCAACGTCTACGCGCAAGGCACTGAGTCCGGCGCGGTCCGTGTCGGCTTTGCCAATGAAGGCAAGGCCGGCTCGATCATCTCCGGCGCGCTCGAGAATTCCAACGTCGATATCGCCGAGGAATTGACCGACATGATCGCGGCCCAGCGCAGCTATACCGCCAATTCGAAAGTCTTCCAGACCGGTTCCGATCTGATGGACGTCCTTGTCAACCTGAAGAGATAACCGGGCTCCGCCCGTGAAAGACCAGCATGTCGCTTTCCACCGCACTGAGCATCGCCCAATCGGCGCTTCTGGCCACCTCGCGGCAGACAAGCGTCGTCACGCGCAATGTGGCAGACGCCGACAATCCGAACTATTCGCGCCGCATCGCGCTCGTCACCAGCACGACGCCCGGCGCACGTTCGGTTGATGTCCAGCGTGCAGCCAACGACCTGCTGTTTCGCCAGAACCTCGGCGCCCTGTCCGCCTACGCCGGCCAGAGCGCGCTTTACAGCGGCATGGATCAGCTCGACGTTTCAGTGAATGGCGTCGACAACGCCTCCTCACCTTCGACTGCGATCGGCAACCTGCAGCAGGCGCTGCAACTATACGCGACCTCGCCGTCCAACCAGAATCTTGGCGCGAGCGTCATCGACGCGGCCAAACAGGTCGTGCGGTCCCTGAATGAAGGCTCCAAGGCCATTCAGGACTTTCGTACCCAAACCGACGGCCAGATCGATACCGCCGTCAAAGATCTCAACTCGCTGCTCAACCAGTTCCAGGATGCCAACACGGCGGTCATGTCCGGAACCCGTTCCGGCACCGACGTTTCCGATGCGCTCGACCAACGCGACGCATTGTTGAAGAAGATCGCCAATTACATTCCGGTATCGACCTTCACGCGTGGCGACAATGACATGGTCATCACCACCGGTGACGGCACGACATTGTTCGAGACGATCCCACGCACCGTCAGCTTCGCCCCCTCCTCGGGCTATGCGGCGGGTGCGGCCGGCAACACCGTCTATATCGACAACGTACCGGTCTCGGCGGGCAGCGGCGGCAACACCACCGCCAGCGGCACGATTGCCGGCCTGCTGCAATTGCGTGACGGCGTCGCCTCGACAATGCAGGGCCAGCTCGACGAAACCGCGCGCGGCCTGATCACCGCCTTTGCCGAAACCGCACCGTCGATGCCCAACGCGGCCGGCCTGTTCACCTGGCCGGGCGCACCGGCGGTGCCAGCCGCAGGCACGCTCGTCGATGGCCTTGCTGGAACGATCAAGATCAATGCCGCGATGGACCCCAGCGCCGGCGGCAACCCGACATTGCTGCGCGATGGGGGCGCCAACGGCGCCGCCTACGTCGCCAACACCACTGGCGGGCCTTCATACTCCAATCTTCTGGTCGCCTATGGCGACCAGCTCGACAAGCCGATGACGTTCGATCCCTCGGCCGGGATTTCGGCAACCTCCAGCGTTGCCGACTACGCCGCCAATTCGATAGGCTGGTTGCAGGGCATTCGTCAGCAGGCTTCGACCGCCGCCGACGCCAAGGAAGCCCTGGCACAGCGCAGTGCCGATGCCTTGTCCAACGCAACCGGCGTCAATGTCGATCAGGAAATGTCGCTGATGCTCGATCTCGAGCACACCTATCAGGCATCCGCCCGGATGATGAAGACCGTCGACGACATGATGACGGCGCTGTTGAACGCGGTGGGATAAGCCATGACCTTCGTCTCCTCTGCTGCCCTTACGAATGCCATGCGCTATCAGCAGATGCGCATGCAAGCCGATCTCGTCAAAGCCACGAAGGAGTCCTCGACCGGCAAGGTCGCCGATGTCGGTCTGGCACTTGGTGGACGTACCGCCCAGTCCGTTACCTTTTCGCGCGACCTCGACCGGCTCAACGTCATTGTCGATTCCAACGGACTGGTGGCCGCCCGGCTCTCGTCGACCCAGACCTCGCTCGGCCAGCTCTCCAACGTCGCGCAGACTTTCCTGTCCAGCCTGACCACCGCATCGTCGGGCGACAACTCAGACAGCCTGACCCAATCGACCGGCCAGACAACTATCCAGCAGCTTACGTCGATCCTCAACACGAGCGTCAACGGCGAATATCTGTTCGCTGGCACCAACACCGACGTCAAGCCGATCAACGATTTCACCGCCGCCGGCTCTCCCGCCAAGGCTGCCTTCGACGCCTCCTTCGTCGCCAAATTCGGCTTCACGCCCGCTGACCCGCTCGCGGCCAACATCACCGCGGCCCAGATGGACGATTTCATCACCAACTATGTCACGCCGCAGTTCCTCGGCGCGGGCTGGCAGACCAACATGTCGAATGCCACCGACCAGCAGATCGTCAGCCGCATCGCGCTCAACGAAACCACCGAGACCTCGACCGGCGCCAACAACGACGGCATCAGGAAGCTCGCCATGGCGGCGGCCATGGTCTCCAGCCTGATGTCCACCAATATCAGCCAGGCGGCAAAGGACAGCATCATCGACCACTCGCAGAAACTGGTCGGCGAGGCGCTGAGCGGCATCGCGCAGGTCCAATCCCAGACCGGTATCGTCCAGAAGCGCGTGTCCGACGCCAGCGACCGTATGAAAACGCAGATCGACCTGTTCGAACGGCACATTCTGGATCTCGAAGCAGTCGATCCGGCGGAAGCCGCGACCCGCGTCGCCGACCTGACGCAGCATATCGAGACGTCCTTTGCTCTGACGGCGCGCCTGCAGCAGCTCAGCCTGTTGAATTACCTGACCTGAAAGCACTCTGAACCGGAACGGTAGAGCCAACGATGTACCAATTCTCCTACGCCGACGTCCAAAGCACCTCCGTCACGGACGCCAAGGACCGCGAGCGCGAGCTGCTGACCCGCTCGATCGACATGCTGTCGGCTGCTGCGGCGGCCGGCCGGGATTCGATGGAGGCCGTGGAGGCACTGAATTTCACCAACCGTATCTGGACTGTCTTCGTCGAAGACCTCGGCTCCAGCGACAATGCGCTCCCCAAGGAATTGCGCGCCAACCTGATTTCCATCGGCCTGTGGCTGCTGCGCGAGGCGGAGGACATCCGCCAGGGCCGCACCGACAATTTCGAGGGGCTGATCGAAGTATCCCAGATCATCCGCGACGGCATTCAATGACCAACACGCTGAAGATATCACTGAAGCCCAACGAGAAGATCTACATCAACGGTGCGGTCATCCGCGTCGACCGCAAGGTCACCGTCGAGCTGATGAACGACGTGCAGTTCCTGCTCGAGAGCCACGTGATCCAGGCCGACGAGGCGTCGACGCCATTGCGGCAGCTCTACTTCATCGTGCAGGTCATGCTGATGAACCCCGCTGGTGCCGATGAAGCGCGCGAGATGTTCCGCCGCTCGCTGCCGCTGCTCATTGCAAGCTTCGAAGACGCCGAGATCGGCAACGCGCTGAAACAGGTCGACCGCATGGTCGGCGAGGATCACATCTACGAGGCCTTGAAGGCGATCCGTTCGCTTTATCCTCTCGAACGCCGCGCGCTTGGCGGCAATGACGACGTTCCGGGCGCCGCGCGCCCGCTGGCCGTGGGAGCACGATACTAATGACCGTGGACATGACGACTTCGATACCGGTTGGCGCCAACCAGACCACCACGCAGACCGCCAAGACCGCTGTCGACTACAACTCGTTCCTGAAACTTCTGATCGCCGAGATGAAGAACCAGGATCCGACCAAGCCGATGGATTCGACGCAGTACGTCGCCCAGCTCGCCACCTTCTCGCAGGTCGAGCAGTCGGTGCAGACCAACACCAAGCTCGACCAGATCATGCAGTCGTCGGCGCTGTCGCAGGCCGACGCTCTCATAGGCCGCAACATCACCTCGGCCGATGGCAAGACCACGGGCACGGTGGCGTCGGTGACGCTTGGCAGCAACGGACTGATCGCAGTGCTGCAGGATGGCACCACGGTCCCCGTCGGCGCGGGCGTGTCGATCAAGCCGGCGAGCTAGGCCAACCGCCACATGAATGAGGCCGACGCTCTCGACATCGTCCAGTATGCGGTGTGGACGGTGCTGACCGCCTCCGCGCCGGTGGTGCTGGTCGCAATGGCGGTCGGCATCGGCATCGCGCTCATCCAGGCACTGACGCAGGTCCAGGAGATCACCTTGACCTTCGTGCCGAAGATCGTCGCCATCATGCTGGTGGTGGCGCTTACGGGTCCCTTCATCGGCGGCCAGATATCGGCTTTCACCAATGTCATCTTCGAGCGCATCCAGAACGGTTTCTGATCTGGAACCTTCCGGGACGGTGCGGCTTCCCTTCGGAATGCCCTGAAAGCGGCGGCCCGCTTGCGGTTGACCCGGTTCCGGCTAGATTGCCGTGTTGGCCACTCCCGGCCAGGCGATCGTTTTGTCCCAATGGCTTCTCGCAGAACCCCGGACCAGCCCAGACCGGCCGGCACGCCATGTGCGGCATAGCCGGCGTCTGGCGCAAACGCGATCCGATCAGCGGCGGCGACATCGCCGACGTCAACAGCATGATGCAGGCGCTGGCCCATCGCGGGCCCGACGACCATGCCAGCTGGAACGACGGCCGGCTGGCGCTCGGTCACCGGCGGCTGTCGATCATCGATCTGTCCGCGCAGGCGCGCGAGCCCATGCTCACAGCCTGTGGCAAGGGCGTGCTGGTCTACAATGGCGAGGTCTACAATTATCGCTCGCTGCGGGACGCGCTGGAGGCTGAGGGCAGGCGGTTCCGGACGGTCTCGGATACAGAGGTGGTTCTCGAAGCGCTGCATCACTGGGGGCCGGACAAGGCGATCCCGATGTTCGACGGCATGTTCGCCATCGCCTATTTCGACGCGCGTGCCGGCGCCCTGTGGCTCGCGCGCGATCGTCTCGGCATCAAGCCGATGTCGGTGGCCGAGACGGGTGAGCGAATCCTGTTCGCCTCCGAGGACAAGGCGATCCTGGCCTGCGATGGCGTTGCACGGAGCGTGGATGCGCGCGAGATCACCTTGCGCCTTGCCTGGCAGAGCCGTGACTCCTGTTCCAGCCTGTTCCAGGGCATAGAGCGGCTGCCGCCGGCAGGCCTGTGGAAGATCAGCGATGCCGGCATTGAGAAGCGCTGTTTCTGGCATGTCCTCGATGCGCTCGTCCCCGCCCGCATCGTTGGCGATACGGCCAGCGACGCCGAGCACATGGCAACGCTGGAAGCGCTGATCAAGGACAGCGTCGAGCTCCATTGCATCGCCGATACCAGCCTGGCCGCGGCCTGCAGCGGCGGTGTCGATTCTGGTCTCGTCACCACGCTGGCCAAACGGTTCAGGCCGGAGATGACGGCCTATGTCGTCGATCCCGGCATTGGCCACAGCGAAGCCGATGACGCCGAGCGCACCGCCAGCCAAGCCCATGTGCCGCTGAACAGGGTGCCGGTCGACAAGGACCGGTTCCTCGACCTATGGCCGAAGACCATCTGGCATCTGGAAAGCGACGGTTGGCATGCAAGCCATGTCTGCCTGCTCGCGCTCGCCGAGCAGTGCCGGGCCGATGGCATCAAGGTGCTGCTGACCGGTGAAGGCGCCGACGAACTCTTTGGCGGCTACGACTGGCAGGAAGCCAGCCTGAAATTGTGGCGGCCCTGGTCCTGGCCGAGGCGGCTGTTTCTTTCGAAGCGAAGCCTGACCCGCAAATTCGAGCGCCAGCGTCATGCCCCGTTCCGCACATCGATCGCGGGTGGCCATGCCTGGGATCGCAATATCGTGCTCAGGGCGCTTTCGCCGGAATTGAATTTCCTTCAAGCGAAGATCTTCGACCGGCTGGAGCCGGTGACGCCGCTTGGCGACCGCGCCTTCCTTGGATGCTGCCTTCACGACATGTATTCGCATCTGCAGGATCTGCTGAACCGGCATGACCGGCTCAGCATGGCGGCCTCGGTTGAGCTCAGGGTGCCGTTCCTCGAAAACCGGCTGATCGACTTCGCGATCCATCTGCCTCGGCGACACAAATACCGCCAGAAGCAAGGAAAATGGCTTTTGAAGAAAGTCGCGGAAAAACACATTCCACTTCAGAACGTGAGGGCCAGGAAGAACGGTTTCCAGGTATCGGCGAACTTCACAGCCGGCACCGAGTCCCTGTTGCATGGCGGCTTTCTGCGCGATGCGATGAAGTGGCCGGCATCTTCGGTCGCCGACCTGATCGACCTCGCCAGGCGCGATCAGGCCTCGAGGCTTCGGCTGGTGGGAATGGAGCTTTTCCTTCGTCTCCATGCCGGCGGCCAATCCACCGGCCACCTGACCGAGGCACTGCACGCGGCCGTCGCCGAGGCGCGCTGAAACGTCAGGTTGGAGGCGTGTGGCCCTTCGCTATCCCCTTGTTGGACCATGATCTTCCCCGCAAGGCATTCGCGCTTTGCGCCGCGATGCCATAGTTTCGGCAAATCATGCGGGGAAACGGATCACCGCAAGGATCAGCGCGCCGTGGCAGGAACCCACCGATGATTGACGAAAAGCCGGATAGCGAAAGCGTCTCGGCGCTGGCGCCGTTCCGGCACGGCATCTTCCGCGCCGTATGGGGCGCAAGTCTCGTCTCCAATTTCGGCGGCTTGATCCAGGGCGTCGGCGCCGCCTGGATGATGACCACCATCGCCACCTCGCCCTATCAGGTCGCCCTGGTCCAGGCCTCGACCACCTTGCCGATCATGCTGTTCGCGCTTGTCGCCGGCGCCATCGCCGACAGCTTCGACCGCCGCAAGGTGATGCTGGTCGCCCAGACCTTCATGCTGGTCGTTTCGGTGCTTCTGACCGCCTTCACCTATCTGGACCTGATCACGCCGTGGACGCTGCTGGCCTTTACCTTCCTGATCGACAGCGGCACGGCGCTCAACAGCCCGTCATGGCAGGCCTCCGTCGGCGACATCGTTCCGCGCAACAAGGTGCCTGCCGCCGTGGCGCTGAATTCCATGGGGTTCAACCTGACCCGCAGCGTCGGCCCGGCGATCGGCGGCATCATCGTCGCGGCCGCCGGCGCGGCCGCCGCCTTCGCGGCGAACGCGGTGAGCTATGTCGGCCTCATCGTCGTGCTGGCACGCTGGAAACCGGATCTACCGGTCTCGACCTTGCCGCGCGAGTCATTGGGGGCCGCCATGGGCGCCGGCCTGCGTTACGTCGCCATGTCGCCCAACATCGGCAAGGTGCTGGTCAGGGGCGCGGCCTTTGGCTTCAGCGCCGGCGCGGTGCTGGCGCTGCTGCCGCTGGTGGCGCGCGACGTCGTCAAGGGCGACGCGCTGACCTACGGCATCATGCTGGGCGCCTTCGGCATCGGTGCCGTCGGCGGCGCGCTGATCAGCGTGCGGCTGCGGCAGTTGCTCTCCAGCGAGACGATGGTGCGCTGTGCCTTCGCCGGCTTCGCTGCCTGCGCCTTCAACGCCGCCATCAGCCAGCATGCCTGGCAGACCTCGCTCGGCCTGCTGGTCGGCGGTGCCTGCTGGGTGATCGCGCTGTCCCATTTCAACGTCACCGTGCAGATGGCGACACCGCGCTGGGTGGTCGGCCGGGTCCTGTCTGTCTATCAGACCGCCACCTTCGGCGGCATCGCGCTGGGCAGCTGGATCTGGGGTGTCGTTGCCGATGCGCATGGCGCCGAGACGGCGCTGATCGCCGCGGCCATCGCCATGCTGGCCGGCGGCGCCATCGGCCTCGTACTGCCGCTGCCGCAGCAGCAGGTGCTCAACCTCGACCCGCTCAACCGCTTCAAGGAACCGCACCTCGCGCTCGACCTCAAGCCGCGCAGCGGCCCGATCGCCATCATGATCGAATATGTGATCCGGCGCGAGGACGAGGCGGAATTCCTCGCCACCATGGCCGAGCGCGGCCGCATCCGCCGCCGTGACGGCGCCCGCAACTGGACGCTGGCGCGCGATCTCGAAAATCCGTCGATCTGGATCGAGCATTACCACACGCCGACCTGGCTCGAATATGTCAGGCATAACGGCCGCATCACCCATGCCGATGCCATGGTCGGCGAACGCTTGCGGGCGCTGCACTCGGGCGACGAGCCGCCGCGCGTGCGCCGCGTCATCGAGCGCCCGACGACAGCCGGCACGGCTCTGGTGCCGGCCAAGGGACCGATCGAGCACTGACGACTCGGAGAACGCGGGCGGCTTATCCCTCCCCCGACAGGTCCCGGCGCGCCTTTTCGAGTTCCTCGGCATAGCGCCGCATCAAATGGCCCTCGGTCAGCAGACCGAGCACGATGTGGTCGGCGAAATCCTCGACCACGGCCAGTTCCTCGGCGCCGGCGCGCTGGAAGGTCTCGGCGGCGGCCTGCACGTTCATGCTCGGCACCAGCACGGCATCCTTGTACCGGGCAAGATCGCGCACCGTCGCCTCGCCTCCGGAAGGATCGCTGTGCAGTTCGGCCACGATCAGCACGCCGACATACTCATCCCCCGGATCGACGGCGATTACGCGCTGGGCCGACCCCAGCGGGAATTCCTTGCGGAAGGCGGCCAGCGTCGTCGACGCATCGATGGTCTTGATATCCTTGCGCATCATCGAGCCGACGGTCAGGCTGCGCATCCAGCCGACATCGTGGGCGCTGCGGATCGTCTCGCCGCGCAGGTGGAAGCGCCAGGTGGAGAACGAATAGCCGAAGGTCTCGCGCACCAGGATCGCTGCCATGATCGAGGCGGCCAGCACCACGCCGGTGAGCGTCAGGTCGCGTGTCGATTCCAGCGCCAGAAAGGTCATGGTCAGCGGACCGCCGACGACACCGACGGCAAGCGAGGTCATGCCGACGACGGCGGCGACGGAGGGGTCGATGCCAGTGGCCGGCGAGACGAGCGCCATGACACCGGCAAACGCCTTGCCGAGCAGCGCGCCGAGGAACAGCGAGGCGAAGAACAATCCGCCGCGAAAGCCCGAGCCAAGCGAGATGGCCGACGCCGCCAGTTTCAGCACGAAGACGCTCGCCACCACCGCCAGCCCGTAATTCATGGCGAACTCGCGATGCAGCGCGCCGTGGCCGCTGGACAGGACCTGCGGCGTGATCAGCCCCAGAAGCCCGACCAGGACACCGCCGATGACGGGGCGCAGCGAGGCATCGACCGACAGCCTGTTGAAACCGCGTTCGATCAGCGTGACCAGTTGCATGATGGCGATCGAGGCCGCCCCGCCAAGCAGGCCGAGCAGCAGGAACGGCACATATTGGCTGGCGGTGAGTTGCGGCAACCCTGAGAGCTCGAGCGGAAACGGCACGCCGCCGAACACTTCCGCCGTCAGCGAGGCGGAGATCGCCGCGGTCATGACCGGCGCGACATTGGCGACCGAGTAGATGCCGATGACCAGTTCGAAACCGTAGAAGGCGCCGGTCAGCGGCGCATCGAAGGCGGCGGCTATGGCGCCGGCGGCGCCGCAGCCGACCAGGATGCGGACATCGTTGCGGCGCAACCGGAAGGCGCGCGCCAGCCGCGAGGCGACGCCGGAGCCGACCTGCGTATAGCCGGCCTCCAGGCCGACCGAAGCGCCGAAGCCGCTGGAAATCATCGTCTGGACGACGATGATGAAGGTATCGGTCAGTGACATGCGCCCGCCATAGAGCGCGTTGGCCTCGATCGGGTCGACCGGCGTGCGGAATTTCCGAAGCCTGAGCCAGACCACCGATATCCCGAGCAGGATGCCGCCGATCGCCGGGATCAGTGCCTGCATCGGATCGGCAAGCGAGAACATGCCGGACAGCCGGCCGCCGGGCTGGACACCGAACAGAAGCCCGTGCAGATCCTGCACGATCTGGCTCATCGCGGTGACCAGCATGCCTGCCATGACGCCGACAACGCCCGCCAGGATGACCACGGCAATGCCGCGCGCCTCCAGCAGAGGGATTGACCTCAGAAGCACCGCGCGCAGCCGGCGGGCGTAGACTTGGGGTTGGTTTCTGGAAAGCACGGGGCGGCTCGCCGATATCAAAGGCAAAGGAAGACCCGCCTGATACGCCGGGCGGCACGTCATGACAACCACAATGCCGACATCGAAGGCGCCAATATGGCCGCGATGCCGCCAGCCTTTCCAGCCCTGGATCGGAAAGCCACCGGCGCGGTGGTCAATCCGGGATCGTCAGCGGGCCGCAATCGTCGTCGGCAATGAAGGTCGCCAGCAGTTCGGCCGGCTCCGTCGTGCTGGCATTCTCGGCGAAGAGATGGATCGCCCCGGGCGGCTCGAACCATGTTTGTCCCTGCGCATAGGTGCCGACGGGGCCGCCCGCCAGTTGTGAACGCAGCGTACCCTTCAGCACGAAGGCGCTGACCGAGCCCGGATGCCGATGGCGGGGCGTATAAGCATTTGGAGGAAATGCGACGACGACCGTGGTGATCGACTTGCCCGGTACGTTGGGTAGCCTTTCACAGGAGACAGGCGTGACGACCGTCTTGGGCCGTGCGGCGGAGCTACCCTCGGCAGCGCCTTCCATGTTCATGTGCGTTTCCATGCCGACCGGCTCGACAGCCATCAAACCCGGACCGGTCCACTTGGCCGCCAGCGCGAACAGAACCGCGACGGCACTGACGGCGATCAGGGACTGGCCGGTCCGCAAACGAGCTTGATGGGTGATCATGTCGATGTCTCCGAGCGGATTGGTTCAGGCGGGCAAGCGGAAATCGGCGCGCCAGCCGAGTTCCTCGGCCGCCTTTCGCGTCGAGACGGCCTCATTGGATTCGGCAATGTTGAAGATGCCTGGCGCGCCCTTGTCCAGTGCAAGCAGCGCCGCATAGGCAGCCGCATCGACATGCAGCGGCGACGCCCCGGCGGGCGTGTCCGCTCCTGTTCCGGGGCCGTAGAGCTGGCCATAGCGCAGGACGATGCCGGCGAATGGTGCATTGAGCACGGCCGTTTCGAGCGCGATGACCCCGCCGACGCTGATTCCGCGATTGCCGCTCGCGCCGCTATCCAGCGGATCGGCCTCGGCATGCGGCTCGGAGCCTGGCGCGAAGGCCCAGGCGATGCTTTGCGCCACCATGCGCCTGACGCCGGATGCGACGGCCGCGGCGACCAGATTGCGTGTGCCCTCCTCGCGGATGCGGGCGTTGCCCACGACAGCTTCGGCCATGCGGCTCGGGTCCAGGCCTGCCGGCAGGTCGGTCAATTGGTGGACGACGATGTCGGGGCGGGCAGCACGCATCCACCGCGACAGTGCGTCGGCATCGAACACGTCCACAACCGCTGGCTCGACGCCAAGGGTCCCTAATTTGGCGGCTCTGTCGGCATTGCGCGTAGTGCCCGTCACCTGATGGCCGGCGGCCAGGAGTTGCGGGATCAGCCGCTGCCCGATGGCGCCCGAAGCGCCGGCGAGAAAAATCCGATAGGCCATCGTCATCGTCCTTGCTCTGCTATAATCTCAGGGTTCGAACAACATATAAGAGCTCTTACATCATGCGCAAGCCAGATCAACATGCCTCGGTTCCGGCTCCGGGCGAAGGCAAACGCGGCGAGCAAGGCTATCTCGGCTATCTCCTGCGGCAGGCCGCCGGCGCGCATCGGCTGAGGGTCGACCGGGCGCTGGCCGACCTCGGCGTGACGCAGCCGCAATTCGTCACGCTGACCATGCTGGCGGCCTATCCCGGCCTCTCCAACGCCGATCTTGCCCGGCTGGCGCTGCTCACCCCGCAAACGCTCAGCGTCATCGTCACCAATCTGGAGCGCGCCGGCTCGCTGCTGCGCAAGCCCCACGCCGTACATGGGCGCATCCAGCATATCGAGCTCAGCCCCCGTGGACAGGCGCTGCTGCGGCGATGCCGGGACCGTGTGCATGCGATCGAGACCGAACTGGCCACCGGTCTGTCGGCGTCGGAGGAACGAGCCGTCAGGCGGTGGCTGGTCGGCGTTGCCACCGCCGATACCGCCGAAACCTGATTGCTTGCTGGCGGCTGGCGAGGTGCCAGACCGTTCAGGTCGGCATGGGTTCGCCGGCCTCGTAGAGCACCAGATTGCGCTCGCCGATGCCGAGCCCCGGCCAGCTCGCGCGCCAGTCGGCGATGTGCGGCGAGCGGAAATGCGCATCGAGTGCCGGCCGGTCGCGCCATACCTCGGTGACCCGGATCAAGCCGGGATCAAGCACATCCTGCGCGTAGGAATATTCAAGGCATCCGTCCTCGGCGCGGCTGGCGCGGACCATGCGCTCCATCACCGGCCTTGCCTCGTCGAGCCTGCCGGGCGGCAGGCGGATCGTACCGATGATCAGCAGCATGGATAGTCCTTCGCGAGAGAGTCGATCCGGCCACTCTCCCACCCTCGCGCAAGCTTGGCCAGCTACCCTCGCCGGGCTGTCGCATGCTCGGCAGCCCTATGGGTTCGAGGACGAGAATGGCGATCAGCGAAAGCATCCAGCCCGGCGCGGTGGCCAAGAACGGCCGCGACATCTTTTTCGCGCTCGGCATCGTCATCATCCTGGCCGTGCTGTTCCTGCCGATCCCGGCCTTTCTCATCGACATCGGGCTGGCCTTCTCGATCGCGCTTTCGGTGCTGATCCTGATGGTGGCGCTGTGGATCCAGCGGCCGCTCGATTTCTCCTCGTTCCCGACCGTGCTGCTCATCGCCACCATGCTGCGCCTGTCGCTCAACATCGCCACCACGCGCATGATCCTGTCGCATGGCAATGAGGGCACGCACGCCGCCGGCTATGTCATCGCCGGCTTCTCCAAGCTGGTCATGGCCAGCGACTTCGTCATCGGCCTCATCGTCTTCATGATCCTGATCGTGGTGAACTTCATCGTCATCACCAAGGGCGCCACCCGTATTGCCGAGGTGGGCGCCCGCTTCACCCTCGACGCCATCCCCGGCAAGCAGATGTCGATCGACGCCGATCTCTCCGCCGGCATGATCGACGACAAGACCGCGCAGCTGCGCCGCCGCGAACTGGAAGAGGAATCCTCCTTCTTCGGCTCGATGGACGGTGCCTCGAAATTCGTGCGCGGCGACGCCATTGCCGGCCTCATCATCACCGCCATCAACATCGTCGGCGGCATCGCCATCGGCTACATCAGGCACGGCATGGGCATGGGCGAGGCCGCCGACGTGTTCATCAAGCTGTCGGTTGGCGATGGTCTCGTCACCCAGATCCCGGCGCTGATCGTCTCGCTCGCCGCCGGCCTCTTGGTTTCCAAGGGCGGCACGCGCGGCTCCACAAACCAGGCCGTGTTCGGCCAACTCGGTGCCCATCCGCGCGCGCTCTATGTGGCGGCGGCGCTGCTGGTTCTGCTCGGCCTGATGCCCGGCCTGCCACTGTTCCCGTTCTTCGCGCTGGCCGCCGGCATGGCTGGCCTCGGCTATGTCATTCCGATGCGCCACAACCGCGCGGTCGCCGAGGCCGAGGCATTGAAGAGCCAGGAGAAGGCGACCAAGGCCGAGGAAGAAAAGAACTCGGTCAAGGCCTCGCTCGCCACCGCCGAGATCGAACTCCTGATCGGCAAGCAGCTTTCGACCCGGCTCCTGGTTTCGCATCAGGAACTGGTCTTCCGCATGTCCAAGATGCGCAAGAAATTCGCGCAGCAATACGGCTTCGTCGTTCCGGAAGTCCGTGTCGCCGACGACTTCGCAATCCCGCCGAAAAGTTACCAGATCAAGGTGCACGGCACCGTGGTTGCCGAATATTCGATGCGCGTCGGCGAGATCATGGTGCTGCTCGGCAACCGCGACATACCCGAAATCCCCGGCGAGGAAATTCGCGAGCCAGCCTTCGGCATGCGCGCCTATTCCGTCATGGAAACCTTCGCCGAGGACCTGAAGCGCGAGAACTTCACCTTCGCCGACAACATGTCGGTGCTGCTCACCCATCTCTCGGAAGTCATCCGCAACAACCTGCCGCAGCTGCTCTCCTACAAGGACATGAAGGCGTTGCTCGAACGCCAGGACCAGGAATACCGCAAGCTCGCCGACGAGATCTGCACCACCCACATCTCCTATCCCGGCCTGCAGGCGGTGCTGAAGCTTTTGCTTGCCGAACGCGTCTCGATCCGAAATCTGCATTTGATCATCGAGGCCATCGCCGAGATCGCGCCGCATGTGCGCCGCACCGAGCAGATCGTCGAACATGTGCGCATCCGGATGGCCCAGCAGATCTGCGGCGACCTGTCGGAAGGCGGCGTGCTCAAGGTGCTGCGCCTCGGCAACCGCTGGGATCTTGCCTTCCATCAGAGCCTCAAGCGCGACGCCAAGGGCGAGGTGCGCGAGTTCGACATTGATCCGCGCCAGTTGGAGGAGTTCGGCCAGGACGCCACCAAGGCGATCAAGAAACACCTGGAAGCCGGCGAGCGCTTCGTGCTGGTCACCGCGCCCGACGCGCGCCCCTATGTACGCATGATCATCGAGCGCCTGTTCACCACGCTGCCGGTGCTCTCCCACGTCGAAATCGCCAAGGGCGTCGAGATCAGGGTGCTCGGGACCATATCGTGAGCGTTCTCTCGCAGGCCGTCGTCATCGCGGCGTTCCTCGCCTTCTGCCGCATCGGCGCCTGCTTCATGCTGATGCCGGGCCTGTCCAGCGCCCGCGTGCCCGTCCAGGTCAGGCTGTTCGTGGCGGTCGCCGCCACCGGCGGCCTGCTCGCCTTCCTGTGGGACAAGATCTTTCCCTTCGTCGATCCGCGTCCGCAGGTCCTGGTGCCGATGATCATTTCGGAACTGCTGGTCGGCGGGCTGATCGGCGCCATGACCAGGCTCTACATGGAAGCGCTGCGCTTCATGGGCTCGGCTATCGCCATGCTGATCGGCTATGGCGGCTCCGGCGGACCGGCGATCGAGGAGCCGGAGCCGCAGGCGGCGCTCGCCGCCATCATTTCGTTCTCGGCGCTGCTGATGCTGTTCGTCTTCGACTTCGATCACGAGATCGTCCGTGCCCTGGTGACGTCCTACACGGTCGCGCCGGTCAACGTCTTCTTCAACCCGCAGGCAGCGCTGGTCGACATCACCGACACCGTGTCGGACACGTTCTTCCTGGTCATCCGCCTCGGCAGCCCGTTCGTCGCCTATGCCATTCTCGTCAACCTGACGATCGGCTTCGTCAACAAGCTGACGCCGCAGATCCCGATCTATTTCATTTCCCAGCCCTTCGTCATCGCCGGCGGCATGCTGATCTTCTATTTCGCCGTCGGCACCATGCTGTCGCTGTTCGTCGACGGCTTCGTCGACCTCACACTGGCGAGGTGACATGAGCACGCGCAAGGATCGCTTGAAGAAACTGGTCAAGGTGCAGGCGCAGCTGAAGGCCCTGCACGAGACCCGCCACGCCACCTTCGTCGCCGCGGCAAACGCCGCCGAGACCGAGGCCCGTGAATTGATCGGCCATTTCGACCAGGACAATTCCCTCTCCGGCCTGTTCCCCGATCTCTATCATCGCCGCATCGCCCAGGCCGTCGTGCGTCAGGAAGAGAGCCTGGAAAGCGCCAGGCAGGAAGCCGGCCTCATCGCCGCGGCAAGCGCCCGCACCAACATGGTGGAGCGCGCCTACAAGGACGTGCGCAACCGCGACGAGCGCGAGAGATCAGACCGCGAGCGGCTGGACCTAATCGCGCAGAAGCGTGGCGAGGAGTAGCGTCGAACATCATGCTGGCCTACTCCAAGTTGACTGATTGATGGCACGACGTGAATGACCGTTTGCGCCGATGTCAGTAGCAGAGGGCGACTCCGCGATCGACCATAAACAGACCTACGGCGTCCGGACGCATAAGTTGCACAGAAACGGCTGCTGGGAACCCTAATGCTACCGGAACCAGGAGGGAACTGGCTGGTAGCCAAAAGACTCTCAATTTGCAGCTGCTTTACTTCCCGAGGCCACCCCTTTGAACACGGACAACGAATCTACTTGATCAAGCATTGAGCACATCTTGTTAGGAGAATCGAAATCAAAGCCCATACACTTCACATCAGCAGCACATGCCAATACGCAGTCAGCATATGTGCTGGTGATGTTCGAGTATGAATTGCCTACTACGACAGTGTTTTTGTAGAAAACGAGACTAGAGTATTGAACTTTGTTCGCCACGGCCTGCTTGACGGCCACAGCAGCATCGGGAGCTCTCACTAAGACCGATGCGTCTCCTTTCATGAAACATGCGGAGTGTTTCTTGTCATAGGTGATTGCCTGACACCGGTTGTCGCCCTCGCATTGGATTTGGCATTGCTCGAATGAGACATTCCAAACAGGCATGCTCGGGAGGTCGAAGCCCATTGCATCCCAGCCATCCTGAACAACGAGCTTCTGGGCTTCCTCGGCACGGCCAGGGGGCATATTATAGTCATTGCCGCTGAACGTCCTGTTGTCGAGCCACGCACATTTCGATGCGAGTTCCAGAGCCGATGCATCATTCAGGCCGATGGATGCAAGTGTAGCCAAGGGCGCCGCGGGCGCTTGGGGGCGATCAGTAGGGGAGGGTCGGTTTGCTAAGTCTACGTTTACATCGACGCCATTTACTATGCGACGTGTGTAGCACCATGCACGATCCCATGTCGGGTCGTTCTCGTCGCTAAAATGGTGGCCAGAAACCAATGACCAGTGCGAACCTCCCCAGTCTATTTCCCGCGTGAGGAACTTGTTGAAGTCTTCAGTCACGATGTCAGGTTTAGGAGCCGGCGGGGGCGAGGCAACCTCCGACCTAGGGGCTGGTTCAGGGATGGGAATCGTTGTCCGTTCCGTCTTGCCCTCCGAGACTGTCTCTTTGGGCGCAATGTTATCGGTTCCCTTATGATTCCGAATGGTATCTACGGTTGGTGAAAGTCTGAACTCACGCCCGAAAAATAACGCCGCTCCATAGCCGATGCCGACGGCGGCGACCGCTACTGCAGCCCCCGTCATCATCCTGCGGAAGGCATTTGCCCGTGCTATCTTGTCATAGGCAGCTGCCTCAGCCTGCAGAGTCGGGATAGCCGCCTGCTTCACGACTAAGTCAACGGCTCGCTCGAGAAGCTCCGTATTATGCCTGACCAGCACTGTTGCGACCACCTTTAGCGGCCACTTTGACGAGATCGACGACCTCTGGTGGCAAATCCTCGTTTAGCGCCTTTCGCAGGGCATCCGGATCGTCGGTGAGGATGGGTACATAGAGAATTTCCTTCACCACCTTTTCAACAGGAACCTCAACGCGTTTCTCGACCTCCCTGTCGACGGAAACTTCAAAGGGCACTTTGATCGTACGAACCCGGCGCCATCGCCACCGTAAGAGCAATCGTCGAACCAGACGCGACAGCGGGCTCTCAGTACGACTTTCGGCTTGTGCAGCGATACGCTGCAAACCAAGAGCCACCATGGCAGTGATTGGGCCGGCCAATCCTGCAATCACGGCGAGGGAGCCGAACCAGATTGCAGAGACTCTCCCCGCTTGAGGCTCACTCACTTCTTCCGGCTTTTCGCCGTACCAGCGGGCTGCGATTCGTCGAATCTGGTCTGTCCTGGCGAGCGGGATGCGCTTCTTCTCAAGTTCGCTCAACTGCTTTGCTATCTCGTCTCGCCGCGCTTGATTGGCAGCTAGGGTACTAGCTTTCGAAGCTTCCGCCGTCTGTGCTGCTGACAGTGTCTCCCTCGCCTGATCGAGCCGGCGCTCCCAATCTGCAGTTATTGCATCAAGCGTCTTCTCAAGGTCGCTTCGTCGGCTCTGGAGCACCTGTCTCTGGTCTGCCGTCATCTTTGGGCTTTCAAGCCTCAAACGGTCGAAATCGCTTCGAGTACCCGCGATCTCTTGATCGACAGCCGCGATTTGCGATTCATACTTTGCCTCGATCTTAGCGCGAGGATTGGCAAGTTTCCCAATCTCGTCCTCCCAGCGCTTTGCCGAAGCTGTGTCGCCAGTTTCTCGGGCGTCTCTAATCCGCTCCACGTAACTGTCTCGTTGCCTTTCAAACTCCTCTACTGCTTGCTGAACTCGACCATCTCGCTCGGCAACTAGGTCCACTCGTCTTTGCTCTTTCTCCCGGACCTGTTCTCGTGCTCTGGACGCTTCTGGCGTTAGAGCAGTCGTCGCTAGAAGTTCGGTGTCGACGTCTGCGATACGGCTTTGAATTTCCTTCCGAGCCTTATCGGCAAGCGCGCTGATCTCTTCCAGATCCGCTCTGGCTTTGGCGGCCTGATCTGCTTGCTTTGCGAACTCGTCTGCAGCGTCAAGCTTCGCATTCTCTCTGGTGAGCGAATCGATGCCGTCGGCGAGTTCTTCATATTGCAATTCGCGGAGCGTGCCAGCGCGCTCCAGCCCCAACAAAACTGTCTCAAAAGTGATGCCTGCTAGAAGTAGGAGAAACACCAAGATCACAGGCTTCCACAGCCAGGACACGCTATATAAAAGTGTGGCGATTGGAATCTTCGTTAGCTCAGCGATGGAAACGATAAAAAACGGGGCACTGGCGAGAATAAGGTCCATCGCCGTGGCAGATTGACTTGCTTCGAAAGCTTGAAAGCCCAAAACAAGGCCTGTGGCTAATCCAATAATCGACGCTATGATCTCTAATGCCCATGCGCCACGATATGTCCACTGGCCATAGCTGGCCAGCTTTTGGCTCATACTTGCGTGCATCAGGCGCCCCGTCTCCCCAATATCCCCAAGCCATATTGTCATCTTGAATGAGCAATTGCATCAAAAAACACCGTCGACGCGGCTAATATCCGTGAAATCGAGAAACACCGTTACTTTCCGAGATAGCTATCGGATGTGCAACCCGACAGCCGCAGGTGCAAGTACATGCCACGGGATCTGCCAAAGACAATCGAGTATACCCGTCCCGTGAAAATTCGGTTTGACATGCAATCGTTTAGCAAAGCGTTTCGCTTGCAACTCGGCCGCCATCCTGATCCAACCTGCCGTTTCATCAGCAGTCGCCGAGACCATTGGGCCTCGTCGCAGGAGCATTTGCGCCGAGGCTCACAGAATAGCCTTGTGACTGAACTTGATGGCCAATGATGCCGATGGCCTGGTTGGTGGTAGGCTGAGTACCCTCCGCGTGCTCGGCGTGCTAAACTGATGCGCGAAAGATGGCCATAAACAAAGCGCACTTCTGGCGGCCAAGCTTACCGATGTTCCGAACGCGGCCTAGCGGACACCGCAATGGCACCTTCTGGACAGATCGTTCTAGAAACTGGACCGCGTGCTTTCAGCCTAAAGGCGACACCAGAACGTCTGCTCGGGAAGCGCCACTCGTAGCGCGAAGCAAACAACCGAACCACACTCCAGCATCTCCTCACCCCCCGCAAGCCTGCCACAAGCTTGTTGAGGCATGGTCCTGGCTAAGGAAACCCGGCAAAAGGCGGACTTTCTTGGCGATTTCTCCACCCAGCGACATCGTGATGGATGTCGCCCGAGCTGCCGATCCGATGGATATCGAGGCTGCCCGCGCCGCGCTGACCAAGCGCGCCGGCGGCGTCGCTGGCACGTTTTCGGTCGACACCGCGGCTTCTGTCGATGCCGGCTCGATCCTGTCACGCGCGACGGCCGACAAGGCCGCCGCCACGGCCGATCCTGCCAAGAAGTTCAAGAAGTTCGAGGCGATGGTCTTGCAGACCTTCATCGAGAACATGCTGCCCAAGGACACCGAGGGCGTCTACGGCACGGGTCTCGCCGGCGACATGTGGAAATCGCAGCTCGCCGAGCGCGTCGCCGACGTCATGGCCGATCGCGGCGGCATCGGCATCGCCAAGTCGCTGCTCGCCGACCACTACATGGACGGCAAGCGCAAGGTGCCGATCGGCCCGGTCTCGAATGGACCGGAAAAGACCGAGATCGACCAGCAAACCCGTCTGTCCACCTCGCTCGTCCAGGAATTGCAGCGCAAGGCCGCCAGGTCGATGACCGGCGACGAGACAACCATAAAAACAGACATCAAGATCTAGACTGGGAAACACCATGGCCGACTCTTCCGAATTCACCGCCAACCTGCCAGCACGAGCGACCGCGCCGGACACACCGGCCCCGTTCGCTCGGCCTGGAAACCTTGCCGCCATCATCGGCCGCATCGAGGAGGTGGTCGAGGAAGAGACCGCCGGCATCCGCAGCGATACAAGCTATGACCTCAAGGCGTCGAACGCCCGCAAGAGCCGTTATCTCTACGAGCTCACCCGCGCCATGAAGGGCGGCAGCGAGGCCGAATTCCTCGAGCAGCATCGCGAGGGCCTGACCCGGCTGCGCCAGAAGCTGGCGAAGAACGAGGCCGCTATCCTGGCGCATCTGAGCGCCGTCAACGAGGTGGCCGGCCTGCTGCGCAGCGCCATTCAGCGCGCCGAAACCGACGGCACCTACTCCGCCGGCGAATTCGGCAGGCTGAAAGGGTAGAGCGCGGCGATGCCGGGCTCGGATTCAAAATGATCAAGGTCATCGCCATAGCGGTCTGGATCTGCGCCGCCACGCTCGGCGCGGTGTTCTATTCGTTCCAGGCCGCCGGCGAACGCGGCGTCGGCGAGAAACCCAAGCCGATGCTTGGCGGGCTGGACTACGTCAAGACCGACGTCATTTCGGTGCCGCTGATCCACGATTCAAAGATCGACGGCTACTTCCTGGCCAAGCTCGTCTACACCGTCGAGCCCGAGCAGATAAAGAAGCTGTCGATCCCGGCCGAGGCGCTGATTACAGACGAGGTCTACAGCTATCTCTACGCCCATCCCCAGATCGACTTCACCAAGAAGGCGACGGTCGACCTCGATGCCTTTCGTGCCGCCATCCGCGACACGATCAACACACGTGTCGGCGCAACCCTGGTGCATGAGGTCCTGATCGATCAGGTCAATTTCCTGAGCAAGGATGAGATCCGCGACAACTGGCTGCGCCGGCGGCAGGATGCCAGCACCCCCGCGACCGAGACGCCTAAGCCGGTCAGCGCGCATTGAGCTATCGGCCGTCGGGCCGGCGCCAGCGGTCCCGATAGCAGTCGGCGCCGGGGCCGATGCCCGCAATTTGCGTTGACGTAAACGTCAATCCAAAGCTATATGCGGCAGCGATTGTAATCGCCTCAGAGGCATGGGCTTCGGCCGGACCGAAATGCCCTGCGCGACAGAATGCAACCAGACAGGAGAACAGCGTGAGCGTTCAGGAGATTGCCGAGAAGATCAAGTCGCGCGTGGCCAGCAGCGGGTTCGATCGTTCCGTGAAATTCGACACCGGCAGCGACGGCGTCATCGTCATCGACGGCGCAACCGTCTCGACCACGGACGCCCCCGCCGACTGCACCATCAAGCTCTCGCTCGACGATCTGGATTCGCTGATCGCGGGAGACCTGAATCCGACCATGGCCTTCATGACGGGCAAGATAAAGGTCGAAGGCGACATGACCGTCGCCATGGCGCTGAGCCAGTTGATCGGCTGAACGGACGTGGCCGCCAGAAGCGGCTTTGAGATGACAAAACGCCGCCTTTTCAGGCGGCGTTTTGTTTTTGAAGGGCAGTCGCGCTTAAGCCTCACGCGCCAGGATCGGCGCCTGTGCCTTGAGCTTGCGGCCGGACGCCTTCAGCGTCCCCTCGGCGCCATCGAGCGCGCCCTCCACCAGTTCCAGGGCCAGCAGGCGGTGCCGCTCGTAAGGTCCCGGCATGGCGAGCGCGCCGGTCCTGGCGGCCGAAAAGCCGAAGCGGCCATAGTAGGGCTCGTCGCCGACCAGCAGGATCGCCGCATGGCCGAGGCGCGCGGCTTCCGCGATGGCATGCCGCATCAGCGCCGAACCGATGCCGGCACTCTTGAGCGAGGGGTCGACGGCGAGCGGGCCAAGCAGCAGCGCCGACGAACCGCCGTCGCCCAAGGTGACATCCCATAGCCGCACCGTGCCGGCCACGCCGCCCGAGGCATCGCGCGCGACGAAGGCAAGACCCTCCGAGGGCCGACGGCCACGCCGCAGCTTTTCCGACGATTTGGTCTTGCGCTTCGGCCCCATGGCGCGATCGAGCAAGGCTTCGCGCGCCGCCACGTCGGCAACGGTTTCGGCAACCACGGCCAAGGCCGGCGCATGAGCTACGATTTCAACTGACATTTCCATTTCCGCGATCCCTGGCGAGCGGAGATCTGTTCCACAGGCGAGCCCAAGCGGCGACGGGCGCCCACCTGGGATGATCTGATCGGTTCTTTCGAACCGTCAGATCACGTAGGATCGGAGAGGCTCGAAGCCGTTGAAGGCGACCGCCGAGTAGGTGGTCGTGTAGGCGCCGGTGCCTTCGATCAGCACCTCGTCGCCGATGGTCAGCGACAAAGGCAGCGGATACGGCGTCTTCTCGTACATCACGTCGGCCGAATCGCAGGTCGGGCCGGCGAGCACGCAAGGCGCGGTCTCGGTGCCGTCATGCGCGGTGACGATCGGGTAGCGGATCGCCTCGTCCATCGTCTCGGCCAGGCCGCCGAACTTGCCGATGTCGAGGAACACCCAGCGTACATTGTCGTTGTCGGCCTTCTTCGAGATCAGCACGACTTCCGACTTGATGACGCCGGCATTGCCGACCATGCCGCGGCCCGGCTCGATGATCGTCTCGGGAATGGCGTTGCCGAAATGCTTGCGCAGCGCCGAGAAGATCGCCTGGCCATAGGCCTGCGCCGCCGGCACGTCACGCAAATAGCGGGTCGGGAAGCCGCCGCCCATATTGACCATCTTGAGCACGATGCCTTCCTCGGCGAGCGTCGCGAACACCTTCTTGGCGTCGGCCAGCGCACGGTCCCATGCGGTCAGGTCGGTCTGCTGCGAGCCGACATGGAACGACACGCCATAGGCGTCGAGGCCGAGGCCCTTGGCATGGCGCAGCACATCGACGGCCATGGCCGGCACGCAGCCGAACTTGCGCGACAGCGGCCATTCGGCGCCTTCGCCATCGGTCAAAACGCGGCAGAAGACGCGTGCGCCGGGAGCGACGCGGGCGATCTTCTCGACCTCCTCGACGCAATCGACCGCGAACAGCTTGATGCCGAGCTGGTAGGCGCGTGCGATGTCACGCTCCTTCTTGATGGTGTTGCCGAAGGAGATGCGGTCCGCCGGCGCACCGGCGTCCATCGCCATCTCGACTTCGGCAACGGAAGCGGTGTCGAAGGACGAACCCATCGCAGCAAGCAGGCGCAGGATTTCCGGCGCCGGGTTTGCTTTCACCGCATAGTAGATCTTGGAATCGGGCAGCGCCTTCTCGAAGGCGCGGAAATTGTCGCGCACGACATCGAGGTCGACGACGAGGCAGGGGCCGGACGGACGTCGGGTGGCGAGGAAGTCGAGAATGCGCTGGGTGGCCATCGGGTTTCTCCATCGCGCCTTTCGGCGCGCACAAGGGTGCGGGCGCGGGCTGTCGGCCTCGCGAACACGCGGTCAAACAAAGGCGGGACGGAAAATCCATGGAACCAGCCGGTGGAGACCCCGGAACCATGAAACGCCGTCTCGCGGCGATGAACCTTGGCCTTGCCCGGCTTCGGTTCGCTTTGTCTGCCTTGGCTTGGATTGGGAGAACCCCGTTCCGCACTGCCGGCAATGAAGGTGTGCCTCTTCAGTAACCCCGGTCTTTGGACAACCGGCAGAGAACCAGAAAGGCCCGCACCGTCGTTGCTTCAAGGTGTCCTCGGTCTGGCGGTTGGCCGCTAAACCGACTGGAGGGGTTGGCTCCAGTTACCTTACCGATTTCCCTCACCATTCGAGGATCGGCGGACACCCACAGGCACGTGCGACTTTGGGCAAGCGCGATATAAGAGCGAAGCATTTCACAATCAATAAAAATCGTATCCCAGGTTGTAAAATTTCTGGCATCGAACAATGTTGGCGCAACCGTATCCGGATATCGAACGATGACAGGCACACACGGCCCCTTCAACGCCTTTCTCGATCTCCGCCAGATGCCGGTGGCGCATGCCGAGCTTGGGCCGCTGGCCGGGCTGCGGCTGGCGGTCAAGGACATTTACGACGTCGCTGGCTACCGCACCGGTTGCGGCAATTTGCAGAAATTCGCCGGAGGCCACGCCGCTTCGCGCACGGCAGGCGCCGTGCAGATGATTCTCGACGCGGGCGCGCGTTTCGTCGGCAAGACCCAGACCGACGAACTCGCCTTCGCTCTGTTCGGCCAGAACGCGCATTTTCCGTTTCCGGTGAACCCGGCGGCTCTCGACCGCGTCACCGGCGGTTCGTCTTCGGGGTCGGCCGCGGCGGTGGCGGGCAGGCTGGCCGACATCGCAACGGGGTCCGACACAGGTGGTTCGATCCGCGCGCCGGCGAGTTTCTGCGGGCTGATTGGCCTCCGCACCACGCATGGCCGCATTTCCCTCGACGGCACCATGCAGTTGGCGCCGAGTTTCGACACGTTCGGCTGGTTCGCCGACGACATCGAAACCTACGAGACCGTCGGCAAGCTGCTGCTTGGCCGCGATCCGCATCAACATTCCCTGGATCGGCCGCTGACGCTCGGCTGGCTGGACGAAATGATCGCCCGGCCGGCGCTCGCCGAATTTGCAGGAATGAAGGCGCTGGCGAGCGCGGTGTTCGGTACGCCGGCGACGCCGATGTCGCGCTTCAGTTCTTCTCCGGATGAACTCTACTGGTGCTTTCGCCGGCTGCAGGCCAGGGAGGCCTGGACGGTGCATGGCGAATGGATCACCAGCGGCGAGCGCGACCTTGGGCCTGGGGTCGAGGAGCGGTTCGGCTTCGGCCGTGCCGTCGACGATCGGACGGCACAGGCCGAAAAAGTGCGCCGGCTGACTTTTCGCGGTGAATTGAGCGCCCTGCTCGGCAAGGACGGTTTCCTTATTCTGCCGACGGTGCCGGGTCCGGCGCCTTATGTCGACAGCACACCCGAGCAGTTCCAGGCCTATCGCGAGCGCGCCTTGCACCTTCTGTGCCTGGCCGGGCTCTCCGGCTTTCCCCAAATCACCTTGCCGATCGGCTCGGTTGCCGGCGCACCGTTTGGACTTTCGCTGCTTGGCCCTTCCGGCAGCGACATTGCCCTGATACGGCTCGGCCGAAAACTTCTAATGCATGTCGCGCAAAAGTGACCTCGGTTTTGCGACGACGAGATGCATCAAACAACACTCAAAGCGCGTCGCGTGAATTCATTTCGACGCGACGCGCTTTGGACGCAGCACAAAGGGCCTGAATAATGGACACACTGACCCGCATGCGCGCCTTCATCGACGTCGTCGAGGCCGAGGGCTTTTCGGCGGCGGCGCGCAAGATCGGCCGCTCCAAGGCGCTGCTGTCGAAATATGTGCGCGAGCTGGAGGACGAACTCGGCGCGCTGCTGCTGAACCGCACGACGCGCCAGTTCTCGATGACCGAGGCCGGCCACACCTACTACCGTCGCGCCTCCGAGATCGTGCGCGAAGTCGACAGCCTGGCCGACGCCGTGCGCGAGTCCTCCGGCGATGTGCGCGGCCGCATCAAGCTGTCGGCGCCGCGCACCTTCGCCGACGCGCCGATCGGCCAGTCGCTGATCGACTTTGCCAAGCAGTATCCCGACATCGTGCTCGACATCCAGCTCGACGACCGCTTCGTCGATCTCGTCGAGGAAGGCTTCGACCTCGCGGTGCGCATCTCGCGGCTGGAGAATTCGTCGCTGATCGCAAGGCGCCTGGCGCCGTTCTCGATCAAGCTCTGCGGTTCTCCCGAACTGATCGCCAAGCATGGCATGCCGACACGGCCGCAGGATCTCAGCCACATGCCCTGCATCGTCGACACCAATGGCCGCGGACTGAACAACTGGCCGTTC
This sequence comes from Mesorhizobium sp. M8A.F.Ca.ET.202.01.1.1, assembly GCF_004791595.1. Classification (NCBI taxonomy): domain Bacteria; kingdom Pseudomonadati; phylum Pseudomonadota; class Alphaproteobacteria; order Hyphomicrobiales; family Phyllobacteriaceae; genus Mesorhizobium; species Mesorhizobium sp. M8A.F.Ca.ET.202.01.1.1. The sequence goes on along the minus strand of NZ_SRUN01000003.1, from coordinate 241,658 downwards.
AAGGGCGACAATGGCGACCCGGTGAGCATTGCCGTGTCGGGCCCGATCGAGGTCAACAGCCCGATGGCGGCGCGCGCCGCGGCCCTGTCGGGTCTTGGATTTTGCATCCTGCCGGATTTCATCGCCGCGCCTGACCTCAAGAGCGGCCAATTGGTGGCGGTGCTCGACGACCGCATCCTATCGGGCGGCGGCATCTTCGCCGTCTACCCGCATCGCCGCTATCTGCCGGCGAAGGTGCGCGTTTTCGTCGACTTCCTGGTGCAGTGGTTCAGGACGCGTGAGAGCGCCTGACCTGCCTCAGGCCTCGAGGCGCGTCGCGCCGCGAAGCGCTTTGAGTTCTCGTTGCGTGCGTGCCGTTGTCCCTGAACCGCCGCGCACTTTTGGGTGACATGCGCCGACAGTCCCAATTTCGCCCCCTTTCTGGTAACCTTCGGCAACTCTTTCCGAAAGCCAAGGGAATCGCGACCGCGAATGTATTTGAAACGGCACGCAATCACGCTGGCTTCGGCCTTGGCGGCGACTTTCGCCGCGACGGGACCGGCCGAGGTGCATCCGCACGTCTTCGCCGAGGCACGCCTCGACGTGATCCTGGCCCCGGATCACCAAAGTGTGAAAGCGCTGCGCCATCTCTGGCGCTTCGACGATCTGTTTTCGAGTACGGTGATGATGGAGTTCGACAAGAACTCCGACCTGAAGCTTGACGACAAGGAGCTGAAGGAGGTCGCCGACACGGTCCACGCCTCGCTGGCCGAGTTCAATTACTTCCAGCTCGTCACGCAGGACGGCAAGGACGTGGCGATGACGCCGCCGCCCCACCTGATGGCCAATTTCGACAACGACCAGTTGATCATCCTGTTCGAGTCCGAGCCGAAGGCGCCGATCAAGCTGACCGGCAAGATCGACATCGGCGTCTATGATCCGACGTTCTACACCGCGATCGACTTCACCGAGGATTCCAACATCACGGTCGAGGGCCTGCCCTCGAACTGTGCCAGCAAGGTGGTCCGTCCTGATCCGGACGAAGCGATCAAGGAAAACCAGAAGACCCTGACGGATGCCTTCTTCAACGATCCGACAGGCACCGACATGAGCAAGATCTTCGCCACCAAGCTCGAACTGACCTGTCAGCCAGAAGGATGAACCCGGTGACGAAACCGTCCCTGCGTTTGGCATTCGGCCTGTTGGCCATCGCTTTTGCCACGATGCATTTCGCCAATGCCGCGCACGCCCAGAGTTCGCTCGGCATCGGCGTCAATGATGGCATGGCGCCCAGCACCGGTCCGTTCGCCCACATCCTGATGTGGATCAACCTCAGGCAGCAGGAATTCTATCGCGCGCTGGCGACGGCCATGAAGGCGATGCGCCAGGACAATAGCAAGCTCTGGGTGCTCATCGGCCTGTCCTTCGCCTATGGCATTTTCCACGCCGCCGGCCCCGGTCACGGCAAGGCGGTGATCTCCTCCTACATGGTGGCCAACGAAGTGGCGCTGAAGCGCGGCATCCTGTTGTCCTTCGTCTCGGCGCTGCTGCAGGGCCTGACGGCGATCCTGGTGATGCTGCTTGCCTATTTCGTCCTGCGCGGCACCACGATCTCGATGACCGATGCGGCCTGGTTCATGGAGATCATGAGCTTTGCCCTAGTCACCCTCTTCGGCGCCTGGCTTCTGTGGCGCAAGCTCGGCCCCGCCGTCCTGCACCTGTTTGGCAAGGGGCCGGCCTACAGCCTGTCGGCGGCCAATGCCGGCCATTCGCATGGGGCTCATTCCCATGGCCACTCGCATGCAGGCCATTCGCATGCCGCTCATTCGCACGCGCTGCGCGCGTATGACGATCACGACCATGTGCATGACCATTCACACGATCATCACGACCATGGCGCGCATGACCATCATCACGACCATGGCGCGCACGATCACGCGCATCATGACCATGCGATCGGCGAGGTCTGCGAAACTTGCGGCCATTCGCACGCGCCCGATCCGGCAATGCTGTCCGGTGACCGCTTCGACTGGCGCACCGCCTGGTCGGCGGTAGCGGCGGTCGGCATCCGCCCCTGCTCCGGCGCGCTGATCGTGCTGAGTTTCGCGCTGCTGAACGGGCTCTGGCTCGGCGGCTTGCTGTCGGTGCTGGCGATGTCGATCGGCACCGCCATCACCGTCTCGGCGCTGGCGACGATGGCCGTGACCGCTAAGAACTGGGCGGTCTATTTCGCCGGCGACGGCCGCATGGGCAACCGTATCCACTCGATCGTCGAGATCGGCGGCGCGGCCTTCGTGTTCCTGTTTGGACTGCTGCTGCTGTCGGCGAGCCTGACAGGCGGCGTCTAGGCCTCCACCACGATCGAACGGGTGGCTGCGGACCTCTAATTGGGTATCTTGCCGCCCAGCTCATCCTCGATATGGGCGCGGATGATCTCGTCGAAACTCTTCTCGGCGCTGAAGCCAAGCTCGCGTGACCGCCGCGCCTCGAACCGGGTCGGCCAGCCCTTGACGATCGTCCAGATCGTCTCGTCGGGCACCTCGCGGATCAGCTTTGCCGTCTTCGATCCGGCGATGCGTTCCAGCGCCTCGATTTGCTCGCCAACGCTGACGGCGACGCCCGGCATCGTCAGGTTGCGGCGCGGCCCGACGGCGGCACCGTCGATGCCAGCCGCATGGATCAGGAAATTCACCGCCGAGCGCGGGCTGGCATGGGTATGCACGACCGAGCGCGGCACCGGCAGGATCGCCTCCTGCCCGCTCAGCGGCTCGCGGATGATACCGGAGAAGAAGCCGGAGGCCGCCTTGTTCGGCTTGCCCGGCCGCACGCAGATCGTCGGCAGCCTTATGCCGATCCCGTCGAAGAAACCGCGCCTGGAATAGTCGGCGAGCAGCGCTTCGCTCATCTGCTTCTGAGTGCCGTAGGAGGTCAGCGGCGTCGGATGGAAGTCGTCCGGTATGACATCCGGGAACGGCGCGCCGAACACCGCGATCGACGAGGTGAAGACGACGCGCGGCGCGAATCCGCCCAGGCGGATGGCGTCGAACAGCGCGCGCGTGCCGTCGAGGTTGACGCGGTAGCCGAGGTCGAAATTCGCTTCCGCCTCACCCGACACGACGCCGGCGAGATGAAAGACGACATCGGGACGTGATGCGACAAGGCTCTCGGCGGCGCCTGCTTCGGCAAGGTCACCCGTGTGCAGTGCGACGCTGACGCCGTCCATGGCCGGCGCCTGCGGTGGCACGATGTCGTGCAGATCGAGCGCGGTGATCTTCTTGCCCCGCAGCGTGCCGTCCTTGGCCAGCCGGGCGATGACCTTGCGGCCGACCATGCCCGCGGCGCCAGTGATCAGAATGCGCATGTCCGATATCCCTTACTTGTCCCGATTATTACGCTGGGTGCGCGCGCGCAGCCAGAACACCAAGAAAAACGCCAGCACGAAGACGGTGCCGAAGATACCCGCCAGCACGGTCGAAAAACTGCCGAGTGCCAACATCATGGTCGGCAGGTAGAAGGCTGCAATGCCGAACACAAGCATGATCCAGACCGCCGCGATGGCCGCATTGCGCGTGTCACGGTCCATCATGCCGCACCGGAGCGGCGGTCGTTGATCGGGCTGAGTTTCAAAGCTGGAGAACTCCTGAGGCAGGTCCGATCGATGGTCATCGGTCGGACCTAGTGATAGTGGCCGTGATGCGCAGCCGCATCGTGCCCATGCTGATGCTCATGATCGTGGTCGTCACCATCGTCGGCGCACTGGCCGAATTCCGGTTCCACGGTGGCATGGCTGATGCCGTGTTCGCTGGCAAGCCGCTTCTTGATGGCGCTGACGGCCTGATGCGCATCGACGCCCTCGTTGAGGCACGCATGCAGCGTCGCCATGCTGCTTGTCCCGTCGATCGACCAGATATGCATATGGTGCACTTCGCGCACACCCTGGACCGTTGCCTGGATGTCCCCGGCGATCAGGTCGCGGTCGAGGCGCGGCGGTACGCCTTCGAGCAGGACGTGGGCGGCGGCACGCATCAGCGACCAGGCGGTGGACAGGATCAGCAACGAGACCAGCACGGACAGGATCGGGTCGATCGGCGTCCAGCCGGTCGCCAGGATGACCAGTGCCGCCACGATCGCGGCTGCCGAGCCGAGCAGATCGCCAAGCACATGCAGGATGGCGCCGCGCATGTTGAGGTTGTCTCGATCGCCGCCATGCAGCACCAGGAAGGAGCCTATGTTGACCAACAGGCCAAGGATCGCCACCACCAGCATCGGTCCACCCAGCACCGGCGCCGGTGTCTGCAGGCGATCCCAAGCCTCGTAGACGATCCACAGCGCGATGACGAAGATGGCGATGCCGTTGGTGTAGGCCACCAGCGTCTTGACCCGGCCGAAACCGTAGGTGAGCTGGCCGGTCGCCGGGCGGCTTGCCAGATGAAAGGCATACCAGGCCAGGCCGAGCGCGATGGCGTCGGCGAGCATGTGGCCGGCATCGGCCAGCAGCGCCAGTGACCCCGTAAACAGACCGCCGAGCGCCTCGGCGACCATGAAGCCGGCGGTAAGGCAGGCCGCGATCAGGACGCGCTTCTTGTCGGTCGAGCCATGCACATGGCCGGCGCCGTGATCCTGCCCGCCGTGATCGTGGGTATGCGACAAATGGCAAACTCCCGTTAGGCGCCGAATTCCGCGCGAAAATCCTCGAGCCGCCTCTTCTGCTGGCCGTCGCCATCGAAATTGGCCGGATCGAGCCAAGCTTCATAAGCCTTGCGCAGAGCCGGCCATTCCTTGTCGATGACCGAATACCACGCGGTGTCGCGGTTTTCACCCTTGACGATGAGATGCTGGCGGAAAATGCCCTCGAACTTGAAGCCGAACCGTTCCGCCGCGCGCTTCGACGGCTCGTTGCGGTTGTTGCACTTCCATTCGTAACGGCGATAGCCGAGTTCGTCGAAGATGTATTTCATGAACAGGAACTGGGCTTCCGTCGCCGCCGGCTTGCGCGAGATGAGCGGTCCCCAATAGATATTGCCGATCTCGATGACGCCATAGGTCGGATCGATGCGCATCAGCGTCTGGCGTCCCGCGATCTTGCCGCTGGCCTTGTCGATGACGGCGAAGAACAGCGGATCCTCGCTCGCCTCCACCTTATCCAGCCATGGCTGGAAGGCAGCGCGGGTTTCCGGCGGATAGTCGGGCAACCAGGCAAAGCGGCCATCGACGTCGGATACGGACGAGGCTTCGTAGAGACCGTCGCCGTGCTTCGCGGCGTTCAGCGGCTCGAGCCTGACGGTCCGTCCCTCCAGCACCTTGCGCTCGGGCCGAGGACGTGGCTGCCAGTTTTCAAGATTTTCCGTCACCAGAATCTCCAATCCGTTGACTTTTGCGAGCGGACGCTCACAAAAACGCTGCCGCAGTGTAAGAACCACAGGGACGGGAAAAATGCTCCACACGATTTCGGCCTTCGACCGTCTCGGCGAGGAAAATGCATTCGCGGTGCTGGCGCGAGCAACGGCACTTGCCCAACAGGGCCGCGACATCGTCAACCTCGGCATCGGCCAGCCAGATTTCAAGACGCCGCAGCACATCGTCGAGGCGGCGATCAAGGCACTGCGTGACGGTCACCATGGCTACACGCCGGCCAACGGCCTCTTGGCAACGCGCGAGGCGGTGGTGCGCCGCACGCTGACCACCACCGGCGTCGAGGTCTCGCCCGAGGCGGTGATGATCATGCCCGGCGGCAAGCCGACCATGTTCGCCGCCATCCTGATGTTTGGCGAACCGGGCGCCGAGATCCTCTATCCCGACCCCGGCTTTCCCATCTACCGCTCGATGATCGAATTCACCGGTGCGACCCCCATTCCCGTGCCTATGCGCGAGGAGAACGGCTTCGCCTTCTCGGCGCAAGAGACGCTGGCGCTGATCACCTCGAAGACCAGGCTGTTGATCCTCAACTCGCCGGCCAATCCGACCGGTGGCGTCACGCCCCGGGCCGAGATCGAAAAACTGGTAAAGGGGCTGGAGAAGCACCCCGGTGTCGCGATCCTCTCCGACGAGATCTACGACGTCATGACCTATGACGGCGAGACGCATTGTTCGTTGCTCGGCTTTCCCGAGATCCGCGACAGGCTGATCGTGCTCAACGGCTGGTCGAAGACCTGGGCGATGACCGGCTGGCGCATGGGCTGGTCGATCTGGCCAAACGGCGACAAGGGCGCCCATCTCTACGACAAGGTGCGCAAGCTGGCGGTCAATTGCTGGTCCTGCGTCAACGCGCCGAGCCAGTTCGCCGGCATCGCGGCCATTGACGGTCCGCAGGACGATGTCGACAAGATGATGCGCGCCTTCGACAACCGCCGGAAGATCGTGGTCGAAGGCCTGAATGCCTTGCCAAACATCTCCTGCATCACGCCCAAGGGCGCCTTCTATGCCTTCCCCAACGTCTCGAAGACCGGCTGGAAGGCCAAGAAGCTCGCCTCGGCCCTGCTCGACGAGGCCGGTGTGGCGCTGATCGGCGGCCCCGATTTCGGCATTCTGGGCGAAGGCTATATCAGGCTGTCCTACGCCAACTCCGAGGAGAACATCCTGCGCGCGCTGGAGCGGATCGGGGCGTTCCTCGCCAAGTGAGCTTCAAAGCGGCCCGCTGCCCTTCCGGATTATTTGCGGCTGGCCGCCATGGCGGTGTCATGAGCCGTCGGGAGACGCGTGGTCAAGGCTGGGCGCAAATGCCGAGAACAGCTACGGTTTTGGGATCAAGATCCAACCGAGGTGCCCCTCAATGTTCTATGCAATCCTTGCCTATCACGTGGAAGATGCGATCAAGGCGCTGACGCCGCAAGAGGATGCGGCACTGATGGCTGAGTTGCTGAAGATCAACACCCGGCTTCGTGACGAGGGCATCCTTGGACCGTCCGCGCGTTTGGGGGCGACACGGGATGCCTGCACCTTGCGCGGCCCGGGCGACGGCGTGATCATCGACGGCCCTTTCGCCGAGACCAAGGAACAGTTGCTCGGCCTCTATGTCGTCGACTGCGCCACGAGGGACGCGGCCATCGCGATCGCCCGTGACCTTCGCAGGGTCAATCCTACCGCCGTCTACGAGATCAGGCCGATTCTACTGTTCAAGCCCGGCGTGCCGTTGGCGGGCAAATGAGCCGGCGGCGAAAGCCATGCCGGTGCCCGTCGTTCACCCACGCCCAACGAATGGCATCTTGGTCGCCATCACAGTCATGAACAGCACGTTGGCGTCGAGCGGCAGGCTGGCCATGTGCACCACCGCATCGGCGACGCGCTGGACATCCATCACCGCTTCGGCTGATATCGAGCCATTGGCCTGCGGCACGCCGACGGTCATCGGCTGTGCCATGTCGGTCAGCGCATTGCCGATGTCGATCTGGCCGCAGGCGATGTCATAGGGGCGGCCATCCAACGCCAGCGTCTTGGTCAACCCCGTAATCGCATGCTTGGTCGCCGTATAGGGCACGGAGCCCGGACGGGGCGCATAGGCCGATACCGAGCCGTTGTTGATGATGCGGCCGCCCATCGGCTTCTGCTTGCGCATGGCGCCGAAGGCGGCGCGCGCGCACAGGAACGAACCGGTGAGATTGACGCCGACAATATCGTTCCACACCTCGACCGGGATCTCGTCGATCGGTGTCGACTTGTATCCCATGCCGGCATTGTTGAAGAGCAGGTCGACACGGCCGAAAGCCTCCACCACCGTCTCGAACAGATCGTCGACCTCACCGGCCTTGCTGATGTCGCAGGCAACCGCCAATGCCTTGGCCTCGGTCGGGCCGATCTCGGCGATCGCGGCATCCAGCACCGGCTTGCGGCGCCCGCAGAACACCGTGTTCCAGCCAGCCTTGAGCAATGCCGTGGCGACGCTCTTGCCGATCCCGGTGCCAGCGCCGGTGACGATGGCGGTTTTTTGCTCGGTCATGGCAGATGTCCTCCGGCAGCGCCGCGCGTGCCTGTCTGATTGTCAGTGTTTTGGCTCAAGACAGGAAGGCATCGCAAATGACGGCGGCGATGGCAAGCGCGGCCACCGGACGACGCGCTCGAAAGGTACGGCCTGTTTTTTCGGAGAAATCCCGGCAAGGGCCGACAAAAAGGGCGGTCATTGGCGACCGCCCTGATCTGAACCGGGCTTGGGAGGAGGAAAGCCGATCCGACTGTGTAAAATCATGCGCTTCCTGAGTTAACGAAAAGTTAACGCCGGAAAGGCCCCGCCTGTCCGTTTTGGCCTACCAGCGCGGGTTGGGCGAGGTCCCAGCCTTTGCCGCCGGCACCTTGGCCGCCGAAACCGTCGCCTCGACATGGTCGACCAGCGCGTCCGGCAGGCCAAGCCGGCCGGCGAGCAGGTCGAGATAACCGCGCTCGGCGCGCGTGTCGGGATCGATGGTGAGGCGCGACGCGGTATAGAGCTCGAGCTTCTGCGCGTCGGTGTGGGCGCCCGCCACCAGCGCGTCGAGGTCGAGCGGGCGCTCCAGCTCCGCCATCAGGAATTTTTCCGCATCGGTGCCGATGCCGGCGAGGCTGAGCTTGCCGGCGATCTTCTGGCGCTCCTCGTCGTCGACATGGCCGTCGGCCTTGGCCGCCGAGATCATCGCCCGCACCAGGGTCAGTGTGAACTCATCCTCGCCTTGCGGCGCCTGCGACGGGTGGAAGGCGGTGTCCTTGGGGGGCGGCAGCAATTCCGGCTCGCTGGCGGCGGGCGCCTGCTCCGGTGCGTTGCCGGCCTTGTAGTTCTGATAGGCCTTGTAGGCGAGGCCACCGATGGCGGCCAGGCCACCGAGCTTCACTGCGGCACCCGTCACCTGCCGGCCGGCACCCGTTCCAAGCAGCACGGCGGCCAGCGCACCGGCGGCCAGCGGATTGTCCTTGGCCATCTGCACGGCTTGCCCGGCCTTGTCGCGGACGGTGCCGCTGGTGCCGGGAACCTGCGAGCCGAGCAGATCGTCGAGAAGCTTCTTGGGATCGAACATCAATGCCTCCAGGATTTGCCCGGCCGAACGGGCGGGTTTCGAACGCCGAAGACGTAGGTCCCGAAGCTTGACATTGCAATGACAGGTGGCCGCTTTGCCCGGCCCGGCCCCTCATCAGGATCCGATGTGTGGTCCCCTGCCCCGGGCTTGCGCGAGCTCGACCTGCCGCTGGCGCTCTGCATAACGCTTGCGGTCTTCATCCGAGCGGGCATCGAAGCAGTGCGGGCACGAAACCCCGGTGGCATATTTCGGCGACATCAGGTCGCTCTCCGTCAGCGGATGGCGGCAAGCGCGGCACAATTCAGCACCGCCCTCCGCGAGGCCGTGCGACACCGAAACCCGCTCGTCGAAGACGAAGCATTCGCCCTGCCACAGGCTCTGTTCCGCCGGCACCTGCTCGAGATATTTGAGGATGCCGCCCTTGAGATGGAACACATCCTCGAAGCCGAGCGACTTCACATAGGCGGTCGCCTTTTCGCAGCGTATGCCGCCGGTGCAAAACATCACCACCTTGCGGCCTTCGAGATCCGCCCGGTGCGCTTCCACCCAAGCCGGAAATTCGCGGAAGCTCGCCGTCGCCGGATCGACGGCGCCCTTGAAGGTGCCGATCGAGACTTCATAGGCGTTGCGCGTATCGATGACGATCGTGTCGGGCTGCGAGATCAGCGCATTCCAGTCGCCCGGCTCCACATAGGTGCCCGCGCTTGTCGCCGGGTCGATGCTCTCGACACCCATGGTGACGATCTCGCGCTTCAGCCGCACCTTCATGCGGTGGAACGGCATGGCTGCGGCGCTGCTGTACTTGACCTCGAGGCTCGACAGACCGTCGATCGTTTCGATGTGCTCGATCAGCGCGGCGATCGCTTCATCGCTGCCGGCGACGGTACCGTTGATGCCCTCATGCGCCAGCAGCAGCGTGCCCTTGATGCCGCGTCCGCAGCAGAAGGCCGCAAGCGGCGCGCGCAACGCCTCGAAAGCGTCGAGCCGGGCAAAGCGGTAGAGCGCGGCGACGCGGACTGGCTGGGATGGCGCGGGCAGTGTTGTCATTGCCAGAGCAACTAGACGCTCGTGGAAGTCGATTCAAGGTGAAACGGGTTCGGACCGACTGTCATGGCCTTGTCGGGAAAGAACCTTTAAGCTCGGCGGCAACGCGTGACATCGCGCCGCGACCGGTTCCGTGGACAGGGCAATACCCGTCTGCTAATCGGTTAAAATTCGCCTCGATGCGGCCCTCGACAAGGAGAGACAGATGCCCAGCAAGACCGAGAAACTCCTGTCGCTCCTCAATGGCCAGCCGGTCATTCCGGTGTTGAAGATCGCCAATGTGGCGGATGCGGTGCCGCTGGCCCGTGCTCTGGCGCGTGGCGGCTTGCCGGCGATCGAGATCACGCTCAGGACCGCGGATGCGCTCGAAGCGATCCGTCGCGTGGCGGGCGAGGTCGAGGAAGCCATAGTCGGCGCCGGCACCATTCTGGACAGCAAGCAGTTCGACGAGGCGGCCGGTGCCGGTTCGCGCTTCATCGTCAGCCCAGGCATCACCCGCGAGCTTCTGGCGGCCGCCGCCGACAGCCAGGTTCCGTTGCTGCCCGGCGCCATCACGCCGGGCGAGATCATGGCGGCGCGCGAAGCCGGCCTGCGCTTCCTGAAATTCTTCCCGGCCGAACAGTCCGGCGGCATCGCTTCGCTCAAGGCTTTTGCCTCGCCGCTGGCCGACGTCAAATTCTGCCCGACCGGCGGCATCACCGGCAAGAACGCGGCCGACTATCTCAGCCTGTCCAATGTCATCTGCGTCGGCGGTTCGTGGGTGGCGCCCGACGACATGGTCAAGGCCGGCAAGTGGGACGAGATCGAAGCTCTCGCACGCGCTGCCAGCAAACTCGCGAAATAGCCTTCCGGACGGCACGAAAAAACCCGGACGACTCGCGTCGACCGGACTCTTTGACTGGCTGGAGCAATTCCAGGAAAAGTGCGTAGCGGTTTTCCCGGGAGAAGCGCGTAGCGCTTCCCCTTGGGAATTGCGTAAAAACAAAAGGTAAGAGCGGGTCAGAGATTCTATCAAACTCAGGGCCGCTCTAGACGCGGTTAGTTGCAGACCTTGACCGTCTCGGTCACCTTGCGGTGATGCCGCCAGTGCATCACCATCCTGGTCCGGCAGTGCTTCTTCATGTGCATATGATTGTCGGTCTGACGACAACTGTCTCCGCCTGTGACGGAGCGAGCGCGGCCAATGCCGCCGCCAGTGCCAGAACTGACGCCAGTAGAATTTTTTTCATGAAGATCCCCAGGTTGGAACGGACCCACCTCAACCCGGAAACGGCTGGGCTGTTCCGGCTTCACGAGAAGTTCAGCCGATCCTGCAGGATCAAGGCGCCGCGCGTGTCGTGCCTTGCAAAAAGCCGCGCGGGTCGCCCGGCGCGGCTTCGGCAATATTGTGGCCTGTTCGCTACTTCGTCTGGAAGCGCGCGACCGACATGAACTTGACGGCATTGCCGGTAAAGCGGCTGGCGTCGGCCATCTGGTTGCTCGGCTGGAAGCCGGCCGTATAGACCTCGCTCGGCGGCGTATGCACGATGCTGTAGGCGTAGCCCGGCGCGGTCGTCGCGCTCGAAACGGTGGCGACGTTCTCGCCGCTGGTCAGCGCCCAGCGGGCGGCCTGCGGCGCCGCGGCCACAACCACGGCCCTGGGGCCAGGCTTCTGATCGCGGGCGGTGGCCCTGGCTTCCTTGCGGGTCGTCTTCACGCCGGCGCCGATCGCGGCGGCCGGATCGGAACCGGCAGGACGGGCGGCAACAGCCTGGCGCGGCGACGCCGCATCGACACCAGACGGATCGTTGAACGCCGAACGCGGTTCTTCGGACAACGAGGCCACCTGATATTCGTCGGCGGTGCCGACCTGGGCGTTGGCCTCGTCGAGCACGGCCTTGACGGCATCCGGCTTGGTCGGCTCGGGACGCGCTGTCGGCACCACGGAGAAGGCGTCCGTCGCGGTCTTGCCCTGGTCAGCCGTTTCGGCCAGCGCCATCAGCACATCCTTGCTGGGCGGCGGTGCGAGATCGGCCGGCAGCGAGCGCTCGGGGCGCCATGTCGGCAGTGGGATGTTGTTGAGGGCAACCTGCGCTGGATCGGCAGCCGCGGCTTCCGCGATCGCTGCCGGATCGGACTTGCCGAAAGGCATGTTCGCCGGTGCCTGCGCGGTCGCCACTGCCTGTTCGGTGGTGGCCGTGGCGTCCGCCATGGCGAAGGGAACATTCTCAGGTGGCTGTGCGCCCACATCGGCCTTCGGCCGCGGCGCGAAATCGGGCAGCGGGATTTCCTTGGCCGGCAGCGCCGCGATAATCGTCTCCGGCGTGTTCTTCTCCGGTTCCGGAGCCTGCTCGTCGGCAACCTGCGGAATCTCGGCGCGCTGGGCATTCTCGGGGGCGACGATGGCGATACCGGGCAGGTCGCTGCTCTTGGCGGTCGCGGCCGGCTTCAGATTTCCAGCCTTGGGCGCAGGCGCGGCCGAGGCGGTCTCCACGTCGGCACTGTCGTCGGCCTCGTCGGCGCCACCGCCGCCGAAGAAGGCCGCGAGGAATCCGCCGGATTTCTTGCCGCTGCCGCCAGCGCTGGCCATTTCGATATTCGGTGTGCCGGAACCCTTGCGCGACTTGTAGGAGGCGAGCGCCTGTTCATAGCCGGGCAGCGGCCGGCCGTCGCTCGGCACATGCAGCGTCTTGCCATTGGGGAACAGGCTGACCAGTTCCTGGCGGCTGATGCCGGGCCAGTGGCGCACATTGCCGACATCCATGTGGACGAATGGCGACCCGGAGGTCGGGTAATAGCCGACGCCGCCGCCCTGCATCTTGAGGCCGATGTTGCGCAGCTTCTTCAGCGGCACGCCGGGAATATAGAAATCCATCGCCTTGCCGAGCATATGCTGGCTCTTCTCGGCGACACCACGGCTGCGGCTGCGCAGCATCGAATTGGTCGACGGCGAACGGTAGCCGCAGACGACCTGGATATAGTCGGTGGCGCCGCTTTCGCGATACGCCTCCCAGACCAGATCCAGCAGACGCGGGTCCATCTTGGTCGGCTCGTTGCGGCGCCAATCGCGCAGGATGATGTTGATCTTCCTCAGGCCCTCGGGAACGTAGCGGCCATTGCGCTTGTAGACGATCTCGGCCTTCTCGTGCGTGTGGAGGTGGTAGAGCTTCAGCGAACGAACTTCGGCCTGGGCGCCCGTGGCGGCCGCGGCAACAAAACCAAATGCGACAATCACCGCCGCCAACCATCTCGGCCAGACGCTCAAATGATAGTGCCGCCCGTTTGTGAGTCGTTCGATTCTGTTCAAATCAAAAGGCCTTGCAGGCTGCCGTTTGTCCCCGGATTTGCCCAAACGGACGTGTCGTTTTCACATCCGAATATCGATCCTAATGGTTAATCATCGCTTATTGAAGCCAAAATGCGGTAACACCGTGGCGATATCCCGTCAAAAATTGTCCGCACGGTTTCTTGGTAAACCGCTGGTTTAGATCAGGATTCCGGCTTTGGCCGAACACGATCTGTTACCATTGGCCTCAATGCGTGAACAACACCCCATCGAGTGCCGCCTCCGACTCGCCATAGTCCGGGGAAGGCACTCTGTCAGCCCACATAATGACGAGGGAAACTGGTCCAGGCCTTGCGGTTCAGGAAGCAAGCCTGTCGACGCGGCCGGTTTCCGGGTCGATGCCGTATTCCTTGAGCTTGCGGTAAAGCGTCGAGCGGCCGATGCCGAGCCGGCGGGCGACCTCGCTCATCTGACCATTGTAGTGATCGATGGCGAGCTTGATCATTTCGAGTTCGACATCGGCCAGCGCACGCACATTGCCGCGCTCGTCGAGCGCCCGCAGCGTGCCGAAGCGGGGCTGCGCCCCGGCCGGATGCACAGGTGCCGGAGCGGCCTCGTCGGGGACAACGTCTTCATCGCGCGGCGCCAGCGCGGGGGCAGCCCCGCTTGCTTCTAACGTGTCGTCCGCTTCGAGTTTGACGGTGCCTTCCACCTGCGCCCGGATCTGCGGAAAGTCATCCGCGCTCAACACATCGCCTTCGCACAGCACCGAGGCGCGGAAGACGGCGTTTTCGAGCTGCCGGATGTTGCCGGGCCAGTCATAGGCTTGCAGCACGCCAAGCGCCGCCGCCGAAATGCCCTTCAGCCGATGGCGCGGGTCGGCCGGCGCCACCTTTTCCATGAAATGCGTGACCAGATGGGGAATGTCGTCGCGGCGGTCGCGCAACGGCGGCACGAAAATCGGGTAGACGTTCAGCCGGTAGAACAGGTCCTCGCGGAACTTGCCGTCCTTGACCTGCTGCAGGAGGTTGCGGTGCGTCGCCGAAATCAGCCGGATGTCGACCTTGACGGTCGAGCGGCCGCCGACCGGATCGACCTCGCCCTCCTGGACGGCGCGCAGCAGCTTGACCTGCACGTCGAGCGGCAGGTCGCCGATCTCGTCGAGGAACAGCGTGCCCGTATGCGCCTCGACGAATTTGCCGGTGTGCTTGTCGGTGGCGCCGGTGAACGAGCCTTTCTCGTGTCCGAACAGGATGGATTCCACCAGATTGTCGGGAATGGCGCCGCAATTGACCGTAACGAAGGGTTTCGAGCGGCGGTCGCCGCTGCCCTGGATCGCACGCGCCACCAGCTCCTTGCCGACGCCGGATTCGCCCTCGATCAGGATCGGAATGTGGGAAGCCGCCGCTTTCTGGCCAAGGCGTATCACCCTGTCCATGGCCGGACTATGGGTGATCATGTCCCTGAAGGTCAGCAGCCCGCCGCGTTTGCGCGACGTGCGCTTGACCTCGCCCTCGATCGCTTCGACCTTGAGCGCATTGGAGATCGAGGCCTGCAGCCTGTCGGGCGAAGCCGGCTTGACGACGAAATCGAAAGCGCCGTGGCGCATCGCCGAAACCACGGTTTCGATGCCGCCCTGCGCTGTCTGCACGATGACCGGCACGCTGATGTCGCGCTCGCGCATCGCCTTCAGCACGCCGATGCCGTCGAGACCGGGCATGACAAGGTCGAGGATCACAACCGAGACATCGCGGGCGCCAGGCCCGTCGAGAACTTCGAGGCCGGCGGCACCGCCATCGGCGACGATCGCGGTATGGCCGAACCGCGTCACCGCCGCCTCGAGCAGCCGGCGCTGCACGGGATCGTCATCGACTATGAGTATGGAACCTGTCATGACTGTCTTGGTCTGCCCGCGCCCGAATTCCCCATGGATCATCTTGGCACAGGGTTCTAAATAAGGTTTCAAAAAACCCGGTGAACGAATTCCTTAGGATTTGACCGGCTTCTCCATTCCCGTTGAGTCTGGCTCCCTAATTCCGGCCACTTGATTCAAAGCGGCCAGTCGATTCAAACAAGGCCGGTTGATTCAAAAGGCCAGTTGATTCAAAGAAGGTATGTCGATGCGCATGATGTTTGATCGGCGGATTGCGGCGCCAGCGTCCGGTCAGGGCGCGGCCAGGCTTGGCGATCTGCCGGAATGGAATCTCGCCGACCTTTATGCCGGCATGGAGGCGCCGGAACTGAAGCGCGACATTGCCGAAGCGGCCGCCGACGCCATCGCATTCGAGGCCCGCTGGAAAGGCACGCTCGCCGCCGAGGCCGGGCGCGGCAGTGCCGGCCGACTGGGCGAGGCGCTGGTCGCCTACGAGACGCTCGAGGAACTGATCGGCCGCATCGTCTCCTATGCCGGCCTCGTCTATGCCGGCAACACCGCCGATCCGCAGCGCGCCAAGCTCTATGGCGACATCCAGGAGAAGATGACCGACGCCAGCGCGCATCTGCTGTTCTTCGCGCTCGAGCTGAACCTGATCGACGATGCGGCGATCGAAGGCGCGCTGGCCAGCGACCCCGCCTTTGCGCATTACCGCCCGTGGGTGCTCGATCTGCGCATGGACAAGCCCTATCAGCTCGAGGACCGCGTCGAGCAGCTTTTCCACGAAAAATCGATCACCGGACGCGGCGCCTGGAATCGCCTGTTCGACGAGACGATGACCGATCTTCGCTTCGATATCGACGGCGAGGAACTGACGCTGGAGCCGGCCCTCAACCGCCTGCAGGATGCCGACGGCGAGGTCCGCCGGCGCGCCTCGGAGGCGCTAGCCACCACCTTCCGCAAGAACTTGCGCACCTTCACGCTGATCACCAATACGCTTGCCAAGGACAAGGAAATTTCCGATCGCTGGCGGGGCTTCGAGGACATCGCCGATTCACGCCACCTCGCCAATCGCGTCGAACGCGGCGTGGTCGATGCGCTGGCCACCGCCGTGCGCGAGGCCTATCCGCGCCTGTCGCACCGCTACTACGCCATGAAGGCGCGCTGGCTCGGCATGGAGGTGATGAGCCACTGGGACCGCAACGCGCCGCTGCCGGAGACGCCGCAGGCGGTGATCGGCTGGGACGAGGCCAGGAACACGGTGCTGTCGGCCTATCACCGCTTCTCGCCCGAGATGGCCGAGATCGCGCGCACCTTTTTCGACCGCAACTGGATCGACGCGCCGGTGCGCCCGGGCAAGTCACCCGGCGCCTTTGCCCACCCGACCGTGCCATCGGCTCACCCCTATGTGCTGCTCAACTACATGGGCAAGCCGCGCGACGTGATGACGCTGGCGCATGAACTCGGGCACGGCGTGCATCAGGTGCTGGCCGCCGGCCAAGGCGCGCTGATGGCCTCGACGCCGCTGACGCTGGCGGAGACGGCATCTGTCTTCGGCGAGATGCTGACCTTCCGTTCGCTGCTCGAGCGGACCACCGACCGGCGCGAGCGCAAGGCCATGCTCGCCCAGAAGGTCGAGGACATGATCAACACGGTGGTGCGCCAGATCGCCTTCTATGAATTCGAGCGCAAGGTGCATGCCGAGCGCCGCAACGGCGAACTGACATCCGACAGGCTCGGGCAGTTCTGGCTGGAGGTTCAGGCCGAAAGCCTGGGACCGGCGATCAAATTGCGCGAGGGCTACGAGGTATTCTGGACCTACATCCCTCATTTCATCCACTCGCCCTTCTACGTCTATGCCTATGCGTTCGGCGACTGCCTGGTGAACTCGCTCTATGCGGTCTACCAGAATGCCGAGCGCGGCTTTCAGGACAAGTATTTCGAGATGCTGCGTGCCGGCGGCACCAAGCATCATTCGCAGCTTCTGGCGCCATTCGGCCTCGACGCAACCGACCCCGCCTTCTGGCAGATCGGGCTCGGCGTGATCAGCGGCCTGATCGACGAACTGGAAACGCTGGACGATTGAGACGCCTCTGGCCGGCCAAGAACAGTTTAGCCGGAATGCATGTTTGGGCCTCGCTATTCTTGCCTTAAATATTTGTTCTTGAAGAACTCTCCACGGACGTTTTCCCATAGCTTTCCGCAAGCTCTATGGTAGCTTTCCTTTAAGCTCAGCCGGAGCGCATGCGGATCGGCGAGGGAAAGTCTCCGCCAGCCGTGCGCTCAGGCGAACGCGACAAGGCCGTTGGCCATGGGCAAGCAAAGCCGATCGCCGACAGCTCGAACCGAAGCCGGCTGTTCCGTGTATCAGCGGAACCATCATCGAGTAGTCCCTCGCCGAAGGTCATGACCCCGCGGCAGACGGATCTGACTGGAGAGAGACAATGGGCACTTTTTTCTACGTGGTCCTGGCGTTCCTGGTAGGCGTGTTGGTCGGCTGGTTCATCTGGGGGCGTCTGCGCGGAGAACTCGACAGCCTGCGCGGCGACCTCGATCGCACCCGCAGCGAGCGCGACAAGCTGCGCGCCGACAGCGACCGCCTGACCGGCGAACTCAATGCATGCGGCAAGACCCGCTCCGACCTCGAGCGCCAGCTGCGCGAAGCACAGGCCTCGTCGGGCGCCGGCGGAGCAAAGGCGTCAAGTCAGCCACCGGCAGCCCTGATGTCGACGCCTGCCGTTGGTAAATCCGCTCCGGCGACAGCCAAGCCAGCCGCGGCGAAGGCCGCGCCGGCAAAAGCGGCGCCGAAGCCCGTGGCGGCCAAATCCGCAACCGCTTCGGCACCGGCGGCCAAGGCACCGGCGGCCAAAGCTCCGGCGGCCAAGGCTCCGGCGAAGACCTCGGCCGCGCCCAAGGCAGCGCCCGCCGCCAAAAAAACGGCACCGGCAGCTGCCAAGCCGGCGTCGGGCAAGCCCGACAATCTGCGCCGGCTGATCGGCATTGGCCCGGTCAACGAAAAGCTGCTCAAGGCGCAGGGCGTCACCACCTTCGCCCAGATCGCCGCCTGGACATCCGCCGACATCAAGCGGATCGAGGACGTGATGAACTTCGACGGCCGCATCGCGCGCGAACGCTGGATCGAGCAGGCCAAGCTGCTTGCCGCCGGCAACGAGGCCGAATTCGCCAAGCAGTTTCCGACAGCCGGAACCGCCAGCAACACCTGAGCGGTGGATCCAGGGATCATGTGAGCGGCGGCGCCAAGGGCGCCGCCGCTTTCTTTTTTGCCGGCAAGGTTCGATCCGGCAAAGGTCGGCTTTGAGGGACAGGGTGCCGTTCCCTCGATTGCGCGCGCACGCCCCCCCATATAGAGCGATCGTCGGCTACATCGATCCCGGTTCCCATGTCCCTGCCCGCCGCAATTTTCCGCAACGACGAAAGCGCGCGCCAGCTCGTTTTCGAGCGGCCGGCCGATATCATCGTCGCGCATCAGGCCAAGGACTTTCCGGCGGCGTTGCAAGCGGCGCAGGCCGCGCACGACGCCGGCAAATGGCTGGCCGGCTATTTCTCCTATGAGGCCGGTTACCTGCTCGAGCCGAAACTCGTTCCCCTGCTGCCCGGCCGGCGCCGAGCCCCGCTGGTCTGCCTCGGGGTCTTCGATGCTCCTGATGAAGAAGCCGTGCCGCCGCCAAGCCCGCCCACCAATGGCCCGATCTTCGATGCAAGGGCGATGTGGTCGTTCGAGGATTACGAGAAGCGGTTCTCGCGTCTGCACCAGCACATCAGGCAAGGCGATTGTTACCAGGGCAACCTCACCTTTCCGGTGCACGCGCAATGGTCGGGCGACCCGCTCGCCGCCTTCGACGCGCTGACCGAACGCCAGCCTGTGAAATATGGCGCGCTGGTCGCGCTCGGCGATCCCATCGTTCTGTCGCGCTCGCCCGAACTGTTCTTCGAGATCGATGCGGCGGGGAGGATCGAGACGCATCCGATGAAAGGTACCGCACCGCGCGGCGCAACCAGGGACGAGGACGAGCGGCAGAAGAATTTCCTGCGTAACGACGAGAAGAACCAGGCCGAAAACCGGATGATCGTCGACCTGCTGCGCAACGACATATCGCTGATCAGCGAGGTCGGCACGCTGGAGGTGCCGGAATTGTTCCGCATCGAGACCTACCCGACCGTCCACCAGATGGTGAGCGACGTCAGGGCCAAGCTGCTGCCCGGCCTCGGCATACGCCAGATCTTCGCGGCGCTGTTTCCCTGCGGCTCGATCACCGGCGCACCGAAGATCCGCGCCATGGAGATCCTGCACGATCTGGAGGGCACGCCACGCGACGTCTATTGCGGCGCCATCGGCTGGATCGCACCCGGCGGCACGATGCGCTTTTCCGTGGCGATCCGTACCATCTCGCTCTTTGCCAGCGGCGAGGCCATCTACAATGTCGGCGGCGGCATCGTCTTCGATTCGGTCGCGGAAGAGGAGTACCAGGAGTGTCTGCTCAAAGCCCGCTTCGCGACGGGGACACCGCCGGTTTCGAGCTGATCGAGACCATGCGCTGGGAACCCGCCTCGGGTTTCCTGCGCCTCGATCGCCATCTTGCGCGCCTTTATGGCTCGGCGGTGGAGCTGGGCTTCAGCTATGATCCGCAAAAGGTCGGCGAGGCCCTGAGCGGCGCGGTCAACCGATCGCCCATCGCCATGCGCACGCGGCTCGCTCTGTCGCGCAATGGCGAGACCAACGCCTCTGCGCAACCGTATGAACCCCTTGCCGCCGACAAGGTGTGGACGCTGCGGCTGGCACGGACGAGGCTCGATTCGAGCAACATGCTGCTGCGCCACAAAACCAGCCGGCGGCAGCTCTACACCAATGCCCGCTCCGAATATCTCATCACCCAGGCCGATGAGGTGCTGCTCGCCAATGAGCGCGGCGAGATCTGCGAAGGCACGATCACCAATGTCTTCGCCGATTTCGGCAACGGCATCCTGGCGACGCCCCGACTCGATTGCGGCCTGCTGCCTGGCGTATTGCGAGCCGTGCTTCTGGATGAAGGCCGCGCCAGTGAAGCGATCTACAGCTTGGATGACCTGAAATCCGCCAAGGCGCTGTTCGTCGGCAATTCGCTGCGCGGACTGATCCCGGCAAGACTGATCTGAGGCATGACGTCCCTACCCGCCCACACGCCCTATGATGGCTCGTCGAAACTCTTCACCATCGGGCTGAAGCCGCTCGACCCCGCGAACTGGATCGAGGTCGACGGTCACCTGCTACCCTATCTCGCCGAGAAGCGCCGGCTCTATGCCGAGATCCCCGAGCGGGTTTTCGTCGAGGAGGGCGGCACGCGCGCCGCCCAGCAGGAGGTGCTCGAATTGCTCGGCGCCTACCTGCCGGAAAGATTCCCCGACATCCACCAGCGCGGCGACGCGGGCGTTGCGGTCGTGGGCGTGACGAGCCATCCCGCCATCTCTTCCAGCCTCGCCGGCGCGCCCTTGGTCGCGGCCTCGCTGCTCGTCCAGGAAGACCTCATCCTCATGCGCCGCGACGACAGCGGCTGGCGTCTGGCCGCGGGTTCGCTGTGCTTCCCCTCGTCCTGGGCGCTCACCGAAAAATTCGGTAAGCCGCTGCAGCAGATCCACGAGCCGGTGCCGGGCTTCGGCCCGGGCACAAGGCCGGCCGACCTCATCAACCGGATGTTCGATGGCCTGCAGGGCCAGGCGGTCGAGCGTTACAATTGGTCGATCCAGTCAGGGGACGCGCTCTACCATCCGCTGTCCAATGTCGAGCGCATCGACCGCGCCACCAGCCGGCCGACACGTTTCCCCGACGGTGACGTCAAGGCGCACGCCTTCATTCGGGTGGAGCGCCAGACGCTGCGCAAACTGCCCGCCTCGCGCGATATCCTGTTCACCATCCGCATCCATCTCGACCCGCTCGCCGTGCTGGCGCGGCACCCGGACCGGGCGACGCTGGCGGCGTCCTTCGCCGCCCAACTCGAAGCGCTCGATATCGCCCAGCTCGACTACAAGGGCCTGACATCGGATCGCGATCGGCTGATCGCTGTCCTTAACCACATGGCCAAGGACGCGTAGTCGCGGGTTGGCGCTTTTCGCTGGTTTATGACAATGATCTGTGATGTAGCGCATGGCCGTTGGGCGAAAATGCCCGGCTTTTGCACGGGGTTGCTCGGCTTTTGCACGGAGTTGCCCGGCTTTGCACGCAGTTGAAGGAGTGCTCGATAAAATGGCGAATGAAAACTGGCCCGTTTACGGTGAGATCACCGGCCCCGTGGTGATGATCGGCTTTGGCTCGATCGGACGCGGAACGTTGCCGCTCATCGAACGCCATTTCAAGTTCGACAAGTCGCGCATGACGGTCCTCGACCCGCGCGATACCGATCGCAAGCTGCTCGACGAGCGCGGCATCGCCTTCGTCCAGGAAGCGGTAACCGAGAAGAACTACAGGAAGCTTTTGACGCCGCTTCTGACGAATGGCGCAGGCCAAGGCTTTTGCGTCAACCTGTCGGTCGACACCGGCTCGGTGGACCTGATGCGGCTCTGCCGCAAGCTCGGCGTGCTTTACATCGACACCGTCGTCGAGCCCTGGCTTGGCTTCTATTTCGACGCCAAGGCCGACAATGCCAGCCGCACCAACTATGCGCTGCGCGAAGCGCTGATCAAGGAAAAGCACGACAAGCCCGGCGGCGCGACGGCAATCTCCACCTGCGGCGCCAACCCCGGCATGGTGTCCTGGTTCGTCAAGCAGGCGCTGGTCAATTTGGCCACCGATCTCGGCATGGAATTCTCCGAGCCCGCGCAGGACGACCGGGAGGGCTGGGCGAAACTCATGAAGAAGGCCGGCGTCAAGGGCATCCACATCGCCGAGCGCGACACCCAGCGCACCAAGAAGCCCAAGCCGATGGATGTGTTCTGGAACACCTGGTCTGTCGAGGGCTTCATCTCCGAAGGATTGCAGCCGGCCGAGCTCGGCTGGGGCACGCACGAGACCTGGATGCCGAAGAACGGCAAGAAGCACAAGCACGGTTCCAAGGCCGCGATCTATCTGGAGCAACCGGGCGCCAACACCCGCGTGCGCTCCTGGTGCCCGACGCCGGGCCCGCAGTATGGCCTGCTGGTGACGCACAATGAGGCGATCTCGATCGCCGATTTCTTCACCGTGCGCTCCAAGAAGGGCAAGGTTCAATACCGCCCGACGTGCCACTACGCCTACCATCCCTGCAACGATGCGATGCTGTCGCTGGACGAGATGTTCGGTGCCGCCGGCAAGCCGCAGCCGGTGCACCATGTGCTGGACGAGAACGAACTGGTCGACGGTGTCGACGAGCTCGGCGTCCTGCTCTACGGCCACGACAAGAATGCCTACTGGTACGGTTCGCAGCTGTCGCTCGCCGAGGCGCGCAAGCTGGCCCCCTATCAGAACGCCACCGGCATGCAGGTCACCTCGGCGGTTCTGGCCGGGATGGTCTGGGCGCTGGAAAATCCGGCCGCCGGCATCGTCGAGGCCGACGAGATGGACTACAAGCGCTGCCTCGACGTGCAGTCGCCCTATCTCGGACCGGTCAAGGGCTATTATACCGACTGGACGCCGCTCGACAGGCGCCCGGGCCTCTTCCCGGAGGACCTCGACCGCAGCGACCCGTGGCAATTCCGCAACATCCTCGTCCGATAGCATCGCGCGGACCCTATGCCATTGCCTTGCAATCGCCCGGAAATCGGGCGATTGAAGGGATGCGGCCTGGAGTGGCGAGTGCGTCCCGTTGGACGCATAAGCACACCCCAGCACTTTGGACGTTCGCGTCGCGCTTTCCAGAAATCGGCCCGATTTTTGGACCCGACGCGTTTGGAGAGGATTTTATATGACTATTGCGCGCAAAGTTCTTTCTATGGGCGTGGCGGGCGCCGTTGTCTCGATGCTCGCTGCCTGTACCACCAGCGGCCCCGGCGAGCCGCCGATGGCAACCACGCCGAAAGGCGTCGAGGGGTCCTGGATCGATGCCAAGGGCACCGGCCTGTCGACCTTCAACGGCGGCAAGTTCACGACCGTCGCTACCGACACCGGCCAGAAGCTGGCCGATGGCAGCTACACGATGACCGGCGCCACTTCGGTGCAGATCAACGGCACCTCGCTGATCCGCCAGACCGGCGTCAGCTTCAACTGCCTGCTGGTGTCGACCAGCCAGCTCAACTGCACCAGTTCGGGCGGCCAGAATTTCGTGCTGACGCGACGCACCTGAACCCCGCGAACATCCGCTTGCTCAAGGACGGCGGCCATTGGCCGCCGTTCTTTTTATGCCGGCAAAGCTCACCTGGATTTCTGCTTGCGTCGGCCGGAACGCGATGGGAACATGATCGAAACGCTGGCTGTTATATCCCAGTCAAGTAGGGGCGTTAGACGCCTCGGATCAGCCTGCCGGGAGACGAAGATGAAGAAGCTTGTCGCCATTGCCGCCCTTTCCGCGTCGACGCTTGGCCTGTCGGCCGGCGTATCCTTTGCCGACTACACACTGAACATCCTGCACATCAATGACTGGCACAGCCGCATCGAAGGCAACAACAAATATGAGTCGACCTGCTCGGCCGAGGAGGAGACCAAGGGTGAGTGCATCGGCGGCGCCGGTCGGCTGATCACCGCGATCGCCCAGGAACGCCAGAAGCTGGAAGGCCAGAACGTGCTGTTGCTCAGCGCCGGCGACAATTTCCAGGGTTCGCTGTTCTACACCACCTACAAGGGCAAGGTCGAAGGCGAGTTCCTCAACGACATGAAGTTCGACGCCATGGCGCTCGGCAACCATGAATTCGACGATGGCGAAACGGCGTTGGCGCCGTTCCTCGACATGATCAAGTTCCCCGTGCTCGGCGCCAACGTCAAGGCCAACGCCCAGTCCAAGCTCGGCGACCGCGTCAAGCCGTCGATCGTCGTCGAGGTCGGCGGCCAGAAGATCGGCATCATCGGCGCCGTCACCAACGACACGCCCGAACTCGCCTCCCCCGGCCCCAACATCACCATCGAGGACAACGTGAAGTCGATCACGGCGGAGGTCGACAAGCTCAAGGGCGAAGGCGTCAACAAGATCATCGCCGTGACCCATATCGGCTATAACAGGGAGCGCGACGTCATTGCCAAGATTCCCGGCATCGATGTCGTCGTCGGCGGCCACAGCCACACGCTTCTGTCCAACAGCGACCCGAAGGCGGCTGGACCCTACCCGACGATGGTCGACAACCCCGGCGGCTACAAGGTGCCTGTGGTGCAGGCGGCGTCCTATTCGAAATATCTCGGCGAGTTCAAGGTCGTGTTTGACGACAATGGCGTCGTCAAATCGGCGAGCGGCGACCCGATCCATCTCGACAAGTCGATCACGCCCGATCCCGCGGTGCTCGCCCGCATCAAGGAGCTGGGCGCGCCGATCGAGGCCTTGAAGAACAAGGAAGTGGCCGAGACCACCGACGTGATCGACGGCAGCCGTGAGAACTGCCGCGCCAAGGAATGCGCGATGGGCAACCTCGTCTCCGACGCCATCCTCGACCGCGTCAAGGGACAGGGCGTCGAGATCGTCATCTCCAACGGTGGCGGCCTGCGCGCCTCGATCGACAAGGGCACCGTCACCATGGGTGAGGTGCTGACCGTGCTGCCGTTCCAGAACACGCTGGCGACCTTCCAGATTTCCGGCAAGGACCTGGTCGCCGGGCTCGAAGGCGGGCTCAGCCAGATCGAGGACGGCGCCGGCCGCTTCCCGCAGGTGGCGGGCCTCAAATATTCCTTCGACAGGTCGGTCGCGCCCAATGCCGGCCGCGTCAAGTCGGTGGAGGTGATGGAAAACGGCGCCTGGACGCCGATCAATCCCGACAAGGACTATCTGGTTGCCACCAACAACTATGTCCGCCAGGGCGGCGACGGCTACAAGGTGTTCGCCGAAAAGGCCAAGAATGCCTATGATTACGGCCCCGGTCTCGAACAGGTGGTTGCCGACTATCTAGGCGCCCACCAGCCCTATACGCCGAAGCTCGACGGCCGCATCACCGAGATCGCGGCGACGGTCGCGGCGGCGCCTGCCGCCGAGCCGGCAAAGCCTGCCGAACCAGCAAAGCCCGCGGCGCCGGCACCGGCCGAGGCCGCCAAACCGGCTGAACCGGCAAAGCCCGCCGATGCCGCACCGGCGATGCCTGAACTGCCTGCCAACTCAGGCGATATCGCCAACACGCCGCCAGCCATATCGACGGAAAACGCGCCTCCCCCACCGGCCCCGCCGGCACCTGCCGAACCGGCAAAGCCTGCCGAGACTGCCCCAGCCGCTCCCGTCCCGGCGGCATCCGCGCCCGTCGAGCCGGCAAAGCCCGCCGAAGCCGCACCGGCCACTGGCAGCCATGTCATCGTGACCGGCGACACCTACTGGGATCTGGCGAAGAAGGCCTATGGCGACGCGACCAAGTGGAAACTCATCTATGAGGCGAACAAGGATCAAAGGCCGCATCGGCTTGTGCCGGGCGCAACCCTGACCATCCCGGCGAAGTAAGGTCATTTCGCTTTCGGCGCGGACACCCGCCGGGGAAACCTGGTGGGTGTTCGCGTTTCGGGCCGTAAAGGCGGTATGGTGCGGCCAGACGCAGCATTGAAAACCAGCGCGCCATCGCTAGTTTCACGCCGTGTCCGGAGAACCCTTATGACGCCTACCAATATTGTCGACCCCAAGACGGTCAAGCCGGTCGGCCTGACGACGGGGCACGCGCCGGCCAAGGCCGGCAAGGTCGGCGTCATGCTGGTCAATCTCGGCACGCCCGACGGCACAGAATTCAAGCCGATGTGGCGCTATCTGCGGGAATTCCTGTCCGACCCGCGTGTCATCGAGCTCAACAGAGCGATCTGGTATCCGATCCTCTACGGGTTGGTGCTGACCACGCGACCGAAGAAGTCGGGCGCCAACTACGCCAGGATCTGGAACCGGGAGAGGAACGAGTCGCCGCTGCGCACCTACACGCGCGCGCAATCCGAAAAGTTGACCGAGGCATTGCGCGGCCTGCCAGGCGTGGTCGTCGACTGGGCCATGCGCTACGGCAACCCTTCCACATCAAGCGTCGTCGAAAGGCTGGTCGCGCAAGGCTGCGACCGCATCCTTTCATTCCCGCTCTATCCGCAATATTCGGCGACGACGACGGCCACCGCCAATGACCAGTTGTTCCGGGCGCTGATGAAGATGCGCGCGGCACCTGCCGTCCGCAGTGTGCCGCCCTATTATGATGAGCCCGTCTATATCGAGGCGCTGGCCAGTTCGATCGAACGACACCTGGCGAGCCTCGATCTCGAGCCGGAGGTGGTCATCACCTCCTATCACGGCATCCCGAAACCCTATTCCGACAAGGGCGATCCCTACCAGGCGCATTGCCTGGAAACGACGCGGCTGCTGCGCGAAAAGCTCGGCTGGGACGAGAACAAGCTGATCACCACCTTCCAGTCGCGTTTTGGCGCGCAGGAATGGCTGCAGCCCTATACCGACAAGACGGTGGAGAAACTCGCCAAGGACGGCGTCAAGTCGATCGCCATCGTCAATCCCGGCTTTTCCGTCGATTGCATCGAGACGCTGGACGAGATCGGCCGCGAAGCTGCCGAGACCTTCCATCATGCCGGTGGCGAAAAATTCGCCCATATTCCTTGCCTCAACGACAGTCCGGAAGGCATGGCGGTGATCGAAGCGATGGTACGGCGCGAGCTGTCTGGCTGGGTCTGACGCCGGAACCACCGCCACTCCGGGGCGTTGACGCGCACCTTCCGGAGACGTGGATGCCGCGCAAACTCGACCTCAGAACCGGCCGGCCTGTCTGGTCGGCCTATCGCGCGCCCGCGGTGCCGACCGACAGTCTGACCCGGGACGTCAAGACCGATGTGCTGATCATCGGCATGGGGATCAGCGGCGCCATGATGGCCGAGGCGCTGACAGCGGACGGTCACTCCGTGGCGTGCATCGACCGCCGCGGACCGCTGAAAGGCTCGACGGCGGCAACCACGGCGCTGGTGCAGTTCGAAATCGACCAGCCGCTTTCAATTCTGTCGAGAATGATTGGCAAGGCCGAGGCACGGCAGGCCTGGCGACGCTCGCGGCTGGCCGTTTCCAATCTCGCCGCCCGCGTCACCGAACTCGGCATCACCTGCGGCCTGAGCCGAACCCAATCGCTCTATCTGGCCGGCACTGTGCTCGGCCCCCCGGAATTGCGTGAGGAAGCCGAAGCGCGCCGGCAAGCTGGCATCGCCGCGACCTATCTGACCCCTCGGCCGCTCGCCGAGGCGTTCGGCATCGACCGCGATGGCGCCATTCTCAGCCATGGCAACATCGCGCTCGACCCGCGCAAGTTGACGGCAGGACTGCTGCTCAAGGCGCTCGGGCGCAAGGCTCGTCTCTACACGCCCGTCGAAGCGACGGCGATCAAGGACAGTGCCGACGAGGTGGTCGTGGCAACCAGGGACGGCCCCACCATTACGGCGCGGCATGTCGTCCTGGCCACCGGTTACGAACTGGTCGACATCGTGCCGGCGGCGGCCCACCAGATCATCTCGACCTGGGCGATCGCGACGCGCCCACAGCCACGAAAGCTCTGGCCGTGTGCGACGTTCATCTGGGAGGCGTCGGATCCCTACCTCTATGTCAGGGCGACCACCGACGGCCGGGTCGTATGCGGCGGTGAGGACGAGGATTTCGTCGACGAGACACAGCGAGACGAACTCATCCCCGACAAGAGCGAACGGATTGCCGAAAAGCTTGGCAGGCTGTTGCCGCATCTCGACACCAGGCCCGAATTTGCCTGGACCGGCTCCTTCGGCACGACGACCACTGGCCTCCCTTGCATCGGCGCCATTCCCAGGCATCCGCGCATCCATGCCGTGATGGGTTATGGCGGCAACGGCATCACCTTCTCGCGCATCGCTGCCGAGATCGTTCCGGCCTCGATCCGCGGGCTTGAAGACACGGATGCAAGCCTGTTTGCCTTCAACCACTGAGTGCATACTCGCAAACAATCCCTCATCACCTAATTGTAACGTTGCTGAAACACACTTAAGTCTTTGGTGAAGTCGGCTGCGTGGGAATGGCTCGCGCGGCCTGCCTCTGAGGGAGAACCAAATGGATTACAGTGGTTTCGATATTGCGGTCGTTGTTCTGGTCGCGCTTGTCGTGCTGGTGCTGTTCAAGGGCATCAAAACAATTCCGCAGGGATACAACTATACCGTCGAACGCTTTGGTCGTTACACCAAGACACTGAGCCCCGGCCTCAACCTCATCACACCATTCGTTGACCGCATCGGCGCCAAGATGAACATGATGGAACAGGTGCTCGACGTTCCGAGCCAGGAGATCATCACCCGCGACAACGCCATCGTCGGCGTTGACGGCATCGCTTTCTACCAGATCCTCAACGCGGCACAGGCCGCCTATCAGGTTGCCGGCCTGCAGAACGCCATCCTCAACCTGACGATGACCAACATCCGTACTGTAATGGGCTCGATGGACCTCGATGAGCTGTTGTCCAACCGCGACGCCATCAACGAGCGCCTGCTGCGCGTCGTCGACGAAGCGGCGCATCCGTGGGGCATCAAGATCACCCGCGTCGAGATCAAGGACATCAACCCGCCGGCGAACCTGATCGAATCGATGGGCCGCCAGATGACCGCCGAGCGCAACAAGCGCGCGCAAATCCTGGCCGCCGAAGGCCTCAAACAGTCGCAGATCCTCGAAGCCGAAGGCCGCAAGGAAGCCGCCTTCCGCGACGCCGAGGCGCGCGAACGCTCCGCCGAAGCCGAAGCCCGCGCCACCCAGGTGGTGTCGGAAGCGATTTCCAAGGGCGACGTGCAAGCGCTGAACTACTTCGTCGCCCAGAAATACACCGAGGCCTTGACCAGGATCGGTTCGGCCACCAACAGCAAGGTCGTGCTGATGCCCCTGGAAGCCTCCTCGCTGATCGGCACGCTCGGCGGTATCGGCGAGATCGCCAAGGAAGTCTTCCGCAGCGAAGGCACGACCGGTGCGCAAAGGCAGGCAGCGCGTCCGCCTGTCGTCAGGCCCTCCGAAAACTGAGATAGGCCACGCTCATGATCGACCGCATCGTTTCTGAACTCGGCCCGTGGAACTGGATGGTTCTGGGCTTCGTGCTGCTGGTTGTAGAGGTCATCGCGCCGGGTTTCTTCATGCTTTGGATCGGCATCGCCGCCCTGATCGTCGGCGCGGTGTCGCTGCTGATCTGGGATGCCGCCATCTGGACATGGCAGGTCCAGGTGCTGCTGTTCCTCGTGCTGTCGCTGGTTTCAGCCTTTGTCGGCAAGAAACTCATGGGCGGACGCGACCAGCCGACCGACCAGCCCCTACTCAACCGCCGTGGTGCGCAGATGATCGGCAGGATGGCGACACTTGCCGAACCGATCCGCGACGGCCGTGGCCGCATCAAGCTCGGCGACACGCTGTGGCGCGTTTCCGGCCCGGACCTGCCCGCCGGCACCCAAGTCCGCGTCACCGCCGCCGCCGACACCGATCTGGAATTGACGGTGGAGCAGGTCTGAATTTCAGCTCGCCATTACCTGAATGCCGCCGACGCGCAGGTGTGCTGAGATTCAGGTCAGGGCGAGTCGAAAATGGCTGATGCCGAGAACCGGAGCGGAGCGTACTTTTCGTACGCGAGCTCAGTTCTACTGCGACGCAGTAGAACGGGGAAGCCCAGGGATCAGCCATTTGCAGGCCGACCTCACCTGAATATCAGCGCACCTCAGGCTGCGCCGATGCGCAGCAGGTCGTGAAAATGCACCACGCCCAGCGGCATGTTGTTCCTGGTCACCACCAGTGCGCCGATATTGTGCTCGTTGAGCAGCGCGATGGCCGTACCTGCTAGCGTCTGCGGGTCGACCGTCTTGGGTGTGCGGGTCATCACCTCGTCGACGATGACATCGGCCAGGTTACGGTGCAGGTTGCGCGCCACATCGCCGTCGGTGATGATCCCGGCCAATTCGCCATTCGCGTCGACGATCAGGACGCAGCCGACCTTCTTCTGCGACAACGTCATCACCGCTTCCGGCATCTTGGTGCCGACGACGGCCAGCGGCATCTGGTCGCCGACCCGCATGATCTCGGAGACCATGGTCAGGTTGGCGCCAAGCTGGCCGCCGGGATGGAAGGTGCGAAAATGGTCCGGCGTGAAGCCGCGCGCCTCGAGCAGCGCGATCGCCAGCGCGTCGCCGACGACCAGCTGCAGCAGCGTCGATGTTGTCGGCGCCAGGCCATGCGGGCAGGCCTCGGGGGTGCGTGGCAACAAAAGCACGACGTCGGCCGCGCGCGCCAGCGCCGACGTCTCTCCAGAGGTGACGGCGATGAGCGGAATGGAAAACCGCCGGGAATAGGCGACGATACCCATCATCTCCTTGCTCTCGCCCGACCACGAGATCGCGATGATGGCATCGTCCTTGGCGATCATGCCGAGATCACCATGATTGGCCTCGGCGGGATGGACGAAGAAGGCAGGCGTGCCGGTGGAGGCCAGCGTCGCCGCGATCTTCGAACCGATATGGCCGCTTTTGCCGACACCGGTGACGATGAGCCGGCCCTCGATCTTCGAGATCATGTCGACGGCATGGGCAAAGGGTGCCGCCAGTCCGTTCTCGAGCGCCTCGGCAAGGGCCGCGATCCCGGCCTGCTCGGTTGCCACCGTTCTCAGCGCCGATTCGATCGACGCTTGCCTGTCCAGGGGCTTCTTATCGAGAGGTCTCGCATGCATGGCTGATGCGCTTAGCGCTTTGCCGCCCGCCTGTCCAACAGAAATGGCCTTCCGCATGACGGCTGAATGTGTGCGGCAATTTGGGACAACGACAAGGATCAAAACGGAAGGCACGACGCGGACCCGCATTGTCGCCCGCGGAAATCGCGTTTGAACCGGGGACGCGCGCGGCCTCAACCCTCCGTTAACCATCCCCATTTACGGTTCGGTAAGTATGGCGCGCATGCGCCGCGCGAGCAGTGGTGGCGATGTCCGGGGTCCAGCCAGAAAAATCGAGAGGACGACGGGGCAACGCGGTCTGCGCCTTGCTGCTTGCGACCAGCGTCCTTGCCTTGCTGCGTCCTGCGCCACTCCAGGCCCAGGAAACGGAACTGCGTGGAGAAGTGTCGGAATCGGCGATCCTGTCCGACCAGCAGCGCAAGGCAAGAAACCTTGTTCTTGCCCAGCAAGCGGCGGCCAATGCTGCCGCGCAGGACGATGCGTCGGCGCGCACCTATCTGCCGGCCAGCGCCGGTGCCGTGCCTGACGATACCGACGCCGCGAACTCGACCACCAGCGTCTTCGACCCGCCCCAGGCCAGTGACGATATCTCCGCCGACGCACCGACGCCGCCCAAGCCGCGCCGCACTTCGGCCGCCAGGCAGAACGCGGCCGACAAGGCAAAGGACAAGGCTGCCGACAAGTCCAAGAAGAAAAAGGGCACCACGGCGGCTACGGATCCAACCACCACCGCCACGGCGACCACCACGGCGAGGACCGACGATACCGACAACACCGCGGCGGACCAGGAAGCGGCCAACCGCCGTGCACTCACCATCGACAGTGTGGACAGGCAGAAACTCGACGCCGGCGCCGAGCGCACCGCTGCGATCGAAGGCCAGAACAAGAAGCCCGAGGACGATCCGTTCGCCGCCACCGGTGTCAAATGGGGCTCCTTCGTCATCCGGCCGACCATCGAACAGGGGCTGACGGCGACGACGAACGGCGATTCGAGCAGTGCCGGCACGTCGGCGCTGCTGTCCGAGACGGCGCTGCGCTTTACCGCCGCTTCCGACTGGCGCGAAAACTCCGCGACCATCGACGGCTATGGCAATTTCCGCGAAACCGTGTCGGGCTACCCGGTTCACGATGCGCAGGGCCGCATCGAAGGCCAACTCAATGTCGACCTCGACAAGGAATTGCGCGCCATCGCCAAGCTCGGCTACGAAGCCGTGCCGGAATCGGCGTCTTCGCCCGATGCCATTGCCGGCGTCAGCACCCAGCCGCTGCGGCAGACGATCGATGGCAGCATCGGCGTCGAGAAGGCCGTCGGCAAGATGCAGTACACGTTGACCGGGGCGGTCTCACACGACTTCTACGGTGACGCCAAGCTCGCCGACGGCACCTCGCTGTCGCAGAAGGATCAAGACAACACGCTCTACACGGCAACCTTGCGCACCGGCTACGAGATTTCCCCGGCGCTCACGCCCTTCACCGAAATCGAGGTCGGCCGCCGGGCCTATGACCAGCGCATCGACGATGAAGGCTTCGAGCGCTCCTCGACGCGCCTCGGCGCCCGCGCGGGCCTGCAAGTCGACATGGGCGAGAAGCTGTCGGGTGAATTCTCGGCCGGCTGGCTCAGGGAAGCGATCGACGACAAAAGCCTTGAAGCGATTTCGGGTGCCACCGTCGATGCCGATCTAAAATGGTCGCCCGAACGCGGCAGCACGATCGGCCTGACTGGCAAGACCACTGTCGAGACCACGACCACATCAGGCGAAAGCGGCGATATCCTCTACTCCGGACGCCTGACGGGCGAACGCGTGATCCGATCCAATCTCACCGCGAATGCGGCACTGGGCCTGGACTGGCGCGACTATGTCGGCATCGACGGCCATGACAGGATCTTGAGCGCCGAGGCCGGCCTGACCTGGTGGCTGAACCGCTATGCCGGCCTCACCACCCGCGTAAGAACCGAAAAGCTGACCAGCAACCTGCCCGGCCGCGACTACACCGCCAACAGCATCTACCTCGGCATGAAAGTGCAGCGCTGAACGCGTATGCACTTCGTCATCCTGGGGCGTAGCAAGGAGCGAAGCGACCCGGCGCAGACCCCAGGATCCATGCAGCGACTTATGGGTCGCCTCTGCGGTGATAGGCCTGGAGCATCTCTCTGGCTCCTGCTTCGCCGAGGATGACGAAAGTATGGGGCTTAAAACGCTGCTCCGCGCCGTTCTGATGGCTTCATCTCGTCGAGAAGCGTGCGGATCACGCCGGCCATGCTCTGGTTCATGTCGTTGCGCCACAGCGCGAAGGCGACATTGGCCTCGACAAAACCTTCCGGCGAGCCGCAATCGAAGGTGCGGCCCTGATAATGATAGCCGTAGAAGGCTTGCTGCTTTTCCAGCTTCAGCATCGCGTCGGTGAGCTGGATTTCGTTGCCGGCGCCCTTCTCCTGGCCTTCGAGAATTTTGAAGATCTCCGGCTGCAGGATGTAGCGGCCGTTGATGTAGAGGTTGGAGGGCGCTGTGCCGGTCTTCGGCTTTTCCACCATCTCGGTGATGCGGAAGCCGTGATGGGTGTCTTCGCCGCGGCCGACAATGCCGTATTTGTGAGCCTCCGCCGGGTCGCATTCCTGCACGGCGATGATGTTGTTGCCGGTTTCCTCGTAAAGTTCGACCATCGCCTTCGTGCAGCTCTTCTCCGACTGCATGATCATGTCGGGCAACAACAGCGCGAACGGCTCGTCGCCGACCAGTTCGCGCGCGCACCAGACAGCATGGCCGAGACCCATCGGCACCTGCTGGCGGGTGAAGCTGGTCTGGCCCGGCGCCGGCTGCAGCCGCTGCAGGCGGGCAAGCTGCTCGTCCTTGCCGCGCTGTGCCAGCGTGTCATAGAGCTCGAACTGGATATCGAAATGGTCCTCGATGACCGCCTTGTTGCGGCCGGTGACGAAGATGAAATGCTCGATGCCCGCCTCGCGCGCCTCATCGACGACATACTGGATGACCGGCCTGTCGACGACGGTCAGCATTTCCTTGGGAACGGCCTTGGTGGCCGGGAGAAACCGGGTGCCGAGGCCGGCGACCGGGAAAACTGCCTTGCGAACTCTCTTCATGCTTCCAATTATCCGTTTGCTGGCCGGCTCCGCAATCCCGTCTCGCGACATTTTCACGCCGGAATTGAAGATTACTGGAGCGGCTGAGGGAAACTTCCACCGGTTAAAGCATCGAGGTGTCTTTTCGTTCCAGGCGACGCCTATGGTAAACTAATTCCTAACCCGGTTCGGCGATGAATGGTCTTTCCTGAGACAAAGAAGGAGGAAAAGATGTCCGTTCGCAATGCCGCAAAACGTTTCAGCAGCGTCATGACGGCCGCAAGCCTCTCGCTCGCTTTGCTCATTCCCACCGGGCCGGCCTTCGCCGACGCCGGGTTCCGGCAATGGGTCGCCGGCTTCCGCGCCACCGCCGTGGCCGGCGGCGTTTCCGCCGCCGTCTACGACCAGGCCTTCCGGGGGATCAACGAGCCCGATCCGGTGGTGCTGGAAAAGGCCCGCACCCAGCCCGAATTCACCGCACCCGCCTGGGATTATTTCGACAACCGCGTCCATGACCAGTCCGTCGCCGTCGGGCAGCAGATGGCGAAAAAGTGGAAACCTTGGCTGGACAGGATCGAGGCGAGGTTCGGTGTCGACCGCTACGTGCTGTTGGCCATCTGGTCGATGGAATCGAACTATGGCGAGATCCTCAAGCGCGACGACATCATGCGCAATGTCGTCCGTTCGCTGGCGACTTTGGGATATGGCGACCCGAAACGTTCGAAATACGCCCGCACCCAGTTGGTCGCGGCGCTGAAGATCCTGCAGAGCGGCGACATCGACGAAAGCCACCTGATGGGCTCCTGGGCGGGTGCCATGGGCCAGACCCAGTTCATCCCGACCAGCTACCAGCATTATGCCGTCGACATGGACGGTAACGGCAAGCGCGACATCTGGAATTCCATTCCCGATGCGTTGGCGACATCGGCTAACCTGCTCAAGAAGAATGGCTGGCAGGCTGGCAAGACCTGGGGCTACGAAGTCACCTTGCCGGCAGGCAAATTGCCGGGCGGATCGAAGACGCTGGCGCAATGGCAGGCGCTCGGCGTCGCCAGGGCCAGCGGCAAACCGTTCAAGACCCTTACCGACAAGGCGACGCTGAAAGTGCCGGACGGCCGCGGCGGACCGGCCTTCCTGATGATCAGGAATTTCTCGGTCATCAAGGCCTACAACAATGCCGACAAATACGCGCTCGCTGTCGGTCTGCTTGCCGATGAGATCGCTGGCGGCAACGGCCTGGTGCAGGACTGGCAGCGACCTTTCACCAAGCTCAGCTTCGAGGAAAGGCAGGAGTTGCAGAAGCGACTTTCCCAGCATGGCCTTTATGATGGCAAATTCGACGGCAAGATCGGTGACGGCTCGAAGACGGCCATCATGGCTTATCAGGCGAAGGTTGGCTTGGCCCAGGATGGCTATCCGAGCTTGGAAGTGCTGAAATGGCTCAGGCAAAAATAAAACCTGGCGTAGTTGAGTAGGGAGGGGGCGATTGGTTTGGCCTGCGCGCATCGGGACGGTCGTTCGTCGCACGCCGGTGCTGATTCTGGCCTTCGCCGTGCTCGCCATCGCTGTGGCCGGCGCCGTCCACGCCCCAGCCATGGCGCAGGAGCAGCCGCAGCAGAGCCGCGGCTGGTCGTTGCGCGACCTTCTGTTTCCGCGCCGCAGCGAGCGGGTAGAGCCGCCACTGGACATCCAGAAGGCGATACCCAAGCCGAAGAAGAAACCTCGTGCGCCTCGCCCACCCGAGGAGCCTGCAACGCCCGTGGCCGAAAAAGCGCCGGACGCCCGCACCGTCCTTGTGGTCGGCGACTTCATGGCGGCGGGTCTGGCCGAGGGTCTGGACGAAGCCTTCGCCGAGAATACCGGCGTCAGGATCGTTGACCGCAGCAATGGCTCGTCAGGCTTCGTGCGCGATGATTTCTACAACTGGCCCGAACAGATCAAATCGCTGATCGAAACCGAAAAGCCCGCCGCGGTGGTCGTCATGCTAGGGTCTAACGACCGCCAGCAGATGAAGGTCGGGGACGTACGCGAGCAGCCTCGTTCCGAAAACTGGACCAAGGAGTACGAACACCGTACCGATGAGTTCGGCAAGGCAATCGCCACCGCCAAGGTGCCTTTCCTATGGGTGGGCATGCCGGCCTTCCGGGTGCCGAAGATGACCTCGGACATGCTGGCCTTCAACGACATCTACCACAAGGCGGCCGAAAGCCACGGCGGCGAATTCGTCGATGTCTGGGACGGTTTCGTCGACGAGAACGGGGCCTTCATTACCAGCGGCCCCGACATGAATGGCCAGCCCGTGCGGCTGCGCGCCGATGACGGCATCAACGTGTCCAAGGCAGGCAAGCGCAAACTCGCCTTCTACACCGAAAAGTCGCTGGTGAAGATCCTTGGACTGGCCGCGCCGGGAAGCGTGGCACCGACGGCGGCGCCGGCGGGCGCACCGGTCGAGGCGCCCGGTTCGGCCGCCGCCCCCATCGTCATCGATCGCACCCAACCCATGCTGCTCAGCGATCCCGCGCTCGACGGCGGCACCGAATTGCTCGGCGCCGCCCCACTGCCGAAGGCCGATCCAGCTCTTCCCGGGGAAAGGTTGGTGATCGAGGGCAAGGCGCCGGAAGCTTCGCCCGGACGCGCCGACGACTTTTCCTGGCCGCCGAAGGCAAGTCCGGCAGCCGCGGCCGCGGCCGCCGATACCACGACGGCGATTACCCCTTAACGCGGCAGGACGGTCGTCCCCATCAGCGCCTCGTCGATCGAGCGTGCCGCCTGGCGGCCTTCGCGGATCGCCCAGACGACCAGCGACTGGCCACGGCGCACGTCGCCCGCCGCGTAGAGCCGGTCGACGCTGGTCCTGTAGTCGCGGTCATTGGCCTCGACATTCCTGGAACGGCGGCTGTCGGTGGTGATCTTCATCTCACCCTCCAGTTCCGCCGCAACGCCTGCCGTCGCCGGTCCGGCAAAGCCGATGGCGATGAAGGCGAGATCGGCGCGGATGACGAATTCGGTGCCGGCGATCGGCTTGCGCTTCTCGTCGACCTCGCAGCATTTGACGCCCGTAAGCTGGCCTTCCTCGCCGATGAATTCGAGCGTCGCCACCTGGAATTCGCGCTCCGCGCCCTCGGCCTGCGAGGACGAGGTGCGCATCTTGGTTGCCCAGTAGGGCCAGACGGCGAGCTTGTCTTCCTTCTCGGGCGGCTGCGGGCGGATGTCGAGCTGGGTGACGCGCACGGCGCCCTGGCGGAAGGCGGTGCCGACGCAGTCGGAGGCGGTATCGCCACCACCGACGACAACGACATGCTGGCCACCGGCGATGATCGGATGCGACGGCCATGCCACGGACTGGATCGGCTCACCGCCGACGCGGCGGTTCTGCTGCACCAGATAGGGCATCGCGTCATGCACACCGCCGAGATCATCGCCGGGTATCCCGGCGGCGCGCGGCGTTTCCGAACCGCCGCAATAGAGCACGGCATCATGTTCTGCGAGGAGTTCAGCCACGGGCTTGTCGACGCCGACATTGACGCCACAGTGGAAGGTCACCCCCTCGCCCTGCATCTGTTCGATGCGCCGGTCGATATAGTGCTTCTCGATCTTGAAGTCGGGAATGCCGTAACGCATCAGCCCGCCTGGCCGGCTCTCTCGCTCATAGACATGCACGTCGTGGCCGGCGCGGCCGAGTTGCTGGGCGGCCGCCATGCCGGCCGGGCCGGACCCGATGATGGCGACCCGCTTGCCGGTCTTCCTTTCCGGCGGATAGGGCCTGATGTGGCCGGTCTCATAAGCCTTGTCCGCGATCGCCTGCTCCACCGTCTTGATGGCGACAGGAATGTCCTCGAGGTTCAGCGTGCAGGCTTCCTCGCAAGGTGCCGGACAGATGCGGCCGGTGAACTCCGGGAAGTTGTTGGTCGAGTGCAGGTTGCGGATCGCGTTGTCCCAGTCCCTGTTGTAGACGAGGTCGTTCCAGTCGGGGATCTGGTTGTGGATCGGGCAGCCGGTCGGCCCGTGGCAGAACGGAATGCCGCAATCCATGCAGCGCGCGGCCTGTTTCTCGACCTCCTTGTCCGACATCGGCAGCGTGAATTCGCGGAAATGCCGGATGCGGTCGGAGGCCGGCTGGTACTTGTGCACCTGCCGGTCGATTTCGAGAAAGCCTGTTACCTTGCCCATAGTCCAGTTCCTGCTGTCCAGATGGTGCGGTTTTCGCCGCACCCGTTAACCTCTTGAGGCAGCCATGGCAACCTTGAGCCCGAGGTCAAACTGTCGATGAAGGGGCCGGGAAGCCTGGGCTCCCCGGCAATTCTCAATAATCTATTCGGCCGCGACGCCCATGCGCATGCGTTCCATCTCGATCAGCGCGCGGCGGTATTCGACCGGCATGATCTTGCGGAATTTCGGCCGGAACGTCGCCCAGTCGTCGAGGATCTCGCGGCCGCGCACCGAACCCGTATAGTGCACGTGGTTCGAGATCAGCTGGTAGAGCCGTTCCTCGTCATGGCTGGTCATGTCGCCGGAGACGTCGACGCGGCCCTTGTGGTCGAGGTCGCCGCCATGGTGCAGCAGCTTTTCCATCAGGTCGTCTTCTTCCGGAACCGGCTCCAGCTCGACCATGGCCATGTTGCAGCGCTCGGCGAAATCGCCCGCCTCGTCCAGCACGTAGGCGACGCCGCCCGACATGCCGGCGGCGAAGTTGCGGCCGGTCTTGCCGATGACGACGACGACGCCGCCCGTCATGTATTCGCAGCCATGATCGCCGACGCCTTCGACGACGGCCGCCACGCCCGAATTGCGCACCGCGAAGCGCTCGCCGGCGACCCCGGCGAAATAGGCCTCGCCCTCGGTCGCGCCATAGAGCACCGTATTGCCGACGATGATGGAGTCGGCCGCGACGATCCTGGCTTCTTGCGGCGGCCGGATGACGATGCGGCCGCCCGACAGGCCCTTGCCGACATAGTCGTTGCCGGCACCGACCAACTCGAAGGAAACGCCGCGTGCCAGGAAGGCGCCGAAGGACTGGCCGGCGGTTCCGGTGAGCTTGACCTGGATCGTGTCCTCGCGCAGCCCCTTGTGCTTGAAGCGCTTGGCCACCTCACCCGACAGCATGGCGCCCGTGGAACGGTCGACATTGCGGATGTCCACCTCGATCTTGACCGGTTGCTTGGCCTCCAATGCGGGCTTGGCCAGTTCGATCAGCTTGCGGTCGAGCACATCGTCGATCGGGTGCTTCTGCCGTTCCGTCCAATGCACTGCTTCATGCGGCGCATCCGGCTTGTAGAACATCTTCGAGAAGTCGAGCCCGCGCGCCTTCCAGTGCTGGATCACGTCGCGCTTTTCCAGAAGGTCGGCGTCCCCGATGATCTGGTCGATATGGGTAAAGCCCATTTCGGCGAGCAGCGCCCGCACCTCTTCCGCCACGTAGAAGAAGAAGTTGATGACGTGCTCGGGCGTGCCCTTGAAGCGCTTGCGCAGCACCGGGTCCTGCGTCGCCACACCGACCGGACAGGTGTTGAGATGGCACTTGCGCATCATGATGCAGCCGGCCGCGATCAGCGGCGCGGTCGAGAAGCCGAACTCGTCGGCGCCGAGCAGCGCGCCGATGATGACGTCGCGCCCGGTGCGCAGGCCGCCGTCGACCTGCAGCGCCACGCGTGAACGCAGGCCGTTCAACACCAGCGTCTGATGCGTCTCGGCAAGACCCATCTCCCACGGGCTGCCGGCATGCTTGAGCGAGGTCAGCGGCGAGGCGCCGGTGCCGCCATCATAACCCGAGATGGTGATGTGGTCGGCGCGCGCCTTGGCGACGCCGGCGGCAACCGTGCCGACACCGACTTCCGACACCAGCTTGACCGACACGTCGGCCGCCGGATTGACGTTCTTCAGATCGTAGATCAGCTGCGCCAAATCCTCGATCGAATAGATGT
This sequence comes from Mesorhizobium sp. M8A.F.Ca.ET.202.01.1.1, assembly GCF_004791595.1. NCBI lineage: Bacteria > Pseudomonadati > Pseudomonadota > Alphaproteobacteria > Hyphomicrobiales > Phyllobacteriaceae > Mesorhizobium > Mesorhizobium sp. M8A.F.Ca.ET.202.01.1.1. The sequence continues at coordinate 201,763 of NZ_SRUN01000003.1, read as the reverse complement.
CGTGATGCGGCGGCGGCGAGATCAGGCCGACGCCCGGCGTCGAGTGCCTCACCTTGGCAATGGTCGCGTCGACCTTGTGGCCGGGCAATTGGCCGCCCTCGCCGGGCTTGGCGCCCTGCGCCACCTTGATCTGCATGACATCGGAATTGACGAGATACTCGGCCGTCACGCCGAACCGTCCCGAGGCGACCTGCTTGATCGCCGAGCGTTCCGGGTTCTTGCCGCCGCCAGGCAGCGGCAGATAGCGGTCGGCCTCTTCGCCGCCCTCGCCGGTGTTCGACTTGCCGCCGATCTGGTTCATGGCGCGCGCCAGCGTGGTGTGCGCTTCCCTGGAGATCGAACCGAACGACATCGCCCCGGTCGAGAAGCGCTTGACGATCTCGGCTGCCGGCATGACGTCGTCGAGCGCGACCTTCTTGCGCCCGCTCTCATCCGCCAGCTTGATCTTGAACAGGCCGCGGATGGTCTGGGCGCGGGCCGTCTGGCTGTCGATCTGCGTCGAATACTCCTTGAACGTGTCCCACGAACCCTGGCGCACGGCGTGCTGCAAGGTGGCGACCGCGTCGGGCGACCACATATGCGCCTCGCCGCGCATGCGGAACAGATACTCGCCGCCGACCTCCAGGCTGTTGCGCAGCACCGGATCGCTGCCGAAACCGTCCGTGTGGCGGCTGACGGTTTCGCCTGCGACCTCATCAAGTCCGACGCCTTCGATCAGCGTCGCGGTGCCGGTGAAGTACTGCTGCACGAAATCGGTCTTCAGCCCGATGGCATCGAAGATCTGCGCGCCGCAATAGGACTGATAGGTCGAGATGCCCATCTTGGACATCACCTTGAGGATGCCCTTGCCGATCGACTTGATGTAGCGCGACACCACTTCATAGGCGTCGACCTCTTCCGGCAGCTCGCCGCGCTTGTGCATGTCGAGCAGCGTGTCGAAGGCCAGATAGGGATTAATCGCTTCCGCGCCATAGCCGGCAAGGCAGCAGAAATGATGCACCTCGCGCGGCTCGCCGGATTCCACGACCAGGCCGACCGCGGTGCGCAGGCCCTTGCGGATCAGATGGTGGTGCACGGCGGCCGTCGCCAGCAGTGCCGGAATGGCGATGCGGTCCGGCCCAAGCTGGCGGTCGGACAGGATGATGATGTTGTAGCCGCCGGCGACCGCTGCTTCGGCCCGCTCGCACAGACGTTCGACGGCGCCCTGCATGCCGGCAGCACCCTCGCTCGACCCATAGGTGATGTCGATCGTCTTGGTGTCGAAACGGTCCTCGGTATGGCCGATGGAGCGGATCTTTTCGAGATCGCCGTTGGTCAGGATCGGCTGGCGCACCTCGAGCCGCTTGCGGCGCGAATTGCCGACCAGGTCGAAGATGTTCGGCCGCGGTCCGATGAAGGACACCAGGCTCATCACCAGCTCCTCGCGGATCGGGTCGATCGGCGGGTTGGTGACCTGGGCGAAATTCTGCTTGAAATAGGTGTAGAGCAGCTTCGACTTGTCCGACATCGCCGAGATCGGCGTGTCGGTGCCCATCGAGCCCACTGCTTCCTGGCCCGTGGTCGCCATCGGCGACATCAACAGCTTGGTGTCTTCCTGGGTGTAGCCGAATGCCTGCTGGCGATCGAGCAGGCTGACGTCCTTGCGCAGCGCGCGCGGCTCCACCGGCTTCAAATCTTCCAGGATGAGCTGCGTGTTGGAGAGCCAGGTCTTGTAGGGGTGCCTGGTCGCGATCTCCGACTTGATCTCCTCGTCGGGGACGATGCGGCCCTTGGCCAGGTCGATCAGAAGCATGCGGCCGGGCTGCAGCCGCCACTTCTGCACGATCTTCTCCTCCGGCACCGGCAGCACGCCGGCTTCCGAAGCCATGATGACGCGGTCGTCATCGGTGACGATGTAGCGTGCCGGACGCAATCCGTTGCGGTCGAGTGTAGCGCCAATCTGGCGGCCATCGGTGAAGGCGACCGCCGCTGGCCCATCCCACGGCTCCATCAACGCCGCATGATACTCGTAGAAAGCTTTGCGGTCGGCATCCATGAGCTTGTTGCCGGCCCAGGCTTCCGGGATCAGCATCATCATGGCGTGGCTGAGGCTGTAGCCGCCCTGGAACAGGAACTCGAGTGCATTGTCGAAGCACGCCGTATCCGACTGGCCATCGTAGGAGATCGGCCAAAGCTTCGAGATGTTGTTGCCGAACAGTTCGGAATCGACCGACGCCTGGCGCGCCGCCATCCAGTTGTTGTTGCCGCGCACCGTGTTGATCTCGCCATTGTGGGCGACCATGCGATAGGGATGCGCCAGCTTCCACGACGGGAAGGTGTTGGTCGAGAAGCGCTGGTGGACGAGGATCAGCGCGGTTTCGAAACGCGGGTCCTTGAGGTCCTTGTAGTAGGCGCCGACCTGATAGGCCAGGAACATGCCCTTGTAGACGATGGTGCGCGCCGACAGCGACACGCAATAGGCGCCGATGTCCTTGTTGTCGTTCTCGGCGTAGATGCGGCCCGAGATGACCTTGCGTAGCAGATAGAGCCTGGCCTCGTATTCCTCGTCATCGATGATATCGGCCGTGCGGCCGATGAAGACCTGGCGGTGGAACGGCTCGGACGCGACGATGTCAGGCGCCTTCGACAGCGACGAATTGTCGACCGGCACGTCACGGAATCCGAGCAGCGGCAGCCCCTCGGACTGCGCCGATTCGGCGATGATCTCTTCGATATGGGCACGAAGGATGGCATCCTGCGGCATGAACCAGTGTCCGACGCCATACTGACCGACCGGTGGCAGTTCGATACCTTGGGCCGCCATCTCCTCACGGAAAAAAAGATCCGGAAGCTGTACCAGCACGCCGGCGCCATCGCCGACCAGCGGATCGGCGCCGACGGCGCCGCGATGCGTCAGGTTCTCGAGCACGGCAAGCCCGTCCTTGACGATCTGATGCGACTTCACGCCCTTCATGTTGACGATGAAGCCGACGCCGCAGGCGTCATGCTCGTTGCGCGGATCGTAGAGCCCCTGAGCGGTGAGGCCGCCGGTAGTCGCGCGATTTTTGATGGAGGTATTTTTGACGGCGGCCGCTTTCGTCTGCGCGGCCTGGCCGTTCGTCGCAGAGAGCGTCAATTCCGTCATCGTTCTATCCTCCGTTCCGCGCCACGTGGCATTGGCCTGCGGGCGCTGGTTTGCCTTGGCGAGCACTTGGGCTCGCCCTTCATTCTTGCGGCACGTCTTGCGAAATCGCCGAACCAGGCGGCGCGCCGCTGGTTCCTATCCGGTATCGTACAGGCCAGAGCTGGTCCGTCCACCTGTCGCTCGCGGCAAAAGCCGGAGTGGCCTAAACGATACGCCAATCCAGCCAGTTTTGTGCGACAAAATAAGACAGCACTACTGTCCTAAATTTTTATGACAGAAATCCAGAACCCATACAAGACCGATTCACAAAAAACTTGGCCGCGTCGCGACACAAAATTTCGTGAGGTGGCTGCAAAACGTAAGCTTCGGTCTGTGAGGGCGCCGCCGGCCCGACACTGGCTTTACCCGTTTTCTGGTGGCTGGCTCTTGCGGGCGGACCATGAAACCGGTCAAGGTCCCGGCGATTTTCCCAACACAGGCAGACGCATGTTCTTCGCTTCCGACAATTGGGCAGGCGCCCACCCAAGCATTGCAGCCGGCCTCTCGGCCCATACCGCCGGCTTTTCGACCGCCTATGGCGACGGTGCGCTCGACCAGGCCGTCTACCGGCGCTTCAGCGAGATTTTCGAACGCGAGGTGGCCGTGTTCTTCGTGGCGACCGGCACCGCCGCCAATTCGCTGTCGCTGACGACCTATAACAAGCCAGGCGGCATTTCCTTCGCGCACCGCGAATCGCATGTTATCGAGGACGAGTGCGGCGCGCCGGAATATTTTTCCGGCGGTGCGCGGCTACACGCGGTCGACGGCGCCCTGGGCAAGATCGAACCACACAATCTGGACAGGGCTATCGGCCGTTTCGCCGGCGAGGTGGTCCATTGGGGCCGGCCGATGGCCGTTTCGATCACCCAGTCGACCGAGGTCGGCACAATCTATGGCCTGGCCGAGATCGAAGCGATCTCGGCGATCGCCAAGCGCCATTCTGTGCCGCTGCACATGGACGGCGCCCGCTTTGCCAATGCGCTGGCCGCGCTCGACACCACGCCAGCCGAAATGACGTGGAAACGCGGCGTCGACATCCTGTCCTTCGGCGGCACCAAGAACGGCTGCTGGTGCGCCGAGGCGATCGTGCTGTTCGATCTCGACCGCGCTGGGGAATTGGCCTTTCTGCGCAAGCGAGCGGCACAGCTGTTTTCGAAGTCGCGTTTCGTCGCGGCGCAGTTCGAAGCCTATTTCAAAGACGGGCTGTGGCTCGACACCGCAAGGCATGCCAACGCCATGGCAGCGCGCCTCGCGGCGGCGATCGAGGATTCGGCCTCGGCCAAGCTGGCGTGGCTGCCGCAGGCCAACGAAGTCTTCGCTGTGATCAAGAAAACGCAAGCCGAGAAACTGCAAGCGGCCGGCGCGGCCTTCTACGACTGGCACAGGCCGCACGGCTTCGACGGTCATATCGGCGAGGACGAGCTGCTCTATCGCTTCGTCACCAGTTTTGCGACGACCTCGGAGGAAGTCGACCGCTTCGGCCAGTTGATCGCCGGCTAACCGGTGTCCCGGGCAACAAAAAAGCGGCGCCTTTCGGCGCCGCTTTCCGTCTCGGGAGGAGACTTTAGACTTTAGGCAGCGGTCTTGGCCTCGATCTGCTTGGCCTTGGCCGGAGCCGAGGTGATCGCGATCTTGCGCGGCTTCAGCTCTTCGGGAATGTTGCGCTTGAGGTCGACGAAGAGCAGGCCGTTCTTCAGCGCGGCGCCGACGACTTCAACGTGATCGGCAAGCTGGAAGCGGCGCTCGAAGGCCCTGGAGGCAATGCCGCGATAGAGCAGCTCGGAGCCTTCGCCGGTGCCCTCGTCCTTGCGCTCACCCTTTACGGTCAGCACGTTGCGGTGGGCTTCGATCGAGATCTCGTCATCCGAGAAGCCGGCAACCGCCATCGAGATGCGGTAGGAATCCTCACCAGTGCGCTCGATGTTGTAGGGCGGATAGGTCTGCGCGCCATCGGGCTGGGCGAGCGAATCAAGCATCGTGAAGAGACGGTCGAAGCCGACGGTCGAACGATAAAGCGGGGAAAAATCAACGTGACGCATGAGGTGTTCTCCTGTTGAGCAACATGGTTTGCGTATGGCCGGTGCGAAACCCGTGAGCGGCGTTTCGGGAGGACCAGCGGCCCCGACATTGGCGGCCGCAATCCACATCTGGGGAGCGCTTGAAAGCATTTCAAGTTTCGTTTGACCGGAAAAGAATGAGGCGGCCAGCCTTTGATGAACGGCAGATGAACCGGCGCTTCGGCGCCCGTTCAGACAGCCGCCGCTAAAGTGGCTCTCAAGATCAAGGATTGGCGGCGCCGGTTTTCCAGAGGTGCCGCAACGAGGCCGAACCGGGTGTTAACGTCCCTTCCTCCCGGATCGACAGGGGCCGGAAGCGCGCTCAAAGCCGCTTCCGGCCTTCCCCGTTGCGGTCCTCCACAAGCCGGATTTGCTTTGCTTTTGACGTATTGGCGTCTATCACCTTGACGAGGCCAGCCGCGACAGGCTGGCGCGCAAAGACGCCGAGCACAAAGCGCCGAATGACGGATCTTTTCCACGACGCCCCTCTTTTTCACGAAGTTGAAGGCAATCCGCGACCGGAAAACGCCACAGGCGGCTTTTTCACCACGCGCGACGGCAAGAAGATACGTTACGGCCTGTTCGCAGCGGTGGCGCGTCCAATGCGCGGCACCGTTGTGCTGCTTGGCGGCCGCAACGAGTGCATCGAGAAATATTTCGAGACCATCCGCGACCTTGCCGCGCGCGGCTTCGGTGTCGCCACCCTCGACTGGCGCGGCCAGGGCGATTCCGACCGGTTGATCCGCGATCGTCAGCGCGGCTATGTCAGGTCGTTCCGCGACTATACGGCCGACTTGGAGCAGTTCTTCGAGGAGATCGTGCTGCCGGACTGCCGCGGACCCTACTACATCCTTGCCCATTCCGCCGGCGCTGTGATCACGCTGCTTGCCGCGCCGTCGATGGTCAACCGCGTGCGGCGCATGGTGCTGATCGCGCCATTCCTGACATTGCCCGACCTGCCGGTCTCGATACGGACGGTGCGCCGGGTCTGTTCGCTTTTCTGCGCCCTGGGGCTCGGCAGGCTCTATGCCGCGTGGGGTCCACGGCCGAGACACACCCTACCCTTCGAAGTCAACAAGGTGACGTCGGATCCACAGCGCTATCGCCGCAACACGCGCATCTATGAAGAATATCCGCAACTGGCGCTTGGCGGGCCGACGATCCGCTGGCTGCAGGCGGCGGCGAAGGCCTCTGAAGCCATCAGCGACCCCGACTTCATGGCCCGCATCCAAGTGCCTCTGCTGATCATCGCCGCCGGCGCCGACCAGGTCGTCTCGACCAAGGCGGTGGAAAAATACGCCAGAAGCCTGAGGCTCGGTTCGCTGTTGATGATCGACGGCGCCAAGCACGAGATCCTGCAGGAAGTCGACCTCTACCGCGAACAATTCCTCGCCGCCTTCGACGCCTTCGTCCCCGGCTCGGACGATCCGACGGCCTGACCAGTGCCTTAGGTCTCTTCGAGATAGCCTAGCTGACACCCCGTTGTCAGGAGGAGCGCACAGGCCAGGTCCCCAGTAGGCAAACTGCTAAAGATTCTGACAGTCCGCGGCAGCTCCGGAATGCTCATCTGCATGCGTGGAATTGAAAGCTATGGAGATGAGATCATGACCGAGAAAACCTGCGCTGCCTGCGATTGCCAACTGGACGCCAACCCGATCCGCGTGAAGGTCGGCGGCAAGACCGTCGAGGTCTGCTGCGAGGAATGCGCGCAGGCGCTGAACGAAGCCGGCGCCTCGGCGGCCGGCACGGGCGAGGATTGAGCGATGCGCCCCGACCACACAACCGTACACGGCCTTGCCGGCCGGGCGCCGGCAGTCCGCGCAGCGACCACCAAGCAGTCATTGCGTGCCCACTGTATTGCGGCGGCAAGATGGTTCGGCCGCCAGATGGAGAAACGAAGGAGCCGCCTTGCCTTGCTCGAAATGAGCGACGAACAGCTCAAGGACATCGGTCTTTCGCGTGGCCAGGCCTATGCGGAATTCAGGCGCCGCTAAGCGCCTGTCGAAAGTCTCCTGACAGGACTGGGCAGTCCGTCTGCGTAAAGTGGTCTCCGCAATTCCGGACTCGTTTCCGGCGCGAGGAAAGAGCGCAACGGACATGTCGCAATTCACGGTGCAGCCGCTTCTCGACACCGGCACCGTCAGGGTCAGGGACGTCGTCTGCGGCGGCGAGTGCCGGCACAGGAGCGATGAGGAATGCACCGCGGCCACGCATCTGGTGTTTCCCTATCGCGGTGTCTTCGTGCGCCATGTCGGCCGCAACGACGCGGTGGCGGAAGCCAATCAACTGCTGTTCTTCAATGAAGCCGAGCCTTATCAGGTCAGCCATCCCATCGAGGGCGGCGACGCCTGCCTCGACCTCGTCATCGAGGACGGTCAATTGCGGGAGCTGGCGCCGAAGGATCAGCTTCGCTCCGGCGGCACGCTGGCGTTTCGTCGTCAGCGCCGGCGCATCGACCCGCGCGCGCAGGCGCTGGTGGCGCTGCTGCGCCACAGCCTGAGCCGCAAGGTCGCCGAAACGCTGGAGGCCGAGACGCTCGCCCTGACACTGGTACGGCGCTCGCTTGGCGAGCGCACCTCGCATGTCGCGGGCGCCAGCCCTGGCCGGCAGAAACTGGTCGACCGCGCCAAGCTCGTGCTGTCGTCGGACCTGTCACGGCGCTGGACGCTGGCCGGGATTGCCGTCGAGGTCGGCGTTTCGCCGGTCTACCTGACGCAGGTGTTCCAGCAGGTCGAAGCCATGCCGCTCTACCGCTATCATCTGCGCCTGCGGCTGGCGCGTGCGCTTGACCTGCTTGGCCGTTACGACAATCTGACCACGCTGGGCATGGATCTCGGCTTCTCCAGCCACAGCCATTTCAGTGCCGCGTTCAAGCAGGTCTACGGGCGTACGCCGGCGGAATTCCAGCGTTCGATACGGTCGCGCTGACCGCAGGCGATGTCAGCCGCGCAGGGCAGCCATGGCGGCGGCATGAAGCTCCGGTGTCGCCGCCGCCAGCACATCACCGCCATTCTCCGCCGGCCCGCCGTCGAAGGTGGTGACGACACCGCCGGCCTTCTCGATGATCGGGATGAGCGCGACGATGTCGTAAGGCTTCAGGCCGGGATCCGTGACGATGTCGACGCTGCCCGAGGCGATCATGGCGAAGGCATAGCAGTCGGCGCCGTAGCGGGCGAGTTGGACCTGTTTCTCGAACGCGTCATAGCGCGTGCGCGCTTCGCCCTTGAACAATGCCGGCGTGGTGGTGAACAGCGTCGCCTCATCGAGTTTTGTCGTCTTGCGGGTCGACAGTTTTCGCGGACCGCCCGGTCCCTCGTAATGCGAGCCGGATCCATTGGCGTAGAACAGCTCGCCGGTGAAGGGCTGCGCCATCATGCCGGCAACCGCGTCGCCGTCGACCGTCAACCCGACCAGCGTCCCCCACACCGGCAGGCCGGAGATGAAGGCGCGCGTGCCGTCGATCGGATCGATAACCCAGACATGCCGGCTGGAGATGTTCTCGCTGCCGTGCTCTTCGCCCAGGATACCGTGATCGGGATACTCGGCCGATATCAGCGCCCGGATGGCGCGCTCGGCCTCGCGGTCGGCCTCGGTGACCGGATCGAAACTGCCCTTTTCCTTGTTGGCGACCGCGCCTTGGGCGCGAAAGCGCGGCAAGGTCTCAGCCGCTGCCGCTTGCGCGATACGGCGCATGAAATCGACGCTGATGTCCAACTGATTCTCCCGCGTTGCAGCATGCCCAGACAGTCGTTTGCCGTCACTTTCGTGCCAAAACAAGGGTGTTCGAGAATTTTCCGGCAGCGACACCTGTTGCTGAAATGTCACGTTTCTGTCAACGAAACGCAATTTCCACATCACTCTGAATTAAAAAAGCCTGAACGTCGCTTGACATTTGTGCGCTGCACAATACCCTCATTCTCGGATAGGGTTTCCTGTCCATGCCCTCCTTGGGCGTTTCCTCCCTAGACTTCGACCGTATCGTGCAAACGATGCGGTCTTTTTTTCAGCCGCTCCCGAAGCGTACCGCCCAAAACCACACGAGGGATCTTCGGGCAGTCGCACGCATGGAACAAGGCGTGATCTTCACTCCGCGGCCAGCGGCAGGTCGATGAAATGGTGATCCGGCATCGCCATCAGGTCGGCCGAAAATCGCGTCAGATCGTCGGCCAGCGCGTCGAAGCCGGCGGCTTTCTCGAATGTCCGCTCATTCATGTAGAGCCCGCGATTGACCTCGATCTGCAGCGCATGCAGATGACGCGCCGGGCGGCCGTAATGTTCCGTGATGAAACCGCCGGCATAAGGCTTGTTGTGAGCAACGGTATAGCCCATCGCGGTCAATAGGCCGATCGCGGTTTCGGTCAGGGCCGCGGTGGCCGAGATGCCGAAACGGTCGCCGATGATGAAATCCGGCCGCAGCCCGTTGTCGCCGACACGGATGCTCGCCGGCATCGAATGGCAGTCGATCAGCACGGCAAAGCCGAAACGGGCGTGGGTCCGGGTCAAAAGCCGCTTCAGCGTTTCGTGATAAGGCTTGTAGACGGCTTCGATGCGGGCAACCGCCTCGGCGAGCGGCAAGCGGCCCGCATAGATGTCGAGCCCCTCGCCCACCAGCTTCGGCACGGTGCCGAGCCCGCCGGCCACGCGCGCGGAGCGGATGTTGCAGAAGGACGGCACCGGCTCGGCGAACATGCGCGGGTCGAGTTCCCATGGCTCGCGGTTGACATCGAGATAGGCACGCGGAAAATTTGCCGCCAACATCGGCGCACCCAGCGCCACGGCGCCGCCGAACAGCTCGTCGACATAGCAATCCTCCGAGCGGCGGATGGCGTTGCGATCGAGCCTTGCCATGGCAAGGAAGCGTTCAGGATAGTAGCGGCCGCTATGCGGTGAATTGAAGAGGAAGGGGACGCGCTGCTCGGCGCCCGACCGGATTTCGAAGGGTGGAAAGACCGAAAAATCCTCGGCTGCCGTCTTCAATTTGAACGAACCCGAAAACACCAGTGCATCATGGCATGAAACTGCCACCTTGCTGGCCGCATGTCCAGCATTTCAGCCGTCGTGCCGCTTGGCAAATGTGGGGCAAGCGCGTCGGTGTTCACTTGATGTTTACTCTCACCTCCTCATATACAGGATGGTTAACGGGCCTGCCCCTCGGCAGTCTCGGCGGGTGATTCGGACGGGACAACATGGCACGCATTCTTCTGGCGGAAGACGACGACGATATGCGTCGGTTCCTCGTCAAGGCGCTGGAGCGCGCCGGTTATCAGGTCAGCGATTTCGACAACGGCGCCAGCGCCTATGAGCGGCTGCGCGAAGAACCATTCTCGCTGCTTCTGACCGACATCGTCATGCCGGAGATGGACGGCATCGAATTGGCGCGCCGCGCCACCGAGATCGACCCCGACCTCAAGGTCATGTTCATCACCGGTTTCGCCGCCGTCGCGCTGAACCCGGATTCCAAGGCGCCGAAAGACGCCAAGGTGCTGTCCAAGCCCTTCCACCTGCGCGACCTCGTCAACGAGGTCGAGAAGATGCTGCACGCGGCCTGAGCCGCCTTCCGCAAGCCGCCGGGTCAGTCCACAGCCGCGGCGAGACGACGTGTTTTTCCTCTTTTCCTGCTATTGACGCGCCTGACCAAAAATGGTGTATGCGCGGCTTCGGATGGGCGTGTAGCTCAGCGGGAGAGCACTGCATTGACATTGCAGGGGTCACAGGTTCAATCCCTGTCACGCCCACCATCCAGATCCAAACCAGCTGAGTCGAAGAGATAGGGCGTAAGGCCTGGCCGCCGCTGCGTGCCCTGATTCCCCCACTGCCCTATTCCCTCATCGAATCATTGCGGTGTCGGGTCAGGCTATTCCCAGGCCTGTCAGCGAGTTTTGCGAAGGGGCAAGCCACAACACTCGAGTTGGCGGCCGCGGCCAACCTGTGTGCCACTCAGACGCCCGCGACGGCGCAGAGGCTCTTCATCCTGGCAACCGCCATCTCCGGGTCGGCCAGCAATCCAGCCTGATCGGCAAGGCGGAAGACTTCGGCATAATGGCGGATGCCGCGCGCCGACTGCATGCCACCGACCATCGCGAAATGGTCCTGGTGGCCGTTCAGCCAAGCCATGAAGACAATGCCGGCCTTGTAATATTCGGTCGGCGCCTCGAAGATTTTTCGCGACAGCGGCACGGTCGGCGCCATCAGCGCGTCGTAGCCGGCACGGTCGCCGTCAGCCAGCTTCGCCAGCGCCGCATTGGCAACCGGCGCGATCGCGTCGAAAATGCCGAGCAGCGCGTGCGAGTGGCGCTTGCCGTCTCCGGCGATCAGTTCGGGATAGTTGAAGTCGTCGCCGGTGAACATGACGACGCCGTCCGGCAGCCGGTTCCTAAGCGCCACCTCCTTGCCGGCGTCGAGCAGCGAAATTTTTATCCCTTCCACTTTTCCGGCGTGGCGTTCGATGATGGCGACGACGGTGTCGAGCGCGGCCTCGAAATTCCCGCTGCCCCAATAGCCTTTCAACGCCGGGTCGAACATGTCGCCCAGCCAGTGCAGGATGACCTTGCCGGAGGCCTGAGACAGGATGCGGTCGTAGACACGCGCATAGTCGTCCGGGCCCTTGGCGACGGCGGCCAGCGCGCGGCTGGCCATCATGATCGCCTTGCCGCCTTGCCCTTCGATGAAAGCGAACTGCTCCTCATAGGCGGCGATCACATCATCCAGTGTCCTGGCCGACGCCGGCGCCAGATGGTCGGTTCCGGCGCCCGAGGCGAGGTCGGCGTCAGCGACGGTCCTCGCCTCCGCGATTGATCGGCGGATCAATTCCCTCGCGCTCCGCCAATCGAAACCCATGCCGCGCTGCGACGTGTCCATCGCCTCGGCGATGCGGAAGCCGAGCCGCCAAAGATGATGGCGAAACGCCATCGTCCTATCCCAGTCGACAACCGGCCGCGACCATGGATCGGTCATTTCCAGGGGATCGGCGACGACATGCGCGGCGGCATAGGCGATGCGCGGGAACCGTGCGCCGATCACCGGCTGGACCGGCTGTCCGACAAGCGCGTAGCGTGTGCTGCGGCCACCCGCGCCGGGCAAGGCAATGTCCATCGATCTCTCCGTTTTCGGCATTTACTAAATGGAACGTTCCAATAAATCAAGAACCTTTAAGATTCGAAAGCGGCCGCCGACCAATGCTGCGTTGCAACACATGAAGCCTTGAATGGTATATCGTTGGACCACGTATGATCGCCTCGCTGGATCGAGAAAAAATCCCGATTGACTCATCCACGGAGCAGGGATTAGAACGTTCCAATAAATTCGATTGAGAAAACCGGGAGGAGACATCTGGATGGCCAGCCGCGCCAAGGCGACGATCTTCGACATCGCCCGCGAGGCAGGCGTGTCCAAATCGACGGTGTCGCTCGTGCTCCAGGGCAGCGGGCTGATCCGCCCCGAGACCGCGGTCAAGGTTCGCAAGGCGATCGAGGATGTCGGCTATGTCTACAATCGCGGCGCCGCCAATCTGCGCAAGGCCCATTCCAACGTCATCGGCATGGTCATCAACGATCTCACCAATCCGTTCTTCGCTGAACTGGCAGTGGGCATGGAGCGCGTCTTCCAGTCGGCCGGCATCGTGCCGTTCATCGCCAACACGGCGGAGAACCCGGTGCGCCAGGAAGAAGTGTTGAAATCGCTGATGGAGCAAGGCGTCGCCGGCCTCATCGTCTCGCCGGCGCGCGGCACCACGCCGGGTGCCTTCCGGCGGCTGGAGATGGCGGGCGTTCCGGTCGTCTTCGCCATGCGCCGCTTGCCGGAAAGCCGCATCCCGGTGATCACGCCCGATAATCATCGTGGCGCCTATCTCGCCACCGCTCATCTCGTCGGCAAGGGGCATCGCCGCCTGGCCTTCTTCGGCGGCTCGTCCGACCTCATCGTCTATCATGAGCGCTTGGGCGGCTTTCGCGAAGCCTGCGAAACGCTTGGCATAGACCCCCGCGACGCGCTCATCATCGAGGGCGAGACCAACCGCAAGGGCGGCATGGCCTGCCTGGAGACGTCGCTCGCAATGGCCGAGCCGCCAACGGCGGCGCTCTGCTTCAACGATGCCGTCGCCTTCGGTGTCATGCTGGCGCTGCGCAAACGCGGACTTGAGCCGGGCGCGGATTTCGCCGTCGTCGGCTTCGACGATGTGGTCGAGGCCGAACATTACATGCCGGCGCTAACCAGCGTCGCGGTGGACTCCGCCGGTCTCGGCGAACGCGCGGCCCACGTCATGATCAAGATGATCCAGTCGCGCACCACGCGCGCCGAGGACCATATCGGCGCCGTCAATCTCGTGGTCAGGGAAAGCTGCGGCCCAGATCGCCGCACGCGAAACAGGCCCGCGGCAACGGGAGCCGCAAGATGAGCATCAAATGGGGGCTGATCGGCGCCAGCACGATCGCCCGGCAATTCATGATCGACGCCGTTCGCGCGCAAGCCGATGGCGAGATCGCGGCTGTAATGAGCTCCAGCGAGGAACGCGCCGCGGCCTATGCAAGGGAAAATGGCATTCCGGCCGCCGTATCAAACCTCGATGCCTTGCTCGGATCCGACATCGACGCCGTCTACATCTCGACCACCAACGAACTGCACCTCGAACAGGCACTCGCCGCGATCGAGGCAGGAAAGCATGTGCTGTGCGAGAAGCCGCTGGCGCTGACCAGCGACGACGCGCGTAGAATGGTCGCCGCGGCCAAGGCCGCGGGCATTGTGCTCGGCACCAATCACCATCTGCGCAATGCCGGGGCTCACCGGGCGATGCGCGAGGCGATTGCCGCCGGCCGCATCGGCCAGCCCATTGCCGCGCGGGTCTTCCATTCCGTCTACCTGCCCGAGAACCTGCAGGGTTGGCGCATCGCCAGGCCCGAGGCCGGCGGCGGCGTGGTGCTCGACATCACCGTGCACGATGCCGACACGCTTCGCTTCGTGCTTGGCGACGATCCGGTCGAGGTTTCCGCGTTCACGCAATCGGCCGGCATGGCCGGCAGCGGGTTGGAAGACGGCGCCATGTGCATCTGGCGCTTCAAGTCGGGCCTCATCGCGCAATCGCATGAAGGCTTCACCACCAGATTTGCCGACACCGGTTTCGAGGTGCACGGCTCGCAGGGTTCGCTGATCGCCCGCAATGTCATGACGCAGAAACCGGTCGGCACGGTGACGCTGCGCACCGCGGGTGGCGAGGAAGAATTGAGCTTCGACCGCGACAACCTCTATGCCAGGTCGGTGGGCCGGTTCCATGCCGCGATCCGTGGCGAGGACCAGCCCTCCGCCACCGGCGAGGACGGCATCTGGTCGCTCACAGCGGCCGAGGCGGCATTGCAGTCGGCCAATTCCGGCAGAGCCGTCAAGATCGACCCGAAACTCGGGAGCATGAATTGAGCAAGGTCGTTTCATCGGCGCAGGCAGCCAGCCTGATCAAGGACGGCATGGTCGTCTCGGTGTCCTCGTCGAGCGGTCTTGGCTGTCCGGACGCCGTGCTCGCCGCCATCGGCGAACGCTTCGACAGCGAAGGCCATCCGAAGGACATCACCACCCTGCATCCCATCGCCGCCGGCGACATGTATGGCATCAAGGGCATCGATCATCTGGCCAAGCCCGGCCTGTTGAAGCGCACGCTGTGCGGCTCCTATCCGTCGGGGCCCTCCTCGGCCGAACCGCCGCAGATCTGGAAGATGATCGGCGACAATTCCGTCGCCGCCTATAACGTGCCGTCCGGCATCCTGTTCGACATGCACCGCGAGGCCGCCGCCAAGCGGCCGGGCGTGCTGACCAAGGTCGGCCTCGACACTTTCGCCGACCCGCGCCACCAGGGCTGCGCCATGAACGCCGCCGCCGGCGAACCGATCGTCTCGGTGCAGCAATTCGACGGCGAGGAATGGCTCTATTTCCGCGCCATCGTGCCGCAAGTCTCGATCATCCGCGCCACCACGGCGGACGAGCGCGGCAACCTGACCTACGAGCATGAGGGCGCCTATCTCGGTGGGCTGGAACAGGCGCTCGCCGCCCGCAACAATGGCGGCATCGTCATCGCGCAGGTCAAGCGCGTCGTCGAGAACGGCACGCTGAAGCCGCATGATGTGCGCGTGCCGGGCGTGCTGGTCGACCATATCGTCGTGGCGCCCGACCAGTTACAGACGACGCTGACGCCTTACGATCCGGCGATTTCGGGTGAGATCTTCCGGCCGCTGTCGACCTTCCGCAACGCGGAGATGAACGTCCAGAAGGTGATCGCGCGCCGCGTCGCCATGGAGCTGCGCGACGGCATGGCCGTCAACATAGGCTTCGGCATCTCGGCCAACGTGCCGCGCATCCTTCTGGAAGAAGGCCAGCACGGCAAGGTCACCTGGGTGATCGAACAGGGTGCCGTCGGTGGCGTGCCGCTGCTCGACTTCAAGTTCGGTTGCGCCTCCAATGCCGAGGCGATCATGCCCTCGCCGCACCAGTTCATCTATTTCCAGGCCGGCGGCTTCGACGCCTCGCTGCTCTCCTTCCTGCAGATCGACCGCCACGGCTCGGTCAATGTCTCGAAACTTTCGGCGCGGCCGCATGTCACCGCCGGCGCCGGCGGCTTCGTCGACATCACGTCACGGGCGAAGAAGATTGTTTTCTCTGGCTTCTTCAACGCCGGGGCAAAGCTCTCGCTGGCCGATGGCGGCATTCGCATCGATGCGGAGGGCAAGGTCAAGAAAGTCGTCAATGAGGTTGAGCATATCTCCTTCTCGGGCAAGCGTGCCGTCGCTCAAGGGCAGGACATCACCTATGTCACCGAGCGCTGCGTGATGAAGCTGACGCCCGATGGGCTGATGGTGACGGAACTGGCGCCCGGTATCGACCTCGAGCGCGATGTGCTGGCACAGGCCGAGATCCCGCTCAACGTGGCCAATGACCTCAAGGTGACGCCGGCCGCGCTCTACCAGGATCGGCCGATCGGCCTGTCACTCAATGGCGGCGCCTCGCTTGGAGGCGCGCATGGCTGAGCGCCTCGTCACCTTCGAGCGGGATGGCGCGATCGGCATCGTCACCTTGCGCCGGCCCGAAAAATTCAACGCGCTCGACATCCCGATGCTGCGCGCGCTGGAGGCGGCTCTCGATGAGGCGGAAAGCGCCGAAGATGTCCGCGCCGTCCTCATATGCGGCGAAGGCAAGGGATTTTGCGCCGGCGGCGATGTCGAGGCCTGGGGCGGCATGAGTGCCGCAGATTTCCAGGTGCAATGGGTGCGCTACGGCCACCGTGTCTTCGACCGGCTGGCACGGCTGCGGCAGCCGACCATCGCCGTTCTGTCCGGCCATGCTCTCGGCGGCGGGCTGGAACTGGCTGTCGCTTGCGATTTTCGCGTCGCCGAAACCCAGGTGAAGCTCGGCTTCCCCGAGACCTCGATCGGTGTCGTCCCCGGCTGGTCCGGCACGCAACGCGCGGTGCGCCGCTTCGGCGCCCAGACGGTGCGTCGCATGGCTGTCGGTGGCGAGATTTTTCTGGCGGCTGAAGCGCTCGTGCTTGCCATCGTCGACCGCGTCGTCGAAACCGGCAAGGCGTTAGACGAAGCCAAGGCCTGGGCTGGGAAAATCGCCGAACGCGGGCCGCTGGCGACCGAAGCCGCCAAGCTGATGATCGCCGTTGGCGAAGGCGAGGAAAGCGCTGCCGCGACCGAAGCCCTGGCCAGCGGTTTCATAGCGCTCACCGGCGATCTCAAGGCCGGCGTCGGCTCCTTCAAGACCAAGCAGAAGCCCGTGTTTTCGCGTTCCTAGGACAGAGTGGAAATCACATGAATGCACCTCTGAAGATTTCCATGCCCGCCGAGGCTTCCGCCGCGCCCAAGGCGTACAAGCTGCTGATCGACGGCAAGCATGTCGATGCCCGCGACGGCCGTATGCTGGAACGCAAGAGCCCCGGCCACGGCTTCACCGTTTCACACTATGCTCAGGCAGGGGCTGCCGAAGTGGAAGCCGCGATGCAGGCCGCGCACAGGGCGTTCGAGACCGGTCCTTGGCCGCGCATGAAGGCGGCCGAGCGCGCCGCGATCCTGCTCAAGGCGGCCGACCTGATCGAGGCCCGGCTGGAAGACATCGCCCGCCTCGATGCGCTGGAATCCGGCAAGCCGATTACCCAGGCGCGCGGCGAGATTGGCGGCGCCGTCGACATCTGGCGCTATGCCGCCTCGCTTGCCCGCACGCTGCATGGCGAGAGCTACGCCAATCTCGGCGACGCCATGCTGGGCGTCGTGCTGCGCGAGCCGATCGGTGTCGTCTCGATCATCACGCCGTGGAATTTCCCGTTCCTCATCGTCAGCCAGAAACTGCCTTTCGCGCTGGCCGCCGGCTGTACGGCCGTGGTCAAGCCGAGCGAGATGACGTCGGCCTCGACCTTCGTGCTCGGCGACATCCTGATGGAGGCTGGCCTGCCCGCCGGCGTCGTCAACATCCTCGCCGGTCTTGGCGCCGATGTCGGCGCGCCAATGGTCAGCCATCCCCTGGTCGAGATGGTGTCGTTCACCGGTTCCACCCGCGTCGGCAAGATGACCATGGCGGCGGCCGCGAATTCCCTGAAGAAGGTTTCGATGGAACTCGGCGGCAAGAACGGCCAGATCGTCTTCCCCGATGCCGATCTCGAGGCGGCCGCCGATGCAGCGGTGTTCGGCGGCTTCTTCAATGCCGGCGAATGCTGCAATGCCGGCAGCCGGTTGATCGTGCACGAAGCGATCGCCGACGATTTCCTGGCCGCCGTGAAGGCGTTGACCGCAAAGGTAGCCGTGGGCGATCCACTCGATATCAGGACCAAGGTCGGTGCGATGATTTCCTCCGACCATCTGGCCAAGGTCACCGATTACATCGCGGCCGCCGCGAGTGACGGGGTCCGCATCTACAGCGGCGGCGGGCAACTCCCTTCCAATGCCGGCCAATATCTCGATCCGACGATCTTACGCAACGTCACCGAAAACATGGCCGTCGCCCGCGAGGAAGTGTTCGGGCCGGTGCTCTCGGTGCTGACTTTTGAAACGATTGAAAAGGCGTTGCACATCGCCAACAACACGCCCTATGGTCTGTCGGCGGGTGTGTGGAGCGCCAGCATCGACACCTGCATGTCGGTGGCGCGGGGCGTGCGTTCGGGGACGGTCTGGGTGAACACGTTCATGGAAGGTTATCCAGAACTGCCGTTCGGCGGCTACAAGCAGTCGGGCCTGGGCCGCGAACTCGGCAAGCGCGCCGTCGAGGACTATACCGAGGAAAAGACAATCCAGTTTCATCGCGGCCAGCGCACCGGTTGGTGGGTCGGCTGAGTTGGGAGACCCCGGCGGCATCCGCCGGTCACGTGAGTTGCAACAAGGGAGGAAGTACATGTTGCGCAAACTGCTTATCGGAACGGCTCTCGCTTCGGGCCTGGCTTTCGCGGCCCATGCCGAGGACGTCAAGGAAGTGCAGATGCTGCATTGGTGGACGTCGGGCGGCGAAGCGGCTGCCCTCAACGTGCTCAAGCAGGATCTGGCCAAGGAAGGCTATGCCTGGAAGGACGTGCCGGTGGCCGGCGGCGGCGGCGATGCCGCCATGACCGCGCTGAAGGCGATGGTCGCGGCCGGCAACTATCCGACCGCCTCGCAGATGCTCGGCTATACCGTGCTCGACTATGCCGCGGCCGGCGTGATGGGCGACCTCACCGAGACGGCGAAGAAGGAAGGCTGGGACAAATCGGTTCCGGCCGCCCTGCAGAAATTCTCCGTCTATGACGGCAAGTGGGTCGCCGCTCCGGTCAACGTCCACTCGGTCAACTGGCTGTGGATCAACAAGGCGGTGATGGACAAGATCGGCGGCGCCGAGCCGAAGACCTTCGATGATTTCATCGCCCTGCTCGACAAGGCCAAGGCGGCCGGCGTCACGCCGCTCGCGCTTGGCGGCCAGAACTGGCAGGAAGCCACCATGTTCGATTCCGTCGTGCTGTCGACCGGCGGGCCGGAGTTCTACAAGAAGGCGATGAACGACCTCGACGACGCCTCGCTCAAGTCCGACACGATGAAGAAGTCGTTCGACAACCTCGCCAAGCTCGTCACCTATGTCGACCCGAACTTCTCGGGCCGCGACTGGAACCTCGCCACCGCCATGGTCATCAAGGGCGATGCGCTGGTGCAGGTCATGGGCGACTGGGCCAAGGGCGAGTTCCACGCCGCCAACAAGACCCCGGGCACCGACTTCCTCTGCTACCGCTTCCCGGGCACAGACGGCTCGGTGATCTACAACTCCGACATGTTCGGCATGTTCAACGTCCCCGACGACCGCAAGGCGGCCCAGGTCGCTCTGGCCACAGCCACGTTGTCGAAGAGCTTCCAGTCGGCCTTCAACGTCGTCAAGGGTTCGGTTCCGGCCCGCACCGACGTGCCTGACACCGACTTCGACGCTTGCGGCAAGAAGGGTATCGCCGATCTGAAGAAGGCCAATGAAGGTGGCACGCTGTTCGGCTCGCTAGCCCAGGGTTATGGCGCGCCTCCGGCTGTCGCCAATGCCTACAAGGACGTCGTCTCCAAATTCGTCCACGGTCAGATCAAGACCTCGGACGAGGCCGTGACCGAACTGGTCAAGGCAATCGACGACGCCAAGTAAGCATTACGCACAAAAACACCTTCCCCGCTCCGGCGGGGAAGGCTTCCGGTCCGTGAGGCCGGTCGGCCGGACGCCGACGGGAGGAACCCCATGAGCACAGTTGCGACAACCCAGATCAAGCTGACGCCGGAGCATGCCCGCCCGCGCACCTCGGTGCGCGGGCGCCTGCAGGACGCCTTGCCCAAGATCGTGCTGGCGCCGAGCTTCGCCATCACCGTCGTCTTCGTCTACGGCTTCATCCTGTGGACGATCTACCTGTCCTTCACCAACTCCAAGACCTTTCCGTCCTACGCCATAACCGGCGCGCGCGCCTACCAGCGGCTGTGGAACTGGACCTTCGACACCGATCCGCCGTCGAGCTGGTACACATCGATCACCAATATGGGCATTTTCGGCTTTCTCTACATCTTGATCTGTCTGGCGCTCGGCCTGTTCCTGGCCATCCTGCTCGACCAGAAGATCCGCGGCGAAGGCGTCTTGCGTCCCATCTACCTCTACCCGATGGCGCTCTCATTCATCGTCACCGGCGTCGCCTGGAAATGGTTCCTCGACCCTGGCCTCGGCCTCGAGCAGACGCTGCACCAATGGGGCTGGACGAGCTTCCATTTCGACTGGATCAAGAACAAGGATTTCGTCATCTACACGGTGGTCATCGCCGGCGTCTGGCAGGCCTCCGGCTTCATCATGGCGATGTTCCTGGCCGGCCTGCGCGGCATTGACGGCGAGATCATGAAGGCGGCGCAGATCGACGGCGCCACCACCTTCCAGCTCTATCGCCGCATCGTCATTCCGCTGCTGCGGCCGATCTTCCTGTCGGCCTTCATCGTGCTCGCGCACCTTGCCATCAAATCCTACGATCTGGTCGTGGCGCTGACCAGCGGCGGTCCCGGCGGCTCGGCATGGCTGCCATCCAATTTCATGTATGAATACACCTTCAAGCGCAACGAAATGGCCGTCGGTTCGGCAAGCGCCGTGATCATGCTGATGACCATCGTCGCCATCATCGTGCCCTATCTCTATTCGGAATTGAGGGAGAAGCCGCGATGAGCGCCGTGACCACTCCCGCCCGCCAGGCCAGCGGCGGCATGAACGTCAAACTCGTCAACCGCATCGTCATCTACGGACTTCTGGCGCTGTTCGCCCTGTTCTATCTGATGCCGCTGTTCGTCATGCTGGTGACCTCGTTCAAGACCATGGACGAGATCCAGAACGGCAACATGCTTTCGCTGCCCAAGGCGCCGACCTTCGATCCCTGGCTGAAGGCCTGGGGCGAGACCTGCGTCGGCCTCACCTGCGCCGGCATCAAGGGCTATTTCTGGAACTCCATCAAGATGGTGGTTCCCGCCGTGCTGATCTCGACCATGCTCGGTGCGCTCAATGGCTACGTGCTGACCAAATGGCGTTTTCGCGGGGCGACGCTGGTGTTCGGGCTGATGCTGTTTGCCTGCTTCATTCCGTTCCAGTCCGTTCTGTTGCCGATGGCGACGATCCTGGGCAGCGTCGGCCGCTTCGGCGTGACGCTGCAAAACTCGATCGGCACCAGCTTCGGCCTCGGCAATTCGACGGTCAATCTGGTCTTCGTCCACGTCGTCTACGGCATCGGCTTCACCACGCTGTTCTTCCGGAACTATTACGAGGCGTTCCCGACCGAACTGGTCAAGGCCGCCCAGGTCGACGGCGCTTCGTTCTTCCAGATCTTCCGGCGCATCATGCTGCCGAACTCGATGCCGATCTTCGTCGTCACCGTCATCTACCAATTCACCAACATCTGGAACGACTTCCTGTTCGCCTCCGCCTATGCCGGCACCGGCGATGCGATGCCGATGACGGTGGCGCTCAACAACGTCGTCAACACCTCGACCGGCGTCGTCGAATACAACGTCAACATGGCGGCGGCGATGATCGCCGCACTCCCCACCCTTCTCGTCTATGTGCTCGCCGGCCGCTATTTCGTGCGTGGCCTGATGGCGGGCGCGGTCAAAGGATAACCCAATGGCTTTTCTGGAAATTGATGGTCTGAGGAAGCGTTTCGGCCAGGTCGAGATCCTGAAAGGGATTAACCTCGAGCTGGAAAAAGGCGGCTTCCTGGTGCTGGTCGGTCCTTCCGGCTGTGGCAAGTCAACCTTACTCAACACCATTGCCGGACTGGAGACGATCACCTCTGGCGATATCCGCGTCGACGGCCGCACCATCACCGATCTTCATCCGTCCAAGCGCGATATCGCCATGGTGTTCCAGAGCTATGCGCTCTACCCCAACATGACGGTCGCCGGGAACATCTCCTTCGGCATGGAAATGCGCGGCGTGCCGGCCGACGAGCGGCAGAAGGCGATCGACAAGGTGGCCAAGATCCTGCAGATCGGCCATCTGCTGCAGCGCAAGCCGAGCCAGCTCTCCGGCGGCCAGCGCCAGCGCGTCGCCATGGGCCGGGCGCTGGTGCGGGACCCCAAGCTGTTCCTGTTCGACGAGCCGCTGTCCAACCTCGACGCCAAGCTGCGCGTCGACATGCGCATTGAGATCAAGCGCCTGCATGCCACCACGGGTACAACGATCGTCTATGTCACCCACGACCAGATCGAGGCGTTGACGCTGGCGACCAAGATCGCCGTCATGCGTGACGGCGAGGTGCAGCAATTCGGCACGCCGGCCGAAATCTACAACAACCCCAGCAATGTCTTCGTCGCCGACTTCATGGGGTCGCCGGCAATGAATCTGATCCCGGCCACCATCGGCGGCAATGGCGGCGATCTGGCCGTCGTGCTCGATCGCGAGGCACGCCAGCCGATCACCTTGCCGATGGCCAACGCGCCGGCCGGATTGTCGGCATTCAAGGGCAAGCCGATCATCTTCGGCGTCCGCCCGGAGGCGCTTACCGATCCCGAAGGCGCGGAACGCAACGCCTCGCAAATCGCCACCGCCGATTGCCATATTGAGGTGGTGGAACCGGCCGGTTCCGACACTTTCGCCGTCACCAATCTCGGCGGCAAGGGCGTGGTGGCACGGCTGCGCGCCGATGCCAACATCCAGCCGGGCACCAGCACGCCACTGGCCTTCAACCTGACCAAGGCGGTGTTCTTCGATCCGGCGACCGAGAACCGTATTCGCTGATGCGTCTCGCCAAAAGTGGATCCGGTTTTGGGGCAACGACATGCATCAAAACAAAGGACCTGAAGCGCGTCGCATGTGTCAATTCAATCGCGGCGCGCTTTAGGTGATGGCAAACCCCGATATCGTCATCATCGGTTCCGGCATCGGCGGCGCCACGATCGCTGCCGGTCTGGCCGGCAGCGGCGCCTCCATCCTGATGCTGGAGCGCGGCGAACCCTTGCCGGCGACCCCGCATGCGCGCGACACGCGCTCGATCTTCGTCGACGGCCACTACCGGCCGAAGGAGATGTGGCGCGAGGCCGGCGGCGGCGCCTTCAACCCAGGCAATTACTACTATGTCGGCGGCAACTCGAAATTCTTCGGCGCGGTGCTGATCCGCTATCGCAAGCAAGACTTTTCCGACATGGAGCACTTTGGCGGCGTGTCGCCGGCCTGGCCGTTTTCCTATGACGAATTCGAGCCATGGTATTCGAAAGCAGAGCAGCTTTTCCGCGTGCGCGGCGCGCTGGGCGAGGATCCAACCGAGCCATTTCATTCGGTTCCCTATGCCTTCAAGCCGGTGCCCGACGAGGCGCCGATCGCGCGTGCCCGCGCCGAGCTCAAGGGACTGGGCCTGCATCCGGCCTCCCTGCCACTCGGCGTCGACATAGAGACATGGCTGAAGGAGGGCAGGACCGGCTGGGACGCCTTCCCAAACACGGGCCAGGGAAAGATGGACGCGCAGACCGCACCGCTGGCAGCGGCATTGACCGATCCGAACATCAAGCTCGAGACCGGCGCCTATGTCGAATATCTCGAGACTGCCCCGGACGGCAAATCCATATCCGCCATACATTATCGCCAGAACGGCGAGCTGAAAAAGCTGTCGCCGAAACTGGTCATCCTGTCGGCCGGCGCGGTCAATTCAGCGGTCATCCTGCTACGCTCGCCCTCACCCGGTAATGGCAAGGGGGGCGACAAGGGCCTGGCCAACCGCTCCGACCAGGTCGGGCGCAATTTCATGAACCACAATTCGAGCGCCATGCTGGCGATCGATCCGCGCCGCAGGAATGATGCCGTCTACCAGAAGACGCTGATGCTGAACGACTACTATTTGTCCGACGGCAAGGGCGGCAAACCGCTCGGCAATGTCCAGCTTCTCGGCAAGATCGACGGCAACATGCTAAGGGCCAATGTGAAGCGGGTGCCGAAATTCGCGCTCGATTACATGGCCAGCCATGCCGTCGACTGGTACCTGATGTGCGAGGACCTGCCCGATCCCGAAAGCCGCATCATGGTCGACGGGAAGGACATCGTCATGCAGTGGCGGCGCTCCAACATGCAGTCGCTCGATGGGCTGACCAAGGTGATGCGCGCGAATTTTCGCGCCTGCGGTTATCCCATCGTGCTGTCGCGCCCTTTCGACAAGCGTACGCCCTCGCACCAGTGCGGCACGGTGAAAATGGGCGACGACCCGGCGACATCGCCGCTCGACCCCTTTTGCCGCGCCTTCGATCACCAGAACCTGTTCGTCGTCGACGCCAGTTTTCTGCCGAACTCGGCGGCGGTCAATCCGGCGCTGTCGATCGCCGCCCAGGCGCTACGGGTGGCGGACCATATCCGCAAGAGCGAACTAGCATGACCGGTTTGCGCCGCCCCTCATCCGCCTGCCGGCACCTTCTCCCCGTGAAGGACGGGGAGAAGGGACCTGGCCGCAACGCCGGCGACCTTTTTGCAGCGCTGGCGATTGGCGAAAGCGGCGATGACAGCGTCCTTCTCCCCGTCACTATACGGGGAGAAGTGCCCGGCAGGGCGATGAGGGGCAGCGCTAGCATTCGCAAGGCTAGCGCCCCATGACGCGCCCTGCCGCCATAGTCACCGGCGGTGCACGCGGCATTGGATTGGCCTGTGCCGAGGCGCTCGCCGACGCAGGCTTCGATATTCTTGTCGCAGACCTAGCCGACCAAGCGCCGGCCAATCTCGCCGCCAATATCACCGCGCGGGCTGCAAAATTCGCCTATATCAGATGCGACATCGCCAATCTCGAAAGCCACGCCGACCTCGTCGATATCGCCATGCGTGCCTTCGGCCGCATCGACTGCCTGGTCAACAATGCCGGCATCGGCGCCGTCGTGCGTGGCGACCTGCTGGATCTCAAACCCGACAATTTCGACCGCGCGCTCGGCATCAACCTGCGAGGCACCGTCTTCCTCAGCCAAGCCGTCGCCAAGGCGATGCTCCGCCAGCCCGGCGATCATGCGAAATCGATCATCACCATCACATCGGTCAGCGCCGAGATGGCCTCTCCAGAACGCTCCGAATATTGCATGTCGAAGGCAGGGCTTTCCATGTGGGTGAAGAACCTCGCGCTCAGGCTCGCCTCGGAAAACATCGGCGTGTTCGAGCTGCGGCCGGGCATCATCCGCACCGACATGACGGCGGGCGTGACCGCCAAATATGACGCGCTGATCGAAGGTGGATTGGTGCCGGCGAAACGCTGGGGCGAAGCCTCCGACATCGGCGCCATGGTGGCGGCGCTCGCTGCCAGCAGACTGGGCTTTTCGACCGGCTCGATCATTAATGTCGACGGCGCGCTCTCGGTGCCGCGGCTGTGAACGGATGAGACAATGACCGACTATATCATCGTGGGCGCCGGTCCGGCCGGCTGCGTTCTGGCCAACCGGCTGAGCGAGGATCCCTCCAATTCCGTGCTGCTGCTCGAAGCCGGCGGCAAGGACTGGCACCCCTATATCCACATGCCGGCGGGTTTCGCCAAGATGACCAAGGGCATTGCCTCCTGGGGCTGGTCGACCGTGCCGCAGAAGCACATGAAGGATCGCGTCTTCTGGTACACGCAGGCCAAGGTGGTCGGCGGCGGCTCCTCCATCAATGCGCAGATCTACACGCGCGGCAATGCCCGCGATTACGACGCCTGGGAGAAGGAGGAAGGGCTGGCCGGCTGGGGCTACCGCGACGTGCTGCCCTATTTCAAGCGCGCCGAGAACAACCAGCGTTTCGCCAACGATTTCCACGGCGACCAGGGCCCGCTCGGCGTGTCGAACCCGATTTCGCCGCTGCCGATCTGCGAGGCCTATTTCCGCGCCGGCCAGGAGATGGGTATCCCTTTCAACCCGGATTTCAACGGCGCTGCCCAAGCAGGCGTCGGCTATTACCAGCTGACCCAGAAGGATGCCCGGCGCTCTTCCGCCTCGGTCGCTTACTTGAAGCCGATTCGCGCCCGCAAGAATCTCACCGTCAGGACCGACGTGTTGGTCACCCGCATCGTCGTCGAGAAAGCCCGCGCTGTTGGCGTCGAGGTTGTAGATAAGCCGGGGGGTGAGACAAAAATCCTGCGCGCCGACCGCGAGGTGATCGTCTCGTCCGGCGCCATCGGCTCGCCGAAGCTGTTGATGCAGTCGGGCATCGGCCCGGCCGACCATCTGAAATCGGTCGGCGTGACGCCGGTGCACGATCTGCCCGGCGTCGGCTCCAACATGCAGGACCATCTCGACCTGTTCGTCATCGCCGAATGCACCGGCGATCACACCTATGACAATTACGCCAAGCTGCACCGCACGGCCTGGGCCGGCCTGCAATATCTGCTGTTGAAGAAGGGTCCGGTGGCTTCCAGCCTGTTCGAGACCGGCGGCTTCTGGTACGCCGACCCGACCGCCGCCTCGCCCGACATCCAGTTCCACCTGGGTTTGGGATCCGGCATCGAGGCCGGCGTCGAGAAATTGAACAACCCGGGCGTCACCTTGAACTCGGCCTTCCTGCGCCCGCGCTCGCGCGGCACGGTGCGGCTGAAAAGCGCCAACCCCGCCGACCATCCGCTGATCGACCCCAACTACTGGTCCGATCCCTATGACCGCGCCATGTCGCTCAAGGGACTGCGGCTGGCCCGCGAAATCATGCGGCAGGAGGCGCTGGCCCCATACGTGCTGCGCGAGGTGCTGCCCGGCCCATCGCTCGCCGGCGACGATGAACTGATCGACTATGCCTGCCGCACGTCCAAGACCGACCACCATCCGGTCGGCACCTGCCGCATGGGCCATGACGAGATGGCGGTGGTGACGCCGGATCTCAGGCTGCGCGGCATCGACGGCTTGCGTGTCTGCGACGCATCGGTGATGCCGCGTGTGCCTTCTTCCAACACCAATGCGCCGACCATCATGGTTGGCGAAAAGGGTGCTGATCTGATCCTTGGCCGCGAGCCGCTGGCGCCGGCGGTGTTTTCCGGCAATCACGCTGCTTAGGGAGTGGTAAAATGATCAGACACTGTGTTTTCGCCAGATTTCGTAGCGATGTGTCCCCGACCGAGCGCACGGCCATCCACGCCGACCTCGAGGCCTTGCGACAGGTGATCGAAGGCATGGAGACGGTTCATTTCAGCGCCAATGCCAGTCCGGAGCCTTTCGCACGGGGTTTCACCCATGGCTTCACCATCGACTTCCGCGATGCCGCGGCGCGCGACGCCTATCTGGTGCATGAGGCTCATCAGCGTGCCGGCGCCCGGCTGGTCGCGGCCCTCGAAGGCGGCACGGACGGATTGATGGTCTTCGATCTCGACCTTACGAAAAAGTGACCGCCGACCTTTCGAAAGCCGGCTGATCGCTGTTCTCTTTTGCCGACAAGGCGACATATCGTTCCTTTGGGGGCACCAAAGGAGGATGCCTTGAATCTCACTGCCGAGCAGAAGAAAACCGTTCTGGCCTCGTTCCTGGGCTGGACGCTCGACGCTTTTGATTTCTTCCTTCTGACATTCCTGCTCACCGATATTGCGAGTGAATTCCAGACCGATGTCCCGGCAGTCTCGAAGGCACTGTTCCTGACCTTGGCGACGCGCTTCATCGGCGCGTTCTTCTTCGGCATGCTCGCGGACAGATACGGTCGCAAGCCGATCCTGATGCTCAACATCGTCAGCTACTCGGTGATCGGGGCGCTGGCCGCCTTCTCTCCCAATCTCGGCATTTTCCTGGCGTTGCGTGCCCTGTTCGGCATCGCCATGGGCGGCGAATGGGGGCTCGGCTCCTCGCTCGCCATGGAGTCCATTCCGCCGAGCGCGCGCGGCATGGTCTCGGGTATCCTGCAATGCGGCTATCCCGCCGGCTACCTGCTGGCGGCGGTAGTCTATGGCTTGCTCTACCAGCAGACGATCGGTGGCTATACGATCGGCTGGCGCTTCATGTTCCTGCTCTCCTTCATCCCGGCGCTGATCGTACTCTTCATCCGCTCGCACGTCCCGGAATCACCCGCCTTCGTCGAGGCGCAGAAATCCGTCAAGCCGGGGCTTCTGGAGACGCTGCAGAAGCACTGGGGCGTCGCGCTCTATGCCGTGGTGCTGATGATGTTCTTCAATTTCTTCAGCCATGGCACGCAGGATCTCTACCCGACCTTCCTGAAGAAGCAGCATGGCTTTGATCCGCATACGGTGAGTTGGATCACCATCGTCGCCAATATCGGCGCCATTGTCGGCGGCCTGGCGTTCGGCGCGCTGTCGGAGAAGATCGGCCGCATCAATGCCATTACTTTGGCCTGCATCATCGCCCTGCCGGCCATCCCGCTATGGGCCTACAACTCAACGCCCTTCATGCTGGCCATCGGCGCCTTCATCATGCAGGTCGCGGTCCAGGGCGCCTGGGGCGTCATCCCGGTGCATCTCAACGAGCTTTCGCCCGGCGCGGTGCGCGCGACCTTGCCCGGCTTCATCTACCAGGCCGGCAATCTCGCCGCCTCTTATGGCGGTCCCTATCAGGCGGGGATCGCCGAGGCGCCCGGTGGCAGCTATGGCTACGCGCTGGCGCTGTTCGCCGGCGTGGTCGCCGTCTGCATCATCGTCGTCATCCGCTTCAGTCCGGAGC
The DNA here is from genome assembly GCF_004791595.1 of Mesorhizobium sp. M8A.F.Ca.ET.202.01.1.1. Classification (NCBI taxonomy): domain Bacteria; kingdom Pseudomonadati; phylum Pseudomonadota; class Alphaproteobacteria; order Hyphomicrobiales; family Phyllobacteriaceae; genus Mesorhizobium; species Mesorhizobium sp. M8A.F.Ca.ET.202.01.1.1. The sequence continues at coordinate 172,982 of NZ_SRUN01000003.1, read as the reverse complement.
GGCGCGGCCAGGTGATGACCGTGCTGGGTTGAGGACGCTCACCCCAGCCGGAGCGCGATCACTCCGGCGACAATGCTGAGCGCGGCCGCACCGCGCCAGCCCGTCATCTTCTCGCCGAGCGCGTAGACCGAGATCATCATGGCGAACAGGATCGAGGTCTCGCGCAATGACGCCACCGAGGCGATCGGCGCCTTGGTCATGGCCCACATCACGATCCAGTAAGCCGCGCCGGAAAGCACGCCGGTGAACAGCCCGGTCTTCCAGTCGCGCGCCAACACCGGCAACGCCTTGGGCCCCCGGAAAACGAGGCACAGCACCAGCGCCCCAAGCGCATCGCAGATGAACAGCCAGGCGGCATAGCTTTGCGCGGTTGCCGCCAGCCGCGCGCCGCTGCCGTCGGACAGGGTGTAGCTGGCAATGAACACCGAGGTGCCGAAGGCGAAGCCGACCGCCCGCAGGTTCAGCTTCTCCAGATGCGCGCCGCCGCGAAACGACATCACCAGCGTGCCGGCCGACAACAGCAGGATGCCGACAATGGCGAGCGGCGCCGGCACCTCGGCGACGACGAACATGCCGCCGACCGCGGCCAGCAGAGGGGCCGTGCCGCGCGCCAGCGGATAGGTCTGGGCGAAATCGCCGGCCTGGTAGGCACCGATGAGGAAAGTGCGGTAGCCCATGTGGAAGATCACCGAGGCGATGATATAGGGCCAGACTTCCGCCTTCGGCACCTCGACAAAAGGCAGCACCACGAGGCCCGCGACCCCCATGCCGAGCGTCATCAGCGTGATCGACAGGAAGCGATCGAGATGCACCTTGACCAGCGCGTTCCAGATCGCATGCATGGCGGCGGCGGCAAGCACCGCGAAGAAGACGAAAAGCGTCATATGGGGCTCATCGACCTCCCGGGCCGAATGGCGTTTCGAGATCGATGTCGACCCGGACCGGGAAGTGATCGGACGCCACCTCGCCGATATCGGCGCCGATCGATTTCACCCGCCCGGCCAACATACCACCGACGAAGCAATGGTCCAGCCGGCGCTTTGCCAGCCTGCCGTCGATGATCTTCTCATGCGTGTGGAAATCACCAGCCGGTTCGACCGCCACGGCTGCGGCATCGACGAAGCCGCCAAGATAGGCAGCACCCCGATGGTAGGGCGTGCTGCCGACGATGCGGCGGTGTTCGGCGCTGCCCGGCTCCATGTTGAAATCGCCCAGCCAGATCGCCGCCGGTGGATTTTCCGGCTCTGATTCTCCATGCGTCCAGTTGCGCGAAGGCTCGTCATCGGTGCCGCTCCACGGACCGCCTTCCGATGGCGCCCGGCGGTGCTCGGCCAAGAGATAATCAATCTGCTCCAGCCGCTCTTCCGCCGCGATGTGCGCGAGATGCAGCGAAAGCACCCTGACCGGCCCTGCCGGCGTGCGGATCATGCATTCGAGCGCGGCGTTGCGCGTGTTGAGCGGACGCAACGTGCGGCGCATCGGCAGCGCGTGCAACCGCGACCAGACAATCGGCAGTTTCGACAGAACCATGGTGCCGAACTGCCGGCGCCGGTTGACCAAATGGCCGTCCCGCCATTCGCTGGCATCCATGTCGAAGGCCGGGCCATACACCCAGTGATAACCAGGCAAAAGGCGTGAAAGCATTTCCGCCTGGTCGTCGAAATTGCTGCGCTGCCAGTGCCGCTCGATCTCCTGCAAGGCGATGATGTCGGCGCCGGCGACAAGGCGCGCCGCGCGCGAAAGATCGTAGCGCGTGTCGCTGCCGAACCCGTACTGGATGTTGTAGCTGACCAGCTTCATTGCTTATCCGGCTCACTTCTCGGCGTTGGCAGTAACGGTTCGGTCGATTGCTTGCAATGTGCAGGAAGACGGACGGGGCTTGGGCCAGCAGGGCGGTTGAGACTCGGTATCTGCTAGTCGGTGGTCAGCGGCTGGAAGCGGCCGGCGGGCGACGCCGCCAATTCCGCCCAGTCGATCTCTTCCTCCAGCCGGTGATAGGCCTCGTCACCGATCGTGCCATTGCTGCGCAGTTCCTCCAGCGTGTCGCGCTGGCGGTTGATGGCATAAAGGCGCAGCCGGTCGTATTCGGTCGCGGCCTGCGCGTCGTCGGGGTTTTCAGCGATCACACGCTGAGCCTCATACTGCTCGCGCACGACGGCGGCCGCCGCCGAGGTCTTGCGGTTCAGCACGTCCAGCGCTGCCTGCATGATGGCGACGCGCGCCTTCGCCACCTCATTGTCGACGGTTCTGTCCTTGTCGAAGTTGATCCAGCGCAGCAGCGGCTTTAGCGTCATGCCCTGCAGCACCAGCGTGCCCAGAACCACCGCGAAGGCGGCGAGCACGATCGGATCGCGGCCGGGAAAATTGGCCGGCAGCGCAATGGCCACGACCAGCGTCACCAGCCCGCGCATGCCGCACCAGCCGACGAGAACGGCGCCTCCGAAAGTCGGCAACTCCCGCCTTGCCTCTTTGCCGCCGAAGCGGGCAATCCATCGGATGATCGCGACGTAACTCGCCACCCAGGCAAGACGTGCGACGATAACGACGACCAGCACCGTTGCGGCGAAAAGGAATGCTTCGCCTTGCCCGTCTCCGGCCAGCCTGCCGACGATCGTGCGTGCCTGCAGGCCCATCAGCACGAACGCCAGCACATTGAGCACGAACACCGCCGACTCCCAGACCGAATAGGTGCTGACGCGGCGTCTCGCCGACGAGTGGCGCGGTCCCCTGCGTGCAATGGTCATGGCATAGACGACAATGGTGATGATGGCGGAAAGACCGAGCTTGTCGGCGATGATCCAGACGGCAAAGGTTCCGGCAAACTGGACCACGGTGCTGCTCGCCGCATCCTCGATGCGGGTGAGCGCCAACAGCGACACGCGGCCAAACAGATAGCCCGCGACAAGACTGCCAATCGTCGCCAGCAGGATCACCGGAATGGCGTTGCTCAGCATGATCGATCCCAGCGCTGCCGAAACCGCCAGCCGATAGATCAGCAGCGCCGTTGCATCGTTGAGCAGGCTCTCGCCCTGCAGTATGGCGGTGATGCGGTGCGGCACCTTGAACTGGCCGAGCACCGCCGATGCCGCCACCGCATCCGGCGGCGCGACGATGGCGCCAAGCGCGACCGCCGCCGCGATCGGCAGTCCGGCCATCTTCCAGCCGACGAAGGCAACCACGACGGTGGTGAAGACCACAGCGCCGAGCGCCAGCAGCACCAGCGACAGCCGGTAGCGCTTCAGGTCGCGCAGCGACGTGTCAAAGGCGGCATCGAGCAGCACCGGCGCGATGAACAGGGCAAGCGCCAGTTCCGGATCGATCTCGATCACTGGGGCGCCCGGCACGAAGGCAATCGCGACGCCGGCCAGGGCCAGCAGGGACGGATAGGGAATCTCCAGCCGTCGCGACAACGCCGTCAGCGCGACGGCGGTCAAAAGCAGGACGAGGGTCAGTTCAAAAAGAGCCATGGGCGGTTACTTCTGGAGACCGGATTGCCGACGCGGATATTCCCGCAAGATGCGGTGGATTGGCCATCAAACTCAAGCCCTCTGGCCGCACGTCTCAAACCGCCTCCTGCCCCGCATGATCCTCGTCGGCTGCTCGGGATATCATGGACGCCGCGAAAGGCATCGTCGAAAAACATCGCCGGGCTGTAACACGCATGTAAACGGTGGCCCTCTGTGAGCGTGACGGGCCTCCATGAAAGGCCGCACGCCCATCAGAAAGCGTGGCACCCTGATGTGGATCGGTTCCGCTGGGGCGAAATGACGCCCTAAGAGAGGCGTTGGGACCCCTTGCGGCGCGCTTGATGTTGTATCTGGGTACGAGCAGCGCACTCGTTGGCACGTTGTTTGGAGGGGTTGGAACTGTTATGGTCCGTACCGAGGCTCGGCCCAGCGACCACACACAGCAAGGCAGCATGCAGACCGCCGGAAGGACCCTTACGCGGCGCACGCCGAAGCAGCAACGCTCGCGGCAGACCGTCGACGTCGTGCTAGAGGCGGTACAGCTTGTAGCCAAGCGCCACGGGACACTGGCGATTACCACCAATCGCATTGCCGAGGCCGCCGGCGTCAGTGTCGGATCGCTGTATCAGTACTTCCCCGACAAGCGCGCGATCTTCACAGCTCTTCACGACCGGCACGTCGATGAGGTGCGGCGGGTCATCAAGCAGACGATCACCGACTGCGCCTCGGCTTCGCTGGAGGAATTCGCGCGCGAACTCGTCCTGGGCCTGGTGAACGCGCACGCGGAAACTGCCGAACTGCACGACGTTGTCGCGTCCGCTGTTCCGCACAGCGCTCTCGGCTTCAAGAATGCGCTGCATCAGACCTTCGGACAAGTCCTGTCACGCGCCGAGGACCCGGAGCGGTACAGCCTCGACGAGACGGAGCGGATGCTTTTTGTCCTACCTCGCATGGTGGAAGCGCTCGTGCACGGAGGACAGCACGCGCCCCTCTCGCGCGATGGTGCAAGGAGCGAGGCAATCCGCACCGTACTGGTCTACGTGAATTCCTTTCAGGGCAGCGCTCCGAAAGACTACTGAAACGACGCGGTATTCTCGGTGGCCCACTGGTCGAACGGGATTGGTTCCCGTCCGGTTATCTGCTTTACGCCATCCGTCACTGTATCAAGCCGGCCCTCGCGCACCGCCCGCCAGATGTCCACGAGCGCATCCGCATAGGCGCCTTTCCCGGCCCATTCGACCGTGCGTGCGTATGCCTGACCGTCCGTTATTTCCTCGAAGCGAACGGGCCTGCCGATGGCTCTACCGATCGTATCCGTCATCTCCCCATACGACAGCGCCTCAGGGCCGGTGATCACAAGTGCCTGGCCGTCGTAGTCGCGTGTGGTCAGGGAGGCTGTGGCGACGGCAGCGATGTCGTCTGGATGGATGAATGCGATCTTGCCCCCACCCGTGGATGAGCGCAGCACGCCCTCTCGGCGGATGGACTCCGACCAACCGAAGGCGTTGGACATGAATCCGGCTGCTTGAATGAATGTGAACGCCACCCCGCTCTCCCGAACGGCATTCTCGCCCCGTGCATGCCACGGACCGGTGCCGATTCCGGTTCGCACGTCTAGCGTGGAGAGCTTGACCACATGTCGGACGCCTGCGCGGTTGGCAGCGAAGGAGACCGCGCGATCTCGCTTCTCGAGATCCAATCCATCCGTGACGAGGAATATCCCGTCGACTCCAACCAGCGCCCTGCCCAACGAGGGACCTGGATTCTCGAGGTCTCCGACATGAATGTCGACCTGGTCGCAGAAAAGGGCTTTGGCCCTCTTCGTGGAGCGGACAAAAACGGACGGGCGTGCCCCCGCATTAATGAGGCGCTGAACTACCCGGGCGCCGATGTTTCCCGTAGCGCCGATGACCAGGTATTTCACTTGAGTTTGCTCCAGCCACGGATCACCTCGAACGCCATTTGCTTCTGGCCAGCCAAGGTGAAATGCAGACCGTCGCTTATGAGGAAGTCCGAAGGAGGCGGGCTCCCCAAAATAGAGAAGGCGTCGATGACGGGCCCGTCGCCGTCGCGAATAATCTTGGCGACTCGCTCAAGATCTTGGTTGCGGAACCGAACCCCGAACCTGGCAAGGCCCGGATGCGTCGCGACCTGCGCTTCGTTGACCGCTGGCGGGGTGATCCAAACGCAGCTCGCCTTGGTCTCTCGGGAAACGCGCTGGCGCAACTCCGCGATGTTGCGCGCGGTCTCCTCGTGATGGACGAGTGTCTTGGTGGGGTGTGGGCCCTGCGTGCGCGCATCATTGGTACCGAACAGGAAGAGGATCCAGTCGGGCCGGGCATCGGTAATCTCTCTGACACGCACAAGACCGTGCGTGGTCGTCTCGCCCGCCACCGCGCTGATGGTCAGCGAAATCTCCTCGGCACCTCGGCGCATCGTCAGCATTTCCCTCAGGATCACCGCCCAGGACTGGGGCTCGGATGTCAAGCTGTCGCCGAACACCACTACTTTGGCCCCTCTGCGAAGCGGAAGGCGATCGACCATCGATGCCACGGCCTGGTCCGCAAGCAGGGCGCTAGCCGCTTCCGAGGCCTCCTTTTGCATGCGGCCAAGTTCGGCCGCGTAAACCTCGACCGGAAGGCCAAGTAGCGCTGCATGAGCGTCCTGGCCGAAATTCGCACCTCCGGGGAGGGAGGCCAGACTCCGCTCGGGTTGGATGACCTTCAAAAGCCAGTTCACCTGTTCATTCGACATCGATTCACCTCGCACCTGAATTCATCCGCACAGGTGATAGATAGCCGCGTCCCAGGAACGCCGCTACTCGCGTTATCGGGTCGATAAGGATTTGAAAATACTGATAAATTTTGCAACATCCGGAGTCTTCATCAGGTTCCAGCTCCTGCGGACACCGCTCGCTTTCACCGCTGACAGCCGACAACCAGGGGGACTTCATCGACCCGTTGCACGACATCGCGTACTCACAAACGACATTCGCGCCCGCGAAGTAGAGACCTGGAAGTGTTGGCGAGCCAGGTGAACGGATCGACGCCGCTCATCTTGGCGGCCTGCAGGATCGTGGCGATCGTCGACCCTGTCTGCCACCGCCATCAGACCCGGCGAAGACCGCATTCTTGCGTTTGATTGTGTGGGGCCGAATGGCGCGATCCACCGTGTTCGAACCGATGTCGAGACAGCCGTCGGCGACGCTCATCCCGGGCTGGTTTCGCTGGCGGGCTCCTAGCGGGAGGCCGGCAATTGCAGGCCGGCTCACCTGAATATCCGCTGAGCTTAATGCAGCACCAGCATATCGCTCGACGAGAACGAAATCTCGGCCTTCTCGCCGACTGCGGGCGGCGGGGTGGCGGAGTTGTTGAACGTGTCGAGCGACACCATGTTGCCGCCGATGCCGACGCGGACCCGGATCACCGAGCCGAGAAAATGCACTTCGGAAATCTCCCCCGTGAGGCTGGAGTCGCGGCCCGGCTGGCGGCCGAGCGAAATCGCCTCGGGCCGCAGCGCCAGCGACAGCATGTCGCCGGACTTCGAGCCGTTGAGCTTGCCCTTCAGTTCGACTTCCTGGGTGTTGACTTGCACCTTGCCGGACGCGGCGTCGGTGACCTTGCCCTCGAGCACGTTGAGCGTGCCGACGAAATTGGCGACGAACTTGGTCGCCGGCCGGTTGTAGATCTCGAACGGCGTGCCGACCTGCTCGGCCTTGCCGCCATACATGACCGCGATGCGGTCGGAGATCGACAGCGCCTCTTCCTGGTCATGGGTGACGAAGATTGTGGTGATGCCGAGCCGCTTCTGGATCGAGCGGATTTCCTCGCGCAGCGACACGCGCACCTTGGCGTCGAGCGCCGACAGCGGCTCGTCGAGCAGAAGCAGCTTCGGCTTCGGCGCGATCGCGCGCGCCAGCGCGATGCGCTGCTGCTGGCCGCCCGAGAGCTGGTAGGGGTAGCGGTCCGCCATCTGCGGCAGCTTGATGATGCCGAGCATCTCGGCGACACGGGCATCGATGTCCGCCTTGGGCATGCCCGCGACCTTCAGCCCGAAGCCGATGTTCTGCGCCACGGTCAGGTTCGGGAACAGCGCATAGGCCTGGAACACCATGCCGACATTGCGCTGGTTGGGCTTCAGCCTTGTGATGTCCTTGCCGCCTACGACGATCTTGCCGGCGCTCGGCTCCTCGAAGCCGGCCACCATGCGCAGCACCGTTGTCTTGCCGCAGCCGGATGGCCCGAGGAAGGAGACGAATTCGCCGCGCTCGACATCGAGATTGAAATCCTCCACGACCGTGGTGGCACCGAAGGATTTTCGAACGTGCTGGATGGAGAGGAACGGGTCGGCCATGGCTTTTTCTCTCAGGTCAATTCGGGCGGTTCGCCGATTTCGGCGCGAAGTGGGACAGGATCTGGATCAGCGACATGCAACCCCAGGTGATGGCGAAGGCAATGATGGCAAGGGCTGCCGGCTCATAGGCCCGGTTGGCGCCGATGTTCTGCAGATACGGGCCGAAGGCCGGCCGGTTGAGCAGGCTCGCCATGGTGAATTCGCCGATGACGATCGCGAACGTCAGGAACGCGCCCGACAACACGGCGATCAGCACGTTGGGCAGAATGACGCGGCTTATGATCGTACCCCAACCTGCGCCCAGGATCTGCGCCGCTTCCGTTAGTGTGCGCACATCGATGGTCCGGAGGCCCGTATCGACAGCTCGATACATATAGGGCAGCGCCAGCGTCGCATAGCCGATGACCAGCAAGGCATTGGTGCCCGTGTCGGTAGCCAGGAACGGCAGCGGTGAATTCGAGCCATACATCCTGATATAGCCGAAGACGATGACGATGGCCGGGATCACCAGCGGCAGCAGCGTGATGAATTCGACGATCGGCCGGAGCTGCGGCAGGCGAAGCCGTATCCAGTAGGCAGCCGGCACCACGATGAGCACGCCGAGGACGATGGTGAAGACGGCGGCAAGCACCGAATAGCCGAACGTCGCCTGGAAGCGTGCGTCGCCCAGTACAACCTTGTAGGCGTCAAAGGAATAAACGCCGCGCCGCATGCGCATGGAGAACTCCACCGTCGCGATCAGCGGAATGAAGAAATAGGCCGCGCCCAGCGCAAAGACGACCCAGGCCCAGAACCTGCCAGCCTTCATTTGAGCCACCTCTCGGAGCGGGTGCGGAACCAGATGTAAAAGACATTGGCAAGACCGGTAATCAGGATCATGCCGAAGGCTATGGCATAACCGAGATGGGCATTGTGCAGCACGTCGCCACGGATCTGCGCATAGAGCAGGATCGGCACGATGTTGAGCGACGAGCCGGTCAGCGCATAGGCGGTGGCTATGGCACCGAAGGCGTTGGCGAACAACAGGATCACGGTGCCGAGGAAACTCGGCCAGATGACCGGAATGACCACCATGCGCCAGTACTGCGACATGGTCGCGCCCAGCGTTGCGGCGGCTTCGCCCCATTCCTTCTTCAACCCATCTATGGCCGGCACGATGATGACCACCATCAGCGGAATCTGGAAATAGACATAGGTCAACGTCAAGCCCCAGAACGACAGGATGTTGAAGCCGTGTGCGTAGATGTTGAGGCCGAACAGGGTGTTCAGGATCACCGTCGCAAGGCCGAGCCGGCCAAGCGTGGCGAGGAAGGCGAAGGCCAGCGGCACGCCGGCAAAATTCGAGGCGACGCCGGAAAACGTGAGTGTCGCCGAGCGAATCCAGTCTGGCAGGCCGCCGCGCACGATGGCGATGGCAATCGCCAGCCCAGCAAAAGCGCCGATCAGCGACGAGGCCAGGCTGACCTTGATCGAAATCCAGTAGGCGGCGACGATCGACGGCTGCGCCAGTTCCGCAATATTCTCGAAGGTGAACTCACCTGCATCGTTCTGGAACGCGCCCAGCATCAGGTAGAGCGTGGGCAGGATCAGGAACATGATGGCGAAGATGAAGAACGGCGCGACGCCGAGCCATTGCGTCGGCAGCTTGAGGCTACGCGCCTCGGCGGGAGGCGCGGTCTTTCCGGCAACAGCGTGATCGGAAAATGAGAGATCGGTCATGCGCCGGCTACCGTCTTCAAGAGGAAAAACCGGGCAGCCGTGAAGCCGCCCGGTGGATTTCAAGTCTTACTTTACATTGGCGCCGACAACGGCGTCCCAGTTCTTGGTGATGGCTTCCTTGGCCTTGCCCTGCTCGTCGAGCGTCGGGAACACCGCGGCCGCATAGGACTCGGCCGGCGGCAACTTGGCCAACACGTCCGCCGGGATCTTGCCGTTCTTGGCAAGATCGTTGAAGCGGATCGGGTGGCAATAGCCCTTCAGCCAGGCGACCTGGCCTTCGTCGGAATAAAGGTATTCCAGCCAGAGCTTGGCCGCGTTCGGATGCGGCGCGAAGGCGCTGATCGCCTGCACGTAGACGCCGGCGACCACACCGGTCTTCGGCACGACGACGTCGACGGGCGGGTTGCCCTTCAGTGTGTCACGGCCGGCGAGCGCGTTGTAATCCCAGGTGATCAGGATCGGGGTCTGACCCTGGGCGAGCGTGGCGGCCTTGCCGATGACCGGCACGAAATTGCCGGCGGCGTTAAGCTTCTTGAAGAAGTCGAGGCCGGCGGTCCCGGCAGCTTCACCAGCGGCCGCACCAGACGACAGACCAGCGGCATACACCGCCTGGATGGCCTGGTTCGAGGCGCGCGGGTCACCGGCAAGGGCTACCGAGTTGGCGAATTCCGGCTTCAGGAGGTCGGCCCAGTCCTTCGGCGATTCCTTGATCAGATCCTTGTTCACCTGGAAGGACAGCACGCCGTAATAATCGCCGGTCCAGAACCCTTCCGCATCCTTGGCGCTGTCGGGGATCGAGTCCCAGGTCGACACCTTGTAAGCCTGGATCAGACCATCCTTCTTGGCCGACGGGCCGAAGGAGAGGCCGACGTCGATGACGTCGGGAGCCTGCGGGCCCTTGTTGTCCTTGTTGGCCTTGATCGCCTCGACCTCGTCGCCGGAGCCGGCATCGGGGTTGAGCTCGTTGATGGTGATTTCCGGATACTTCGCCTTGAAGCCGGCGATGACGTCGCCGTAGCCGCACCAGTCATGCGGCAGCGCGATGGTGGTGAGCTGGCCTTCAGCCTTCGCGGCCTTGACGAGATCGTCCAGCGAAGCCGCGGACGAAATCACCGACGACACCATCAGGGTCGCGGCCGAAAGGGAAAGTACTTTCCCCGTGAATTTGAACATGTGTCCTCTCCGTTGAACTGGCGCCGTTGGACGCCTGCGATGCGGTATCGTTTTCGTGTGACAGCCAGATGAAAGCTTTGTGAAACCAGCCGCCAGCAGCACGAAAAGTTAACTCTTTTTAACCGGCTGTAGCAATTAGCCACCCCTTAATTTTCCGGCTAATCATTAATGCGCCTGTCTTTCCCCGCTTCCCCTTTCCTTTCCCCTCGTTTCCCAACCAAATTTCCGCATCCCGAAACCGGCCTCAGACCGTCCCGGCGATGGCGTTTTCGAGCAAGGTCAGCGCCGCCTTCTTGGTCAGCTTGACCGGGTTGCCGCCGGCCGTCGGATCGACCACCGCCATGTCGGCGATCAGCCCCTTTCGTTTCTTGTCCATGTCCAGCCCCTTGATCAGGCCCGGCAGCGCGTGCGGCACCTTCAGTTCCTTGCGCAGCTTGATGACAGCCTTGGCGAAGCCGTCGAAACCACCCTTGATGCCGCAATAGGCAGCGAGCCGGCCGATGCGCTCCTCGATGGAGTCGCGGTTGAAGGCGAGCACATAAGGCATGAACACCGCATTGGTCATGCCGTGATGGGTGTCGTAGAGCGCGCCGATCGGGTGCGACAGCGAGTGGATGGCGCCCAATCCCTTCTGGAAGGCCGTGGCGCCCATGGCAGCGGCGCTCATCATATGCGCGCGGGCGACGAGGTCCTTGCCGTTGGCGAAGGCCTTGGGCAGGTTCTCGAACACCAGCCTGATGCCTTCGACGGCGATGCCGTCGGCCATCGGATGGTAACCGGGTGCGCAATAGGCCTCCAGGCAGTGGGCGAGCGCGTCCATGCCGGTGCCGGCGGTGATGAAGCCGGGCATCCCGACCGACAGCTCCGGATCGGCGATCACGATCGCCGGCAACAACTTCGGATGGAAGATGACCTTCTTGGTATGCGTCTCCTCATTGGTGATGACGCCGGCGCGGCCGACTTCCGATCCGGTGCCGGCGGTGGTCGGCACCGCGATGATCGGCGCGATCGCGTCGGAATTGGCGCGCGTCCACCAGTCGCCGACATCCTCGAAATCCCACACCGGACGCGTCTGCCCCGCCTGGAAGGCGATCAGCTTGCCGAGGTCGAGGGCCGAGCCGCCGCCAAAAGCGATGACACCGTCATGCCTGCCCTTCTTGAACACGGCGATGCCGGCGGTGAGGTTGGACTCCACCGGGTTCGGCCTCACTTCCGAAAAGACGCCGTAAGGAACCTTGGCGTCGTCGAGAATCCTGAGCGTCGAGGCGACGACCGGCAGTTTGGCCAGCCCCGGATCGGTGACGAACAGCGGCCGCTTGATGCCGGTCGCCGCCAGCACTTCAGGCAATTCCGCGATACGCCCGGCGCCGAAGCGAACGGTGGTGGGGTAGTTCCATTTGGAGATGAGCTTGGACATTTTTTGTCTTTCGAAAATCAGATGGCTTCACGCAGATGGAATGATTTCGGCCTCGTCAGATTGTCGTAGCCGATGGCCGACAGCCCGGCGCCCTTGCCGGTATCCTTGACGCCGGTCCAGACCAGCGCCGGATCGAGGTAGTCGCAACGGTTCATGAACACCGTGCCGGTCTCAACGCGGTCGCCGATCGCCACCGCGTGCTCGGTGTCGCGCGTCCAAATCGAGGCCGTCAGCCCATAGGCGCTGTCGTTCATGAGCGCGATCGCCTCTTCGTCGTTGCGCACCTTCATGATGCCGACGATCGGGCCAAAACTTTCCTCGCGCATGACGCTCATCTGGTGGTCGACTCCGGTCAACACCTCGGGCGCCAGATAGGGCGAGCCGGGCTGGTCGTTGGCCACCTTCATGTTGATGTGCGCCACCGCACCCTTGCGCAGCGCCTCGGCCTTCTGCTCGCGGATCAGATCGGCAAAACGCGCCTGCGCCATCGGCCCCATCGTGGTTGCCTCGTCGAGCGGATTGCCGACGACATAGTTCCTGGTCTCGGCGATGAAGCCCTCGATGAACTCGTCATAGACCTTTTCGTGCACATAGACGCGTTCGATGCCGCAGCAGCACTGGCCGGAATTGAAGAAGGCGCCGTCGACCAGATTGGCCACCGCATGGTCCATCTTGGCATCGGGCAGTACATAGGCCGGATCCTTGCCGCCGAGCTCGAGGCCAAGCGTCATGAAGGTACCCGCCGCCGCCTTCTCGATGGCGCGGCCGCCGCCGACCGATCCGGTGAAATTGACATGGTCGATCTTGCCCGAACCCAGCAGCTTTTCGGTCTGGGCGTGATTGAGAACGACGTTCTGGAACACGCCCTTGGGCAGCCCGGCCTTGTCGAAAGCCTGTTGGAAGCGCTCGCCGACCAGCAATGTCTGCGCCGCATGTTTCAGGATGACGGCATTGCCGGCCATCAGTGCCGGCACGATGGTGTTGACGGCTGTGAGATAGGGATAGTTCCATGGCGCGATCACCATGACCACGCCCAGCGGATCCTTCTTCACATAGCGGCGGAAGCCGTCCTTGGGATTGGAAGCCGGCACGGATTTCAGCGCCGCCTCGGCGATCTCGACCATATAGGTGGTGCGCTCCTTGACGCCGCCGAACTCGCCGCCATACCGAACCGGACGCCCCATCTGCCAGGCGATCTCCGGCACGATCTCGTCTGATTTCGCAACCAGCGCTTCGAGCATCGCCAGCATGTACTTGCCGCGCTCGACGATCGGCGTCTGCGCCCACTTCTCCTGCGCCGCCTTGGCACGCTCGACCGCGGCATTGATCGCCTGGTCCGTCGCGACCGGACGCTCGGCATAGATCGAGCCGTCGATGGGAGATTTCAGTTTGACCGTTTCGGTCATCGTTTAAGTCCTCGCACTTCTGTAACAATCGAAAAATCACATGGCTTGGCGCTGCCCCTCATCCGCCTGCCGGCACCCTTCTCCCCGTGTAGCGACGGGGAGAAGGGAAACGCTCCAGCGCTGGCATCCCTCTCTCACCGTTCTTCACGGGGAGAGGGTAAGGGTGAGGGACGGCGCTAACGTCGTGGCAATCTAGTACCGCTCGAACCCCCTGTGCAGTTCCCAATCCGTGATACGGCGGTCGTATTCGAACTGTTCCCACTTTGCCGTGTGGACATAGTGTTCGAGCACATCCTCGCCGAGCGCCTGCTTCAGCATCTTCGACTTGGCCAGCGTCTCGGTGGCATCGCGCAGCGTCTTTGGGATCTCCGGCAGGCGCGAAGCCTGGTAGGCATCGCCGACGAAAGGTTTTTGCAGTTCAAGCTTCTCGTCGATGCCGGCCAGACCGGCCGCGATCAGGGCTGCAAAGGCAAGATACGGATTGAGGTCGGCGCCGCCGATGCGGCATTCCATGCGGATGCCCTTGGTGCCCTCGCCGCATAGGCGGAAGCCGGCGGTGCGATTGTCCTCGCTCCACATGATCTTGGTCGGTGCGAAGGTGCCGGCCTGGAAGCGCTTGTAGGAGTTGATGTAGGGCGCCAGGAACCAGGTGAATTCCTTCGCATACTTCAACTGTCCGGCCGCCCATTGCTGGCCGAGTGTCGACAAGGTCCAGTCGGCTTGTCTGTCGAAGAACAGCGGCGTCTTGCCGTCGGCGCTCCACAGCGAATTGTGGATGTGGCTGGAATTGCCGGCGAGGCCGTAATTGTACTTCGACATGAAGGAGATCGCCTTGCCTTCGGACTCGGCGATCTCCTTGGCGCCGTTCTTCAGGATGACGTGGCGGTCGGCCATGTCGAGCGCTTCGGCATAACGCACGTTGATCTCTTCCTGGCCCGGACCCCACTCGCCCTTGGAATTCTCGATCGGAATGCCGGCGGCTTCCATCTCGTTGCGAAGCCGGCGCATGACGCCTTCTTCCTTGGTGGTGATGCCGATCTGGTAGTCGCCGATATAGGGCGACGCGGTGTCGAGACCCTGCCAGTGCTTCTTGCGGGCGGAATCGTAGGTCTCGTTGAACAGGTAGAATTCGAGCTCGGAAGCGAAATAGCCGATATAGCCACGCTCCGTCAGCCGCTTCACCTGCTTCTTCAATATGGCGCGCGGCGAGTGCGGCAGGTCGTCATGGGTATGGTGGTCGAGCACGTCGCAGATCACCAGCGCCGTCTTTTCCAACCAGGGAATACACCGCAGCGTCGCAAGGTCCGGCTTCATGACGAAATCGCCATAGCCCTTCGACCAGCTTGCTGCCTTGTAGCCCGGCACCGGCTCCATATCGATATCGGCCGCCAGCAGATAGTTGCAGCCATGCGTTTCGTCATGTGCGGAATCGACGAAGTACTGCGCCAGGAATCGTTTTCCCGCCAGTCGGCCCTGCATGTCGACGATGCATGCCAGCACCGTGTCGATCTCGCCATTGGAGACCGCTTTCTTCAACTGATCGAACGAGAAATTTCCGGCCATTCCTTTGGCACTCCAGCGCTTGGTCGTTTCGGGCTTGTCATATTGAACGAGTGCAAAAGCCGTGGCGAGAGAACCCGCCACGGTTTGATTGGCTGTTTAGGCGGATTCGCCGACGGCCTTTTCAGCGGCTGCGATGGTCGCCCTGCGCTTGGCGAGTGCCGCCTCGCCAATGGGCGGCCCCTGGAAGCGGCGATTTTCAACGGCGAACCACAAGACGACGAGCAGAATGATCAACCCAATCGCATAATTGATCAGGATGTCGAAGGGCGGCTGGATGCCGGCATACATCAACACCAGGACACCAAGCACGGTGATGATGGCGAACGGCTTTGACCAGATGCCGAGCCGGAATGGTCCGAATTCGGTCCAGCTCTTTCCTTCCGCAAGAAGTCCGGCTGCGATCGGCATGGCATAGGAGACGTAGAGGAAGAGAGCGCAGCCGGCTGCAAGCGCCGCGAAAGCCGGCGAATAGAGCGTGGCGGCGATCGACAGCACGACGCCGAGCCAGATAGCCGGAACTGGCGTGCGCCAGGTCGGCGAAACCTGCTTCCACAAAGACGACCCCGGCAGACCCCCGTCACGCGAAAAGGCGAAGATCATACGCGATGTCGAAGTGAGGCCGGCCAGCGCGCACAGATAGTTCGACAGCACGATGGCGATGCCGAGCAGAGCCTTGAGCCAGGTTGGCGCCGGCAGATTGTTGAACAGGTTGAACCAGGCATTGCCGCCGTCCTTGGCGGTCGCCACGAGATCGGGGCTCGCAAGGACGAAGGAGACCGCCATGACGAAACCGAAGACGAGAGACCAGAGGACCGCGTGGATCATGCCCCTGGGCACCGCAACGCGGGCATTGTGTGTCTCCTCGGCAGTGTGCGCCGAGGCGTCGAAGCCGGTGATCGTGTAAAGCGGGTAGAGAAGGCCGATCAGGAAGGCCACCAGCGCCGTGCGGGCCGTCGGAACATAGCCGCCCCCGAGATCGCCGGTCGTGTTGACGAAGGTCGTCAGTCGCGAAAGGTCGAAACCATGCGCGCCCCAGATCAGGAAGGTCAGCGTCAGCACAACCGCAACGACGAGGATGAGGTAGCCGGAAAAATCGGTCAATCTCGTTGTCGTCTTGATGCCGAGATGATTGAACAGACCTTGGGTGACGGTAATGATCACGACAGCCACCGTCTGCTGCCAGAAGCCCCAGGTCGATGTGTCCCAGCCGAAGATCGGACCTGCGACGAGCCCTTGAAACAGCAGGTAGACGCCGACATTCACCGAGGCGACCACGAAGATCAGGCCGAGCAGGTTGATCCAGGCCGTGGCCCAGCCCCAGCCGCGACCGCCCAGGATCGACGACCAGTGATAGAGGCCGCCGGCGGTAGGATAGGCCGAGCCGATCTGGCCCAGCGAAGCAGCGACGACAAGGGCGAAGACGCCCCCGATGAGCCAGCCGATGGTCGCCTCGAAACCACTGCCGGTGGCCATCGCCAGCGGGAAAGACGTAATGCCGCCCGCCAGGATGCAGATAATCGAGAAGGAAATGGCGAAGTTGGAGAAGCCGCTCATGCGGCGAGCCAATTCCTGGGCGTAACCCATACTGTGAAGGATTTTTGTGTCCTCCGACTTGTCGGAGTGATCAGGTGTTGTCATGTCAGAATTCCCCTCTTGGTTCTTAGCTGGCCGATTGAACTGACTTTCCGACTGCGCTTCGTCGAGAGCCCTTGGCCTCCTCTGGCTCCAGATTCAAAAAAATGCCCGCAAGCAAATCCGCCCATTTCCGCTGCCCGGTTTCGCCGGAGATTTCATCGTTGCGGATTTCGATCATCGCGCAGGACAACCCGCGCGAGCGCGCATGCCGTTCGAGCGTGAAATAGACGCGGTCGGCAGGCGAATAGGGTTCGTTGACGCCGACGGTGACGCCGGCAAGCCGCTGCAGTGCGCCGATCAGCGGCGCCGCCAACCGGCGATCCTCGTCATGGATGATGCCGATATGCCACGGCCGGTTGCGGCCCTTGTAAACCGGCGTGAAGGAATGCACGGAGACTAGCCGGGTCTCCTGGCCGCGCGCCAGCCTGTCTTCGATAATTCCCGCAATCGTGTCGTGGAATGGCTGCCATGACAAGGCGACGCGCTGCGCACGCTGCTTGTCCGAAAGGCCTGCATTCCCCGGTATGGCTGTGGTTTCGCTGACCGGCGGCACCAGGTCCGGCGCATCGAGCGGCCGGTTGCAGTCGATGATCAACCGCGAAATGCGGGTTTCGACCAGCGTCGCGTCGAGCGCCTGCGCCATGCGCAGCGCAACCGGCAGCGCGCCGGGATCCCAGGCGATGTGGCGCGACAGGTCCTCGGTCGCGAGGCCGAGCGTGCCGAATTCGGCCGGCAGGAAATTGGAAGCGTGGTCGCAGGTCAGTACGAAGGGGCTCGATCCGCCGGGATTGGTCACCCCCACGGTATCAGACGATGCAAGGCTGGCGGGCCGTGCTTTCTCCATACTCTGCCGTCCCCGGGGAGCGCTGTATCGTATGTTACGTATTTTGCCTCATTGCGTCCCTACGGATGATTTCATACAGTTTGTCCGGCTTTGTCAAATGCGATCTGGGGAAAAGACCATCGGCCGGGCCAAGGGTGGGGAAAACCATGATTTCCAACATTGCCGAATTGATCGCCGACCGCATCGGCACCATGCCCGCCGGCGAACGACGAGCGGCCCAGACGCTGATCGCGAGCTATCCGATGATCGGCCTGAAGACGGTCGCCGAATTCTCGGCCGCGGCCGGTGTCTCCTCGCCGACGATCCTGCGCTTCGTGGCCCGGCTCGGCTTCCAGAACTATCCGGAATTCCAGTCGACCCTGCAGGACGAACTGGCGGCGCAATTGCAATCGCCGGCGATACGGACCCTCAACCCGCCCTCGCCCGGCGGCGGCACGGTCTCTCCGATGCTGGAAGCGACGCTCGACAATATGCGCGAGACCTTCCGCCACCTCTCCGACAGGCAGCTTGCCGATATCGCGGCGCGGCTTGCCGACCGGCGTGGCAAGACATTTCTGATCGGCGGCCGCTTCACCGACCCGCTGGCACGTTACATGGCCGCCCATCTTGCCGTTATCCAGCCCGATGTTTTTCACCTCGCCGGCCAGGAGAGCATGTGGCGCGACCGGCTGATCGACATGGGCAAGCGCGATGTGCTGGTGATCTTCGACATCAGGCGCTACCAGGACAGTCTCGTCCGCTTCGCCGAGAAGGCGCACCAGCGCGGCGTCCAGATCGTACTGTTCACCGATCAATGGCTGTCGCCGATCGCCCGCTTTGCCCGTCATGTCATCGCCGGACGAACCGCCGTGCCTTCCGCATGGGATTCTTCGGCGGCGCTTTTCGTCGTCGCCGAAACGCTGATCGGCGCCGTCACAAGACAACTCGAGGCCGACGGCGCCCGGCGCATCCGCGAGATGGAAGGCCTGCGTTAGGCGGATCCCGGCCAAATCGCATCCGTCCCGACGGGGTGTCCCGACTTCACGTTACCGAGATTTAATGTGCACGATCGCGTGATAATTGCCATAAACCGCTGATATGCGAGGTGCGGCGTGGCCGGATTTCGCCGCCCGCCCGTACCGTCGCTGTGCCGCTCCTTCGGGAAGGGGCTGACGATTCCTGGAAACCGGAGTGTCGATGCGCACCTCAAAGCAAATTGTCGTTGCGCTTGTGATCGTGGTCGTCGCTGCGGCTGCCTGGGCGCGCTTCTATCCCGGAGCTCCCGAAGTGCTGGCGCGTTGGGGGATAGACTGGGCCTATGCGGCGACGCCTCCGGCCGGAAACAGTGCGGCCGGCGCGAGACAGGCTGGCAATCGCAATAGCCCCCGGCAGGTCGACGTCGTCGCCTTGCCTGCCGGCACGGCCACCATCAACGACCGCCTGCAGGCGATCGGCACCGGCCGCGCCAACGCCTCGGTGACCGTCAATCCCTATAGTTCGGGCCGCCTTGCCGATCTGCTGGTCGAATCCGGCAGCCATGTCGACAAGGGGCAGATCATCGCCACGCTCGATTCCGAGACGGAGATCATTGCCCAGAACCGGGCCAAGCTCGCCCTGCAGGACGCACAAGCCAAGCTCGACCGCGTCAAGTCGCTGCGCGCCTCCAACGCCGCCACGCCGGTCGCGGTCGCCGATGCCGAAGTGGTGCTGGCCGGCGCCAAGCTGGCGCTTCAGGATGCCGAGCTTGCGCTGCAGCGTCGCTCGATCCTGGCGCCGATATCGGGCACCGTCGGCATCCTGCCGATCTCGGCCGGCAACTACGTGACCAACCAGTCGGCGATCGCCACGCTGGACGACCGGTCCTCCATCCTGGTCGATTTCCAGGTGCCCGAACGCTTCGCCGCCGCCGTCAAGGTCGGCGCGCAATTGACGGCGACGCCGATCGCCAATCAGAGCAACGCCTATACCGGCACGGTGTCGGCGATCGACAATCATATCGACGAAAAGAGCCGCACCCTCCTGGTCAAGGCCAAGATCGCCAACCCAGCCGACTCGCTGCGCGCCGGCATGTCGTTCTCCATCACCATGAAATTCCCCGGCGAGACCTATCCCGCCGTCAGCCCGCTGGCGATCCTGTGGGGATCGGACGGTGCTTATGTCTGGCAGGTCGAGGACGGCAAGGCCAGGCGGTTGCCGGTTCGCATCATCCAGCGCAACACCGAAACCGTGCTGATCGACGCGGAGATCAGCCGCGGCGACATGGTTGTCACCGAGGGCACCCAAAATGTCAGCGAAGGCGGCGAGGTTCGCATCGCCGGCCAGGAGCAGCGCGCCGCCACCGCCGCGGAAGGCTCATGACCGGACCCGTCAACGCCGGCAGCGATACCGGCTTCACCGCCCTGTTCATCCGCAGGCCGGTCATGGCCTTCGTGCTCAACGTCCTCATTGCGGTTGCCGGCCTTGCGGCCTTCTACGGCGTCGAGATCCGCGAATTGCCCGACGTCGATCGTGCCGTGGTCACGGTCTCCACCACCTTCGAGGGGGCGGCGGCCGAAACCGTCGACCGCGAATTGACCGACACGATCGAGGGCGCCGTCGCTCGCGTCTCCGGCGTCAAGTCGATTTCATCATCCTCCTCATTCGGATCGAGCCGTGTCACCATCGAGTTCAACGACGGTGTCGACCTCAACGTCGCCGCCTCGGATGTGCGCGATGCCGTCGGCCGCGTTGCAAACCAGATGCCGGATACGGCCGATCCACCGCGCATCGTCAAGGCCGACGCCAATTCCGACGCGGTGATGCGGCTGGCGGTGACTTCGGACACCATGTCGATCCAGGACATGACGGTGGTGGTACAGGACCAGATCGAGGACGAATTGGCCGCCGTCCCGGGCGTCGCCGACGTCCAGGTCTATGGCGACCGCGACAAGATCTTCCGCATCGACGTCGACCAGAACAGGCTCGCCAGCCTTGGCTTCACGGTCGCCGACCTCAGGGCGGCGCTCGCCTCCGTCGCCTTCGATTCCCCGGCGGGGTCGATCACCACGACCAACCAGGACCTGATCGTCCGCACCACGGCCGACGTGACGACGCCTGCGGAATTCGAAAACATCATCATCGGCGGCACGACGCGCATCCGCGATGTCGCGACCGTCACGCTCGGCCCCGATGTCGGCCAGACCACGCTGCGTTCGGACGGCAAGACCGGCATCGGCATCGGCATCATCCGGCAGGCGGAATCGAACACGCTGGACATTTCGACCGGCGTCCAGGCCGCTGTCGCCAAGCTGCAGGCGAACCTGCCCAACGGCATGTCGATCAAGATCACCAGCGACGACGCCGTCTTCGTCAAGGGTGCCGTGCACGAGGTCGAGATCGCGCTCGGCCTGTCGGTCACCATGGTGCTGATCGTCATCTACGTCTTCCTGCTCGACTGGCGCGCCACGCTCATCCCGGGCCTGTCGATGCCGGTCGCCATGATCGGCACCGTAGCCGCCATCTATCTGGCCGGCTTCTCGATCAACATCCTTACGCTGCTCGCTTTGGTGCTGGCCACCGGCCTTGTCGTCGATGACGCCATCGTGGTGCTGGAAAACATCGTGCGACGGCGCAATGAGGGCATGGGGCCGCGCGCGGCCGCCGTGCTCGGCGCACAGGAAGTGTTCTTCGCCGTCGTTGCCACCACGCTGACGCTGGTCGCGGTCTTCGTACCGATCTCGTTCCTGCCGGGACAGACCGGCGGCCTGTTCCGCGAATTCGGCTTCGTGCTTGCGATGTCGGTGCTTCTGTCCTGCGT
This sequence comes from Mesorhizobium sp. M8A.F.Ca.ET.202.01.1.1, assembly GCF_004791595.1. NCBI lineage: Bacteria > Pseudomonadati > Pseudomonadota > Alphaproteobacteria > Hyphomicrobiales > Phyllobacteriaceae > Mesorhizobium > Mesorhizobium sp. M8A.F.Ca.ET.202.01.1.1. The sequence goes on along the minus strand of NZ_SRUN01000003.1, from coordinate 151,630 downwards.
GGTGGCGCTGACGCTTTGCCCGATGCTTGCCTCGCGGATGCTGACCAGCGCGTCGCTTCACCACGAAGGTGGCCACGGCATCGGCGCGCGCATCGGCGGCGTCCTCAATGCCGGCTACAAGCGTGCGCTCCATGCATGTCTCGACGCGCCGTGGATCGTGGTTCTGGTCGCGGTGCTGTTTGCCGGCATCGCCTTCACGCTGTTCGGCACGATCCGCCAGGAACTGACGCCCACCGAGGATCGCGCCGCCGTGCTGTTGCGCATCAACGCCCCGCAAGGCGTCAGCCTCGACTACACCACGCAGCAGATGCAGAAGATCGAGCGGCTGATCCAGCCGATGCGCGATTCCGGCGAGATTCGCTCGACCTTCGAGAACGCCGGCCAGAACGGTTCCTACAACTCGGGCTTCATGGTGATGACGCTGGCGCCGTGGGACGAGCGAAGCCGCAGCCAGCAGGAGATCATGGGCGAGATCAGCCAGCTGACCAAACAGGTGCCCAGCGTGCGCATCTTCCCGGTCCAGCCCAACAGTCTCGGCATCCGCGGCGCCGGCAACGGCCTGCAGTTCGCTCTGGTCGGCAACGATCGCAAGGCGCTCGGCGATGCGGCGGTCAAGATCATAGCCGAGATGCAGAAGGATCAGCGCTTCCAGACGCCACGCCTGTCGATCGACCCGACCCAGCCGCAGCTGGCCGTGGCCATCGACCGTGAGCGCGCTTCCGACCTCGGCATCGACATATCCGGGCTCGCCAACACCATGCAAGCCATGCTCGACGGCAACGACGTCGTCGATGTCTACATCGCCGACCGCAGCTACGGCGTGAAGCTGGTCTCGACCACCAATCCGATCAACGACCCGACCGATCTGGAAAATGTCTTCCTCAAGACGGCGGATGGCCGCTTCGTGCCGATGTCGACCATCGCCACGCTGACCGAACGCGCCGTGCCGCCGTCGCTGTCGCGCGAACAGCAGCAGCCTTCGGTGGCAATCACCTCCAACCTCTCAGGCAATTTCGCGCTTGGCGATGCGCTGACGCGTGCCGAGGAGATCGCCACGCCGCTCCTGCCGCCCGGCAGCCGCATCCTGCCGCTGGCCGAAGCCGCCACATTGGGCGAAACCAACAGCGCCATGGTCACCATCTTCGGCTTCGCCCTGATCATCATCCTTTTGGTGCTGGCCGCCCAGTTCGAGAGTTTCGTCAGTGCCGTCATCATCATGGCGACAGTGCCGCTCGGCCTTGCCTGCGCCATTTTCGCGCTGCTGCTGTCGGGCACCAGCCTCAATGCCTACAGCCAGATCGGCCTGGTGCTTCTGGTCGGCGTCATGGCCAAGAACGGCATCCTGATCGTCGAATTCGCCAATCAGCTGCGTGATCGCGGCCTGGGCGTACGCGAAGCGATCGAGCAGGCCTCCACCATCCGCCTGCGGCCGGTGATGATGACGATGATCTGCACCATACTTGGCGGTGTGCCGCTTGTGCTGGCCGCCGGCGCGGGCGCGGAGGCACGCGTGGCGCTCGGCTGGGTGATCGTCGGCGGGCTTGGCCTGGCCACCGTCTCGACGCTGTTCCTGACACCGGTCGCCTATCTCCTGCTTGGCCGCTTCGTCACGCCGAAGACCCATGAGGAAGCGCGGCTGAAGCGCGAACTCGAGGAAGCCGCCTACACCAATGTGGAACCGGCGGAATAGAGATAGCTATTTCAGCAGCCGACCTTCGATCGACCAGCGCGCGGCAAGGAAGTTCAGCACAGCCGCCACGATGACCCCGCCGATCTTTGCCGGCCACACGCCGGTGATGCCGGCGAAGAGTGCGATCGACAGGCTGGAGACGCCGAGCGAAATCAGCGCCCCGGCCGTGACAAACCGCAGGAAGGCGTCATGCAGCCGGATGGCGTGATTGCGCTCGAACGACCAGAAGCCATTGGCCACGAAAGAGAAGATGACGGCGATCGACCACGAGAGGACGTTGGCGGCAAGCGGTGGGACGTGCAGCTTGAGCAGCAGGGAAAAGCCGGCAAGGTCGATGGCCGTGTTCACCAGTCCGACAAGCGCGAAACGGGCGATCTTGCTGCCGGTTGAACGCTGGGGTCGATCGGCTCCGCTCATCCCTTGCCGTCCATGATCTCGACACCGGCGCGGGCCAGGCTCGCGCCGAACGCATCCGAGGCCAGCACCCCGAATTCCACTTCGCGCACGCCTTGCATCGGGTCGCGCGCGCGCAGTGTTTCGTCGACATGGCCGGGGTGGCACATGAACAGCCCATGGTCCGGCAACGCTTCGACCGCGGCCTTCAGCAATGGCGCAAATTTTTCGGGTTGCCGCCAGTCGTAGATGCCGGCGAGCGGCTTCCAAACGGCAAAGCCGGCGCGCTGCATCGATTGATTGAAGCCGGCGGCCACGGCAGCGATTGCCGCGATCTTCGAAGCGACGGCGGCATCGCCAAGCGCCGGAGCGCCGCGCAGCACCGGCCTGCCGGCGGCGTCGGGAAAATACGCCCGCAGCCATCCGCGCACGACGGGCAGGAAATGCACGTGCTGATGACCATCGATGAAGTCGGGCTTGCGGCCGACCGCCTCGACGAACCGACTGTACTGCGCGTCGAGTTCGGCATGGACATCGCGCTTGTCGATCCGGCCGCGCAGGACCGGCAGGGCGAGCGAACGAAGCGGCGGCAGCCGGCCCTCGGGCGCCAGGCTCGACTTGCCTGTGACGGCCGGCTGATCCGTAAGTGTCAGGTGCAGCCCGATCGCCGCATGGCCGCACAACGGCCTGATACGCGCCGCCGCCCCGGCCCATTCCGGAAAACCGGTCATGCAGCTGGTGCCGGTCAGCCGTCGCCGGTCGAGCAGGTCTAGAATTCCGGCGCAAACCCCTGGCGCCAGGCCGTAGTCGTCGGCGATCAGGCGAATGCGCCGCGTCATATGCCGGACGCGCCTGGCGGCCTGTCCGAGACGTCGCTGCGCACGACATCGCGCACGATGTAGACCGGCCGGTCCTTGCTCTCCGACAGCGTGACCCAGACATATTCGCCGATCAAACCAAGCAAGGTCAGGTTGAGGCCACCCAGCAGGACGACGGCGACCATCAGGCTGGGATAGCCAGGCACGGCGATGCCGTAGAACATCACTTCGAAGAACACCTTGGCGCCGTAAACGATGCCCGCCAGCGCCGCCAGCATGCCGCTCAGGCTGATGATGCGCAGCGGGATGACGGAAAACGACGTAAAGCCTTCCAGCGAAAAGGCGATCAGGTTGAGCCGGCTCCATTTCGACGTGCCGACAGCCCGGTTTTCCGGCGAATAGGGTATGGCTTTCTGGCGGAAGCCTGCCCAGGCGAACAGGCCCTTGTTGAAGCGCCGCTTGTCGCGCAGGCTGGTCAGCGCGCGCGCGACGGTACCGCGCATGACGCGAAAATCTCCCGCGTTCTCGGGGATATCGAAACGCTGGCTGCTGTTGATCAGGCTATAGAACAGCTTCGCCAGCTGGCTGCGCCGCCAGCTGGCCTCGCGCCGGTCGTTCTGGGCGTAGACGACGTCGATATCGGGATGCTTCACCAACTCGGCAATCATCTGCAGGCTGATGTCCATGGAATGCTGCAGGTCCGAATCCATGATCAGCACCATGTCGCCGCGCGACTGGTCGAGGCCGGCGAGCACCGCGACCTCCTTGCCGAAATTGCGGCTGAGGCGAACGATCTCCCAGGAGCCCGACAGCGCCAGCGAAAACCGTTCGGCGCCATCGTCGCGACTGCCGTCGTCGACCAGGATCTTGTGGACGGCCATGCCGAAACGGCTTGATACCGCTTCCTCGAGCCTGTCGAGCAGCGCGGCAAAGGCCGACGCCGATTGCGCCTCGTTGAAGAAGGGCGCCACGATATCGAGTTTCTGACGCAACTCAGCCATGTGCGACGGGTCCGACATTCGCCATCTTTTCGCTCGCCTTGGCCCAGAACCACCAGATCAGCGGACAGACGATGAAGGTGACCGCGAGCGGCCGGAACCAGGGGAAGAAGAAATCATGCATGTGGCGCTCGACGCCCGTCAAACCTGTGACGAACAATACCATCGACAGCACCGAAGCCAGGACGCCGCCACGCTCGTCCCGCCACAGTGTGGCGATAGCGAGGCCGGCAGGCACCGCGATCATGGCGTAGGTATTTGGCTCGACGCGCGGATTGAAGACGCACATGTAGAAGGCGGCCGTCAGGAAGATGGCCAGTCCCGCCATTCCAGGCTGGAGCTTGCGGTCGAACCAGAGAACGGTCGATAGCGTAAGCAATGCCACGACGACACGCACGATCGTGGCGGCGAATTCAGGCATGGGTAGGCCTGCCGACGTGAAAGGCGCCGTGAAGTCGGTGGGCACAAAATGGCCGGACTTGTCGACCGCCATGGAGGTCAGCATGCTGGCGAAATCACCGTACTGCTCGTTGAGGTAGCCGGCAGGTGCGAAAGCATATGGAATGGCGAGCACGAACAGCACCGCCAGCACGAGCACGGGTATCAGCCGCAGGCGCAGGGCTCCCACCAACAAAAGCATGATGATCGCGGTCGGTTTGGCAATGATGGCGACCGATGCCCAGAAGAAGGTCTCGGCGCGCCGCCCTTCGAGCGCCGACAGGGTCAGGAGCCAGCAGGCGCCGGTCAGGAGGATCGTCGCCTGGCCGTTGCGGATCGCACCCAGCGCCATCGGCAAGGCAAGGAAGAGCCCGAAGGAGAGCAGCCACGTCAATTCCCCGCCACCGAGCTTGCGCACCTGGCGCATCGCGGCGAAGGTGAGCACCGCAAACCCCAGTACGTGCCACACCAGTCCGCCCAGATGCGGACCGAGCTTCAGCACCGGAACATAGAGCGCGGCAAAGGCCGGCGCGTATAGATAGCCCATCTCGGACTGGAGATTGTACAGTGGCTGGCCGCTGAGGAACGCCTCGCTGCCAAATCCGTAGGCCTGCATCACCGTGCGCGTGTAGGGCGACCATAGCACCATCCCGAGGACGACCAGGAATGCCCCGACCCACAGGCTCAGCCCCAAACGGTCGAAAACCGGCTTGGAAATCGTCATCAATACACCCCGCACGCCATTGGGGGAGACGCCTCAGCCTGGCGTCGTCCCGGCATTCGATGGCGGCGGCATATCACGGACAAAGCGGCGCGGCATAGGGGGGTCGATGGCGCAAGCGGCGATCCGGCCGGTCCGATGGCAGCCGGACACGTGAATGTGTCGACCATCGAGAGCAAGGTCACCGTTTCAAGGCCGGATGAAAACCTTGCCGTTGGGCTTGGCCAGTTCCGCCGGCAAGCGCGCCATTGTCTCGGCCAGCGGAATGACCGCCGTCACGTCGGTCGACCAGCGTCCATCGGAAAACCGCTTCTGCGCCTCGAGAATCGCCGGACCACGGCGATCGCGGAACTGACGCATCCATTCGCTCAGCCAGAAGCCCTCGATGTGCTTGTGCTGGAAGATCAACTGGCCGGGCTCGCGGATGACCGTGGCCTCGGGATCGAGCCGGCCGTAGATGATCCAGCGCGCCCGTTTAGGCATCGCATTGAAGATCGCCGAAGCCAGCGGCCCGGTGACCGCATCGAGGAAGATGCGCGGCTGTTCGGCCTTCATCACCTCGCGCAGGGTGGTCTCGAAATCCGGCGCCTTTTCGTTGAGGACACGCGCCGCGCCAAGCTCTTTCAGCAACGCGATCTGCTCGTCGCGGCGCACGGTGACAACAGGCCGGAACCCCTCCTCCCTGGCCAGGCCGATGATCAGCTTGCAGAGCTGGCTGGCGCCTGCGGTCATGATGAAGGCCTTCTCGCCTTCCTGTTTGACGATGTCGAACATGGCAATCGCGGTCAGCGGATTGACGATCATCGCGGCGCCATCCTCGTCGCGCACCGTATCGAGGAGCGGAATGCAGGCCGCCGCCTCGGCGACCGCATATTCAGCCCACGAGCCCCAATTGCTGAGACCGGTGGCGAAGGCGACCCGCTTGCCGATGAGACTCCTGGGATAGGGCTCCTCCCCGCCCGCGACGACTGTGCCGACACCTTCGAAGCCCGCCGGCTGGCCCTTGGCGCGCGGCTGCCCGTACTGGCCCTTGATGAAGGCGACATCCGATGGATTGATCGAAGCCAGACTGACCTTGATCAGCACCTGGCTCGGTCTGGGCGCCGGCACGGCGATGCTTCCCGGCTCGAGATACGGCTCCATCGCCTCGAGCGCACTGCCGCTCGGTGTCCTGGTATAGCCGTCGCCGACCAAGAGCAGCGCCTTCATTTCGGAGGGGATTGTCATCAGTGAGACTCCTTGGTTGCCGCGGGAAGAACCGTATGTGGCCAGCCTAACTGCCGCTCAGACCTTCTCCTGCGTGTATTTCTTCAGCTCCGTCCGCGCCACCTGGCGGCGATGGACTGCGTCAGGTCCGTCGGCGAGGCGCAGCGTCCTCAGATGTGTCCACGAGCGCGCGAGAGGCGTGTCCTGGCTGATGCCTTTTGCGCCGAACATCTGCACCGCCTCGTCGGTGACCTTGAGCGCCACGCGTGGCGCGATGACCTTGATCTGGCTGATCCAGGGGGCCGCGGCCCGCGCGTCGCCCTGGTCGATCATCCACGCCGCCTTGAGGCAGAGCAGCCGGGCCATTTCGATCTCCATCCGGCATTCGGCGATGATGTCGAAATTGGCGCCGAGTTTCGCCAGCTTCTGGCCGAAGGCCTCGCGGCGCACGGAACGCTGGCACAGCATTTCCAGGGCCATCTCGGCCTGGCCGATGGCGCGCATGCAATGATGGATCCGGCCCGGCCCGAGCCGGCCTTGCGCGATCTCGAAACCCCTGCCCTCCCCGAGGATCAGGTTCGACGCCGATACCCGCACATTGTCGAAGCGAAGATGCATGTGGCCGTGCGGCGCGTCATCGTCGCCATAGACCTGCATGGCGCGGACCTTGGTCACGCCTTTCGTGGCCGAGGGTACCAGGATCATCGAATGGCGGCGATGCTGCGGCTCTTCATCGCCGCCGGTCCGCACCATGACGATATAGATGGCGCAGCGCGGATCGCCGGCGCCCGACGCCCACCATTTCTCGCCGTTGAGCACATAGTCACCGCCCTGCCGCTCGCAGCGCATGGAAATGTTGGTGGCGTCGGAGGAGGCGACATCCGGCTCCGTCATCAGATAGGCCGAGCGGATTTTTCCGTCCAGCAGCGGCTCGAGCCACTCCAGCTTGTGCTCGGCCGAGCCGTAGCGTTCCAGAACCTCCATATTGCCGGTGTCGGGCGCGGAGCAGTTGAAGGTTTCGGCGCCGAGATGTGCCTTGCCCATTTCCTCGGCCAGATAGGCGTATTCGACGGTGGACAGGCCGTAGCCGCGTTCCGAACCGGTCAGCCAGAAGTTCCACAGGCCGCGTTCCCGCGCGGTCTTCTTCAGCCCTTCGAGAATCTCGCTCTGGCGCTTGCTGTAGACCCAGCGGTCGCCGGCCTTGCCGACTTCGCCGAGGAACTCCTTGTCAAGCGGCATGATCTCGTCGCGCACCATGGCCGCGACGCGTGCGTGGATCGGCTTCAGCCGCTCGGTCATGCCGAGATTCATCTGCGTCATCGGTCGCTAACCCTTCATGCACGCCAGGCATTTTATCCGTGGCAAGGATGACCGTACTTCGGATAGCCTTGTCAACGCGAACTGTTTTGCCCGCGGGCGGGGCAACGGTGCGGAGAATTTGGATGAGCCACCTGGACGAGCTGTTTTCGGTTGCCGGCAAGACCGCGCTGGTAACGGGAGCGGCGACCGGCATCGGTCGCATGGCGGCAACCGCGCTGGTCAAGGCCGGCGCCAGCGTGATGATCGCCTCGCGCAAGGGCGAGGACTGCATCAAGGTCGCCGGCGAACTGAACGGACTTGGCGCCCCGGGCCGGGCGGAAGGCTTTGCCGGGGACGTTTCCAGCGAGGCTGGCATTGCCGCCCTGGTCGGCGAGGTCAGGGCGCGGACCAAAGAACTGCATATCCTGATCAACAATGCCGGCGTGTCCTGGGGCGCGCCGCTGGAAAGCTTTCCCTACCACGCCTGGGCCAAGGTGTTCGGCGTCAATGTCACCGCCGTCTTCCATCTGACCCGCGAATTGCTGCCGCTGCTCGATGCTGCTGCCAGCGACGCCGATCCGGCCAGGGTGATCAATCTGGGCTCGGTGATGGGCACGCAGCCGCTGGCCGACGACGCCTATTCCTACACCGCCTCCAAGGCCGCGGTTCACCATTTGACGCGCATGCTGGCGCTCGAATTCGCCGGCCGCCGCATCACCGTCAACGCCTTCGCACCAGGCCCCTTCCAGAGCCGCATGACGGCCTTCGCCACCGGCACGGACGAACAGGCCAGGCATGTCGGCAGCCATGTCCCGATCGGCCGCATCGGCACACCGGATGACATTGCCGGCGCAACGCTCTATTTGTGCAGTCGTGCAGGCAGCTATGTCACTGGCGCCATTCTGCCGATCGACGGCGGGCAGTCGGTGCAGCATGGGTTGACCTTGTTCAAGGAATGACATTTTCCGGCCGCAGAAGCCGGAGGTGAACTGGAGGACATGAGCGTGGAACCGATCAGTCTCGATGTGCTTCTGGCCAGTGTCGGCAAGGAGGTCGGCGTTTCACCCTGGCGGGTGGTCACGCAGCGCATGATCGACCAGTTCGCCGACGCCACCGACGACCATCAGTTCATCCACTGCGATCCGGAACGGGCCAAGCGCGAAACGCCGTTCGGCGGCACCATCGCGCATGGCTTCCTGTCGCTGTCGCTGCTGTCGGCCATGACCTTCGAGACCATGCCGCCGCTGGAAAACGGCAAGATGGGCGTCAACCATGGCTTCGATTCGCTACGCTTCCTGGCGCCGGTGAAGACCGGCGCGCGCATCCGCACCCGTTTCGTGCTGGCCGACGTCAAGGTCAGGCCGTCGGGCTGGGTGCAGACGGCGCACGACGTGACCATCGAGATCGAAGGTTCGAAGAAACCGGCGCTGACCGCCCGCTGGCTGACGCTGACCTTGATTGAACGCCAGCCCGAGACGGCATGAACGAACCGAACGCGCTCGACCAGGCGGCCCTCGCGCCTTACCTCGAGGCGCACATCCCGGGCTTTTCCGGGCTCGCGGCAATCGAAAAATTCAAATCCGGCCAGTCCAACCCGACCTATCTCCTGACGGCTGAAAGCGGCCGTTACGTGCTGCGCGCCAAGCCGCCAGGCCAACTCTTGAAATCGGCGCACCAGGTCGACCGCGAATTCCGGGTGATGAAGGCGCTTTCGGACACCGCCGTGCCGGTGCCCGAAATGCTGCATCTGTCGGCCGAGGACTCGCCGATCGGCCGCATGTTCTACGTCATGGATTTCCTCGACGGCCGCATCTTCTGGGATCCGGCGCTGCCCGAGGCCCGCGGCAACGATGAGCGCGCCGCGATCTACGATGCCATGAACGCCACGCTTGCCGCCCTGCACGACGTCAACGCCGAGGCCGTGGGCCTCGGCGATTTCGGCCGCCCCGGCAATTACTTCGAGCGCCAACTGGCACGCTGGACCAGCCAGTACCGCGCCTCGGAAACCAGCGCGATCGGCGACATGGACCGGCTGATCGAATGGCTGGAAACCCATATGCCAGCCGATGATGCCAGGGCTGCGCTGGTGCATGGCGATTACCGGCTGGACAATCTGATCTTCGCGCCGGACCAGCCTAAGGTGCTGGCGGTACTCGACTGGGAACTGTCGACGTCAGGCCACCCCTTCGCCGACATCGCCTATCAATGCATGCAATGGCGCCTGCCGCATGCCTCGGGTTTTCGCGGCCTGGGCGGCATCGATCGCTCGGCACTCGGCCTGCCCTCCGAGAAGGACTATGTCGCCGCCTATTGCCGGCGGCGTGGGCTGACCGGCATCGGCAACTGGACGTTCTTCCTCGCCTTCTCTTTCTTCCGGCTGGCGGCAATCTGCCAGGGTGTCTACAAGCGCGCGCTCGACGGCAATGCTTCCAATCCGGAGAAGGCCAGAACCTACGGCGAGGCGGTGAAATTGCTCTCGCATCTCGCCGCCAAACTGATCGACAAGCAGGCGTAAGAGGGAGACGGGATGGCCGCTTCGAAGGAGGAACGGTGCTGATCACGGGTGCCGCCGACCCGGCCACTCCCTCACGACCGGCATGACGCCTGCCGCTTGGGAACCCGTGGCGCCCTTGTTCGTTTCCGTACAGCGTATATAATTTAGCCAGGCACCAACCAGACAAGGGCAACAGACTTGCCGCTGAGCGTCCAGAAGCGCCGCGAGAAACAAAAGGCCGAACTGCGCTCGGAGCTTGTCGAGGCCGCACACAAGCTCGTCCAGGAAGAAGGCTATGAAGGCCTGACCATCCGCAAGCTGGCCAAGCGGGTCGGCTATGCGCCGATGTCGGTTTATTCCTACTTCGCCGACAAGCAGGACATCCTCTTCGCGCTGGCCGAGGACGCGTTCGAAACGCTCGCCCGTCGCATCGAGGAGCACCCGTCCGACGATCCGATCGAGGCCTTGCAGGCGGTGATGACCGAATATGCCGCCTTCGGGCTCGGCAATCCCAATGAGTACCGCACCGTCTTCATGACCGAAAAGACCAAGCTGCCGGAAGGCAGGAGCTACGAAGACATGGAGGAAGGCAATCCGGCGATGAAGGTGCTGATCAGCAGGGTCGAGGCCTGTGTCGCCGCCGGCAAATTGCACGGCGATCCGCGCGCCATTGCCACCATGCTGTGGGCGGTCGGCCATGGCACGATCTCGCTGTTGATCACTTTCCCCTTCTATCCCTTCGGCGACGCGCAGGCTTTCGTGAAGCGGATGTGCGACTTCACCCTTGCCACGCTCAGCACGCAAGACGTGCCGCCGTTGACCGAAAAACCGGTCAACTGCTGAGCGCCCGCCCTTTCGGTTTCGCAGATTTCCGCGCCGACCTGGCACCCAAATCGGCGTCGAATTTCTTGGTTAACAAAAAACTACCGTACGTGTACGATTCTCCCTTGAACTTCGCGATCGACGGACGTATTTGTACGAAGTAACGTACATGTACGGAACAAATTCGCCCGTCGAACACGGAGACTGACCATGAAAAAGACACTCCTCACCCTCGCCGCCGTGCTGGCACTTTCGGGTTCGGCTTTCGCCGCCGGCACCAGCCAGCCGGTCAAGCACCCGACAGCGGCGACCTGCGTCGACACCAAGACCAATGTGAAGCTCGATTGCGCTTCGACCGGTTCGGTCGACAAGAAAGCTTCCACGGAAGCCACGACCAGCGGCAAGGGCCCGCGGCTCGGGATCACGGTGAACCCGTGGATCATGCCGAGCGCCTACTGAGATTTCGGCCTACCAAGATTTCGGAAAGTCGGTTCTGGCCGGCCCAGCCGGGCAGATGGTGATTCAGGCGATCGAGACCGGCAGCTTGGTCGCTGAACTTTCGAAGGCCGCATCGATCAGCTTCTGCATCTCGGCGGCGCGCCGGAACGACGGATCGCCGTTTCGTCCCGTGTCCAGCGCATCGGCGAAGCGCTGGGCATTGTGCTTGACGTCAGGCGGCGTCAACGTCCGCCAACGGTGCAGATCGACGTCATCACCCAGGCAAGCGGACAGCCGCGAAACCTTGCCGTCGGTCTCGACCTTGATCGCGCCCTTGGTGCCGTGCAGGGCCAGCGACAAATCATTGCCATGGCCTGTCGTGTAGCGGCTGGCCATGATCGTGGCCAGCGCGCCTGAGCTGAGCCGCGCCGTTATCGCCAAGCTGTCATTGACGTCGAGCACATAGTCGCCGACGCGGTCGCCCTCGGCCTTCGGAAACGTCACCAGATCGGCATGCAGGGAGACGATATCCTCGGCCGCCCCATAGGTCGCGAAGTCGAGGATATGGATGCCGACATCGCCCAGCACGCCTGTCGAACCGTGCCGGCTCGACAGGCGCCACAGCCATTTGTCGTCGACCCGCCAGTCGCCCCAGAACTTGCTGACCAGCCAGCTTTGCCTGTAGCTGGCCTCGACGTGGCGCAGCTCGCCGATCTCACCGGCCCGCACCATGCGCCGCGCCTCCTGGATCACCGGCGTGTTGCGATAGGTCAGGTTGACCATGTTGACGAGCCCGGCCGCCTCGGCGGCTTCGCTCATCGCAAGCGCATCGGCATGGTTCGGCGCCAGCGGTTTTTCGCAGAAGACATGTTTCCCGGCGGCCAGCAGGGCCAGTGTCGTCGCCTTGTGAACCTGGTCCGGCGTCGCGTTGATGGCGGCATCGAACTCGCCCCAGGCGATCGCCGCTTCGAGGCTCTCGAAGAAAGTGCCTATTTTGTTGGCGGCGGCGAACGCTGCCGCGCGGCCCGGCAGACGATCGACGCAAGCGACGATGGTGCAGCCCGGGACCTGACCGAACTCCTCGATATGGTGTGCGGCGATCCAGCCGGTGCCGAGCAGAAGCAGGCGGTGCATCAGCTCAACCCCTTGTCACCGTCGGCATGCAGGCGCAGGCCTTTCTGGACGATCTTCTCCTTGGCCTTGTCCGTCGGCACATTCGGCGCGTTGGTGATGCCGGCCCAAGCCGGGGCCGGATTGTGTGCCCAATGCACCGCGTTGCGCAGCACCTGCTGAACGCCTTCATTGTGATAGATCGGATAGGTCTCGTGGCCCGGCGAGAAGTAGAAGATCTTTCCGGCGCCGCGCTGATAGGTCAGGCCGGAGCGAAACACCTCGCCGCCCTCGTACCAGGAGATGAACACCGTCTCCAGCGGCTCGGGCACCGCGAACGGCTCGCCATACATTTCCGTCTCGCCGATCTCAAGGCATTCGCCGATGCCTTGCGCGATCGGATGGCCGCGATTGATCGCCCAGACCCGCTCGCGCTCGCCCGCCTCGCGCCATTTCAGCGAACAGGGCGTGCCCATCAGCCGCTTGAAAATCTTCGAGTAGTGGCCCGAATGAAGCACGATCAGCCCCATGCCTTCCCAGACCCTCTTCTGGACGCGCTCGACGATCTCGTCTCTGACCTCGCCATGCGCCGCATGCCCCCACCACAGCAGTACATCGGTGGCGGCCAGCCGCTGCTCGCTCAGGCCGTGCTCAGGCTCCTGCAAGGTCGCGGTGGTCGCCTCGATGCCCTTGTCCTGGTTGAGCGCCGCGGCGATCGTGCCGTGCATGCCCAGCGGATAGAGGTCGCGCACGGCGGCATTGCTCTGTTCATGGACGTTTTCGCCCCAGACTATGGCTTTAACAGGCATTTTTCCTCTCCAAAGCGCTTTGAATATCGCATCTTCGGAGGTGTTGGGAAGATGCCTTCAACCGGAATCTGCTAAATCAGGGCTTGCGGGTTTTGCGTCCGGCCACCGTCTTGGCCTTGCCGGGCTTGGCGGGTGCACCGGGGATCGCCGAACTGGTGATGGACACCGGATCACTGGCAGGGAACGTATCCTCGAGGCCTTCCTCGAGTTCCTCTTCGGTGTCGGCCTCTTGATGCCGCTCATGTTCGAGCGAACGGACCGCCGCGGTTTTCGGAGATTTCGGCGCGGACTTCGACGGCATCGGCATTTCTCCCTCGACTTGTCGCCGCACAACGGACGTGGGCGGCAAACGTTCCGAGGTCAGCCGGCGGCGTCGCGGGCTCCCTCGGACAGGAAAGTAAAGACATAGTCCGAGAAGGAACGCCAGCACTCGACCCTGAAGGCGTCCTCGGCCGTGCGCAACAGCACGATCTCGGCCTTGCCCAGGATGGTGCGCGAAGCGGCGCCCACCGGGAAGGCCTCGAGCGACAGATCCTGCGGGCAGCCCGAATTGATCGCGGCTTCCGCCGCCGGACCGGTGACGGATATCGCGATGTTGCGATGTGAGATACCGACCGACGAGTGCAAGGCGGAAACCTCCGCGCAATCGGCGAGCGGGTCCTTGCCGGCCTCGTCGATGACAAGCCACTCGTCCGGCCCAAGCCACAGCGCCGTACGCCCGCCTTTCGACGCCGAGGTTTTCGGCTGCTTCGGCAAGGTCACGCCGAGCGCCTTCGACAGGGCGGGGACCGAAGCCTCCGGCGCACGCAGCGAAATGCGCTCGGCCGGTGGCAGCACTTCGACCTTGGCACCTGTTGCGGAGACGGTGCGCCCGGCCAATGCCGAACGCCGCTCTGCCGAGGGCGAAGCCGTCGCGGCCGTCCTTGCAGCAGCCTTAGCCATTGAGGCGCCCTCCCGTCTCGTCAAAGAACACCATCCCGGTAACCTCCACTTCGATCACCCCGTTCGGCATCGGCACGTAGAGCGTATCGCCCATCCGGTGACGTCCGCCGGCGACCAGCGCCAGTGCGATGGAACGGCCGCAATTCTGCGACCAATAGCTCGAGGTGACGTGGCCGATCATCTTCATCGGAATCGCCTGCTTCGGGTCCTCGACGATCTGGGCACCCTCTTCCAGCACCACCTTGGGGTCCTTGGTCTTGAGGCCGACCAGTTGCTTGCGGCCCTTGGCCACCAGATCCGGCCGCGCCATGCCCCTGATGCCGACGAAGTCGACCTTCTTCTTGCCGACCGCCCAGTCGAGACCGGCATCGTTTGGCGTGACCGTGCCGTCCGTATCCTGGCCGACGATGATGTAGCCCTTCTCGGCGCGCAGCACATGCATCGCCTCAGTGCCGTAAGCGGTGGCGTCATGCTTCTGGCCCTCGGCCCACAACGCTTCCCAGACCGCCTGGCCATAGTCGGCCGGCACGTTGACCTCGAAACCGCGCTCGCCGGTGAACGACATGCGGAACAGCCGTGTCGGCACGCCGCAGATCTTGCCTTCGCGCACCGACATATGCGGCAGCGCCTCGTCAGACATGTCGATGCCTTCGACCAAAGGCGCGATGATGTCGCGCGACTTCGGCCCTTGCACCGCAATCACCGCCCACTGTTCGGTGATCGAGGTCAGCCAGACATTGAGATGCGGGAACTCGGTCTGGAGGTAATCTTCCATGTGGTTCATGACACGCGGCGCGCCGCCGGTCGTCGTCGTCACATGGAAGCGGTCCGGCGCCAGCCGGCCGACGACACCGTCATCATAGATGAAGCCGTCCTCGCGCAGCATGATGCCATAGCGGCAGCGGCCTGGCTCCAGCTTCTCCCACGGGTTGGTGTAGAGCAGTTCCATGAACTTGGCCGCATCCGGGCCGACCACTTCGATCTTGCCGAGCGTCGATGCATCGAACAGCCCGGCCTGGTTGCGGACGGCGACGCATTCGCGGTCGACCGCCGCATGCATGTCCTCGCCGGCTTTCGGGAAGTACCAGGCGCGCTTCCACTGGCCGACATCCTCGAACACCGCGCCTTGCGCCTCGGCCCAGGGATGGATCGCGGTCTTGCGGGTCGGGTCGAAAAGCGGGCCGCGCGCATGGCTGACGATCGCGCCGAAGGTGACAGGTGTGTAGGGCGCGCGGAACGTGGTCAGCCCAACCTCGGGGATTGGCTTGCCCAGCGTCTCGGCGGCGATCGCCAGGCCGTGCATGTTGGAAGTCTTGCCCTGGTCGGTCGCCATGCCGTTGGTGGTGAAGCGCTTGACGTGCTCGATCGAGCGCATGCCCTCATGCACCGCCTGGCGGATGTCCTTGGCGGTGACGTCGTTCTGGAAATCGACGAAGGCCTTGACCGTCGTGTCCGGCCCGGCGCCGGGTGCCGCACCCAGCATGCCGCGCGACCAGCTCTCCGAGGCATCCACCTTCGGCTTGGTGCCCTTGGCTGTCTTGGCGCCGGCATCCTTGGCCGCCTTGGCGCCAGCCGCATAGGCCTCGTCGACCGTTGCCGACAGCCCGTCGGTGCCGTTGCAGGCGCCGACCGAAATGCAGTCCTGCGCGTAAGTGCCCGGCACGAAGCGCTTGGTCTCGTCATTGAAGGCGACCTTGCCGCGCGACTGCGAGAACAGATGCACAGACGGCGTCCAGCCCGCCGACATCAGGATCGCATCGACGGGAACAGTGCGTTCGCCGCCGCCATTCTTCGGCTGCACCGTCATCGACGACACGCGCAACTTGCCGCCGGCGCGGATCACCGCGCGACCGAAATTAATCTCGATGCCGAGCGCCCTCGCCTCGTCGATCACCGGGCCGGTCGGGTTGTCGCGCAAATCGACGATCGCCGCCACGTTGACGCCGGCCTTCTTCAGGTCGATCGCGGCCGCATAGGCCGAATCATTGGCGGTGTAGACGCCGACATTCCGTCCTACCGCGACACCGTAGTGGTTTAGGAAGGTGCGCGCCGCGCCCGCCAGCATGATGCCGGGCCGGTCGTTGTTGGCAAACACCATGTGGCGCTCGATGGCGCCGGAGGCCAGCACCACGCGCTTGGCGCGGACCTGCCAGAGCCGCTCGCGCGGCAGGTCGTGGCCGGGGGCCTTCAAATGATCGCTGACGCGCTCGACCAGGCCGACGAAATTCTGCGCGTAATAGCCGAACGCCGTCGTGCGCGGCAGCACGCGGACATTGTCCATCGCCCTCAGCCTGGCGATCGCCGCTTGCGCCCAGGCAAAGCCGTCCTGGCCGTCGATCTTGGCGCCGCTCTCGAAGCGCAGGCTGCCGCCGAATTCGGCCTGTTCGTCGGCGAGGATGACGCGCGCGCCGGTCTCTGCCGCGGCAAGTGCCGCCGCGATACCGGCCGCACCGCCGCCCAGCACCAGCACGTCACAATGCGCGTAGCGCGAGGAATAATGGTCGGGATCGGGCTTGTCGGGCGAAACGCCAAGGCCGGCGGCTTCGCGGATCTTCGGCTCGTAAAGGCTCTTCCAGGCGGCCTTCGGCCACATGAAGGTCTTGTAGTAGAAGCCGGCCGAAAACAGCGGCGATGCCAGGTCGTTGACGGCGCCGACATCGAAGGACAGTGACGGCCAGCGGTTTTGCGAATTGGCAGCGAGCCCGTCATAGAGCTCCTGCACGGTGGCGCGCACGTTAGGTGTCTTGCGCGCGTCATCACGCACGATCTGCACCAGCGCGTTGGGCTCTTCCGCGCCGGCCGACAGAATGCCGCGCGGGCGGTGATACTTGAACGAACGGCCGACCAGATGCACGCCGTTGGCCAGCAACGCCGAGGCCAGCGTGTCGCCCTCGATGCCGGTGTAGGACTGGCCGTCGAAGCTGAAGCGGGCGGTCTTGGCCTGGCTGAGGCGCCCGGCGCCGGAAATGCGCAACGCGCCGCTCATTTCGCAACTCCCGGCAGCTTGGAAGGCTTGGGCTCGCCGGCCTTGTAGGTCATGACGAACTTGTCGGTGACGGTGTCACGCACCGCGTTGAAGAAGCGCGCGCAGCCGTGCATGTGCCGCCAGCGCTCATAGATGATGCCCTTTGGGTTCGACCGGATGAAGAAGAACTTCTCGAAGTCGTCATCACTCTCGCCTGATATGTTGGCCGAGCGCGCTATATGCGCCTCGCCGGCGTTGCGGAATTCGAGCTCCGGGCGCTCTTCCTCGCAATAGGGGCAGCGGATGAGAAGCATCGTGTTTGATCCTACAATTCGCCGTGGCCGACGCGCGCGCCGGCGGGTTGATCGCAAAGCTTTTGGCCCATGGCCATGAACGGGGCGACGAGCCGCAGCCGCTCCTCGACGCTTGCCGCGGCACGAAACAGATCGCGGTTGGCCATGTTGCCGAGCGTCAATTGCAGCGGGTCGGTGGTGACGATCACGCCACGCGGCGTGAAGTCCTCGTCCTCATCCAGCTCGGGCGGCCGGCCTTCGAAGAACATCACCACTTTCTGGCCGCCACTCCAGACGCAGGTGAGCGTCCCCTCATCGACCGAAAACGGCCATCCGGCTTCGTTGCCGGCGCGCGCAATCGGCTGCAGCCGCACCTCCGCCACTGTCGGAAAATGGAACATGCCTTGTTCCCCCGCCAGCATCAGCGGCATAGCGACAGCCATCTGCGCCATCATCAGTGCGCCACCGCCGCCGCCGCCGCCTCGTCGATGAGGCGGCCGGTGCGGAAGCGTTCGATGGTGAAGGGCGCATTGATCGGATGCGGATCGTCCTTGGCGATGGTGTGGGCAAAGACATGGCCCGAGCCCGGCGTCGCCTTGAAGCCGCCCGTGCCCCAGCCGCAATTGACATAGAGGCCCGGCACCGGCGTCTTGGCCAGGATCGGCGAGCGGTCGGGCGTGACGTCGACGATGCCGCCCCACGAGCGCAGCATCTTCATGCGCGTGAAGATCGGGAACATCTCGCAGATGGCGTCGAGCGTGTGCTGGAGAATGTGAAGCCCGCCGGTCTGCGAATAGGAGACATACTGGTCGGTGCCGGCGCCGATCACCAGTTCGCCCTTGTCGGACTGCGAGATATAGGCGTGCACCGTGTTCGACATCACCACGCAAGGCACGACCGGCTTGATCGGCTCCGATACCAGCGCCTGCAGCGGATAGCTTTCCAGCGGCATGCGCACGCCAGCCATGTTCATGATGACGGAGGAATGGCCGGCGGCGACCACGCCGACTTTCTTGGCGCCGATGAAGCCGCGCGTCGTATCGACGCCCATGACCGCGCCATTGGCGGCCCGCTTGACGCCGGTGACCTCGCAGTTCTGGATGATATGGACGCCGCGAGCCGAAGCGCCGCGCGCATAGCCCCAGGCGACCGCGTCGTGGCGCGCCGTGCCGCCGCGGCGCTGCAAGGCGGCCCCGACGACCGGATAGCGCGCGTCCTTCGAGGTGTTGAGCGGCGGGCAGAATTCCTTGGCCTGCTCCGGCGTCAGCCATTCATTGTCGATGCCGTTCAGCCGGTTGGCGTGGACATGGCGCTTCAGCACCTGAATGTCGTGCACATTGTGCGCCAGCATCATGACGCCGCGCGCCGAATACATGACGTTGTAGTTGAGCTCCTGGGAGAGCCCGTCCCACAGCTTCAGCGCATGGTCGTAAATGCCGGCGCTCTCGTCATAGAGATAGTTGGAACGGATGATGGTGGTGTTGCGCCCGGTGTTGCCGCCGCCCAGCCAACCCTTTTCCAGCACCGCGACATTGGTGATGCCATGCACCGTGGCGAGATAATAGGCGGTGGCCAGGCCATGGCCGCCCGCGCCGACGATGATGACGTCGTATTCCTTTTTAGGCTCAGGCGAGGACCATTGCTCCTCCCATCCCTTGTGGCCGCGCATGGCCTCTCGGGCGATGGCGAATACAGAGTATTTCTTCACGGTCCAGCCTCGCAAATGGCAGCCGGGCGTTCATCATCAAGCCCCGGCGCGCGAGGTGTATCACTAGCGAAACGGCGCTGCTATCCTTGCGCTGTTTGCGACGGCGCTTGCCGTTTTGCGCCGCGCTGAAAAAGAGGTATCCCGCCTGGCTCCGATGATTGCCTTCAGTAACACTTCTCCCTGCCGGGGATTCGGAGAATGATGATGGGCAGCGCCTGGTGGAATCTGACATTGCGTTTCCTGCTGGAGATGGCCGCCCTGCTCGGCCTTGGCATGGCGGGCTGGCATTTCTCGGACGGAGCGTGGCGTTGGGTCCTGCCCATTGCCTTGCCGCTCGCCGCAGCCGCGGCATGGGGTACCTTCGCGGTCCTCAATGATCCGAGCCGTTCAGGCCGGGCACCGGTGCCTGTGCCGGGCGCTGTCAGGCTGGCGCTGGAATTCGTCGTCCTGTTCGGCGGCGCGGCGGGTTTCCATCTGGCAGGCCATGCCGCCACGGGCATCATCATGGCCGTGCTGATCGTCATCAGCTACGCGTTCTCGCTAGACCGTCTGGCATGGCTGCTTCGGCAATAGTTGGTGCAAACCTCTGCACGTATCGGGTGGCTGCTGTACCGCCAACCTGCGATCAAGCATCCGATCGCCGGCAAGGCTGGCGCGAAGGACAGGGATGCCCAGACATGCTCGCACTTTCCAACAAGATCGCCATCGTCACCGGTGCCAGTTCCGGCATCGGCCGCGCCACCGCCAAACTGTTCGCCGAGGAGGGCGCCAGGCTCGTCATTTCCGCCCGCCGCCAAACCGAGCTTGATGCGATCGCCGCCGAAATCGAGGATGCCGGCGGCACGGCCGTCGCTCTCGCCGGGGATGTCACCGACGAGACCTACGCGAAAGCCCTCGTCGAGCTGGCGGTCGGCAGCTTCGGTGGACTCGACATCGCGTTGAACAATGCCGGCCCTGTCGGACTGATGGGACCAGTCCCCGACATGTCGGCACAGACATGGCACGGGACGATAGACACCAATCTGACCAGCGCCTTTCTCGGCGCGAAGTATCAGATACCGGCCATGCTGGAGCGCGGCGGCGGCTCACTGATCTTCACGTCGAGCTTTGTCGGTTACACCGCCGGCATGCCGGGCATGGCCGCCTACGCCGCCGCCAAGGCAGGTCTGATCGGATTGACGCAGGTGTTGGCCGCCGAATACGGACCGAAGGGACTGCGCGTCAACGCGCTGCTGCCGGGCGGCACCGACACACCAGGCGCGACGACGACCACGCCCGAGGCACGCGCCTTCGTCGAGGGCCTCCATGCCCTGAAGCGCATGGCGCAACCGCAAGAGATCGCCCGCTCCGCGCTTTACCTGGCCTCCGACGCCTCGAGTTTCACCACGGGAACCGCGCTTTTTGCCGATGGCGGCGTGTCGATCAGCCGGACGTGAAGGATTTTTACGGGAACAGGCCTGTTCGTCGTTGTGACGCAGGCCGCCGGTCTTGCTTTTTCGGCGCGATTTGGCGATTCCGTTTCCTGTCGAAACGGGTCTTCTTGCCAAGACGGGTCCTGGAACCATGATGCTGATCCGAACCTATGTCGCGCAGAGCGCAATCGAAGGCGTCGGCATGTTCGCCGCCGAGCCGATCCGCAAGGGCGCCTCGATCTGGCGCCTCGATCCGGATTTCGATCGGCTGATCCCGATGGAAAAATACGAGGCGGCCTCGCCGCCCCTGAAGGAACTGCTCGACCGTTACGCCTATCCGAGCCCGGACAAGCCCGGCTTCATGGTCTATGAGGTCGACAATGGCCGCTTCATGAACCATTCGGCGACCCCGAACACCGATTTTTCGCGCTATGGCGGCGCCACCGCGACTCGGGATATCGCCGTCGGCGAGGAGATCACCTGTGATTACGGTGAGTTCTTCGAGGATTTCGAGCGGTTGCACCTGGCCACGGCGTAACGGCGCCCTATCTCCAGGCGACCGTGGCAATTTGGCTGCCGTCCGTCATTTCGACTGTGGACAGCGAGGCTTGATTCTGCTATCAGCCGCCACAATTCGTGGTGTCGAGCGCCGCGGAGGCTTGTGGCTATGGCTGCTTGCCTGTTGATATCAAACCCGAAAGACAGGATTGCCCGTGCAGGTACTCGTCCGCGACAATAACGTTGATCAGGCGCTTCGCGCGCTGAAGAAGAAGATGCAGCGCGAAGGCATTTTCCGCGAAATGAAGATGCGCGGCCACTACGAGAAGCCTTCCGAGAAGCGCGCCCGTGAAAAGGCCGAAGCCGTTCGCCGCGCCCGCAAGCTGGCCCGCAAGCGCGCACAGCGCGAAGGCCTGCTGCCGATGACCCCGCGTCCGGTTGCTGCTGGCGGTGCCGCCGGCGCAGCGCGTCCGCCGCGCTGATTATCGCCAATATTTCGTCCTTTTCGAAGGATACCAGGGTGGCGCGATGCGGAATCGCCGCCACCCTTTTATTTTGATTGTGACCCGGCCCGGAGGGGGAACCGGACCTGAACGACGGCGCAAGTGAGGACAGGGCAGACATGAACGCAACAAGCGTGGAGCGCGGAACCGCATTGCGTGGTTTCGCCCTGACAGCGGCCCTGCTTTCCGGACTGGTACTTGCCGGCTGCCAGACATCGGGCCCGGCCGGCGAATTCAACAACATCGACAAGGCGCAAGGGTCGAGCGAGAACATCTCCTCGCTGTCCGCTGTCATCCAGCGCAATCCCCAGGATCCCGAAGGCTACAATGTTCGTGGTTCGGCCTATGGTCGCGGCGGCCAGTACCAGGCGGCGCTCAAGGACTTCAACCAGGCCATCCAGCTCAATCCGAATTTCTATCAGGCCTATTCGAACCGCGCGCTGATCCAGCGCTTCCTCGGCAACCAGGAAGCGGCGCTGGCGGACTACAACCGCTCGATCCAGATCAACGGCAATTACGACGCCGCCTATATCGGCCGCGGCAATCTCTACCGCAAGGCGGGCCGCACCCAGGATGCCTTCAACGACTTCCAGAAAGCGATCCAGCTCGACACGACGGACGCCCGTGCCTACCACAATCGCGGCCTGATCTATCAGAGCCAGGGCCAGCACAAATTCGCCATCGAGGATTTCTCGACCGCCATCTCGCTGGCGCCGGATGCCGCCGAGCCCTACAACGGCCGTGGCCTCTCCTATCTGGCGACCGGCGACGAGGACAATGCCTTCTCCGACTTCAATATGGCCATCAAGCTCGATGGCCAGAACGCCGAGGCCTGGGCCAACCAGGCGCTGATCTACGAACGGCGCGGCGACAAGGCCAAGGCGGCGAAGGCCTATCGCGAGGCCGTGCGCCTCAACCCCAGCTACCAGCCGGCCAAGGACGGCCTCGCCCGCGTCAGCTGACACTGGCTCCGCAGGCCCGCGCCAAGCGCCCCACTGCATCATGTGCGTGTCCGAAAGGACACGCGGCGCGTCGGATCGCCATCAAACCGGCAACCCTGTGTTAACCGCGGTGGCAAGCCGTTAACCTTTGCCTTGTTCGCGCCAAGTTTTCAGCGGAACGGTCGCGGGACCCGAGACGTTATTGAAGACTGACTGCGAAAGGACCCTCCCATGATCAAGAAACTCGTCTGCGCCGCCGCCCTTGCAACGACCGTATTCGCCGCCGCCCCGGCCAGCGCCGGCAGGCTGCAACTCGGCACGCTCGACTGCACCATCGATGGCGGCACCGGCTATATCGTTGCGTCCAACAAGGGCGTGTCCTGCGTCTTCCGGCCCCATCATCACGGGCCGTCGGAAATTTATACCGGCGTCATCTCGAAGCTCGGTGTCGATGTCGGCAAGACGCACCAGGGCCAGCTCGTCTGGGCGGTTTTTGCCGCGACGCGCGACCGTGACGCGGGCGACCTTGCCGGTAGCTACTACGGCGTCAACGCCGAGGCGAGCGTCGTGACCGGCGGCGGCGCCAACCTGCTGGTCGGCGGCTTCGACAGCGCCTTCATGCTGGAGCCGCTCAGCGTCCAGGCGCAGACCGGCGTCAACCTCGCCGTGGCGGTGACCTCGCTGGAACTGATCCACTCGCTCAAATAAGAGGTTTGGAGCCTCGGCTCCAGACCCTTCACTCTACGGCGCGGAACCGGATAGGATGGTTCCGCGCCGTTTGATTTTTGGGGGACGCCATGCCGAGGACAGCCATCGCCGCTGCCATGATCGCAACCATGCTTGCCGGCACGGCACAGGCGCAAGACCAGGGCGTGGAGCTCGGCACGCTTGAATGCGCCATATCAGGCGGCACCGGCTTCATCTTCGGCTCGAGCAAGGATTTGAGCTGCACCTTCACCCCGGCCGACAAGAGCTTCGCGCCGGAAGCCTATTTCGGCGCCGTCAACAAATATGGCCTTGACATCGGCACGACCAAGCAGGCGGTGATGCGCTGGCTGGTGCTGACGCCGCTGAAGAACATCTACGCGCCGGGCGCATTGGCGGGTGACTATGTCGGCGCCAGCGCCGAAGTGACCGCCGCCGTCGGCGCCGGCGCCAATCTGCTGGTCGGCGGCTCCTCGCAGGCCTTCACCCTGCAGCCGCTCAGCCTGCAGACGCAGACCGGCATCAATCTCGCCATCGGCGTCAGCCAGTTCCAGCTGCGCAGCACCGAGAACTGATCGCCAGCGATCCATCCAGGACGACACTGGCCCAAACATATCTCGAAAAAATCGCTTGAGCTCAACTGAGGTTGAGGTTCTACAAGCCCGTCCCGTGCAAGGCCGCGTCTCGACGCGGCGCGCATGGTCCTGCCGGAAGCCTCGCGCTGGCCTCTGGCACCATGCGGCTGCAGCAAGATATGCAAAGCAGGGATGGACATGACTGAAATCAGCACAAAGAAGGTCGATTGGCGCGCCTTGTGGGCGAGCGGAGACCTCGCGCGCTTCTGCTTCATCAGCCTCGGCATCCTGCTGCACGCCACCAATGAGACGATGGTGGCGACGGTCATGCCGGCCATGGTCGGCGAACTGGCCGGCGTGCAACTCGTCGGCTGGTCGCTGGCGATCTACGAACTCGGCGCCATCGTCGCCGGTGCCGCGGCCGGACGGCTGGTCAGCTATGTGGCGCTGCGCACCAACATGGTGGTCGCTGCGCTACTTTACGCCGCCGGGGCGCTGATCTGCGCCGCCTCGCCTTCGATGCAATTGTTCCTGGCCGGCCGTCTGATCGAGGGGCTGGGCGGCGGCGCGCTGGTGTCGCTGGCCTTCGTCTCGGTCGAGCGGCTGTTTTCGCGTGCCATCTGGCCGCAGCTTTTCGGCATCATGTCGGCGATCTGGGGCGTCGCTGCCTTCAGCGGTCCCCTGCTCGGCGCTGTTATGACCGAATTGCTGTCGTGGCGCTGGGCCTTCGGCATCTTCACTCTCGGCGGCACCGCCATGGCGCTGGCAAGCTTCCTCGTGCTCGACACACCGGAAGCGACAAGGCCCAGCACCGGAGCCGGCAAGGCGCCGCCCTTCCCGTTCATGGCGCTTGGCTGCCTTGCCATCGCCGTGGTGCTGATTGCCTCGGCCGGCGTCGACATCGCCCTGTTGCGTTCCTCGCTGCTGATCGTGCTGGGCCTCGCCGGGCTGGCGTTGTTCTTCTACATCGACGCGCTGAAACCGCGCTCCCGGCTTTTCCCGGCGCGGCTGTTCTCGTGGCGCACGCCAGTGGGCGCCGGCATGACCATGGTCGCCGCCTTTTCCATCGCGACCTGCTCCTTCGGCGTCTACGGACCGCTGCTGCTGACCAGCCTGCACGACATTCCGCTGCTGACCACCGGCTACATCATCGCCGCCGAATCGATCGCCTGGTCGATCCTGTCGATCCTCGTCGCCAACGCGCCGCCGCGGCGCGAAAGGCTGATCATCGTCTGCGGCGCACTGATGATCGCGGCGGGCATCGCCGGCTTCGCCTACACGATACCGCTGGGCTCGATCCCGCTGATCCTGGTCTGCGCCCTGTTGCAGGGCGGCGGCTTCGGCATTTCCTGGCCGTTCCTGACCCGCGTCATCGTCGCCTCCGCCCCGGACGACGAGCAGACCATTGCCTCGGCCGCGGTGCCAACCATGCAGCGCATCGGCTATGCCGTGGGTGCCGCCCTTGCCGGCATCGTCGCCAATGCCAGCGGTTTTTCGCAGGGCCTCACCCATGACGCGGCCGCTGATGTCGCGAGCTGGCTGTTCCTTGCCTTCGTGCCGCTCGGCATTCTTGGCTGTCTCGCCGCCTTGCGGACATCGGCGGCGGCAAATCGGCCGCTCGCGGTCATCGGCTGACGCCGGTTCCGGCGGACGGGTTGTTCACTCGACGCGCAGGCGATAGCCGACACCGGTTTCGGTGGTGATGTAGCGCGGCTGGTCGGGGGTTTTTTCGATCTTCTGCCTGAGCTGGCGCACATAGACCCTGAGATACTGCACGTCGGTCGAATCGTCCCAGATCTGCTTCAGGATGAAGTGGTGGGTGAGCACCTTGCCGGCGTGCTGCACCAGGATGCGCAGTATGTCGTACTCCTTCGGCGAGAGCTTCACCTCCCGGTCCTCGACCCTGACGATGCGCTTGACCAGATCGACGCTGAGGTCTCCACTCTGGAAAACGGGCTTCTCGCCCTGTTGCTGGAACTTGTGCCGCAACGCCACGCGGATGCGGGCCACCAGTTCGTTCATGCCGAACGGCTTGGTGACATAATCGTCGGCGCCGAGTTCGAGCGCGCTGACGATGCCGGCCTCGTCGGTGCGGCTGGAGAGGATGACGACAGGAATGTCGATGCCCCCGTCACGCCATTGGCGCAGGAGGTCATGCCCCCCCATGCCGGGCAGGCCGAGATCGAGCAACACCAGGTCGGGCTTTTCCTGTTCGATCAGCTCGATCGCCACCTTGGCGTTCGGCGCCTCGCTGACCGCGTAACCCTGGCTGGCGAGGCCGACCCGCAGCAGCTTGCGGATCGGCGGCTCGTCATCGACAACCAGTATCCTGACATTGGAATTGGTCATCGAGGCTGATCCTCGCCGGGCTCGTCGCCGCCATTGCCGACATCGGGCAATTCCGCCGGCACCGGCATCCGGATGGTGAAGGCGCCACCGGAGCGGTCGGTCCGGTTGGCGGCCGTGATCGTGCCGCCCATCGCCTCGACGAAGCCACGGCAGATCGACAGGCCGAGCCCGGTGCCGGCGCGCACCTGATCACCCTTGCGCACCCGGTAGAAAGTGTCGAACACGCGTTCAAGGTCCTGCGCCGGAATGCCCGGCCCCTCATCCATGATCTGCACGACGACGGAGCCATTGTCGGTCCATCCCTGGACGCGGATCGTCGAGCCGGGCGGCGAATATTTCGAGGCATTGTCGAGAAGGTTGAACAGGACCTGCTCGAACAGCACGGGATCAAGCCTAAGCATCGGCAAGTCGGGCGGAATATCGACCTCGATCTTGTGTTCGCTGGTGATCTTGCGGGCGCGGTCGAGCGCCGTGCCGACGATATCGCCGAGATAGTGGAGGGCGTAGTTCGGCTCCATCGCACCGGACTCGATCTTGGTCATGTCGAGCAGGTTGGCGATGAAGCGGTTCAGCCGTTCCGATTCGTCGATCACCGCCGACAGAAGCTCCACCCTGTCCTGCTCGGGCAGATCAGGCGCGAACTCCTTGAGTGTGCCGGCCGCTCCCATGATGGCCGCGAGCGGCGTCTTCAGGTCATGCGAAATCGAGGTCAGCAGGGCCGAACGCAACCGGTCGGCTTCGGCGGCGAGCTTGGCGCGGTCGACATCGGCGACGAGCTGGACGCGTTCGATCGCCACCGCCGCCTGATCGGCCAGCGCGTCGAGCAGCCGCTGCTGTTCGGGCGTCAAAAGCGGACCTTGCTTGTCATTGTCGAGGCCGACGACACCGATTGCCGTGCGCCCCGTGCGCAAGGGGAGATAGAGGCGCTTGGCGCCGGGCAGCGTGTCGGCGCCGCGTCCCGCGGCACGGTTGTGCTCCCAGGCCCAGCGGGCGGCGGCGATGTCGGCCTCGGCCAGCGTGTCGTCGGGCGGATAGCCTGCCTTGACCGTGATCGTGCCGTCTTCCGGCAGCAGCAGCACCACGCGCAGCTTCAGCATCGAGGCGATCTGGAAGGCGGTGGCCCAGAGCACGTCGTCGAGCGTGCCGGCGCCGGCGAGCTTCTTGGAGAAGAGATAGATGTCCTCGGTTGCCCGCGCTCGCGAGCGGGCGGCGGCGGCCTGACGCTGCACGCGCGCGGTGAGATTGCTGGCGATCACCGCGACGGCAAGGAAGACGGCGAGCGCGACGATGCTCTCCGGATCCCGGATCGTCAGCGTGTAGCGCGGCTCGAGGAAGAAATAGTTGAAGGCCAGCGCGCTCAGGAAGCAGGCATAGAGCGCCGGCCACAGGCCGCCCGCCACCGCCGACGTCAGCACTCCGAGCAGGAAGACGATCGCCAGGTTGCGGACATCGAGAAACTGGTCGAGCGCCGTGGTGACCGCCAATGAACCGGCGACATAGGCGGTGGCGAGCAGATAGGGCCAGACCTGGAACTGCCTCTGCTCGGCCGCCGCCTTGACCCGCCTTGCCGACGCCTCGGTTTCGCGCTCGGTGCCCGAGATGACATGGACGCTGATGTCGCCGGCGTTGCGGATCAGATCATAGGTGAGCGACCCCTCGATAAGTTCCCGCCAGCGCGACCGGGTCGGCCTGCCGACGACGATGTGGGTGAAATTGTTCGCCGTCGCATGGCGCACGATGTCCTGCGCGACGCTCTGTCCCGGAATGGTCGTCACCTCGGCGCCGAGCTGCTCGGCGAGGCGCAGGAGCGTGGCGAGCCTGTCCTTGTCGTCCTCGGACATGCCGGCCGAGCGCGGCGTGTCGACATGAAGCGCCGTCCATGGCGCACGAAGCCTGTCGGCCAGCCTGCGTGCATAGCGAATGCGGGCTGCCCCGCCTGGACGCGCATCGACGCAGACGAGCACCCTTTCGCCCGCCGCCCACGGACCCTGGATGGCGTGGGACTGCATGTGGTTGAGCAACTGTTCGTCGACGCGCTGGGCGGTACGGCGCAGCGCCAGTTCCCGCAACGCCGTCAGATTGCCTGGCGAAAAATAGTTCTCGACGGCACGCTGCGCCGTGTTGGGGAAATAAACCTTCCCCTCCTCCAGCCGCTTGATCAGGTCGTCGGGCGTCAGATCGATGATTTCAACATCGTCGGCCCGGTCGATGATGGAATCGGGAACGGTCTCGCGCACCCGGACCCGGGTGATCTGGGCGACGACGTCGTTCAGGCTTTCGACATGCTGGATGTTGAGCGTCGTATAGACGTCTATGCCCCGCGCCAGGATTTCCTGGACGTCGAGGTAGCGCTTGGGGTGGCGGCTGCCGGGCGCATTGGTGTGGGCGAGTTCGTCGACCAGGACCAGCGCCGGACGCCGGGCAAGGATGGCGTCGATGTCCATCTCGTCGAGGACACGCCCCTTATAGTCGACCTTGCGGCGGGCAATGACTTCATACCCCTCGACCAGGGCCTGGGTTTCCTTGCGGCCATGCGTCTCGACCACGCCGATCACCACGTCGACGCCGTCGGCCAGCCTGGCACGGCCCGACATCAGCATCTCGTAAGTCTTGCCGACACCAGGTGCCGCGCCCAGGAATATGCGCAGACGGCCGCGCCCTTCCCGCTCGGCATGCTCGAGCAGCGCGTCGGGGGATGGTCTGTTTTCGACGTTGCTTCTGTCGTCCGGCATCGGGTCCGATCATGAATGGCGCCGGGGACCGTGTCGATCCCCGGCGCCTGCCATCAACTATTTCGCTGCATCCAGCGCCAGGTTGAGAGCCAGCACATTGACCGCCGGCTCGCCGAGCACGCCCAGTTCCCGGTCCTCGACCTGGCCGTCGACGAGCGCCTTGACCTTGGCCTCGTCGATGCCCCTGGCCTTGGCCACGCGCGGAACCTGGAAATAAGCGGCCTGCGGGCTGATCTGCGGATCAAGGCCGCTGCCGGATGTGGTCACAAGGTCCATCGGCACCGGCGCGTTCGGATTTTCCGCCTTCAGCTTCTCGGCATCGCCCTTGATGCGCTCGATGAGCTTCGGGTTGGTCGGGCCGAGATTGGAACCGCCTGAGGCGCCGGCATCATAGCCATTGCCCGCGGCCGAAGGCCGTCCGTGGAAATATTTGTCGCTGGCGAAGGCCTGGCCGATCAGGTCGGAGCCGATTACCTTGCCGTCCTTCTCGACCAGGCTGCCATTGGCCTGGCGCGGGAACAGCGTCTGGGCGATACCGGTCATGCCGATGGGATAGACGAGCCCGGTCAGCACGGTGAAGAAAACGATCATGATGATCGCGGGTCTGATTTGCTTGAGCATCGGAACGATCCTTATGCAAGGCCAAGGGCGGTGACCGCCATGTCGATTATCTTGATGCCGGCGAACGGCACGACGATGCCGCCGAGGCCGTAGACGAGAAGATTGCGGCTGAGCAGCGCACCGGCGCCGATCGCCCGGTACTTCACACCGCGCAGCGACAACGGGATCAGCGCGATGATGATCAGCGCGTTGAAGATGATGGCCGACAGGATGGCGCTCTGCGGCGTCGCCAGGTGCATGATGTTGAGCGCCTGCAGCGGGCCGGTCGTCTGGCCGGGCGCGACGTAGAAGACGGCGAACATGGCCGGGATGATGGCGAAGTACTTGGCGACGTCATTGGCGATGGAGAAGGTCGTCAGCGAACCGCGCGTCATCAACAGCGCCTTGCCGATTTCGACGATCTCGATCAGCTTGGTCGGATCGCTGTCCAGATCGACCATGTTGCCGGCCTCGCGGGCGGCGACCGTGCCGGTGTTCATGGCCACGCCGACATCGGCCTGCGCGAGTGCTGGCGCGTCGTTGGTGCCGTCACCGCACATGGCGACCAGCTTGCCCTTGGCCTGCTCGTCACGGATCAGCTTCAGCTTGTCCTCGGGCGTCGCCTGGGCGAGGAAGTCGTCGACGCCGGCTTCCGCCGCGATGGCTGCCGCCGTCATCGGATTGTCGCCGGTGATCATCACCGTGCGGATGCCCATGCTGCGCAGTTCGGCGAAGCGCTCGCGGATACCGCCCTTGACGATATCCTTCAGGTGGACGACGCCGAGCAGGCGCCCGTCCCGCTCGACCGCCAACGGCGTACCGCCCGATTTGGCGACCTCGTCGGCGATCACCTGCAGGTCGCGCACGGTATCGCTTCCGGGCCGTATGCCATGCGTGGCCGATGTCGGCTGGCTGACATAGGTCAGGATCGAATCGACCGCGCCCTTGCGTACCGAAGAGCCTTCTATGTCAACGCCGCTCATGCGGGTCTGCGCCGTGAAAGGCACGAACGTGGCATGCAACGTCGCCATGTCGCGGGCACGGATGGCATATTTCTCCTTGGCCAGCACCACGATCGAGCGGCCTTCCGGCGTCTCGTCGGCGAGCGAGGCAAGCTGTGCCGCGTCGGCCAGTTCCTGCTCGCTGACGCCCTTGACCGGGCGGAATTCCGTCGCCTGGCGATTGCCGAGCGTGATCGTGCCGGTCTTGTCGAGCAGCAGCGTATCGACATCACCGGCGGCTTCCACGGCGCGGCCCGACATGGCCAGCACATTGAAGCGCACCAGGCGGTCCATGCCGGCAATGCCGATGGCTGACAGCAGCGCGCCGATCGTGGTCGGGATCAGCGTCACGAACAGGGCGACGAGCACGGTCACCGAAATGTAGCCACCCGAGTAGGAGGCAAAGCTCGGGATCGTTGCGGTGGCCAGCACGAAGATCAGCGTCATGCCGACGAGCAGGATGTTGAGCGCGATCTCGTTCGGCGTCTTCTGGCGCTCGGCGCCTTCGACCAGCGAGATCATGCGATCGAGGAAAGTATGGCCGGCGGCGGCGGTGATGCGCACGCGGATCCAGTCGGACAGCACCTGCGTGCCGCCGGTGACCGCCGAGCGGTCGCCGCCGGATTCGCGGATCACCGGCGCGGACTCGCCTGTGATCGCCGCCTCGTTGACCGACGCGACGCCTTCCACCACCTCGCCGTCGGACGGGATGATGTCGCCGGCCTCGACCAGCACGATGTCGCCGACCTTCAGACCGGTGCCGGGCACCAGCTTGAACCTGGTGCGATCCTCGCCCGTCAAAAGCTTGGCCTGGGTTTCCGTGCGCGCCTTGCGCAGCGAATCCGCCTGCGCCTTGCCGCGCCCTTCGGCGACGGCCTCGGCGAAATTGGCAAACAGCACCGTGAACCACAGCCAGATGATGATCTGCAGCGTGAAGCGCAGATCGCCGCCGCCGGTGACGAGGTCCTTGACGAACAGCACCGATGTCAGCGCCGACACGACGGCGACGACGAACATCACCGGATTGCGCGCCAGCGTGCGCGGATCGAGTTTGCGGAAGGCACCGCCAATGGCAGGCCACAGGATGCGGGCATCCATGATGCTCGCTGATTTTGACTGGCTCATTTTGAAGCTCCGGCTTCAGTGTTGGTGTGCGGCGCCGATTGGTCGGATGCCGAAAAAAGATGGGGAAGCCCGTAGGCCAGCAGCCAAAGCGCGATCATGGCGCCGGCAAGTCCGAGAAAGGTCGACATGGTCGGGAAAGGAGGCGGCAGCCCCTCCTTCCCCGGTTCGGGCCGATGCCTGACATGGCGGCGCTTGTTGCTGAACCAGGACATGGCTACCTCAGAATGTCTGTCCATGGATCATCGCCAGGTGCTCGACAACAGGTCCGACGGCAAGGGCCGGGAAGAAAGTCAGTCCGCCGACGATGACGATGACGCCGACCAGCAGCCCGACGAACAGCGGACTATCGGTCGGGAAAGTGCCGGCCGAGGCGGGCACGGTCTTCTTCGCCGCCAACGCGCCGGCGATGGCGAGCGCCGGGATGATGACCAGGAAACGGCCCATTAGCATGCCGATGCCGATGGTGATGTTGTACCAGGCCGTGTTGCCGGTGAGGCCGCCGAAGGCCGAGCCGTTATTGGCCGCCGCCGAGGTGTAGGCGTAGAGAATTTCGGAGAAGCCGTGCGGCCCGCCATTGGCGATCGAGGCCACCGCGCTCGGCAGCACCACCGCGATGGCCGTGAAGACCAGCATCGCCAGCGGCAGGCACAGTATGGCCAGCATCGCCATCTTGACCTCCTTGGCCTCGATCTTCTTGCCGAGATATTCGGGCGTGCGGCCGACCATCAGGCCGGCGACGAAGACGGCAATCAGAATGAACATCAGCATGCCGTAGAAGCCGGCGCCGACACCGCCGACGATGACCTCGCCGAGTTGCATGTTGATGAGCGGGATCATGCCGCCAAGCGCGGTGAACGAGTCATGCATGGCGTTGACCGCGCCGCAGGAGGCGGCCGTGGTGATGACGGCGAACAGCGCCGACAAGGCGATGCCGAAACGGGTCTCCTTGCCTTCCATGTTGCCGCCGTCGATGCCCAGCGCGTGCACCAGCGGATTGCCCGCGGCTTCCGCCCAGTAGCAGACGGCGACGCCGGCGATGAACAGCACGCCCATCGAGGCAAGGATCGCCCAGCCCTGGCGCTGGTTACCGACCATGCGGCCGAAGACGTTGGTCAAGGCAGCGCCGACGACGAAGATCGACAGCATCTGGATCAGGTTGGAGATGGCGTCGGGGTTCTCGAAGGGATGTGCCGCATTGGCATTGAAGAACCCGCCGCCATTGGTACCGAGCATCTTGATGGCGACCTGCGAGGCGACCGGGCCGAGCGCGATCGTCTGCCTGGCGCCTTCGAGCGTGGTGGCATCGACATAAGGCCCGAGCGTCTGCGGCATGCCGAGCCAGACATAGACAAGGGTGAGCACGATGCAGAGCGGCAAAAGCACGTAGAGCGTGGCGCGCGTCATATCGACCCAGAAATTGCCGATCGATTTTCCCGAAGCGCGGGCAAATCCACGGATCAGCGCGATGGCGATGGCGATGCCGGTGGCCGCCGAAACGAAATTCTGGACCGTCAGGCCGGCCATCTGCACGAGGTAGGACATCGTGCTTTCGCCGCCGTAGTTCTGCCAGTTGGTGTTGGTCATGAAGCTGGCGGCGGTGTTGAAGGCGAGCGCCGGGTCGACCGCGCTCATGCCGGCCGGATTGTAGGGCAGGCTGCCTTGCATGCGCTGCAGGAAGTAGAGCACCAGGAAGCCCGCCAGGTTGAACAGCAGCAGGGACACCGCATATGTGGTCCAGTGCTGTTCCTCACGATCGCTGGTTCCGCAAATGCGGTAGAGTCCGCGCTCGAGCGGGCCGAGGACCGGCGAAAGCGGCGTGCGATCGCCGTTGAAGACGCGGTGCATGTAGCCGCCGAGCGGCTTCACCAGCAAAACGAGGATCCCGCAGAAGATGAGGATCTGTATCCATCCGTTTATGGTCATGATGTAGCTTCCGTGCACCGGTGGACTAGAAACGCTCTGGGCGAATGAGGGCGTAGGTCAGGTAAGCGAGCAGGAACAAGGTGACGCCGCCACCGAGGATGTAGTCGACAAGCATGGTTCGATCCTTCCGCTTAAATTCTGCCGCAGGCTCTGACGTAGGCGAGGGACACGGCGAAGAACAAAACTCCGATCCCGAGCATGATAATGTCCATTTTGCCTGTTCCTTGTGCTTTGTACTTCGTGCCTTCCTGGAAAGGCTCGCAATACCATGACAACCCCCGCCGCATGTTCATTGACGTGGCACCAAATCTTGGTCGTGCGAATATGGACCCGATCGCCATAAAGGTTCGAGACGGCGCGGGGCGCAAAGAAATAGGAATTTTATAAAGGTTTCCCGCGCGGGCTCGATTGCCCGGCCGGGGTCTGTCGGCAGTGGGCGGCCTCAGCGAGAGCAGGCGCCCCGCGACCACGGCGCGCCCGGAAAGCTTGCCCTTGTTTGTTGGAACTCCTGACCGGCCCACATCAGGTTCCCGGTCCACCAGTCATGGCCGCCGGTCAGTGCTTTTGCCAACAACACCGTGGCTTCCTGTTTCAGCTCGGATCGTAAATTCTCCCAGCCTTGATGCCGATCAAGGGGGCTCGCGGCCTTCTCCGCTATCAAACCGTGATGATCGAGAACTCAACCTCTCCAACGTGGCGTGGCCGGGGCCAGCCCTACTGGTCGCGACCGGCTATCGAGGCGCTGCAGGAATGCCGCTCTCGGCCTGCCGGGCTGACTTCGACCGAGCCGCGCAACGAGGATGCCCGCTCGGTTGCTCACCGACAGGGTGCGTCGGCCTTATCGGCTGGGCCGGAGATGGAGGCGACGGAGGCGCACCGAAGGTGAGCGGCATTTTCACGACAATTGCGCGGCGCTTCACCCCGTTTAAGCCGATGGCCGACGCGATACGCGCTGGCGAGAAGTTTCCCAATTTTGTCCGGCGCGCCAGCGGCATGCATCAGGTCTATGTCAGCGTGATCGCAATCTCGGTTGCCTTGGCTAACTTTATCCCCATCGACCTGCAGAGACGGGTCGTCGATGGGGCGATTGCCGACAAGAACGTACGGGCGCTCCTGATGCTCGGCGGCCTGTATCTAGCGGCTATACTCCTGCATGCGGGGTTGAAATACGCACTGATCGTCTATCAGGGCTGGCTCGGAGAGAGCGTGGTGAAGACGGCGCGCGATCAACTCGCTCTCGTCGCCACGCAAAGGTCAGCGCGCGAGCACGCAAGGAGCGGTCAGACCGCCAGCATCATCGGCAACGAGATCGACTATGTTGGCGGATTTGTCGGCACCAGCATCTCTGAATGCGTGGTCAACGTCACGATGATGATCTCCGTCGTATCTTACATGATCTACATGCAGCCGGTGATTGCTCTGGTCAGCGGCGTATCACTCCTGCCGCAGATCCTGCTTGCGCTTTACATGCAGAAGGACCTGAACACACTCGTGGAACGGCAGGTCGTGCTGGTCCGAAGGCTTGGCAACCAGGCAGTCAATTCCTTCGCCAGCCACTCGACGAAGCGCCGGGCAGCCTTTCG
Source organism: Mesorhizobium sp. M8A.F.Ca.ET.202.01.1.1 (assembly GCF_004791595.1). Classification (NCBI taxonomy): domain Bacteria; kingdom Pseudomonadati; phylum Pseudomonadota; class Alphaproteobacteria; order Hyphomicrobiales; family Phyllobacteriaceae; genus Mesorhizobium; species Mesorhizobium sp. M8A.F.Ca.ET.202.01.1.1. Next base: position 116,539 of record NZ_SRUN01000003.1, on the reverse strand, counting down.
CACCATACGCACCATCTTCAGCAACCGCCTTGAATTCTATTTGTTGAGATTCGGGCTGAAGACGTTGCTGAACATAGCCAACGCGGCTGGGTCCCTGATGGTCCTGATCGTTGGCGGCTATCTTGTCATCCGCGGGCAGACGACGATCGGCACCGTCGTCGCCTTCATTTCGGGCTTCCAACGCTTGTCGGAACCCACGGGGGAACTTCTCGACTTCTATCGCGCGTATTGGCAAGCGAAAGTGCAATTCCGGATGATCGTCCAGTGGGTCGACGGCAATCATCCCTCGCAAACCGGACATTCCAGCGCACAGCCGGAATTGAATCGATGATCTAGTTAGCCTGGCCAGCGGCTGGTGCTCCGCAGCACAAGCCGAACGCATAGTGAACTTATTGGCGAAGCACCATATGAAGCACGTCTGAGCGCGCCGTGTAGGAGAGCCCATTCGGCATGTCGCAGGTGAAGCCGCCCTCCGCATCCGGGCGGCTACATCTTGACGGACGACCCAAATTTCAAGCGAAATACACCACGACGGTTTTCCCACAGACCAAAGGGGAATTTGTGGTCGACCTGGAAGGGACCTTCAAGGCGATGGCTGTGGGCCGCAAGGGCCTGTCCCGCAACTGACCTACAGCCGCCGGTGCAGCCGACCGGATAAGTCGCATCGACGGCAAGGTCTAAGCGTTCCTTGAAAGACCATCGAGGGCGACGCGATCGAACGCCGATTGATCTCGCGCAATTTGCGCTTAAGCCATACCTAATACAATCGTCCTGCTATCGACTTTGCGCAAAGGACGCATCTTTGACCGCCAGGCCTTCATCGCCTTCGTACAGAAATGGGCAACTTGGCCCTGACGACCTTCCCAGCGCCGCCTGTCGTCTGCCGGCGCAAGCGGACAGGCTCGCTCCCGGCTGGCTTCCCACGGGCAGCCGGAGCGTCCGATGAGCAAAGCACTGCGCACTCGAATTTGTATTCTGCTGTCGGCCGGCATTGCGATTTTCTTTTGGGCACTGCTTGGAACCTCCTTGGCACAGCAGTCTCCGGCCGGCTTGCCGCCTGAAAAGGCACGGCAGTTCCTCAACCTGCTGTCCGACCCTGAGGTGAAGCAATGGCTCGAAGGAAAGATACCGGCAGCCGCCGAGGAACCGCCTGCCGCATCGCTAGAAGGCACGATCGCGAGTTGGGAGGGAGCCGTTCGCACACGTCTCGCCGCGCTCGCGGATGCCATTCCCCGCATCCCGCAGGAGTTGGCCAACGCCGCCGGCGTCGTCTCGCGCGACGTGAATTCAGGCAGGCCCGGCCTTGTGGTCCTGATCCTGGCAGTTCTGATTGTCGTCGGCTTCGGCGCCGAGTGGCTGGTCCGCCGGGCTTTGGCGCCGGGCACTTCCGAGGCAACGATTGACCCCGGAAAGGCGGTTCTGTCCGAGGTCGCTGCCTTGCTGACATTTGCCCTAGCCAGCATCGGCTCGTTCCTCGCGTTCGAATGGCCGCCGCTTCTGCGCAAGATCGTGCTGACGCTGCTGCTCGCCTTCATCATCTTTCGCGCTATCCGCGCGATAACAAAGTCTCTGCTGGCGTTGGGGTCTCCCATTGAGGGTGACCCTAGCGATCAGCGGGGCGGCAGCCGCGAGGCGGGTCAACGCTTCTGGCAGCAACGCGTGAGCGCGGTCGCCGGGTTTTTTTTCTTCGGCTGGGCGATTGTCAGCATCATGCCGGCCCTTGGCTTCTCGCCCGACATGCTGCGGCTCGTCGCGCTCTCGTTCGGGCTTGGCCTGCTGGCCGTCGGCTGCGACACCGTTTGGCGGCGGCCTAGCACGCCAGCCTCACCGATCAAGAATTGTCTGCTTACGCTCTATCTGGTTGTACTTTGGCTAGTCTGGGTCGCGGGGCTGCTCGCATTGCTGTGGATCGGTTTGTACGCGCTGCTCCTGCCTAGCGTGGTGCGCGGCGTCGGTAATGTCTCGCAAGCGGTCGCCGGCACCGCCAAGCGCAGTGGCGCCGTCGGCGTGGCGCTCAACGTATTTATCGTCAGAGGCGCTAGGGCGGGGGTCATTGCAGCGGCGATCGTTTGGCTCGCCTACCTCTGGCGTCTTAGAGCAGTGGCCTTTGCTCACGACGAGATGGGCGCTCGCATCATATCCGGATCGCTTAACGCCATTGTCATATTGATGGTCGCGGATCTGTTCTGGCAGCTCGCCAAGGCCCTAATCGCCTATAGAATTGAGGCATCGAGTCTGGCCAGTACGGATCCCCATCATGCGGCACCCCAGGCGGATCCGCACGATGCAGCACGTGCAGCCCGCCTGCGAACTCTCTTGCCGATCTTTCGCAACGCGCTCGCCGTCCTCATCGGCGTCGTGGCAGTACTAAGCATCCTGGCCGGGTTAGGCGTGCAGATCATGCCTCTGATCGCTGGCGCAGGTGTGTTCGGCGTGGCCATCGGCTTCGGCTCGCAGACGCTTGTGAAGGACATGCTGAGCGGAGTGTTCTACCTGATGGACGATGCGTTCCGGGTGGGGGAGTACATCCAGAGCGGGTCATACAAGGGGACGGTCGAGTCCTTCAGCCTGCGCTCGGTCAGGCTGCGCCACCACCGCGGCCCCGTCTATACCGTTCCGTTCGGCCAGCTCGGCGCGATCCAGAACATGAGTCGCGACTGGGTGATCGACAAGATAACGATCGGCGTGACCTACGATTCCGACGTCGAACTCGCGCGCAAGCTGGTTAAGAAGATCGGACAAGAGCTGGCGCAGGACCCCGAATTCGCGGCCGACACGATCGAGCCGCTGAAAATGCAGGGCATCGACGCGTTCGGCGATTTCGCCGTCCAGCTCAGTATGAAGATGACGACCAAACCGGGAACGCAGTTCCCGATCAAGCGCCGGGCCTTCATGATGATTAAGAAGGCCTTCGAGGACAACAACATCAAGATCGCGTTCCCGACGGTGCACGTCGAGGGCGGCGATGCCGCCACCGCTGCCGCCGCACAGCAGCAGATCGCCAAAATGAGCCAGGCTGAAGCAGCGGCCTGTCAGGCCTAGACCACGCACGGCATTGACTGTCGATCCTGAGGGTTAAGTCGGATCCCGAAACGAGGCCGGTTCATCTTTGCCCAGGCACGCCAGCGAGTAGGACGAATCGACGCGAGCTCCGGTCACCACATTCCTCCACCCCATCGACCCCTTCTCACACGGAATCACAAGCGGATGCACGCCGTCCTTGTCCCTGTTTAACCTGCCTGGGCTTCTTCGCATCAAGATCACGACGGATCGCCGCAATCAGCTCGTCCAGTGAGAGGGGCAGTTCATTTTCCGACAGCGTTGCTGCGTTTCTGCAGTACATCAAGTCGGTGGCTAGTCGGTTGTTCGAGGATTGATCCGGTGCCAGATGACGCTTGCAATCAAGGTGAATACACCGGAAGCCGCATTGATCTTGTCAATATATTACAACATCGTCAATTGCCGTTATCCACGCCGGCGGCGTCAAAATGGTGGACGCGTCGCGCTATCTGAAAAGACGTCAGGTCTCTTTTTCTACGTCATTGTTGGGAATGCTCTAATTTAGTATCTTCGCTGTTGGTCATCAGCCCCGCGGTCGTTGAAAAGCCCGAACTTCTGATACGATCTTGGCTTGTGGGCGCCGACTGGCATTGGCCGCTCCGGCGGCGGCGATTTCACACGCTGGCGCTCTGCGTTAAAACTCTGCGGCTGCAGCCAATGGCCGAGATGGGGAATATTGCCCAGCGGGCGGTCACTGCGCGAGGCATTTGCGGCCCATTGCCATTGCCTTGTAAGTCCCCTTCAGATCGACAACGAAGGTCCCCTTGGTTTCCGGAAACACGATCATTTCATATTGCTTCGCTACGTCGCGCTTGAAATTCGGGTCGTCTGTCAAGATGTAGCCACCAGAATATCCGCCCTTGAGTTCGCCGCTCGTGGTGATGGCCACACCACTATAAAGATGGCCAGCGATGGAGACGAAGATTTCCGACTGGGCCCCGTTCTGAAGGCCGATATCCGCCTTCGTGAACACGCCGAGATACCCGACCTCCTGATTTGCGGTAACGCCCATTTGCACCGAACTTGGCCCATCCTGGCGCACGATCAAGCAATCTCCGCGGGTTTGATTTGCATAGACCGTCCAGCCCTCCACGTCGTCCCCGTATCGGACAAGCACATCGCTGGCCTTGGGAAGGGGATTTTGTGTTTGTGCGTAGGCTGCCATCGCAGACAAAAGTGCTACTGAAGTTGCCGTGATAAGTGTCATTAAATTTCGCATGGAAGTGCCTTTCCTTTATCTGCCGTTCTCTGCTCATGAACGTCCGCGCTGGCGTCTCAGCATGGGGCTTTTCCCTTCGCGGACTGCAATTCGGCTGGTGTCTCAAAGGGCTTGTATATCGCGTGAGCCCAGAGGCAGTCGGTAAGTTACGTGGGCAAGCATGTAGATTTGCGGACCACTAGTTGGACAGGCCCGTTAGCTCGTTGGCTTAGATCGTGGTCCATTTTTGGTCCTGCGCTGAGCAACCCCGGTTGAGCATGATCGCCTGTCCTCGACTATCGAAGCGTAGACCTTCTCCTAGTCATCGATCATGCGGGACGCGCTGAAGGCACATTGTTGTCGCTCCTCTGCACTGATTGACGCGAAGGTTAGCGGACGTGGCGCGCGCACGCGCGTAGCATCTGGTAACCTACTCCCGGAACAGCCACACCATGCACCATGGTGCCTTGAGACTTGCCGGTGATCAGACGAGTTCCATCGACATACTGCAAGACTTGTCTGCCGGGCCGAATAACAGTCTTTGCGAGTGCTGGCGTCAGGCGACGACAGCGTTTGATGAAAACGGTATCAAACTCGCGAAATCCGTACTGGCTCAGAGCTCTGCCGGACCGCAACAGGAAGCAGTGGTCAGTGCGGCTGCGACGCAACAGACCGTCACCGCGCAACGGAAGGAGGCGGCGGCGTGATACTTTGGATCGCCGCGCGATGTAGCATCTGGTATATTCGGTGCGGCCAAGGGCTGCTCCGCTTTGCGAGGCCCCAGCCAGCCATTCAGCAGCTTTCGTTCACTACTGACTTTTCGGCCGCTGGGCCGGGAGCGGGATACTGGCGGCTGTATCCAATATTGCTTCGATCTCCTTGGCCAGGTCGTTGACCAGCGCTAGGTATTCGGCGCGACGCTCATCACGCTTTGGTGTGTCGGAATTCTCCCAACGCAGGGCCGCTCTTTCGGCGTCAGCAAAATCGATACACAGCGAGCGGAAATCCTCATCGCGGACGGCGAGGTCCTCGATCGCGCGCTTTCGCAAGGGAAAGCGCCGTTGGGCCGCCTCGATTTTTTGATCCATATCAATGACGCCCATTCCGCCGTCGGTGCAATGGAGTATAGGCGTGCCGCAGCAGTTGCGGGCGTAGGTTACTGTAGCCGACGCCGGACCATATGGAATCGTACATAGTCTTGGACGGAATGGAATGCGGGGAGTACTCTACTTAAGCAGTTTCTAATTTACCTCCAAAGCCGATGCCCTACGGCAGGTCGGGACGGCCCTCAAGGTGGGGCAAGAGGGGTTCTGGAATGAACGTCTTTAATCCTGGGGTTGCAGCGCTAGCCCTGACTTCGGCACTCCGACTGCCACCCTCTCCGGAGGAGGTCCGCGCCGAGCTTGAGCGCATTCTCTCAAGTCCTGAGTTTTCGGTGCCGGCGCGCGCTTGTGCTTTCCTACGCTACGTCGTGGAAGAAACGCTCTCTGGGCGCGCTACGCGGCTCAAAGGTTATTCGATCGCCATCGAGGTTTTCGACCGGGACGAAAACTTCTCGCAGGACGATCCGGTGGTGCGGATCGAGGCGGGTCGGTTGCGCCGCGCGCTTGAGCGGTATTACCTGCTGTCCGGATGCACCGATCCGATCCGCATCGAAATCCCCAAGGGCGGGTACGTTCCCGTTTTCAGCTGGAACGTCTCGAACGCAGTCGAACTCACGCCAGTCGGGCCTGCAGCGGCTCCCGAGATTTCGAAAGCGGCTTCGTTTTCATGGGAACGCGTGCATTGGCTCGCCACGGCAACGCTCGCAGTCGTCGTCTGCCTCACCTTTGCATATTGGGCCTCCAGCCAGCTGGTGTCGCAGACCTCCCTGCCCTCGGCGCGGGCGGCCGATCCCGAGGGACCAACGCTGGTGGTCGCGCCATTCGCCGATCTCGGCGGAGGACCGGAAGCCAAGCTATATGCGATGGGGCTTACCGAGGAATTGCTGAGCATCCTGCCGCACTTCAAAGAACTCACGGTGTATGGCCGCGAGACCTCAGAGGCTTTGCCACCGCAAGTCGCCCCCTCGCACATCCAGCAACTCGGAGCCAGTTACCTTCTGACCGGCGGGGTGCAAATCTCCGGCGCGCGAATCCGCGTCACAGCCCGTCTGATCGAAACCGAAAACGGCGCGATCCTGTGGTCTCAAACCTACGACGACGATTTTCGTTCCCGCGATATCTTCGCCATTCAATCCGATGTCGCCGCCCAGGTTGCAACAGTAGTAGCTCAGCCCTACGGCGTCATCTATCAGGCCGACATCGCGAACGGCCCGCCCGATGATCTCGATGCCTACCGTTGCACGCTTCAATTTTACGCCTATCGCACCGAGTTGAGTGTCGAACGGCATGCGGCCGTCCGCGACTGCCTTGAGAGCGCCGTCGCGCGCTTTCCATCCTACGCTACCGCCTGGGCGATGCTGTCGATTGCTTACGTCGACGAGGACCGGTTTGGCTTCAATGCACGAAAGGGCGCGCCCACATCGGCTGAACGTGCACTCGCTGCAGCGCGTCGGGCGGTCGAGCTGAACTCGGACAATATGCGCGCACTTCAGGCGTTGATGACGGCGTTGTTCTTCAATCAGCAATGGGCTGAGTCGATGGAGATCGGGGAACGGGCACTGGCACTCAATCCCAACGATACCGAGTTCCTCGGCGAATTCGGCACACGACTGGCACTTGGAGGGCAATGGCAGCGTGGGGCGGAGCTTGTGCAGCTAGCTCTTGACCGCAATCCGGGGGCCGGCGGGTACTACCACACGGTGCTCGCGCTCACAGCCTATATGCAGCATGACGACCAAAAAGCCGTGGCCGAGATCCGGCAGGCCGATCTCCAGAAACTCCCAATCTTCCATGTGGTAGCGACCGCCATCTATGCACAGGCGGGGATGATGGCGGAAGCAACCCGGGAGGGAGCAATATTTATGAAGATGAGCCCAGCGTTCATCCCCAACATCGAGGCCGAACTCATGAAGCGCAACATCCAGGCAGCGGATCGGGCGCGCATGATCGCGAGCCTTCGCAAGGCAGGCTTGCCCGTGCCGTCGGACGCGCCGTCAGGCTCCTCAGTGCCTGCCACAACATCTGATATGCCGTCGATCGAGTAAGTGCGGGCTGAGCGTCGATCTGCGTTCTCGCGCTGGTAGGCCGCCACGGCACAAAAGTAGCGACCATAACAGAACCTACCCGATGTTACGGGTGCTCCTCCGCTTCCTCAACTAATACTGAGGCACCTGGAAGGAGGCACTCACATGAAAAGAATACCACGAAAATCAAGGCGACTCGCCGCCGCATCTACAGCGGCGATGATCTTGGCGATTGGGTGGGGAGCGCCCGCGACAGCGGACGACGCAGAGGCCAAGAGCATGCTCAAGGCGATGTCCGATTACATGGCGGGCGTGAGTTCCATTTCCTTTGGATACGACACCAACTTCGAGGTCGTCACCAAGGACCACCAGAAGCTTCTGTTCGCGAGTTCGGGGATGGTCGACCTCAGCCGGCCCGACAGGATCCGCGCCACCCGCAGTGGCGGTTTCGCCAATGTCGAGATGATCTTCGACGGCAAGACGCTGACGCTGCTGGGCAAGAACGCCAACCTTTACACGCAGGCCGAGGTGCCTGGCACCCTGGATCATCTGGTCGATGAGTTGCGGGACAAGTTCCACCGGCCTGTTCCCGGCGCAGACCTGCTTATGTCGAACGTCTACGAGGAGCTGATGCGCGACGTGACCGACGTCAAGGACCTCGGCAGCGGCGTGATCGGCGGCACCGAATGCGATCATCTGGCGTTTCGGACCAAGGAAGTAGACTGGCAGATCTGGATCGCCCAGGGCGAGCATCCCTATCCCTGCCTCTATGTCATTACCAGCAAGAAAGTCGATCAGGGGCCGCAATACAGTGTTCAGATCAGAGACTGGAAGACCGGCAGCGATGTCGCGGCCGATGACTTCGGCTTCAAGAACGGGACCAACGCCAAGAAGGTCGATGCGAAGGAACTGACCGACACCGATGAACTGCCCACACAGTTTTCACCAGAAGGGACCAAATAATCATGACAGCGAAACTGAAAAACATCCTGCTCGCCGCCACCGTCGGGCTGATCGGGCTCGGAGCCTCGGAACGGATGACAGTCACCGGTTCCCACACCCTTATGTCGACGGCCGAAGCCATCGTCGGGCGTCCGCTCACGCCGGTCAGTGTTGCCGGGGTTGCGAGGCGTACGGTGCGGCGCTGCGCGGTTGGTATGTATTACTGTTAAGTCGCGCCTGCTGCGCAACCTGAGGCACAGATTTCCAAGCTGGTCTCATAAGGGCGAGTCCGCGCACCAGGGCGGAACAGGTTTATGACGTCCTCCGGTGCCAGACCATCACTTCATCAGAGTTCGAGATGAAGGACGAGGCACCAACCCTCGCGTGCCGCAGGTCGCTTGGGCATGCTTCCCTCACAGAACATACCCGATGCTACGGGTGTGTTTCCACTTACAGACTACGATGTGGTGACGAGCTTTAACCGGAGGAACCACAATATGCGCAGTTCTGCTTTCAGGTCCATTCTTCTGAGTGCGACCATCCTCGGCCTGGCGGCACCGGCATTTGCTGATGATGACATTGGTGCGCTATCACCGGAGAAGGCAGCGAAGGTCTTTGCCGCGAAGCCGATCTATTCGCCCTATGCTGGCCGAAATTTCCCTACCCGGCCGTTCTTCGGCGACACGCACCTTCACACCGGAGCATCTTTCGATGCGGGTGCGTTCGGCGCGCGGCTGACACCGCGTGATGCCTATCGCTTTGCGCGAGGCGAGGAAATTACGGCGTCGAGCGGTCAGCCGGCCAAGCTGTCGCGACCGCTGGACTTCCTGGTCGTTACCGACCACTCAGACAACATGGGCATGTTTCCGGACCTGTTTGCCGGCAAGCCGGAAGTCATTGCCGACCCGCAAGCCAAGACCTGGTACGATATGATCAAGTCAGGACAAGGCGGCGACGCTGCGATCCAGATCATCCAGGCCTTCAGCGCGGGAACGATTCCGAAGAGCATGATGTATGGACCTGAAACCCGCCCCTACAAAAATGCGTGGCAGGATACGATAAAAGCGGCGGAGGAATACAACGATCCGGGCCGTTTCACTGCTGTCATCGGCTATGAATGGACGTCCAACACGGCGGGCAACAATCTGCACCGCAACGTGATCTTCCGGGATAACGGCGACAAGGCCGACCAGATCGTGCCCTACACGACTTTGAAGCCCCTCGGCAGCGACAATCCGCGCGATCTGTGGAAATGGATGCAGGCCTATGAGGACAAGACGGGCGGTAGCGTGCTGGCCATCGCCCACAACGGCAACCTTTCCAATGGCCGTATGTTCCCGCTAATCGAGTCCTTCACCAACAAGCCGGTGGACAAGGAATATGTGGAGCAGCGCGCAAAGTGGGAGCGGCTCTATGAGGCAACCCAGACCAAGGGCGACGGCGAAACCCACCCGACGCTTTCCCCAAATGACGAATTTGCCAATTTCGAACGGTGGGACTTTGGCAACCTTGATGGCAGCGCGGCGAAGACACCCGATATGCTGGAGTTCGAATATGCGCGCTCAGCACTGCGGAATGGTCTCAAGCTCGAGGCCGAGCTTGGCACCAACCCCTACAAGTTCGGCATGGTCGGCAGTTCCGATGCTCACACCGGCCTCTCCGCGCTGGAAGAGGAAAACTTCTTCGGCAAGACCACGCCACAGGAGCCGAGCCCGGAGCGCATGTTGAGTACATTCTTCACTAATCCAAAAACGAAGATAAAGGTCATGGACTGGCAGGTCAGCGCCTCGGGTTATGCCGCGGTCTGGGCGACGGAAAATACCCGTGAAGCTCTTTGGGACGCCATGCAGCGCAAGGAAACCTATGGCACCACGGGACCGCGCATGGCTGTGCGCTTTTTCGGCGGCTGGGATTTCGAGCAGGCAGATGCAGAGACCCGCAATCCGGGCGCTATCGGCTATGCCAAAGGCGTGCCCATGGGCGGCGACTTGACGGCAGCGCCAGAGGGCAAGGTGCCGACGTTCCTCGTCGCTGCACTTAAGGATCCGATCGGCGCCAATCTCGATCGTTACCAGATCGTCAAGGGATGGCTCGATGACAAGGATCAAACTCATGAGCAGGTCTATGACGTAGCTTGGGGTGGCGACCGCAAGTTAGGCGCAGATGGCAAGCTCCCATCGGTTGGCAGCACGGTGGATGTCGAAAACGCTACGTGGAAGAACACCATAGGCGCCTCGGAACTGATTGCGGTCTGGAAGGACCCTGCATTTGATCCAAAGCAGAAGGCTTTCTACTACGGTCGCGTCATCGAGATCCCGACGCCGCGCTGGACCGCCTACGACGCCAAGCGCTTTGGCACGAAGCCACTGGAGGGGACACAGATGACTGTGACGGAGCGCGCCTACACGTCGCCGATCTGGTACACGCCTTGAATGTCACTCTGGAGTTGACCTGAAAGTTCGGTGCGGCCGCCTACCGCCGCACCACCCTGCTTGTCCTTTGCCAGCGGAGCCAATCATCTTGCTGAAACGTCTGCTGAGAGAGCCATTAGCGCACTTCATCATTTTGGCTCTGGCCATCTTCTCGGTGTATGGCCTGCTCAACCGCGGGGGAGCGCAAGCGCCGGATCGCATCATCGTCACGGCGCCCAAGATCGAACAACTGACTGCAATCTTCGGCAAGACCTGGCAGCGACCTCCGACGGCCGAGGAATTTAAGGGACTGGTCGACGACTACGTCAAGGAAGAGATCTACGTCCGCGAGGCATTAGCCTTGGGGCTCGACAAGGATGACGCTGTCATTCGCCGCCGCCTAAGCCTGAAGATGGGGTTTATGAACGACTCCATCGTCGATGCACAAACGCCGACTAGTGGTGAGCTTGATGCCTATCTGAAGGCTCACCCCACCGTATTCGAGATCGAACCGATGCTGGCCTTCCAACAGGTTTTCCTCAACCCGGACCAGCACGGCGACAAGACCGGGCAGGACGCGGCCTCCATATTGAAGACATTGGCGACAAATCCCGCGACCGATCCGACGATGTTGGGTGACGTGTCGTTGCTTCCCGTGGAGCTGCCCCTGACAGGCAAATCATCGATAGGCCAGACTTTTGGGACGGATTTCGCCGAAGCGCTCGACAAGGCAACGCTAGGCCAGTGGACAGGTCCCGTCACATCAAGTTTCGGACTTCATTTGATCAAGCTGTCAGAGCGTAGACCGGGCCGCTTGCCCGCGCTCAACGAGGTGCGCGATGACGTGGTGCGCGAGTGGGCGAATGACAAGCGCAAGGAATTCGAAGAGCGCCGACTTGAGGAATTGCTGAAGCGATATGCGGTAGTGATCGAGTACCCCGCAAAAACGAGCGCCATCCGATGATTCGCTTCGCAGCGCTATTGACGGTTCTTCTGCAGCTGTTCCAATCCGCACCCGCAGCAGCACACGAGATGCGCCCCGCTTATCTCGAGATGCGGGAGACGGAACCCGATGTATTTGTGGCGGTATGGAAAGTGCCGGCCCTAGGCGACAGGCGGCTCAGCCTCTACGCGCGTTTGCCGGAAACATGCAGGGCGGAGAACGAGCCGACGAGATCCATCGATGGCGGTGCCTACATGGAGCGATGGACCGCCGCATGCGACGGCGGTCTGAAGGGCCATGAGATCACCATCGACGGCTTGCGCTCAACCCTGACCGACGCGCTGATCCATATTACCTACCGCGATGGGACGACGGAGATTGCCCGCCTCAAACCAGATATGCCGAGCACTGTCATCAAGGGCGCTCAGGCCAGCTTTGAGGTGGCGGAAACCTATTTCCGGTTGGGTGTTGATCACATCCTGTCCGGCATCGACCACCTTCTATTTGTGCTGGCTCTCATGCTGCTGATCCACAATCGATGGACGCTCGTGAAGACAATTACTGCCTTTACGATTGCCCACAGTATCACGCTTGCAGGGGCGGCTTTGGGTTACTTCAGCCTACCGCAGAAACCCGTGGAAGCCACCATTGCGCTTAGCATTGCCTTCGTGGCCAGCGAACTCACCAAGATCAAGCCAGCAGAAAGGCGGCTTTCCGAGACCTATCCCTGGATGGTGGCCTTCGCTTTCGGTCTTCTTCATGGCTTTGGCTTTGCTGGTGCGCTCAAGGAGATCGGACTTCCACAGGTGGATGTGCCGCTTGCTCTTCTCACCTTCAATCTGGGCGTCGAAGCAGGGCAAATGCTTTTTGTAGCGGCGGTACTAATCGCCTTCAGAATTGTTACCACCCGGATCACCATTCCGATTGTAGCTGCGCGGAGCACTGCCGCCTATCTGATCGGCACAATGGCTGCAAGCTGGCTCATCACACGACTTGCCGGCTTTGTGGTCTAGATCGGATGACTGAAACTGGTTCCGAACTCGGGTTAAGCGTCGCGTTGATTGGCGAGAAACGTCGCGAGCCCTCGGGGATCGGAGCGATCTTGGTCATGGCGATGTCGCGTCTCGGTCGTCCTGTGGATTTCCCGGATCAGAATGAGATGGCGGCCACTCCATGTCGGCACCGCTGAGAACCCCAGTCGAGAATTCCAAACGGAACGCAGCAGTTGGAGAACAGAATGAAACAGAAACAAGTTGAATGGGCTTCATGCGGACGTTGCTCTATGTGGCTGCCCAAACGCAGATGACTCCGCCCCGAGGTGGGAAATGGAGGTCTATGCAGGTCAGGCGAACGCTGGACCGTTGCGGGCGACCAAATCGGATGGCGTTTGGGGTCAAAACCCAATCACCTGAACTACCGAGTTCGACCCTAAACGGAAGCTCGTTCGCGCTCGGCCAGGAGCGAGAGGCCATCCGCTGAAGGCAGCCGGGCAGAGCCTCAGCCAGATCGCTGCTACCCTCACACGACAAGCGGACGCAGGACTGGCCTGCGCCCCGGCCGAAGCACTGCCCGGCCTATTTATTTGGAAACAGTAGTGTAATACCCGTGCGGAAGCCGAAACCATCTGGCCCATTGTCGGGGCTTTCCGCCCAGTAGCGCACACCGGCGAACAGGCTGATCGGCTGCTTGTCCATCACCACCAGCTTCGAGACTTGGAAGTTGATCGGGACCGACCATTGCTGCGCCTCCCAATTGTAGGTGCTCTCGGTGTTCAAGCTGAACGTCCAAGCGTCCTTCGTCGTGTAGGAGACGAAAGGCTGCAAGTAGGTGGCGTTGATGTCGCTGCGGTCGCCGTCGCCGGCAAACGACCAGATGTGGTTCGCCAACATACCCACCGTCCATCCGTCCTTTTGTTTCAACACGACGGCTGTCGGACCAGCTCCCCATTTTTCTCCACCAAGCAATTCGTCGGTCGCCGTCGGAAAGAGGAACACCGGGCCGACACCCCAGATGATCCCATTTGCGGTCGGTTTCTTGGGCGAGAAGAACAGACTCTGGCTGATGTCGCCGAGCCCGAACTGATTGCCGGAAGGCCCGGCAATATCGTGCTGGTAGGCGACGGGCAGGATGGTGCGGGAGATGACGTTCCAATCGTCGTTGAGCGAGAACGGAATGACCGGCTGGATGTTGACATAGCCCTTGTCGCCATCGTTGGGACCATAGCCCTGGTCCCAATTGAATTGGAACGGCACGCTGATCAGCGAGGCGATCGGGTTAGACAGCTTCTTGGCGAGATCCTGGGTATCCTCGGCCCAAGCGGCACTGCAGACGAGCAAGCCTGAGGCGAGCGTAGCCGCCAGCCGAATGGCCCATTCGGACTTCATTGACATCGGCAACCCCCTCTTCGCATGCCGACCAGCCTAAGGGGACCGACCCCGGATAGACAGTAGAACACCGTCAATGCTGGGTATGGTCCACACTTTTGTCGATGGGTGTGTTCCTCGAACGCCGCCCCGCAATCAATCGCTTGTCTTAGGTCGATGCAGGCGGCATGGAGCTTGCGACTGAAGCGCCGGTCATGAGAGCGGAACAGGGCGATCATGACCATGCTATGCGCTGGGCAAAGTTGGAACCAGATCGTTGAGGACATGGAGTGTTCCCGCGCCACGGTCAAGCCGGCCAAGCGGTTTAAGGAGGCCTCGGGGGCACAGTCTACCCCCCCCTCAGCCTCGCCACGTCACTCAGCTCACCTTCTTGACAGGCGGGATGGTCCACGAACCGTCAATGATCGAAGGGTCGCTCTCGTTTGGCCAGTAGGTCCGCATCATCAGGACGAACTTGCCCTTGGGCGCAGGCAGCCAGTTGGCCTCCTTGTCTGCTCCAGGGCTCTCGTTCTGGATCAGGATGTCAATGGAACCATCGTCATTGGCTTTCAGCGGCTGGCGGGCGCTGATAGAATAACGGTTGAGCGGGTTGTCGACGAAGAAGTAATCCGCGTCGTACATAGTCACTGACCAGAAGCCTGTTACCGGAGGGGTTAGACCCTTCTTGAAGGTCAGGACGTATTTGTCCGAACCCGAATAGGCCCTGTTGATCAAGTCGCCATGCGACTTCATGGAGGTCGGATAGATCGCGTCCTGCGGACGATTGGCGCCAAGGCCAATGGCGGTCACGAGCGCGCGCTGGATATAGTTCGTGCCGTAGATGCCGGTCTTGGTTGTGAAGCCCCAGCCATTGATTTGCTTCACGTCGCCGTCACTGAACTTGAAGTGCAGCATGATGCGGTCGAAGGCGATCTGCGGGACGCGCGTGGCGAAGGCAGGATTGAACTTCGTCTTGTCGAAATCCTGCCCCGGCACGATGCCGATTTGTGCCATTTTTTCCACCATCGGTGCGTCAGCCTCCGTCGGCGGATTGGTCTTCATCAGTTCGGCGAGCAGCGTGAAATACTCGACCGCATCCATCTTGTTGACTTGATCGCGGACCGCCGTTTTCATGTCGATCGACTGGTCGACCTTGCCGGGAGGCGGCGTCCATTCCTTGCCGTGGGCGCTCAGCGGATAGAGCTTTACCTCGTCCTGCACCTTGTGAACTGCCGCATAGTCCTCGGGCGTGCCTGTGCAATAGATGCGGCCGAGCAGCCAGACGATGCTGGTCGGCGATTTGTACTGCTTGACCCCGTCCGGCAGCGTGCCTTCCCAGCCAGGGCCGGTAACGGCAAAGGTCTGCGCGCCTGTTCCGGTGGTCCGCTTTCCCGGCACGTCGAAGACCGTCGTCCAGCCGTCGAGCATGGGGAACAAGGCGTAGCGGTCCTGCAAGTCCGGCAGGCTGACGACCCAAGGCTCCTTGCCGACGTCCAAGAAGGCCGTGGTGTACAGCGTGTCGGCGTTGGGAGCCGTCACATCCCGGAACTGTGCATTAGGATATTCGCGCACCTTGATAAGATTGCCCATCGGAGCCTTGGTTCCCTTGGGTTTGGCAACATTTGTTATAACCCGGCGAGTCATCTCCATCGTGACCAGCGGATAGCCGTAAGTGTAAGCCTCGACCGCGAGGCCGAAATCATCCGATCCTTCCATCAGATCTCCAACCAGACCCTCTGCGTGGCCACTCGTGGGCCTCTGCGAAGTTGCAGCAAGCAGACCTAAGCCGCCAAGCGAGACGGCGCGACGCGATATGTTCATAGCTGGCACTCCGAGTTTTGACGTGTGTTTGACGCTACGGCACCATGCATCGAGAAACTAGGTGCTGCATGTATCTTACGGGATCATACAGGCGTCGATTGTCGTGAAAGCAAACAAGGTCGCGCACCAGCACGTTAAGTGTCAAAAGCCGCGCAGGGAGAGTTCCCCGCCTGGCGCCGAAGCTCCTTGATGAGGCTGGCACAAGACCGTTGAATGCCGCTGGGGTCGCGCAGCTTACGCCTCGCGTACCAAGCGGTTGCTGAGGAAAGCCGGCTTCACGTCGACTGATCCACTGGCACGAGCTGCCCAGTCTGCACGTAGCATACAGTTAACTACCTTCCCCATAAGAGGGGAATGCTCCAGCATCGTGCCAAGGCAGAAGGTATTTGCCGGGACTGGCAGCACGACTCGCTGGCAGCCACCCTGAAATCGCTTGGAGGACGATAATGGAACGCAAGTTTCCGCGCAGGCGCGCCGGCGCCGGCATTGTGGCCGCTATTGCGCTTCTCGTCTGCTCCAGTCCCGCCTCCTTCGCGGCCGCCCAGAATAAGACAGTCGCCGCGGATAGCGGCACGGGCGCCCAATCTCCCGAACCGCTTGACGAGGATGAACTTGAAATCCTGGTAGCGCGCATCGCACTCTACCCCGATGAACTTGTCGCACTTATTTGTGAGGCGTCGCTGTACCGGCTGCAGATTGTAGAGGCGAGCCGGTTCCTGGATCAGGTGGCCAAGAAATCGGACCTGAAACCCAAAGAAAGCTGGGACGGCAGTGTAATCTCGCTGCTCAACTATCCCGAGATCATTAAAATGATGAGTGACGATCTGGATTGGACCCAGACGTTTGGCGACGCGTTAACGTATCAGCAAAAAGACGTACTGGTCGCGATTCAGCAGTTGCGCGACAAGGCGGAGGCCAAGGGCCGACGACAAGGTCACGGTTGTCGAAGAGAACAACAATGTCGTTATCCGGTCCGCGAGTACGGACACGATCTATATCCCGCGGTATGAACCGGCCATGCCGTACGCTACCGCTTATCCCCTTGCGCCGATTGCCTACTGGGCTAAAAGTCCCGACAGCGGACCCGACGGCTTCGGCTTCCGCACGGGAATTACCCTGCTGTTCCCGAAGTAGGCTCAACACTGTCCGTGACAGCCACGAGCAATGGACCGCTACGAATGAAGAACGACCGGAAGCCGATATCCATTAGCTGAGCCGCGCGAATACGTATATGTTGTCACTGCGGCGCAAGACGTTCGCATCGGACAAGAAGTAAAAGACGGATTTTAGAGGGGACTTCGATATGGGAATCATCCGAGCTCTCGTGCCGGCTTTGGCGGGGATAGCGGCAGTGCTGGTTGCGGCGCCGGCGATCGCGGCAGACCTTGCACCTCCCGAACCCACACCTGCACCCGCGCCGGTCTGGACCTTCACGGCAGAGCCCTATTTCTGGATGGCAGGCATGAACGGCAGGGTCGGCGTCAGGGGCCTGTCGCCGGCGGATGTCAATGTCGATTTCAGCCAGATTTTCAACCACATCGATTGGTCTCCCCCGCCGGTCATGCTTGCCGGTGAGGCGCGCAATGGCCGCTACGCTCTATTCACCGACTTCATATACCTGGGACTCGAGGCCGATGGCACATCGCCCGGCCCGTTGGCTGCTCTTTCGGCCGAAGCGAAGATGAACATGGTGCTGTGGACCTTCGGCGGCTCCTATCGGGTCGTCGACAATGGCACCGCGACCTTGGACGTTCTGGCCGGCGGACGGCTCTGGTACCTGGATACGGATTTGACCGTTACCGGCCCTCTCGCCACGAGGGAGGCCAGCGGTAGCAAGACTTGGGTCGACCCTCTGATTGGTGTGGCCGGCAATGTTGCTCTCGGCAACGGATTCGGCCTCCATGGCGAGGCGGATGTCGGTGGCTTCGGTGTCGGCGCCGACATCGATTGGCAGGTGCTGGGCACGCTTCAATACCGGTATAGCGATTCGGTCACGCTGGAAGCGGGCTATCGCTACCTTGCCGTAGACTACGACAACGACGGATTTGTATTTGACGTGGCAATGCAGGGACCAATCATCGGCGCCAAATTTCGGTTCTGATCGGATCGGTGATGGCAGGTCAAATAGATCGCGATCGCGTATTTGAGGTAAGGAAGCAAGAGCATCGCGAAGTTCGCTATGGCGGTTTCGTGCTGATCGTTTTCGCTCCCGGTAGCAGGGGCGGCCTTCTCGACCCGAGAACGCAATGTTCTGGTCGGTGGGAAGGAAGCTCCTCGTCTATGCGGGGCGCAAGATCACCACAAACTCCCTCGCGATGAAGTTTCATTTTAGCTAGGTGTGAGCTTTCAGGAGGTTGCTCATTCGGCCCCGACCGAGAAAGCGGAGATTGTCGAAGCTTCAGTGATTCTCGAAGGACGAATGAACATCCACAAGAATGCCCGTCTGACGCCGCTGCGTCGAGAGGAGATGGCCGCGACGTTGTTGAATGCCGTCTTTCCAAAGCCGATGCGGCGCAGACATACGGGGTGACGGCGAAGGTGGTGGCGCGCTGGGTGGAGCGCTTCCAGATCGGGGGAAGCGCCGGCATGCTCGACCATTCCTCGCGGCCCAAGACAAGTCCGAGGCGAGCCGTAGCCGCGGTGGCAGATGAGATTGTGCGCTGCGCGGGCAGCGCCTGACCGGCAAGCACATTGCTATGCAAACCGGCGTGTCCGAAGCGACGGTGGGGCGAGTGCTGGCACACGCCGGACTGTTACGGCTGAAAGACCTGGTACCGGCCGAGCCGGCGCGTCGCTATGAGCGCGAGCGTCAAGCCAATCAGCCTGTGCCCGGGAGTGGTGCTCTATTGGGCTGAGCGCTCGGGAGCGAGCCCTGACAGATTCAGTTTCCGCACCGTCGTTACACTCCTACTCGCAAAGAAATAAGTCCGAAGCCAACCAGCAGAGAATACCAGATGCTACGAGCGCCATGCATTTGCATCAAGTATCAAAGCGGGGCTGCTTTCGAGCCGTGCATTCGCTTGGGGACAACTTCGAAACGGGAGGGGAGTTTGGGAAATTGTTTTGTGAGCCTATCCAAAGTCAGGCATGTCAGCGGCGTTTTGTTGGCGTCGGCTTTGGCTGCCCTGTTCTGGGGGTGCGCGTCCCGTCCGACGAATGTGCTGTTGCCAGTGGCCGAAACGTCCCCTTCGGCTAGCAAGGTGGAGATGTTGGTGGCGACGACCCGCAGTCGTTCCTCCAATCCGGCTGAGATGTTTACGGGCGAGCGCGGATTGGCCCCCTCGTTCGCGGAGATTACAGTGTCGATTCCTCCGGCATCGGTTCGCAAGGTCGGCGAGGTCGCGTGGCCCAGGAAACTTCCATCAAACCCGGCAACCGATTTCGCGGTCGTTCAGACCGAAGATTTGACCGTCCAGACTGCGAAGGGATGGCTCCACGCGTCTGTCAGGAAAAGCCGGGACCATAGTGTTTTGGTCTTTATCCATGGTTTTAATAACCGATTCGAAGATTCGGTTTATCGTTTTGCGCAGATCTCCCACGATACAGGCACCGACAGCGTGCCCATCCTGGTCACCTGGCCTTCTCGTGGGAGCGCACTTGCCTATGGATATGACCGCGAAAGCACCAACTACACCCGCGACGGCCTCGAACTGTTGTTCCAGTTTCTCGCGCGCGATCCAGACGTAAAGGAAGTCTCGATCCTCGCTCATTCAATGGGCAACTGGCTTGCGTTGGAATCTTTGCGCCAGATGGCTATCCGCAACGGCGGCCTGCCGGCGAAATTCAAGAACGTCATGCTGGCTGCCCCTGACGTCGATGTCGACGTGTTTCGCACGCAAATTGCCGACATGGGCAAACAGCACCCCCAGTTCACCCTTTTTGTTTCGCAGGATGACCGCGCGCTGGCGATTTCAAAACGGGTCTGGGGCGATATCCCGCGGCTCGGTTCAATCAACCCGGAGCAGAGCCCATACAAAGAGGAATTCGCGAAAAACAATGTAGTGGTCATCGACCTGACCAAAGTCAAATCCGGAGACAAGTTGAACCATGGCAAGTTCGCCGAGTCACCCCAGACCGTCCAACTGATTGGGGCTCGAATTGCCGGCGGCCAGAATCTCACCGACAGTAGGGTTGGCCTGGGCGACACGATCATTCAGGCAACGACCGGGGCGGCAGCAGCGGCGGGCAGCGCGGCGGGGCTGGTGATCGCGGCACCCGTGGCAGTGATCGATCAGAACACCAGGGAGAACTACGGCCGTCAGGTCAACGCTCTCGCAGGTTCCCAGAACAGCCAGAAAGCGAAGGCTGGCAAGAATTGCGTTGTCTCCGCTCCGACTATCCAAGATTGCAGGAAATAGCCATTCGGCGAAGCCAAGTGGCAGTACTGAAGCCGATGAAGGACAGACCATACGCATCTGCAGGAACGGCGCTGCGTTCCGTCCGGCTGAAAAGGGGGGAATGAATGCGTGGCGTCGCGCGAATCTCAATTGCGATCATCCTTTCACTAGTCGTTACAATCTTGACCGCCTGGGCCGGCCTTGCGATGTGGTACCGCCTGCCTTTCGCGGAGCCCGGACGGGCAGTGGCCTGCATCCTGTTCATCTTGTTCGGCTTCACCATCATCATCGCGCTCTTCAGCCGGATCCGCTTCCGGGCGCTCGCAGTGTTTGTGGCTGCGTTTGCTGCGGTTCTGGTTTGGTGGAGCACCATCAAGCCTTTGGCCGACGCCGACTGGGCGCCCGATGTCGCCCGTCAGGTAACCGGCACCTACGACGGAAATCGGTTGACGTTAAAAGACGTGCGCGCCTTCGAATGGCGCAGCGACACCGATTTCACCGAACGCTGGACAACGCGGACGTACGATCTCTCCAGCATCCAGACCGTCGACCTCTTCATGTCTTATTGGTCTGGGACCAGAATCGCCCATGTCATCATGAGCTTCGGCTTTGCAGGAGGTGACTATCTTGCCTGGTCCATCGAGGTGCGGCGGCGTCGCGGTGGCGAGTTTTCGCCCATAGCAGACCTGTTCAAGAGCAATCCCCTGGTCATTATCGCGGCCGACGAGCGTGACGTGGTCGGCGTCAGGTCGAATGTCCGAGGAGAGGACGTCCAGATCTATCGACTAAAGGCGTCGCCTGACGCAGCCCGGACGCTCCTTCTGGAATATCTCTCTGACGCAAATGCGCTTTCCGCGGCTCCAAAATTCTACAATTCCATCACGACGAACTGTACGACGACGATCGTCAAGATGATGCGAGCGGTCGGTGACGTGGTCCCCCTCGACTGGCGCCTAATCGTCAACGGCTATCTGCCCGATTATGCCTATGCACGGGGTGCACTCGACACCCGCATGCCATTGTCAGACTTGAGAGCACTAGCCCACATCGACGACCGCGCGCGGAAGTCAGGCCTTTCGCCAGACTTTTCAAGACTAATCCGTATTGGCGTGCCGTCTCCGTCTCGAAGCGGGTACGCCCCTTGAAGTGCTATATCTCGATTGTCGAAACTGAATCAGTAGGCCAGATGTCGGCCTAAAGAAGCTGCTGAAGCGATGCGGAATCGCGTCCCCGCCGCAGGATACCGGAACAAAGTTCGTGTCGGAAAGAAGGTGCCCGCATTACCCAAGGCGCCACCGCGGCGGCCGCAAACGGGCGATCGGGACTAGAGCGCCGATGCTGGTGCCGCTGAGTGCCGACGAGCGCTGACTTCGTATCGGACCAGCCCACCGACGGGCGCCGCTTCCGCATCATGATCTCGATGAGTCCAAGATATCGTTTTATGATGGGAATGGCGCCCCGGCCGGATGTCTCATGCCGTCGCAGCTGCCTAAATCAATAGCATTCTGCATGATGGGCTCTTTGGCGGGTAAATTCTGAATTTCACTATAAGCTGTTGTTTTTGTTGATGGTATGGCGGAGAGAGCGGGATTCGAACCCGCGTTACGGTCTCCCGTAAACACACTTTCCAGGCGTGCGCCTTCAACCACTCGGCCACCTCTCCGTCCTTGCATTTTTCACGACGGCCGGTTTCGCCGCGCGGGTTGGGGACAATGCAGTCCCTTCAGGGAGCCGGTACGCGATATCAGCGCCGTGGGTGCCGCCAACCAGCAAGCACCTTCCCCTCGCACCTGAGCCGTCAAAGCAACAGGCGCGGGGCTCATCTAGTCGATCCCGCGCCGAATGCCAAGCCATAACGGCAGTCTATTCGCTTTGCCGGCCACACAGTGCTTCGCGAGGCCGCCGCGGCATCCGTTTCGAGGTGCCGACGCCCCGAATGATGTGCACAGGCAAGGCCGCAAGACCGGCCGCGCTTGACTTCGCCGCCGGCCACCTGTCGAGTGACGCTGAGGCTTTGCGGGGGCATCGTCCGGACATGACATCAAGCAGTGAACAACCGGGTAGCGGGCAGGCGCCAGTCGGGCGGCCAGGCAACGACCTGTCTTATGTCCCGGTGGGTTGGCTCATCTTCGTCATGGCGTGGTCGGTCTACGGCCTGGCCTCGGCCTGGTGGCTGACCGGCGACTCCGGCCTGCCGGACAGGATCTTCTATTTCCTCCTTGGCGGGCTTGCCGTCGACATCATCACCATCCTGTGGGGGCTTTACCTGCTCGGCCTTGCCTTTGGCCGCTCGGCGCGCTTCCCGCGCCAGTTCATCATCTGGCAGGCGGCGACCATCGTCTGGGTGCTGGCGAGGCAGGCCTATGTGCTTGCCGTGCCCGATTTCGTCTTCTCCGCCAGGAGCCAGTTCATCGGCGGCGCCGAAATCGCCATCGGCCTGCTCTGCATCTATCTGCTGCGCCGCGGCTCCGGCGCCGAAGGCGTCTATGCCAGGCCTCCGACCGAAGCGCCGTCGGTCTTCGTTTCCATCGTCGCTGCCTTGCTCGGCATCATCCTGGGCGCGGTCATCGGTGCGGTTGGCGGCTTCCTGGCTGGCTCGGTGATTGCCGATGTCGCCGAGGTCAGCTGCTTCGAGGGCGGCTGCGGCTACTTCGCCGCCTTCATCGGCTTGGCCGGGCTGGTGGTCGGCGCCATTGCCGGCGGCATTCTTGCCGTCTGGCTCGTTCACCGCCGCGGACGCAAGCCAGTCGCATAGGGTTCAGCAAGCGCGAACCTTCAAATTCGCGTATCGCGATTGCGGACAAACCGCACGCATTCTATTTCTGGTTCGGGACATGTGCCGGAGGCTCCTGGTCAGCTCCAGGATGAACCGGGGGAGAGCCTTGATGTTTCGCTTCGTCTTTCGTCTTGCGGCCATGGTCGCGCTGTCGGTTTCCGTCATCATGGCGGTGCTCGACACGACGCGCACGGTGGCAGCTTCGGCCCTCGTGCTGACCCCGCTCAACGCCAGCTGGCTGGCTGTCTCGCCGGACACGCGGGCGGCCTTCGAAACCTATGTTCGCGCCAAGGCCAGTCCGCTGCTGTGGGATGGCGCCATCGCCTGGGTGCTCAACCAGCCGGGCTTTGCCGTCTTCGCGGTGCTGGCCTTCCTGCTTTACGCCATCGGCTACCGGCGGCAGCGGCGCACGGGACAGTTCGCCGCGAACTGACCCATCGGCATCGCCCGCGCCATTCCGGCCACCTCCCGACGGCTTGCGAGCAAGGATCGGATCGCGGCGCGGCGTGCCCATGGCATGCTTTTCCAAAAGGTCAAAATTCCGCGTGAATTTTGTTTCGGGCCGTGCCAGATTGCCCGGGAGCGGGAGGGGAATACACTCCTGGCTAACGTCGTTTGCCTGCCGGAGAACCGGGCAGACAGGCGGTGCGTAACGGAAAAAATAACCGACAGGGTGTGGATCACATGAAACGTATCGTTCTCGGCCTCCTGGCCGCAACCGCAATGGTTCTTCCGGCTTTCGCCGCGGATGTCCAGCCGGCCATCCTCTATGATCTGGGCGGCAAGTTCGACAAATCCTTCAACGAGGCGGCCTACCACGGCGCCGAGAAATTCAAGACCGAGACCGGCGTTGCATATGTCGAGTTCGAAGTGTCGAACGCCTCGCAGCGCGAGCAGGCGCTGCGCCGCTTCGCCGAGGACGGCCGTAACCCGATCGTCATGGCCGGCTTTGCCTGGGAGGACGCCCTCAAAGCGGTCGCAAAAGATTATCCCGACCTGAACTTCGCCATCATCGACGATGCCGTCGACCTGCCCAACGTCCGTTCGCTGGTGTTCAAGGAGAATGAAGGCTCCTATCTCGTCGGCATCCTGGCGGGGATGGCCTCGAAGTCCAAGAAGGTCTCCTTCATCGGCGGCATGGACATCCCGCTGATCCGCAAATTCGAATGCGGCTATGTCGGCGGCGCCAAGGCGGCAGGCGCGACCGATGTCATCCAGAACATGACCGGCGACACGCCGGCTGCCTGGAACGACCCGGCCAAGGGCGGCGAGATCGCCAAGACGCAGATCGACCAGGGCTCCGACGTGGTCTACGCCGCGGCCGGCGGCACCGGCGTCGGCGTGCTGCAGGCGGCGGCAGATGCCGGCAAGCTCGGCATCGGCGTCGATTCCAACCAGAACGGCCTGCAGCCCGGCAAGGTGCTGACCTCGATGATGAAGCGTGTGGACGTCGCCGTCTACAATGCCTTCATGGACGGCAAGAACGGCACCTTCAAAGGTGGCGTGCAAAATCTCGGCCTCAAGGAAGGCGGCGTCGACTACGCCATGGACGACAACAACAAGGCGCTGGTGACCGACGAAATGAAGGCGGCGGTCGAAAAGGCCAAGGCCGACATCATCGCCGGCAAGATCCAGGTGCACGACTACACAGCCGACAACGCCTGCCCCTATTGATCGGCGGCACCATACGGCAATGACTGGAACCGCCGGGCAACGCCCGGCGGTTTTGTGTCGGCCTACAGCTTGCCGGCGAGATAACCCAGCGCGAAGGCCGCGATCAGTGCCATAGCGACCACGTACCCACGCTTGCCGCCCAGCGCGTGCACGCGAACGCCGTACGGCTGTCGGGACAGGCTTCGGATCACTGTCGGCGGTTTGGCATCGTTGCCGCCCA
This sequence comes from Mesorhizobium sp. M8A.F.Ca.ET.202.01.1.1, assembly GCF_004791595.1. Classification (NCBI taxonomy): domain Bacteria; kingdom Pseudomonadati; phylum Pseudomonadota; class Alphaproteobacteria; order Hyphomicrobiales; family Phyllobacteriaceae; genus Mesorhizobium; species Mesorhizobium sp. M8A.F.Ca.ET.202.01.1.1. The sequence goes on along the minus strand of NZ_SRUN01000003.1, from coordinate 91,667 downwards.
GGCCAACGCTGCGCATTTGCGGCAATTCGGCGAGGCGTTGCGTGACTAGCGCCCAATGATTGGCGCCGGCTGGTTTTTCGGCACGGTCGAAAACATGCATGCGTTCGGCGAGTTGCACCACCGCGTCGCGGAAGGCAGGGTCGATCTCGAGATCGCGCTCGGCCCGCTCGCGCTCGGCATCGTTCATCAGGCCCAGCACATAATCGCCGGCCCTTGCGATGCGGTCGCTTTCACCGGCCATGGCCAGGACCCTCCCCTTCTCCTCACCAGTGTGGCGGTTTGGTAACCGGCACATCCGGTGCCGCCTGCTCTTCAAGGGCCAGGAAGCGGTCGGTCAACGCATCGAGCTTGCGCTGCATGCGTTCGATCACCTTCCACTGCTCGGCAATCTGGCCCGACAGTTCCTCGATGGTCTTCTCCTGCTCGGCGGCGCGGATTTCCAGCGTCGTCAGCCGGTCGGCGGGCATGATCATGCAAAGTCCCCAGTTCGTACCGCGACACCTTGCGCCGCAACGTCAAATCGACCTCGCCATATTAGCGAATGCGAGAGCTTCGGCCACGTTCGAAATTGACAAGCGCGCGCGGATTTGTCGAGAGTGGACGCTGCTCCGGACAATTGGCATGGGCGGATGGTCATGCTAGGCATTTTGACCAAGCGATAAAAAAATAAGAGTGGGACAGGCTGCATGGCGCAAGCCGCAATCGAACTGACAGGCATCAACAAGAGTTTTGGCGCGGTGCGCGCCAACCGCGACATCAATCTGGAGATCGCGCGCGGCACTATTCACGGCATCGTCGGCGAGAACGGCGCCGGCAAGTCGACGCTGATGTCGATCCTCTACGGTTTCTACCAGGCCGACAGCGGCGAGATCCGTGTCGGCGGCAAGCCGGCGTCGATCAAGACCCCCAACGACGCGATCGCGCTCGGCATCGGCATGGTGCACCAGCATTTCATGCTGGTCGACAATTTCTCGGTGCTGGAGAACATCATCCTCGGCGCCGAAACCGATGCGCTTCTGAAGAGCAGCATCGCCAAGGCGCGCTCCGAGCTTGACCGGCTGGAACGCGAATACGGGCTGGAAGTCGATCCCGATGCGATCATCGAGGAACTGCCGGTCGGCCTGCAGCAGCGCGTCGAAATCCTGAAGGCGCTTTATCGCGGCGCCGAAATCCTGATCCTCGACGAGCCGACGGGCGTCTTGACCCCGGCCGAGGCCGACCACCTGTTCCGCATCCTCAGACAGTTGAAGGAACAGGGAAAGACGGTGGTATTGATCACCCACAAGCTGCGCGAGATCATGGCCATCACCGACACCGTGTCGGTCATGCGTCAGGGCACGATGGTGGCGACCCGGGAGACCAGGAAAACCACCGTCGAGGAGCTGGCCGAGCTGATGGTCGGGCGGCGCGTCTTGCTCCGGGTCGAAAAGGGCGACGCCGAGGCCGGTGCCGTCAAGCTCGCGGTCAAGAACCTGACGGTCAGGGATTCCCGCGGCGTCACCATGGTCGACGACGTCTCCTTCGACTTGCGCGCCGGCGAGATCGTCGGCATCGCCGGCGTCGCCGGCAACGGCCAATCCGAATTGCTCGAGGCGATTTCCGGCATCAGGCACGCCGTTTCCGGTTCCGTGATGCTCGAGGGCAAGCCGATCGATCTCACCGGCAAGGCCGATCCCGGCGAATTGCGTGACCGCGGCCTCGCCCACGTGCCGGAAGACCGCCATCATGTCGGGCTGGTGCTGGCTTTCGAGGAAAACGAGAATTCCATCCTCGGCTACCACGACGATCCCCGTTACCTCAGGGGACCGTTCCTCAACATCGACGCCATCATGGCCGATGCCAAGGACAAGATCGAGAAATACGACATTCGTCCCGGCAATCCGCGCCTGAAGACGGCCAATTTTTCCGGCGGCAACCAGCAGAAGATCGTGCTCGCGCGCGAAATCGAACAGGACCCCGGCGTGCTGATCGTCGGCCAGCCGACGCGCGGCGTCGATGTCGGCGCCATCGAATTCATCCACAAGCGCCTGATCGCCATGCGCGACCAGGGCAAGGCGGTGCTGGTGGTCTCGGTCGAACTCGACGAGATCCGTTCGCTCTCCGATCGCATCCTGGTGATGTTTGCCGGCCGCATCGTCGGCGAGCGCGGCCCCGAGGCGACCGAAGGCGAGCTTGGCCTGCTGATGGCCGGTGTCGAGCATCAGGAGGCCGCGCAATGAGCACGCCTTACGCCAAATTGCCGGCCTGGGCCGACTACGGGCTGATCCCGCTGATCAACCTGTCGGTCGCCTTCATCGTCGCCGGCTTCGTCGTCATGCTGGTCGGCGAAAACCCGTTCCGCGCCGCCGTCATCCTGGTCGAAGGCGCCTTCGGCAAGGGAACGGGCATCGCCTTCACCCTCTTCTATGCCACGACCTTCATATTCACCGGGCTTTCGGTGGCGGTGGCGGCACATTGCGGCCTGTTCAACATCGGCACCGAGGGCCAAGCCTACATCGCCGGCCTCGGCATCGCCATCGTCTGTCTTTCCTTCGACAGTACACTGCCCTGGTGGCTGACTTTTCCGCTGGCCATCGTGGCCTCGGCGCTCGTGGGCGCGTTGTGGGCGTTGATCCCCGCCTACCTGCAGGCCAAGCGCGGCTCGCACATCGTCATCACCACGATCATGTTCAACTTCATCGCCGCCTCGATCATGGTCTACCTGCTGGTCGGTCCGCTGAAACCGGCAGGGTCGCAGGCGCCGCAGACGCGCAACTTCCTCGCCGGCGCCGAACTGCCGAAGCTCAACTGGATCATCGAACTGTTCGGCGCCAAGATCCGCTCGGCCCCGCTCAACATCTGCTTCCTGCTGGCGCTGGCGATGGCCTTCCTGGTCTGGCTGCTGATCTGGCGCACCAGGCTCGGCTACGAGATGCGCACCTATGGCCACAGCCCGAAGGCGGCCCGCTATGCCGGCATTTCGGAAACGCGCATCATCATCACCGCCATGATGATCTCGGGCGCGCTGGCCGGCATGATGGCGCTCAACCCGGTGATGGGCGACCAGCACAATGTCGCGATCGACTTCGTCTCGGGCGCCGGCTTCGTCGGCATCGCGGTGGCGCTGATGGGCCGCCTGCATCCGGTCGGCATCGTGCTGGCGGCGATCCTGTTCGGCATGCTCTACCAGGGCGGCGCCGAACTCGCCTTCGAGATGCCGGCGATCAGCCGCGACATGATCGTCATCATTCAAGGCCTGGTCATCCTTTTCGCCGGCGCGCTCGAGCACATGTTCAGGCCCTATATCCAGGCTCTGTTCGCCTCGTTCAGCCCGAAATCGGTGGGCATGCAGGCTGTCAACGGGAAGGGCGCCTGAGATGGACATCTTCAACGCAATCATCCAGGTGCTGGACTCGACCATCCGCCTGTCGGTGCCGCTGCTGCTTGCCTGCCTCGCCGGCCTCTATTCGGAGCGGGCCGGCATTTTCGACATCGGCCTCGAAGGCAAGATGCTGGTCGGCGCCTTCGCGGGGGCTGCCGCGGCTTCCGTGTTCCACTCGGCGCTTATCGGTCTCGGCATGGCGGTCCTGATCTCTGTCGCTTTCGCGCTGGTGCACGGCTTTGCCTCGATCACCCATCGCGGCAACCAGATCGTTTCGGGCGTGGCGATCAACTTCGTCGCCGCCGGATCGACCATCATCCTCGGCCAGGCCTGGTTCCAGCAGGGTGGCCGCACGCCGGCGCTGCAACCCGGCGAGCGGTTCGAGGCGATCATCTGGCCTGGCGCCGACGCGGCCAGGGACGTGCCGATCATCGGCCCGATCTACGCCGAACTGATCTCCGGCCATTCGATCCTCGTCTATTTCGCCTTTGCGATGGTGCCGTTCACCTGGTGGGTGCTGTTTCGCACGCGCTTCGGCCTCAGGCTGCGCGCGGTCGGCGAAAATCCGGCCGCGGTCGACACGGCTGGCATCTCGGTCGCCTGGCTGCGCTATCGGGCGCTGATCTGCACCGGCATCCTGACCGGGTTCGCCGGCGCCTATCTTTCGATGGTGCAGAATGGCGGCTTCGTGAAGGACATGACGGCGGGCAAGGGCTACATCGCGCTGGCCGCGCTGATCTTCGCCAAATGGAAACCGGTCAACGCCATGTTCGCATGCCTGCTGTTCGGTTTCCTCGATGCGGCGTCGATCCGCCTGCAGGGGACACCGCTGCCCATTGTCGGCAAGGTGTCGGTGCAGTTCATGCAGGCGCTGCCTTATGTGCTGACCGTCATCTTGCTCGCCGGCTTCATCGGCAAGGCCATCCCGCCGCGCGCCGGCGGCGTGCCTTACGTCAAGGAACGCTAGGACAAGACTCCCCACGCCGGGTTTTGGACACGATCATCGGAGAGAACACCTGAATGTCGCATGATCTGTTCGAAGCGGCCAAGGCCGCCATGGCCAAGGCCTATGCGCCCTATTCGAAATTCCCGGTGGGTGCCGCCTTGCGCACCGAGGACGGGCGCGTCTTCACCGGCGCCAACATCGAGGTCGCCTCTTATCCCGAGGGCTGGTGCGCCGAGACCACCGCGCTTGGCCACTACATCATGGGCGGCGGCGGCAAGATCGTGGAAATCGCCGTCCTTGCCGAACGCATGGCCAAATGCTCGCCGTGTGGCGGCTGCCGTCAGCGGCTGGCCGAATTCTGCCGCCCGGAAACGAAACTCTACCTCTGCGACAACACCGGCGTGGCCGAGACCGTGACCATGGGCGACATGCTGCCCTATGGCTTTCGCGGCGATATCCTCAAATGACGCGTTGGCTCACATGCAAAGCTGGCTCAAATGAAGCGTAGGCCGAGATGACGGAAAAAGCGCTGGACCATCTTATCGAAAGGCTGGACGGCCTGGCGCCGTCGACCGCGCTGGTGCTGGGTTCGGGGCTGGGCGACCTTGTCGACCGGATCGAGGATCCCATCCGCGTCTCCTATGCCGCCCTGCCCGGCTTTCCCAGAAGCGGTGTCAGCGGCCATGCCGGCGAAGTGGTCGCCGGGCTGTTTGCCGGCGTTCCGGTGCTGATGTTGTCCGGCCGCGCCCACTACTATGAGCATGGCAACGCCGCGGCGATGCGGCCGGTGCTGGAAGTGCTTGCCGGCATCGGCATCACGAAACTGATCCTCACCAACGCAGCCGGCTCGGTCGATCCGGACATGCCGCCGGGCTCGGTGATGCTGCTCACCGATCACATCAACTTCTCCGGCACCAATCCGCTGATCGGCGAGCCGAGCGACCGCCGCTTCGTCGGCCTGACCGAAGCCTACGATGCCGGCATCCGCGACGCGATCGAACGCGCGGCCAAGGCGACAGGCACAGCGCTGCACAAGGGCGTCTATATGTGGTTCTCGGGGCCTTGCTTCGAGACGCCGGCCGAAATCCGCATGGCGCGCATCATGGGCGCCAACGCCGTCGGCATGTCGACCGTGCCGGAAGTCATTCTCGCCCGGTTCCTCGGTCTGCGCGTCGCCGCCTGCTCGGTCATCACCAATTTGGCCGCTGGCATGACCGGAGCCGAGCTTTCGCACCAGGAAACCAAGGACATGGCGCCGGTTGGCGGATCGCGGCTGGCAACGGTGCTGCAGCGCGTGTTCCGTGACGGGCTGCTGGAGAGCTGATGCTTCCACAGGAAATCATCCGTCACAAACGCGACGGCCACAGACTGGCGCCTCACGAGATCGCCGCCTTCATCGACGGCGTGACGTCGGGCACCGTAACCGACGGCCAGGTCGCGGCCTTCGCCATGGCGGTGTTCTTCAACGGCATGAACCGCGACGAGGCCGTGGCGATGACGCTTGCCATGCGCGATTCCGGCGACGTGCTCGACTGGTCGGATTTGCCAGGCCCCGTCACCGACAAGCATTCGACGGGCGGCGTCGGCGACAATGTCTCGCTGATGCTGGCGCCGATCGTCGCCGCCTGCGGCGCCTATGTGCCGATGATCTCGGGCCGAGGCCTCGGCCATACCGGCGGCACGCTGGACAAGATGGATGCCATTCCCGGCTACACCAGCCAGCCCGACATCGCGCTGTTCCGCAAGGCGGTGCTGGAAACGGGCTGCGCCATCATCGGCCAGACCGCTGATCTGGCACCCGCCGATCGCCGGCTCTACGCCATCCGCGACGTGACCGGAACCGTGGAATCGGTGCCGCTGATCACGGCATCGATCCTGTCGAAGAAGCTCGCGGCGGGCCTGCAATCGCTGGTGCTCGACGTCAAGGTCGGCAACGGCGCCTTCATGGAGAAATCCCGTGATGCGACCGCGCTCGCCAACAGCCTGGTCGAGGTCGCCGGCGGCGCTGGGCTGAAGGTCTCGGCGCTGATCACCGGCATGAACGAACCGCTGGCCTCGGCCGCCGGCAATGCGGTCGAGGTGCGCAATGCCGTCGATTTTCTGACCGGCCGCTTGCGTGACCGGCGGCTGGAGGATGTGACGCTGGCGCTTGCCGCTGAAATGCTGCAGTCGGCGGGGCTGGTATCGTCCAACCAGGACGGCATGCGTCGCGCCACCGAGACGCTGGCCAGCGGCCGTGCCGCCGCCACCTTCGCGCGCATGGTGACCGTGCTTGGCGGTCCGGCCGATTTCATCGAGAAGCCGGAAAAATACCTGCCCGAGGCGGCAACGGAATTCGCCGTCAAGGCGACGACAGAGGGTTTCGTCACGAATATAGCCACCCGCGACATCGGCCTCGCCGTGGTCGGGCTGGGCGGCGGGCGCACCCGGCCCGACGACAAGATAGATTCCGCCGTCGGCATCACCAGGCTGCTGCCCATAGGCGCGGAAGTAAAAGCCGGAGACGCGCTAGCGCTGATCCATGCCCGCTCACCGTCCGATGCCGAAGCGGCAGCCGCGGCGGTGCTTTCAGCCTATGCGATCGGTGCTTCGAAGCCGTCCGCCGACAAGTCGGTCATCCGGCGGATTCTGCCGCGCGGCTGACTGCACCCTACTGAACCAACAGCAGCGTGCCGTTCTCGGCCTGGTATTTGCCGAGCCGATTGAGAAAACTCATGCCGATCAGGTTGGTGCCCAGTGCCTTGTCGTCGAGCACGATCGCCTGCACTCCGTCGACGCTGATGCTGCCGATCTGCAGGCGGTCGATCATCACCACGGCTGCCTTGATGGTGCCGTTGGCGGTGTTGACCTCGTGGCTGAAATCGGAGGGATTGAGCGACAGCCCGATCCGGCGTGCCGTCGACATATTGACCGCCACCAGCGTCGCACCGGTGTCGATCATGCCGTCGACCTGACGGCCGTTGAGCCTGAAGGTGGACGAAAAGTGTCCGCGCCCGTCCGCCGCAACCACGACCTTGCGGCCGGTTGGCAGCGGCGCCACCGGCTTGTCGGGAGCGGACGCCAGGCTGACCTCGGGTTGCGTCTCGGCCCCAGGCTTGGCCGTTACCGTCGATCTCAGCAGGTTTTCGAATATTCGCGGATTCGACTGGTAGACAACCGGGATCGATGCCGACGCACCGGCAAAGAGGCTGAGGATAAGGAGCTTGCGCAGCATGGATCGGCCTCGCCGCATGACCCCGAAAATCGAGATCGATTTTCGGAAAGGCTCATGCGCAAAAACAAAGTGCTACAGCGTCCTTTTGTGCGTCCGAATGGACGCACGGCGCTGTAGTGAGAGCCGATTCATTAGCGCTGGATGGTGTTTGTCGCTTTAACGCGTGCCGAAACCGCGTCTTTGCGTAAACATTTGGTAAATCATACCAAGCACTTTGCTTGGTATTACTTCGTCCCGTACATGCGATCGCCGGCGTCGCCGAGACCAGGCATGATGTAGCCCTTCTCGTTGAGCTGGCGATCGATGGACGCGGTGAAGACCGGGACATCCGGATGTGCCTTGGTAAAGCGCTCGATGCCTTCGGGCGCCGCCAGCAGGCACAGGAAGCGGATGTTGGTGGCGCCGCGCCCCTTCAGCTTATCGATCGCCGCGATCGCCGAATTGGCGGTCGCCAGCATTGGGTCCACGACGATCACCAGTCGGTCGGCGAGATCGCTCGGCGCCTTGAAGAAATATTCCACCGCCTCCAGTGTTTCGTGATCGCGGTAGAGGCCGATATGCGCGACACGTGCCGCCGGCACCAGGTCGAGCAGACCTTCGAGCAGGCCGTTGCCGGCGCGCAGCACCGAGGCGAACACCAGCTTCTTGCCCTCCAGCGTCGGCGCTTCCATCTCCTCGATCGGGGTCTCGATGGTGGTGGTGGTCAGTTCGAGGTTGCGGGTCACCTCATAGCCGAGCAGCAGCGAAATCTCGCGCAGCAATCGCCGGAAGCCGGCGGTCGATGTCTCCTTCTTGCGCATGATGGTCAGCTTGTGCTGGACAAGCGGATGGTCGACGACGGTGACGCCCTTCATGATGTTCTCCTGATGCGGTGTCGCCCGAAACCGCGCGCATGGACCCTTTCGGACCTGTCGCGCTTCAAGCTGCTTGGGCGAACCCTAGCGGTATTGGACCGGCCAAGGAACCGCTTGGCCCGCATCGACCACAGCTTTGTCGGAAGAAATCAGCGAGCGGCGCTGTTCAGCCGGCCAAGAAGCGCTGCTTTGGTCTTGCGGTCGACGAAAGCCGCCTCGATAGCCGTCCTGGTGACCGCGGCGAGCGCTTTCTCATTCATCGCGAAATGCTCGGCGGCGATGTCGTATTCGCGCTTCAGCGAGGTCCAGAAATAGGGCGGGTCGTCGGAGTTGAGCGTCACCTTGCAGCCGGCCGCCTGCAGGGCCGGAAACGGATGATCGGCGAAACTGTCGAACACCTTGAGCGCGATGTTGGAACCGGGGCAGCACTCCAGCACGACGCCCTCGTCGGCGATGCGCCGGACAAGGTCGGGGTTTTCGATGGCGCGCACGCCATGGCCGATGCGCGATGGGCGGATATGGTCGAGTGCCGCCTGGACGGTCTCCCAGCCCGTCAGTTCGCCGGCATGGATGGTGATGCCGAGCCCCGCCTCGCGGGCGATCTCGAACGCCCTGACATAGTCTTCCATGTCGCCCATGCGCTCGTCGCCGGCGACGCCGAAGCCGGTGACCAGCGGATGGCCGCAGCGCGCCGCGAAGCGTGCCGCCCGCTCTATCGATTCAACGCCGACATGGCGCACGCCGGTGACGATCATGCGGCCCTCTATGCCGGTCTTGGCCTTGGCGCGCAGCATGCCTTCGCCGAGCGCGTCGGTGTAGGCCTTGGGTGACAGCCCGGCTTTCGTCGCGTGGTCCGGCGAGGTGAACACCTCGGAGTAGATTGCCCCGTCGCGGGCCAGGCTGGTCAGATAATGGTCGGCCAGCCGCGCATAATCCTCCTCGGTCCGGAACAGGTCGGCGGAAAAGTCGTAGGCCGCCAGAAAGGAGGTGAAATCGTGCCAGACGAAGGAACCGTTCTGGATATAAAGCGAGGTATCCTTGCCGTATTTCTGCGCCTGCCGGATGACGAGCTCGGGCGCCGCTGCCCCTTCAATGTGGCAGTGCAGTTCCGCTTTCAAAGGCATTCAAACATCCCGTCGGTCAGTCCAGGTCTTGAAAACCCACCACCTGGAAGCGCGGCTGAACACCGCGCCTTAAACAATAGCGCCCGCATCATCGATCGGCTATGGTCCCGCCGGTTTTATGACGGATCAAAAAAATGTCAGTTGAGAGAACCACGGCCGCCGGCGGCATGGAAACCTCCTATGGTTTCAAGCGTGTAGGGGAAGGCGAGAAGCAGTCCCTGGTCAACGATGTTTTCCACAAGGTCGCCAACCGCTACGACCTTATGAACGACCTGATGTCAGGCGGCCTGCACCGGCTGTGGAAGGACGCCATGGTCGCCTGGCTCAATCCGCCCAAGCGCGCCGGCTGGCGCGTGCTCGATGTTGCCGGCGGCACCGGAGACATCGCCTTCCGCATCGTCGATGCCAGCCATGGCCATGCGCATGCCACCGTGCTCGACATCAACGGCTCGATGCTCGCCGTCGGCCGCGACAGGGCTGAAAAGAAGAGATTGTCCGGCAACACCGACTTCGTCGAGGCCAACGCCGAGGAACTGCCGTTCCCTGACGCCAGTTTCGACGCCTACACCATCGCGTTCGGCATTCGCAACGTCCCGCATATCGACGTGGCCCTGGGTGAGGCGTTCCGTGTGCTGAAGCCCGGCGGCCGCCTCCTGTGCCTGGAGTTTTCCGAGGTCGAGATGCCGCTGCTCGACAAGGTCTACGAAGCCTGGTCGTTCAATGCCATTCCCAAGATCGGCAAGATGGTCACCGGCGACGGCGAGCCCTATTCCTATCTGGTCGAATCGATCGCGAAATTCCCCAATCAGCAAAACTTCGCGGCGATGATTTCCCACGCCGGCTTCGAGCGCGTCTCCTTCCGCAACTATTCCGGCGGCATAGCGGCCCTGCATTCGGGCTGGAAGCTTTGAAGCCGTCGCCCATCTCCTGCACGCGACGCGCCTTGCTCCAGTTCGATGAACCGGTGGGGCGGACGCGGCCATGAGCACCGTCAGCGCGGGATTCCGGCTCATACGGGCCGGTTGGGTGCTGGTGCGCGAGGGCGTCGTCGCTGCTCTGCCCGGCGAGGAACTGTCCGGCCTGCCCAAATTCGGCTGGCGGCTGGCGCGGCTGTTCACCCGCCGCCGCGCGCTCGCCTATGAGCGCAGCGATCGGCTGGCGAAGGCGGTGGTCCGGCTCGGCCCTTCCTACGTCAAACTTGGCCAGTTCCTGGCGACGCGGCCCGATGTCGTCGGCAACGACATGGCGCTCGATCTCGCCATGCTGCAGGACAAAATGCACACCTTCCCGAAGGCCGAAGCGATCGCGGCCATCGAGGCCTCGCTCGGGCGCAAGGTGGGCGATCTCTATGCGCGGTTCGGCGATCCCGTTGCGGCCGCATCCATCGCCCAGGTGCATACCGCCGACACCATGCAAGACGGCGTGGCCACCCAGGTGGCGGTGAAGGTGATCCGGCCGGGCGTTCGCCGCCGCTTCTTCCACGATCTCGAAAGCTATTTTCTCGCTGCTCGCCTGCAGGAAAAATACATCCCTTCCTCGCGCCGGCTGCGGCCGGTCGAAGTGACCGAGACGCTGGCCCAGACCACCAGGATCGAGATGGACCTGCGCCTCGAGGCGGCGGCACTCTCCGAACTCGGCGAGAACACCAGGGATGACCCCGGCTTCCGTGTCCCAACCGTCGACTGGGAGCGCACCGGCCGCGACGTGCTGACCATGGAATGGGTCGACGGCATCAAGATGAACAACATCGCCGGCCTCGAAGCCGCCGGCCATGACCTGAAGGCGATCGCCGCCAACCTCATCCAGTCCTTCCTGCGCCATACGCTGCGCGACGGCTTCTTCCACGCCGACATGCATCCGGGCAATTTGTTCGTCGAGGCAAACGGCACCATCGTCGCCGTCGATCTCGGCATTGCCGGGCGCCTCGGGAAGAAGGAGCGCCGCTTCCTCGCCGAAATCCTCTACGGCTTCATCACACGCGATTATCTGCGCGTCGCCGAGGTGCATTTCGAGGCCGGCTATGTGCCGCGCCAGCACAATGTCTCTGCCTTCGCGCAGGCGATCCGTGCGATCGGCGAGCCGATCCACGGCCAGCCCGCCGAAACGATTTCGATGGCCAAGCTTTTGACGCTGCTGTTCGAGGTGACCGAACTCTTCGACATGGCGACGCGGCCTGAATTGATCCTGCTACAGAAGACCATGGTGGTGGTCGAGGGCGTGGCGCGCACGCTCGACCCGGCCTTCAACATGTGGAAGACCGCCGAACCGGTTGTCGGCGGCTGGATCGCCGGTAACCTCGGGCCGCGCGGTCTTATGGTGGATGCCCGCGACGGAACCAAGGCGCTGCTGGCGCTGGTGCGCCAGGCACCGGAGCTTGCGGCGCGCACTGACCGGCTGTCACGCGAAATCGACCTGATGGCGGAGCACGGGCTGCGCTTCGACGAGACCACCGCCCGCGCCGTCGGCAAGGCCGAGGCGCGCTACAGCCGATCCGGCCGCGTGGCGCTGTGGGTGATCGCGCTGACGCTGGTCTATATTGCCTGGAAGCTGCTTTAGGCCTCCGAGGGGGCCGGCGGCTTGCGGCAGTTTGATTGCATTGCTATCATCGCTATCAGGCAAGATGAGTAGAGTGCAATCATATGGCCAGCATCACCATCCGCAACCTTGACGATGAGGTCAAGGAACTGCTGCGCCGGCTGGCGGCGGAAAACGATCGCTCCATGGAAGAACAGGCGCGGGTGATGATCCGGGCCGCTGTCGACGGCCAGATCGGCCCGGTAGGCCGTCTCGACCAGATCGAGAAAGCCCTCCACGAACTGGCCAATTCGCAAGGCACCCCGGCGTCAGCCTTGGCAGGCAAGAGCTTGCCGCGAGGCACGCTTTCCAACAAACGCATTCTGCTGATCATCGGCGGCGGCATCGCCGCCTACAAGGCGCTCGACCTGATCCGCAGGCTGCGCGAGCGTGGTGCGGCGGTGCGGGTGGTCATGACGTCGGCGGCGCGGGAATTCGTGACGACGCTGTCGGTCGGCGCGCTCTCCGCCGACCATGTCTTCACCGACCTGTTCGACCGCAACGATGAACACGATGTCGGCCACATCAGGCTGTCGCGCGAAGCGGACCTCCTGGTGGTGGCGCCCGCCACCGCCGACCTGATGGCCAAGCTCGCCAATGGCCACGCCAACGATCTGGCCTCGACCGTGCTCATCGCCACCGACAAGCCGGTGCTGATGGCCCCGGCGATGAACCCGAAGATGTGGTCGCATCCTGCCACCCGCCGCAACCGCGCGACATTGGGCAAGGACGGCATCGCCTTCGTCGGCCCCGCCAAGGGTGAGATGGCCGAGAGCAACGAGGCCGGCGAAGGTCGCATGGCCGAACCGCTGGAGATCGTCGCAGCGGTCGAGGCGCTGCTCGATGCCGGCCCCAAGCCGCTAGCGGGGCGCAAGATCATCGTCACGTCAGGCCCGACACACGAGCCGATCGATCCCGTGCGCTATATCGCCAACCGGTCGTCCGGCAAGCAGGGCCACGCCATCGCCGCGGCATTGGCAAGGCTCGGCGCCGACGTGCGCCTCGTCACCGGCCCCGTCGCCATTGCCGATCCGGCCGGGGTGAAGACCGTCCATGTCGAACGGGCGCAGGAGATGCGCGACGCGGTGGAACAGCTTCTGCCCGCCGACGCCGCGGTGTTCGTCGCCGCCGTTGCCGACTGGCGCACCGAGAATTCGGCCGGCGAGAAGATCAAGAAGGCCGCGGGCGAAGGCCCGCCTATGCTGCGCATGGTCGAGAACCCCGACATCCTGGCGGGCGTCGGCCACCACAAGCAGCGACCAGGCCTGGTCGTCGGCTTTGCGGCCGAGACACAGGATCTCTTGCGCAATGCCGAGGCCAAGCTCAGGAAGAAAGGGGCCGATCTCATCGTCGCCAACGATGTGTCGCATACCAGCGGTATCGGTCCTTCAGGTGTGATGGGCGGCGATCGCAACCGGGTGCGGATCGTGTCGAAGGCCGGCGTCGAGGAATGGCCTGAAATGACCAAGGACGAAGTGGCGGCGCGGCTCGCCGCGCTCATCGCCGAGCGGTTGAAAACGATCATCGTCTGACAAGTGTCGGCGCAAGCATTTACCGCCAACACCCTGTCGCTTGCGGTGACGGTCTAAGCCGTCAGTTGGCCAAAAGCTCCGCGGTGCGGGCAAGCGCCCCACCGAAGCCGTTGAGCGGAATGGAAAAGCTTACGACTTGCCCCGTATCCGCCGCGAACGCATCGATCTTGAGCGTGGTGCCGTTCTTGAGCAGCGGCGTGACATTGGCATCGAACGCCACCGGCACGAGGCAGCCGACCACCTGGCAGGTGTTGAACGGCAGGCTGCCGTCGAGCTTCTGGTCGTCTATGGTCAGCGTGACGCCCTTGGCAAGCGCCAGGCCGAACGGCAGGGCAAGGGTTCCGGTCGCATCCTCGCCGGTCTTGCTCGACAGCTCGATCGCCAGCAGCCGCTGGTTGCTTTGCTTGTTGAACTGCTGGTGCGACAGGCTACAGACCTTGTTGGTGCCCGATATCTGGCAATTGACCGTCCAGTCGCCATGGGTTTCGGACAAGGCCGAAGCGCCGCCGGGCAGCTGCGGCGCGTCAGCCGCGGCGGGCGGCGTTGCCGTCACCTTGTCGCTCTTGGTTTGCGCCGCCATGGCCGGCAGGCCTGCGATACAGGCAGCACCCAGCACGGCTGCGAAATACGCGTATTTCCTCATCAAGATCTCTCCCGCCGGGCTCCGCCTCGAGCCAGTCTAGAAACTGACCTTGAGAGACGCGCTGACTGCATTCTGTTTGACCGTTTCCCCGAAGGCGCCACTATACCTGACGGACATGCCGACGCCATTGACGCCATTCAACTCGAGGCCGGCGCCGACCCGATAGAGCGGCGAATCGATCGCCTCCGTCAAGTGCAATGCCGGGTTGCCGGGCAGATTCTCCGCAGCCGCGAAGCGTCCTTCGATCTCCCACTCCTTGGTTGAAAACTCCACCCCAGCCTTTCCATAGAGGCGAAGGCTGGCAATGTCGCTGAGTGCGATGTCGGTTCCAATTTCGAGCGCCGGCGTCGCCGCATAGAAGGTGTCCGCCGATCCGTCGAAGTTGAAACCGGCAGCCGACCCCTCTTCCTTTCCCGAAACACGCAGCCAGCGCGCGTCGAACTGCAAGGTCGGCTGCAGGTAGAACGCGCCCATCTGTTGCGTGAAGCCAAGCCGTGCCGAGCCACCGAACTGAGCGGTCTTCTGCGTGTAGGTGACGCTGTTGCCGATCCCGGGCAGCATTTCCTCGTCCAGATAATCGCCGATCAGCGTTTCGCCGGGAATGAAGAATGCCGGATCGATATGGGTATCGCGTTCGCCCTTGAAGGAGCCGGTGCCGCCACCGAGCGCGAAGTCGATGAAGTAATTCTTGTCGGCGTACTTCGCCAGCGCATAGGCCTGCCAGGCCTCGCCGGTGGTTTGTGACAGCAGTTCGCCGTTGAAGTCGATTTTGGAGTCGAACTCCGTCCGGCCGATGGTGGCGCCGAGCGACCAGTTCTGGCCGACCTCGCCGATACCGCCAAGCGACATGGTCTTCAGGACATCGTCGCGGCTGGTGGTCCCGGCGCCTGAATCCCGGCTGTATTCGGCCTGCGGACTGATCGTCGCCCAGATGCAGCGGCCGTCGGGGTTCTTGTAGGCGGGCACGCCGGTGCACTCGCGCGCCGCTTCCAGCATCATGTCGGCTTCGCGGTTGATCATATCGAACGTATGCACCGCATAGTGCGGCGTCAGTCGCGTCAGCGCGGCGCCCAGTTCCTGCTCATTGGGCAGGAAGCGCAGCATGTTGATCAACCGTGCCATCGGATTGTCCGGGGTCGATGCCGCCTCGACCTCGTCGAGATACTGCGCCAACTGGAACACGCCCGGATCGGTGGTGCCGGAACCGGGATCCTGCGCCAGTTCGAGGAAGGTCGGATTGTCGGCGTAGAGAACGAGATCGGTGCCGTTATCCACCTTGAACTGGAAGTTGAAGCCCACTGCCGGATGCAGGGTTTTCGCCTCGATGCCGGAATCGGTCATCGCCGAACCTTTGGCCACCACATATTCGGTGAACAGCTTGTCGATCGTGAGGAAGTTCAACGGAGCCTCGCCGTTGAAGTCGCCAGCGCCTGTCAGCGCCAGCGCATCGGTGATCTGGTTGTTGAGGTCCACGTCGGTGACGAAGTCGCCGGAGAGAACCTGCTTGAAGCCGCCGCCGACATCCACTTTCGCAACCACGCCGATGCCCTGGTTGGTATAGAGCCCATCATTGGTGAACAGCCCGCCGCCGAGATCGATGGTCTTGAGGCCGACCATCGAGGAATCGGCGAAATTGTGGAAGCTGTTGGTGCCGCCGCCGAGATCGATGTTGCCGATGACGCGTCCCAACGTGTCGGCCGCCTTGGAATTGTCGACATGGTCATCGCCCGACGTGCCGGTGATGGCGAGCGGGCTGAAATCGTCCAGCAGCGATTCCAGGATCGCGTTTGTCGGCACCACCGGGCCGGGCGCAAGCAGGAAAGCCTGAAACGCCTGGAACTGCGCTGCCTGGATCTCGAAAGTCGGCGTCGCCCCCATAGCGTAGAGCAGGCTGTGGTTGGTCAGCGTGTTGTCGGCGCCGCCGACGAGCATCGCCGCGACACCGGTTCCGGCCCCACCGATCGTATATTGGCCATTGAGGTTGATGGTGATGTTGCCCTTGGCGCCCTTGGCCGTGCTCTCGCCATAGACAGCCACCGAATCCGCGCCTTGTGCGAACAGGCTGTCACCCGCCGTCAGGTCGACGGCATGGGCGTCGCCATCGCCGGTCGCGCTCTGCCCGAACATGGCATAGGCACTCGCGCCCTTCACCCAGACCCGGCTGTCGGTGCTGGCGGATGCCGCCGCGGCATCGCCGATGCCACCTTGCGAGCCGGCGGCCGACTGGCCCATGCCGAGCGAATTCGTGCCGCCGGCGCCACCGCCGCCACCAACCGCCTGGGCGACGATGCCGTGACCACGGTCGCCATCGGTCTCGATCGCGCCCGACTGGATGATGGTCACCTTGCCGCCGGTGCCCTTGGTGCCGCCGGGCGTGTTGAAGCCGATGGCATTTGGCCCGCCGCCATCGTCGTCGGCGCCAAAGCGGCCGAAGCCAGCACCACCGATGCCGCCGCCGCCGCCCACCGACTGTGCGATGATGGCGATCGAATCCTTGCCGGTCGTGGTGATCGTGCCGGTGCGGATGACGGTGACGTCGCCGCCATCGCCGCCTTTGCCGCCGACACCACCAATGGCCAACGCGTTCGAGCTTTTGCCCTTGGCGTCACCGCCATAGCCGCCACCGCCGCCGACCGATTGCGCGACCACGCCATGCGCGCGTTCGCCATGGGTGATGATGGTGCCGGAAACGGTGACATCCACTTGCCCGCCATTGCCGCCATTGCCGCCGAAGCCTCCAAGCTGCAGCGCGACCGATTCATCCCCCGCCGTGTCTGCCGACACCACGCCGCCATAACCGCCGCCGCCGCCGATGGACTGGGCGAAGATGCCGAGTGCGCCATCCTTCCAGGTCTCGATGGCGCCGTCATTGTTGACGATGACATGGCCGCCATTGGAGCCGTCGCCGCTTGGCAACGAGGCCGCGCCGCCGATCGTCATGTCGGCCTTCGAGGCGTTGGCCGCGGCACCCGATGCGCCGCCACCACCACCGACCGACTGCGCAAAAATACCGTGCGAGAGGTAGCCCAGGGTGGTGATCTTGCCGTGGTTGTCGACCGTCACGTCACCCCCGCGGCTGCCTACTCCACCCAGGCCGCCGATTGCCAGGGACACAGACGTCTCGGCGCTGCCCGTCTCGGTCGAACCGGCACCGGCGGCACCGCCGCCGCCGCCAATCGACTGCGCGAAGATGCCATAGGAATTGTCGCCCTTGGTCAGAATCTCGCCCGTGTCGAAGTTCGTGACATGAACGAAATCGCTCTTGCCGCCGTCGCCACCGGCTCCGCCGAGGCTGAGCGTAATGGCCACATTGGAGTCCTTGGCCGAAGTGCCGGAAGCGCCGCCGACGCCGCCGCTGCCGCCGATCGACTGCGCCATGATGCCGTGCGAATAGGCCGCCTCGGTGTGGATGTAGCCGCTGTTTTCGACGACGATCTTGCCGCCGTCGCCGCCGACCTTGCCCGATCCGCCGAGCGAGAGGTTGACGCTGACTTCCGAGTCATCGGTCTTTCCGGTGCTCTCGCCGGCACCGCCGGCGCCACCGCCGCCACCCACGGACTGCGCGAAGATGCCGATCGAGCGCTCCTGCTTGGTCCAGATTTCGGCCGTCCCAAGATTGAAAACGTCGACCTCGAAGCCACTGCCGCCGCCGCCGCCCGCCCCGCCGAGCGCGCCGCCGATGGCATATTTGCCGAGAACGCCCGATGTCGCCGAACCGCCGACGCCACCACCGCCGCCGATGGAGTTGGCTGAGATGCCGTAGGAATCGGCGCCGTCTGTGACGATCAGGCTCCGGTTGGTGACCGACACGGTGCCGCCATTGCCGGCGCCGCCGGCGGCAAGGCCGATGGCCGCGCCGATGCCCACGGATGTCTCGCCCTCGCTGCCGCCACCGACGATCTCCTCGTCGGTCGAGGCCGCTCCGCCGCCGCCGCCGCCGCCGCCGACCGACATGGCTAGTATGCCTATCGAATTGAAACCCTGGGTCCGGATCACGCCGGAATTGTCGACATGCACGCCGGCACCGATGACATTGCCGCCGCCATCAAGGCGGAACATCGCCGCATCGTTTCCGGACCCGCCTTTGCCGCCGATGCCGACATTGACGGTGACGCTCGTCTCGCTGGTGCCGCCCAGATGGAATGCCTTGGCGTTGCTCGCGCCGCCCATGCCGCCGCCGCCGCCCAGCGACTCCGCGACGATGCCCGAGGAGAAATCGCCCGTGGTCGTCAGGTTGCCGCTGTTGATCACGTCGACCGCGCCGGAAGTATTGCCTGTGCCCCCGCCGCCGCCGACACCGACATTGACCGCGACGTTGACCCCCTCGCCGCCGCCGAGATCGGCGGTCGCGCCATTGGTCGAGCCGCCATTGCCGCCGCCGCCGCCGATCGACTGAGCCATGATGGCCGCGCTCATGTCGCCGGCGGTTTGCACCGTCAAGGCGTTGTGGACGAGCACGTCATCGCTGACATTGCCGTCGCCGCCACCGCCGCCGATGCTGACCGTCGCATTGATGGCGACATCGTTGCCGTAACCGCCGGCCGCCCCCCAGGAATCGCCGCCATTGCCACCACTGCCGGCGACCGATTGGGCAAGAATGCCGACCGCCTGATAGCCACTGGTGACGATGCTGCCGCCACCGTTCAGGCCAGTGTCGACCGTCACCAGGTCGCTTCTGCCGCCATCGCCGCCCCAGCCGCCAACCGTAACACCCAGGCTGACACTGGCGTCGGTGCTGACAGCACCGGTGATTGTGGTCGCCCGCCCGCCATTGCCGCCGCCGCCGCCGATCGACTGCGCGACGATGCCGCCCGACCCGACCGCATCGGTATCGGCAATGATGTTGCCGTCCGCCTTGACCGTAACCTTGCCGCCAGGGCCGCCGTCGCCGCCAGTGCCGCCAATCGACACACCCACGGCGGCGGAGAAATAAAGACCGCCGCTGAAGGCGCCGGAATAGGCATTGCCGCCATTGCCGCCGCTACCGCCGACTGACTGAGCAAGAATGCCCTTGGAGCCGGCTCCCGCCACGTGAATGTCGCCCTTGTGGGTGACCGTGACCTCCTTGCTTAGATTCGCGTCGCCGCCACCGCCGCCAAGCGCCACGCCGGCCGCGCCGAACGCGCCAACGGCAACGGCCCCGGTGCTGCCGCCATTGCCGCCGCCGCCGCCGACCGACTGCGCCAGTATGCCATTCGAGAGCGCGCCCTTGGTTGTGATGTTGGCGTTGTTGATAACCTCGACGACGCCACCCGCGCCGCCACCGCCGCCCGCGCCGCCGATGCCGACGGCGGCGAAAAGCCCGCCGGCCACGGCAAAGCCGCCGTCGCCGCCGGACCCACCGACCGACTGCGCGAAGATGCCGTTGGACAGGTCGCCACCCGTATCGATCTTGCCGGAGTTGTTGACAAACACCTTTTCGCTCGTGCCCGCCGAGGCGCCGGTACCGCCCAGCGAGAAGGACGGGCCGCCCAAGGTGACGCTGAAGCCGCCAGACCCCCCACCGCCGCCGATCGATTGTGCCAGGATACCGTGCGACTGGTAGCCCCCGGTGCTGAGCGCGGCCGCGTTGATGACGTCGACCGTGCTGGAAACGCCGCCGCCTGCGCCCTTTCCGCCGATGCCGATGTTGACGCCGGCACCGAGCGCGACGACGCCGCCACCGTTGCCGCCGCCACCACCGATCGACTGTGCCACCATGGCCGAAGACCGCTCGCGTGTCGTGGTGACGGAGCCGCCATTGTCGGTGATCTTGACCGCACTGGCGTCGCCCGCAACGCCGCCGCTGCCGCCGATGCCGACAGACGCGGCCAAGCCGAGGCCACCGACGAAGCTGCCATTGCCGCCACCGCCGCCGATCGACTGGACAAGGATACCGATCGAATCGGCACCCGCGGTTTTGACGACGGAATTGTCCGTAAAGAAGCTGGCGGCCATGCCTTTGCCGCCGCCCGCGCCGCTGCCGCCCACGCCGACATTCACGCCCAGGCTGCCGCTGATCACCGCGCCGGCATTGCCGCCGCCGCCGCCAATGGACTGCACGATGATGCCGGCCGACCGATCGTTGGACGTTGTCACGCTGCCATTGGAATGCGCATCGACAACGCCGCCATCGCCGGCGGCGCCGCCACTGCCGCCAACGCCCACGGAAACGATGGCCGAGACGGCGATCGAAAAGCCGCCATTGCCGCCGCCGCCGCCAACCGACTGCACGATGATGCCGGCCGAATCCGCGCCATGCGTCGTCACATCGGACTGGGTGCCGTTGAAGGTGACCGCATCGCCGGTGCCGCCGCCGGCGCCTTTCCTGCCGATGCCGACACTGACGCCGGCGCTGCCTGCGACGCTGCCGCCGCCATTGCCGCCACCGCCGCCGATCGACTGCGCGATGATGCCGGCGGAGCGATCCTGGAATGTTTCGACGCTGCCGCCGGTCGTCATGTTGACCGTGCCGCCCTTGCCGCCCGGGCCGCCTTCGCCTCCGACGCCGACCGAGATAAGCGCGGAGATCGACAACGCAAACCCGCCATTGCCGCCGCCGCCACCCACCGACTGGGTCAGGATGCCGGTCGAGTCGGTGCCGTGCGTCGTCACATGCGAGGTGCCGACATTGTAGATGACGTTACCGCCGGCGCCGCCCGCGCCACCCTTGCCGCCGATCGAGGCCGAAACCGCTCCGCTGACCGTATAGCTGCCGCCCCCATTGCCGCCGCCGCCGCCCACCGATTGCGTCAGTATGCCGATGGCCGAGATTCCGCTCGTCTCGACCGTTGGACCGCCGGCGGTCTGCTGGACGTTGACGTCGCCGCCATTGCTGGCCGCACCGCCGGAACCGCCGACGCCGACCGCGACCACGGGGCCGCCGGCGATGGCGAAACCGCCATTGCCGCCACCACCGCCGATCGACTGGATGACGATGCCGATCGCGCCGTCGCCGCTGCCGTCGGCGCCGGTCTTGATCGAGCCCCCGAGATTGCCGAAGACACTGCCGCCCTTGCCGCCGCCGCCGCCGGATCCGCCGAGTGCGATCGATCCGATCGCGCCGCCGCCGTCGCCGCCACCACCGCCGACCGATTCAACCAGCATGCCGATGGCGCCGACGCCGTTGGTGGTGATGGAACCCATGTTGGTGCCGGTCGCTGTGCCGCCATTGTTTCCGTCTTGGCCCGAGCCGCCGCCGCCGAAGAAGCCGAAGGCTCCGCCGCCATCTCCGCCACCGCCGCCGACGGACTGGATGACCATACCGCTGGCGAAGTCGCCCATCGTGGTGATGTTTCCGGAATTCTTGCCATCCGCCGAGCCGCCGATGGTCGGTACGCCGCCATTGCCACCGCCACCGTTGATAATTCCGGTTCCCTGCGCTCCGTCGCCGCCGGAGCCACCGGCCGAACGAACCAGGATTCCCTTTGCAAAGGCACCTTGCGTGTGAATGTCGCCTGCATTGTCCGCCGACGCCGAGCCACCATTGCCGCCGGAACCGCCATCTCCACCTTTGCCGGATCCGATGCCGCCGACGGCGGTGCCGCCATTGCCGCCATTGCCGCCACTGGCGTTGACGGTGATACCGTTCGCCAGGTCCGCTGTCGTTGTGATGTTGCTGGTCGATGTGGTCGTCACGGTCGCGGTGCCGCCGTCGCCGCCCCTGCCACCGGTTCCACCGTTGATCAGCAGCAGATGGAAGGCAAATCCGCCATTGCCGCCATCGCCGCCGCTTGCATTTGCACTGATGCCGCTCGCGGAGGTGCCACTGGTCTGCAATTGGGCCGTATTCGTGATATCGACGACGCCACCCTTGGCGCCGTTGCCGCCATTGCCGCCATCGACCTCGAAGAAGGGAGGGACAATGGTTGGCTCGACGGTCGAGCCCCCATCGCCGCCCCTGCCGCCAACGGCGCTGCCGACAAAGGCGCTGCCGACGCTCGATTGCGGATCATTATTTGTGTAGTTGACCGGTCCGGTGGGTGGATGGCCGTCGTCCGCATCGGCATCGCCGATCACATTTGCGCCGTTGTCTCCGGGCGCACCGTCGTGATTGATCACGACCTGCGCATGGACCGGGCTTGTGTGGAGAAGGGCAAAACCGCTCAGAGCCGTGGCGCCAAGCAACAGGGTCAGCCGCGCTGCCATGACTGCCAGACGAGGGTTTCCGGCCACCGGAGATTCTGCAACCAGGGGAAGTCGGCTTCCCGCCAGGATCGGCATAAAGGAACGGCGTCCGACCGCTTCGCCGTCAAAATCCGCGCACTCAAAGTCCGCGCACTCAAAAGAGCGCCTTGAGAACAACGCCATGCACTTAGCCCCCTTAGAGCAGGCGCTCCCAATCCCTCCTTGAGTTAGGCGCCCCCGCCACGGTCAGTCCACGCAATAAAATGCCGGCACTTTGCAATAAGGTTCAATGCATTGAGGCCAGCAGTCCGCAGTCCCGCTTGTGAAGTACTGGCTCAATTAGAATACATAAACTTGCGCCAGAAGGAACCGAAAACTTACGTAAGGGACACTGACCAAAGCCATCTGCTTTTCATAGTCGTCATATGACGGCAATCTGCGTCCCGGGACTAGGTGGCAGTCAGTACTCGGGTGCGGTTGGTGTGAGGGCGATCACCATTCTCGCCATGGCATCGCCGGACAAACACCCTATATATCCGGCGTGATGAGATTTTTTGCAGGAATGGGCGGGTGTGCATGCGTCGTTCATCGATGATTTTCGCATTGGCGGTGCTGGCTGGGGCGGCTTCCGCTGGCTTTGCATCGCCCGCTTCCGCGCAGGTGATCAATCCAGCGGCCAGAAACAATGTGATCATCCAGCAGAATGATCTGCAGGCCTTGCAGAACCAGGTTCAGCGGCAGCAATTTCAGCAGCAGCAACAGCAGTATCGTGCCCAGGATCGCGTCATCGTCCAGCAGCCGCCGCCTGTCGTTCCGCAGGTCAGGCCGAGCTGCCAGACGCAGATAATCGGCAACACCGCCGTCAGCACCTGCCGCTGACAGACGGCACCTTCTTTTATTTAGCCGACTTACATGATAGGGCACTTTGGGTGCCCCCGCGGTCGTTTGGATTTTGCAAAGGCATCGCATCACGCTAAGGGGCATTGCAGCGACTGGATTGTTAAGATGGCAGCCACCAAGAAAAAGGCCGTACGCCAGGCCAAGAAAGGCGAAAGGATCCGCCAGGTGGCGGCGATTCCCTTTCGGCTGAACGCGCGCGGAGACATCGAGGTGATGCTGGTCACGTCGAGAACGACGAGACGCTTCATCGTGCCCAAGGGGTGGCCGATGAAAGGCAAGAGCGGGCGCAAGGCAGCCACTATCGAGGCGCTGGAGGAAGCCGGCGTGCGTGGCAAGACGCTGAAGCGGCCGGCGGGCACCTATTCCTACTGGAAACGCCTGGCCAACCGCTTTGTCCGCGTCGACGTCATCGTGTTTCTGCTGGAAGTGACGGAAGAGCTCGCCGACTGGCAGGAAGCCAAACGGCGGCAGCGGGCATGGCTGGCGCCGGCCGACGCCGCGATGCTCATCGACGAGCCCGATCTCTCGACGCTGGTGAGCACCTTGACGCTGCCCGAGCCCACGACGCTCGTGCGGCCATAAGCCTCAATTCTCGATGCCCTCGTCCCCAGGAACCGGCCGCGCCGGCGGGCCACTATAGGCCCACAGCCATTCGCGCGGCAGCGGCCCCTTGTTCCGCTCGGCCTGCTGCGATTGCTCCCAGGCATGCGCCAGGATGCCGACAGACCGCGACAGCACGAAGAGGCCACGCGTCAGCGGCGGCGGAAAGCCGAGTTCGCCGTAGATGACGGCGGTGGCGCCATCGATGTTGAGCGGGATTTTTTTGCCCTTGCGCCGCGCGACATCGGCCTCGACCGCCTCGGCGATGTCGGCGTACCGTCCATTGACGACGCCATGCGCGGCAAAATCTCTGACCAGTTCCAGCAGGCGCGGCGCGCGTGGATCGACAGGATGGAAGCGATGGCCAAGCCCCGGCACGTAGCCCTCTTCCTCCGCGAAGAACCGGTCGAGGCGTGCCGAGACCGCCTTATTGAGGGCAATGCCGCCCTCGAGCGCCACGGCAATATCGCCATAGATGGAAAGCGCCTGCTCGCCGGCTCCGCCATGCACGTCGCCAAGCACATTGATGGCAGAGGCCATGGCGCTGTTGATGCCGACGCCGCAGGTTGCCGCCATGCGGGCGATGGCGATCGACGGCGCCTGCGGCCCGTGGTCGACGGCCGCCCCCAAAGCGATGCCGAGCAGTGCCGCCTGGTCCTCGCTGGGCAGTTCGCCACGCAGCATCAGCCAGATCATGGCGGGGAAGCTGACACGACCGATCAGGTCCTGGATCTCGTAGCCGCGCAGCCGGATCATGCCGGGGCTCATCTCGATGATGCCGGTCCGCCACCATTCCTCACCGCGCTCGCGGCCTGTTTTCTTCTCCACGCCGCTCATGCCTTGGCCTTTGCCTTGGCGCGCGGCGGCAGGCCGGCGAACACCTCGTCCATGTGCTCGCCCAGCACCGGCGGCGGCCGTGTCGGCAACGGTGCCGTGCCGTCGACCATGAACCCGCCGCGCAGGACGGTGAGTGGCCCGTCCATGCCGGCCACATCCTCGAAACGAGCCGTCACCTGGCGCTCGAGCACTTGTGGTTCGGTTAGCACTTGCGGGATCGTCAGGACCCTGCCCGCCGGCACGCCGGCTCGATTGAGCGCCTCTTCCCAAACCGCCGCCGGCGCACTTGCCAGAGCGTCCTCGATCTCGGCCTTGAGCGCCGCGCGGTTCTTCTTGCGCGTCTCGCGCTCGGCAAAGCGTGGGTCCGATGCCAGGTCCGGCCGTCCGATCAGCCGGCACAGCGTCACGAACTGCTCCTGCTTGTTGGCGGCGATGTTGATGAGCCCGTCGCTGGTGCGGAAGGCGCCGGAGGGAGCCGCGGTCATATTCTCATTGCCCATCGGCTTGGGATCGACTCCTGCCGTCAGATAGTTGGAGACAGGCCAGCCAAGTGCGGAAAGCGTGCATTCGAGCATCGACACGTCGAGGAACGCACCCTCGCCCGATGTCTTCTGCCTGACCAGTGCGGCGGCGATGGAGAACGCCCCGACCAAGCCGCCCAGCGTGTCGGCAACGGGATAACCGACGCGCAGCGGCGCGGTTTCCGGCGTGCCGGTTATGCTCATGATCCCGGAAAGGCCCTGGACGATCTGGTCATAGGCGGGGTTGTCGCGCATCGGCCCGCTCTGTCCGAAACCCGATATCGCGCAATAGACGAGGCCGGGCCGCACAGCCTTCAACACATCGTAGCCGAGGCCGAGGCGCTTCATCACGCCGGGGCGAAAATTCTCGACCAGCGCGTCGGCGCTGGCGACCAGGTCGAGGAAGCGCTCGCGATCCGCCTCTTGCTTGAGGTCGAGCATGACGGACCGTTTGCCGGCGTTCTGCGCCAGGAACGACGCGCCCATGCCGGCGCCGTTGAGCTTTGGCGAACCGCCGAGCTGGCGCGCCAGGTCGCCGCCTTGCGGCCCTTCGACCTTGATCACGTCGGCTCCCAGCAAGGCCAGCTGATAGGCGCAGTAAGGCCCGGCGAGCACATTGGTGAGGTCGAGGACGCGGATACCGGAAAGCAGGTCTGTCATATCTTTTCAAATCGCTCAGGCATCGCCCGGCACATGTTCGGGCCCGCGCCGGCGCCGGTGCTCGATGAAGGCCCAGACATGCGCCCCGACAAGGCCGATGAAGGCGAGCGTCAGCAAGGTCAGCGACAGTGGATGCTTGTAGAACACCGACCAGTCGCCGTTCGATATGGTCATCGCGCGGCGGAACTGGGTTTCGGCGAGCGGCCCCAGGATCATGCCGATGATGACGGGCGCGGTCGGGAAGTCGAACCGCCGCATCAGAAAGCCCGCGGCCCCCAGGAGATAGAGGATGACGAGATCGATCGGCGACTGCGAGATGCCATAGGTGCCGACAGTGGCGAACACCAGAATCCCGGCATAAAGCTGCGGCGCCGGGATTTTCAGCAGCCGCACCCACAGCCCGATCAGCGGTAAATTGAGGATGACCAGGATGACGTTGGCGATGAACAGGCTGGCGATCAGGCCCCAGACAAGGTCGGCCTGTGTCGTCAGGAGCAGCGGCCCGGGATTGATGCCGTAGCTCTGGAAGGCCGACAGCATGATCGCCGCCGTCGCCGAGGTCGGCAGACCGAGCGTCAGCATCGGCACCAGCACGCCTGCCGCGGACGCGTTGTTGGCGGCCTCGGGCCCGGCAACGCCTTCGATGGCGCCGACCGTTCCGAATTCCTCCTTGTGCTTCGACAGTTTCTTTTCGATCGCATAGGACAGGAAGGTCGGGATCTCTGCGCCGCCAGCCGGCATGGCGCCGATCGGAAAGCCGATCGCGGCGCCGCGCAGCCAGGCTTTCCACGAACGCCCCCATTCGGCCGCCGTCATGTAGAGCGAGCCTTTCAGCGGCACGATCTCGTCCTTGCCGGCATAGCGGCGCGAGGCCATGTAGAGTGTCTCGCCGACCGCGAACAGGCCGACGGCGGCGATGATGACGTCGACGCCGTCGAGCAGTTCGGTCATGCCGAAGGTGAAGCGCGGCTGGCCCGTCTGCAGATCGACGCCGATCATGCCGATTACGAAGCCGGCAAACAGGCTGGTCAAACCCCGCACCGACGATGAACCAAGCACCGCCGAAACGGTGATGAAGGCCAGCACCATCAGCGAGAAATATTCGGCCGGGCCGAAGGCCAGCGCGAACTTGACCACGACAGGCGCCAGGAAGGCGACGCCCAGCGTGCCGAGCGTGCCGGCGACGAAGGAGCCGATCGCCGAGGTGGCGAGCGCGGCGCCCCCGCGGCCGGAGCGGGCCATCTTGTTGCCTTCCAGCGCGGTGACGATGGTTGCGCTCTCGCCTGGCGTGTTGAGCAGGATCGACGTCGTCGAGCCGCCATACATGGCGCCGTAATAGATGCCGGCGAACAGGATGAAGGACGCCTCCGGCGCCACCTGGTAGGTGATCGGCAAGAGGAGCGCGATGGTCAGTGCCGGCCCGAGGCCGGGCAACACGCCGATGGCCGTGCCGAGCGTGGTGCCGAGCAGGCACCACAAAAGATTTGTCGGCGAGAATGCGACCGCAAAACCGTGTGCGAGATGGCCGAGCGTTTCCATGGTCTCAGCCTCCCAGCGTGCTGGTGAAGGCGTCGATCACCGTATTCAACTGGTTCTCGATGAAGCCGGCGCCGATGTTGACGCCGAGCGCCTTGGCGAAGCCGAAATAAGCCGCCAGCGCCAGCACCAGCCCGGTAAGCACATCGCGCAGCGTGTGCCTGCTGCCGAAGCCGTAACAGACCAGAACGAACATGATGACCGATGCGGCGGTGAAGCCAAGCGGCTGGATGAGCAGCAGATTGGCCAGAAGACCGATGACGACGAAGCCCATCGCCTTCCAGTCGGTCGAAGTTTCCTTTTCCTCCTCCGGCTGCCAGCCGCCGCGAAGTGCGGCGAGGATGAGCAGCAGGGAGAGCACCACGAGGCCGACCATGGTGAGATAGGGAAAGACAGTCGGACCGACCTTGGAATAGAGCGGCGACACCGGGATCGCCAGCGTCTGCCAGGCGACAGCCCCGGCGCAGGCCAGAAGGCCGATGCCGATCGACAATTCCGGTACGGCAAGGCGTGGGGGCGCCGCCGGCTGGTTGATGGTGCTCATGAACGTCCTCCCCGTTATGGCCGAGACCGGCGGCAGCCCGCAGCCAGCCTGCACCGTACCTTCACCTTTAGACCGATCGCCTCCCTGCGGTCGGCTGCGATTGAAAAATGAGGGGCGGCGCGAGCCGCCCCTTGGGGAAAAATCAGGCGAGACCGAGATCCTTGAGGATGGCCTCGATGCGAGCCGAATCCTCGGCGACGAATTTCGCATAATCGTCGCCGGTGAGCAGGATGGACGTCCAGTTGCGGTTCTTGCATTCGCTCGCCCATGCATCGCTCTTGGCCATGGTCTCGACCAGCGTGATCATCGCCGCCTTGTCGGCATCGGAAACGCCGGGTGGCGCGAAGACGCCGCGCCAGTTGAACAGTTCCACATCAATGCCGGCTTCCTTCAGCGTCGGCGCGTCGATGCCGTCCTGGCGCTTGTCGGCCGAAATGGCGAGCAGCCTGAGCGCGCCGGCCTTGACCTGCTCGGAGAACTCGCCGAAGCCGGAAATGCCGGCCGCGACCTGGTTACCGAGCAACGCCGACAAGGCCTCGCCACCGCCCGCGAACGGCACGTAGGAAAGGCTGGGGGCCGGAACGCCGACCGTCTTGGCGATCAGGCCGAACAGGATGTGGTCAGAGCCTCCGGCGGAAC
This sequence comes from Mesorhizobium sp. M8A.F.Ca.ET.202.01.1.1, assembly GCF_004791595.1. Taxonomy (NCBI): domain Bacteria; kingdom Pseudomonadati; phylum Pseudomonadota; class Alphaproteobacteria; order Hyphomicrobiales; family Phyllobacteriaceae; genus Mesorhizobium; species Mesorhizobium sp. M8A.F.Ca.ET.202.01.1.1. Next base: position 63,076 of record NZ_SRUN01000003.1, on the reverse strand, counting down.
CACCGGCGACTGGAACCTTCGTCGGATCGGCCTTGAGTGCCGCGACGAAATCGGCGGCCGTCTTGAACGGCGAGTCCGCCGGCACCACCAGCGCCTCGAACTCACCGGTGAGACGGGCGATGGGAGTGACTTGGGTCAGGTTGTTGGCTGCCTTGTTGGCGATGATGGCTCCCACCATGACCATGCCCGCGACCATCAGCGAATTGCCCTTGCCGCCCCACTGATTGATGAACTGCGGCAGCCCGACCGTGCCGCCGGCGCCCCCGACATTGGTGATCTGCGAGCCGGAGATGAGCTTCTCGCTGCGCAGCACCTGGTCCATCGTGCGCGCCGTCTGGTCCCAGCCGCCGCCGGGTGCCGCCGGCACGAAGACCTGGATCTGCGGTGCACCTTCTGCGAAGGCGGGTGAGAAATGCGATGCCACCAGCCCAGCCGCGCCTGCCGCCGCCGTACTCATCAAAAATCTGCGTCTGTTCAGCATGGGATTCCTCCAGATCACGACACCCCTCCGGTGCCTGCCAAAACGCGCCTGTTCACAGACCCGTGATCGAGTTCAAGCAGATTTTACCTCGTTCCGTCAACAGGAACGATATTCTGCTGGACAGAACGCTCCAGCGGCGCGACAGAGTGGTTCCGCTCGGGCTTCTCCGATTTGGAACCACAATGGACTTACCAGCCAACTCAGCTGATGCGGAAATCCGGCGAGCGTCCGCCGACGGTGTTGCCGCACTCGACCGGGCGATCGCCATCCTCGATGCTTTCACCACGGCCGACCGCTCGCTCAGCCTGGCTGAAATCGCGGCGCGCACTGGCCTCTACAAAAGCACGATCCTGCGGCTCGCCAATTCGCTGTTGCGCGGCCAACTGCTCGAGCGCCTCGACGATGGGCGCTACCGCGTCGGGCCCGCCGCCTTTCGGCTGGGCGCGCTTTACCAGCGCTCGGTCGTGGCGGTCGACATCCTGTTGCCGATCATGCGCGAGCTCTCCGAACGAAGCTGGGAGAGCGTTGCCTTCTACGTCCGCTCGGGAGACGTGCGCACCTGTCTCTATCGGGTCGAATCCAAGCATCCGATCCGCTACACGATACGCGAAGGCGACGTATTGCCTCTGCTGGCCGGCTCCGGCGGCCGCGTGCTGGCAGCATTTTCCGGCCAGCAGGGCGAACCCTACGAAACCATCCGAAAAAACTGCATCTGTCTCGCCGTGGGCGATCGCGACCCCGAGACCGCGGGCGTGTCGGCGCCGGTTTTCGGGCCGGGACACATGCTGCTTGGCGCGTTGACGCTGGCTGGTCCAAGCACGCGCGTCGACGCGGCCTTCCTTCAGCGCATGAAGCGCCCGCTGCTCGAGGCGGCGGCCCGTGCCACCCGTGCCTTCGGTGAGGATGCCTCCATGCTGGAGCAGGCGAGCCTAGCGGCGGACGCTCTGCCGTAGCCGCGCGGCTACGGCCGGAAGAGGGCCGCCAGGTTTCGAATACAAACTGATTCAACTTGAAGCTGTTACTTGACGCAGCGTAATATTCGGTCATTCCCGGCAGCCGGAAACTATTTATTTGCTGTTAAGCCCCTCATGATACCCGGATTGGTGTCGCCATCTGAGCGACATGAGGGAGCAACATCGTCTCAACCGGCGGATGAAACAGCCGGACGGACGCGCTGACAGGATCATGGCACGTCCATGAATTCGATGAAGCTGTCATCGATGGACGCAAGCCCCCGCCTTCTCGGGCTTGTGTGGCCGTTCCTCGCCGTCGTTCTCATTCAGGCGCTGGTCGCCAGCCTGAGCCTCTATACGCTTTCGGCGGTTCGCGCCTATGTCGGCGGCGAAAGCCAGTGGTCCAAGGGGCAAAAGCACGCCATCTATTTCCTCAGCCTCTACGCCGATACCGGCAATGAGGAATTCTTCAGCGAGTATCGTGCCGCGATCGCCGTTCCACTGGCCGATCGCTCGGCCCGTCTGGCCCTCGAGCAGTCCGAGCCCGACACCCAGGCTGCACGCGCGGGCTTTCTGCACGGCAGGAACCACCCGGACGACGTTGCGGGGATGATCTGGCTGTTCCAGAATTTCCGTAGCTTCAGCTATCTCGACGCCGCCGTGCGGCACTGGACGGCGGCCGATGTCATGATCCTCGCCATCCGGCAGCTCGGCGACGAGATGCACGACAAACTGAGCAAGGCCCCGGCATCCCTGGCCCAGATCAGCGCCTGGAAGACGCAAATCCATCAACTCGATCGAGAGATCAGCCCGCTCTCCAAGGCCTTCTCGGACAGCCTCGGCGAAGGATCGCGCTTCATCAAGATGCTGCTCACCTTTGCCAATCTCGTCACCGCCGCCTTGCTGATACTGCTCGCCGTCTGGCGCACCCGCAAACTTCTGGCGCAGCGCCAGGCCTTCCAGCTGGCGCTCAACGCCGAGCGCGAGCGCGCCCAGGTCACGCTGGCTTCGATCGGCCAGGCCGTCATCAGCACCGGCCCCGATGGGCGGCTGGACTACATGAACGCGGTTGCCGAGAAATTGCTGGCATGCCCGTTCGGCTCCGCCAGAGGCAAGCCGTTGGCGTCGCTGTTTCGGCTGGTGGACAAGGACACCAGCGTCGAAGAGCCTCAATTGATCGAACGCCTGCTGGCCGGCGAGCCACGCCGCTCCAGCGCCCGTCCGCAATTGCTGCAGCGGCCGGACGGCTCCGTTGTTCCGGTCGCGCTGACCGGCGCGCCGCTGCTCGTTTCCGGTGGGATCGTCGGCGCCGTGCTGGCCTTCCACGACATGACCCGGGAAGAGGATTATATCGAGCGGCTTTCCTGGCAGGCTTCGCATGACGCGCTGACCGGGCTCGCCAACCGGCGTGATTTCGAAAGCCGGCTGGAACGGACGATCGTCGAATTGCAGGACGGGGCCCGCCAGCATGCGCTGATGTATCTCGATCTCGACCAGTTCAAGCTGGTCAACGATACGTGCGGCCATGCCGCTGGCGACCAGTTGCTGCGCCAGATCTCCTCGCTGCTGATCAACGAGCTGCGGCCGGGCGACGTGCTGGCCCGGTTGGGCGGGGATGAATTCGGCGTGCTGCTGATCGATTGCGAGGCGGACAATGCGGCCGACATCGCCGAACGGCTGCGCGCCGCCGTGCAGGAGCTGCATTTCGCCTGGGATGGCCGGCCTTTCAACACCAGCGTCAGTGTCGGCATGGTGCAGATCGCCAATACGCATGTGACGATCGAGGAGGCACTGCGTGCCGCCGACGTCGCCTGTTACATGGCCAAGGAGAAAGGCCGCAACCGCGTCCAGATCCATAGCGACGGCGACGTCGCCTTGCGCGAGCGCTTCGGCGAGATGGCCTGGGTGCAGCGCCTGCACGCCGCGCTCGAAGAAGATCGCTTCAGGCTTCATGCCCAGGAAATCTGGCCGCTCAACGACGACGTCGCCGAGGCTGGAGCGCATATCGAGATTCTCTTGCGGCTGACCGATGAAGACGGCGGCTTCGTTACCCCGCAGAGCTTCATTCCCGCCGCCGAGCGCTACGGCCTGATGCCGTCGATCGACCGTTGGGTGGTGCGCAATACATTCCGCATCCTGGCGGCGCGGCAAGCCGATCAGCGCATGCCGCCGATTGCCACATGCGCCATCAATCTTTCCGGAGCGACGTTCGGCGACGAGACGTTTCTCGGCTTCCTGCGCGAGCAGTTCCTCGTCCATGGCATTTCGCCGGCCATGATCTGCCTGGAGATCACCGAAACCAGCGCCATCGCCAATCTTACCAGTGCCATGCGCTTCATGGCCGACCTGCGCGGGTTGGGCTGCCGTTTCGCGCTCGACGATTTCGGCTCCGGCATGTCGTCCTTCGCCTATCTGAAGCACCTGCCGGTCGACTACCTCAAGATCGACGGCAGCTTCGTCAAGGACATGCTGGATGACCGCATCGACCGCGCCATGGTCGAGATGATCCACCATATCGGCAAGATCATGGGCAAGCGCACCATCGCCGAATTCGTCGAAAGCGACGACATCGCCGCCGCTCTGAAGACCATCGGCGTCGACTATGCCCAGGGCTACGGGATCGCCAGGCCGACGCCGTTCGATGCCTCGACGGTGCTGCTGGGCCGGAGCGTCACGCCGGTCGCGCCGAGCGCCGATCCATGGGCCGACCTTGCTCGGAAACTGGGTCGCAAGGCCGGCTAAACGATCAGTTCAGTTTCACCAGAACCACCCGGCGGTTCTTGGCACGGCCCGCCTCGTCATCATTGCTGGCGACGGGCGCCATCATGCCGGCGCCGGCGGCGGTCAGCCGCTTGCCGTCGATGCCATATTTCGACACCAGCACCTTCTTGACCGCTTGCGCACGCCGCGACGACAGATCGATATTATAGTCGAAGGCGCCCTGATTGTCGGTGTGACCGACGACGATGACCGCCATATCGGGTTCGTTTGCCAGCAGCGTCGAAATCTCCTTAAGCGTTGGTTCCGATTCCGGCTTGATGACCGCCTTGCCGGTGTCGAAGAAGATGCCGTAGAGTGAAATGCTGCCGGTGGCGGAAATCGAATCCGCCATCTTGGCCGCCTCGACGACCACCATTTTCTTGTCGCGCGCCTTGGGTTCCAGCACCTGCACAACGGCAACGGTGCGGCCGTTGAGTTCCTTGCAGTAGAGATCGTCGGTCAACGAATAGGTCTGTACCGTGATATAGGCGTCGCCGCCGTCCTGTGGCACCTTGGCCGAGAAATAGCGCTGGTCGTTGATGCCGGAAGCCAACGCGCAAGCGCCATTGGAGAATGCCGCGTCCTTGAGATCGCTTTCGTGGAAGGAATACATCGTCAGGCTCATGTCGCCGCCGCCGCCGCTCGACGAGCGGTCGGCAGCGCCGCCACATTCCTCCTTCTTGCATTCGAACAGGACTTCGCCGCCTGCTGCCTTGATCACATCCTGATAATTGCGCAGCACCTCGAGCGGCGAGCGCTCGGCCGGCAGCACATAGGCGATACGGGTCAGGGCACCCTCCACCTCGGCCTTCTTGTCCGGCGCGAAAACGCGATTGTTCATGGCGTCGCGCGCGTCCGGATCTGCGCTTGGCTTCAGGGGCGACAGCGGTACGCTGAAGTCGGTAAAGGCAAGCTTTGCGTAGGACACGATGAAAGAGCCTTCGTAGCGCTTGGCCAGTTGATTGTCGGCGGCGCCCCCGATATCGGCGGTCGGCACCGTCGCGTCGGCTGCCGCGAGCCGCACTGTCAGCGCGAGAACAAGCCCCGCCCAGAAAAACCTCATGATTGTCGACTTTAATGCATGCATCGATCGATCCCCTCGCTTGATGATCGATGCTAGCAGAGCGGGTATGTCCAGTCGATGACGCCACTCAGGGCAGCCGCTCCAGCAGGATGGTCGGCGCATCGTGATAGAGGGTCTGCGTCAGCTCGGTATAGCCGCACTTCCTGGCGACGTTCAACGAGGCCGTATTTTCGGGATCGATGATGCAGACGGTTCTGGCACGTCCGAACGTCTGGTCGCCCCAGCCATGCACACGGCTGACGATCTCCGTGGCAAGGCCAGCGCCATGCGCGGCCGGAGCGAGCGCCCACCCCGCCTCGGGGATGCCTTCGATCGACGGCTCCATGTCGCGCTTCAGATCGTGGAACCCGGCCTCCCCGACGAAGCGGCCAGTCGCTTTCTCCTCGATGGCCCAGAACCCATAGCCCAACAGCGACCACAGGCCGGCGTGACGCAGGAAGCGCATCCAGCTTTCCTCACGCGTACGCGGCTTGCCGCCGATGAAACGGGTGACGACCGGATCGGCCCACATCGTGGCATAGGCATCGAAGTCGCCGAGCTGGTGTGGCCGCAGGATGGTTCGTGGCGTCTCGATGACGGGGGCGACAGTCGCTTGCGTCGGATTCATTGGATTTGCCTCGCGTTACGGCCTGCGGGTTAGCAAATCGACGGCGCCGTGCAAGAGCCAGGGAACCCAGGGACCGTCATCCAGGACGAAAGCGCGACGTCCGGCTGCCTTCACGACATCCGGGCAGCGCTTTGGGATTTTTGCGCGGCGGTGTTATTTTCGACGCGGGCTGATTCAGCAGCCCAAATTTTGAGGCGCCCAGTGCCGCCGATCCGAGGGAAACGAGCATGGACACCACCGACCTCGTGCTCGCCATCATCCACCATCTGCTGGTGTTCTCGCTGGCGGGGATCATCGGCGCCGAATTCGTGCTGATCCGTGGCGACCTGCCCGCCGCGACGCTCAAGCGGCTCGCCGGCATCGACCGCCACTACGGCATCATCGCCGCGCTCATCATCATCGTCGGCATCGGCCGTGTCGTCTGGGGGCTCAAGGGCTGGGAGTTCTACGTCCACAATTGGGTGTTCTGGGCCAAGATGGCGGCGTTCGGCATCGTCGGCCTGCTGTCGATCGTCCCGACCGTGCGTTTCATTTCCTGGAGCCGGCAGGCGAGTACCAATCCTTCCTTCGCCGTGCCTGTCGGCGAACTGGCCTCGGTGAAGACCTATATCCGCGCCGAGGCGTTCGTCTTCCTGCTGATCCCGGTCTTCGCGGCGGCGATGGCGCGTGGCTACGGCTACTGATCGTCGGCGGAAACCGTTTCAAGTGGAGCGATCGGCACCAGGGGTGCCGGAATGCTGGTCGTCTTCACCTCCGCCTTGCAGATATCGGCGATGACGCAGGCCGGACAATCCGGCTTGCGCGCCTTGCAGACATAGCGGCCATGCAGGATCAGCCAGTGATGGGCGTGGCGCATATATTCGTCCGGGATGATCCTCAACAATCCCTGCTCGACCTGTTCCGGGGTCTTGCCGGGCGCTAGGCCAAGCCGGTTGCCGATGCGCAGGATGTGCGTGTCGACCGCCATCGTATGTTGGCCGAAGGCCATGTTGAGCACGACATTGGCGGTCTTGCGCCCGACACCGGGCAGCTTGACCAGCTCATCGCGGTCGTCAGGCACCTCGCCGCCATGGTCGCGGATCAGCGCCTCCGACAGGGCGATGACGTTCTTGGCCTTGTTGCGCCAGAGACCGATGGTCCTGATAAAGTCGCCGACCCTGGCTTCACCGAGCGCCAGCATCTTTTGTGGCGTATCGGCAACCTTGAACAAGGCACGCGTCGCCTTGTTGACGCCCGCATCGGTCGCTTGCGCCGAAAGCACCACGGCCACCAGCAGCGTGAAGGCATTGACATGTTCGAGCTCGCCCTTGGGCTCAGGCCGCTGCACTGAAAGGCGCCTGAATATCTCGCGCACTTCCGTCGGGCTATAAATCGATCTGGACCGCGCGGGCCTGAGGCGCGGTTTGGCGTTCGCGCCGTCGCGCCGTCCGGGCAACAGTTCACTTTTGGGCAGGGACGAATCTTTGGACTTGGGGCGCGCCATTTCCCTCCTATAATAGTCTGTCATGAGCGACACAAACGCCTCGTTTCAGGCTGATGAGCCCTTCTTTCATGCATTGCTGACCCCACACCGGTCGCTGGGCAGGACGGGCTTCCTGATCCTGATGGGCGCCCTGACGTTCGGCTGGCTGGTGACGGGCGCGTTCTTCCTGTCCCGCGGCGCCTGGCCGGTGTTCGGCTTCTTCGGCCTCGACGTGATCGCCGTTTACATCGCCTTCCGCGTCAACTATCGGGCCGCCCGCGCCCGCGAGGAAGTGTCGGTCTCGCGAACCAGCCTCGATATCCGCAAGACGGCCCCCTCGGGAAAGTCGGAAGCGCACCGCTTCAATCCGTTTTGGGCTCGGTTTTCGATCGCCCGGCACGCCGAGATCGGCATCACCAGAATGACCGTGGAAGCACAGGGCCAGAACGTGCCGATCGGCGGCTTCCTCGATCCCGATTCCCGCGAGAGCTTCGCCACCGCCTTCGCGCGCGCTCTGGCGACCGCCAAGGCGCGCTAAGCAATTCCCAGAAAAGTGTGAAGCGGTTTTCCGTCCGCAATTGCGGCAAACAATGTGCTTCAGAAGCGATACCGCAGCAGCCTGCCGACCTTGCGCAGCGCCGGAATGTGTTTCCAAAGGCGGACGAACAGCTTGGCGGACCAGCCCATGCGGGCAGCGTGCTCGGGCTTGTAGGCCGAAATATCCTCGATGAACCGCAGCTTCGGAACCGCTAGTTCCAGCTCGTGCGGGTCGTCGATCGCCCAGTGGACCTCGGCGCCCGTCGCCTTGATCGTCGGATTGAGGCGAAGCAGCGTCAGGCCGAAACGGCTGTAGGCGTCGAAGATCAGTTCGCCGCCGGCAAGATGCGAGACAAGCCGTGAAAGCAGGCGCAGCCCTTCGTCGGCGGGGAGATAGGGCGTCAATCCCTCCGCCACCACGATGGCCAGGCGGTTGCGAGGCACGTCGGCCAACCAGCCGGGCTCGGTCACCGACGAAGCGATGAGGTGGTAATGGTCGCGGGACGGGTAGAGCTTGCGCCTGAGTTCGATCACTTCGGGATAGTCGATATCGAACCAGTCCACCCACGGTGGAGGATCGACCCGGAAGATGCGGGTATCAAGCCCGCAACCCAGATGCAGCACGATGGCGCCAGGATTTCTGGCCAGAAAATCCTCGACGCGGACGTCCAATGTCTTGGCTCGGATCGCCAGGCCGATGCCGAGATTCTCGTCGACCTTGAGCCTGGCGAAATCATAGTCGATCTTGCGCAGCGCCGCGTCGGCGAAATGGTCCCCGAGCAGCGACTGGGGCATCCTGCTCTCCAGCGCCTTGCCGTACAGGGTCATGAGCAAGGTCTCTTTTGCTCCCGTCAAATGTACTTTTTCGCCAACCATGAGCGGCTCCCGGGCTCGAATCCCCAGTCTATCTGGGCAGGTGCTGCAAGAAGGCAAGTTTCGGGTGGCGATCGGCGCCCCAAGGGGCGATATTCCCGCCCAAGGAGACAGGTCCATGAGCACACACACGGCAGTCCTCAAGAGGGACATCACGCCCAAGGGCAGCGACTACGAAATCGTGCGCCGCGCCATCGAGAAGATCAGCCTCGACTATCGCGACCAGCCATCGCTGGAAGAACTGGCCGAAGAGGTCGGCGAGACGCCGACCGGCTTGCAAAAACTCTTCACCCGCTGGGCCGGTCTGTCGCCCAAGGCCTTCCTGCAGGCGGTGACGCTGGACCATGCGCGCAAGCTGCTCGATTCCGGCATGCCGCTGCTCGAAACCTCTTTTGAACTGGGCATGTCCGGTCCCGGCCGGCTGCACGACCTGTTCGTCACCCATGAGGCGATGTCGCCTGGCGACTACAAGACGCGCGGCGCCGGCCTCACCATCCGCTACGGCTATCACCCCTCCCCATTCGGCACCGCCTTGATCATGGCCACGGACCGCGGGCTTGCCGGCCTCGCGTTCTCCGACGCCGGCGAGGAGCGCACCGCCTTCGCCGACATGTCGGGGCGCTGGCCCAACGCCCTCTATGTCGAGGACCGGGAAGCGACAGGCCCTTATGCCGCGCGCATCTTCGAGCCGACGTTGTGGCGCGCCGACCAGCCGCTGCACGTCGTCATGATCGGCACCGACTTCCAGGTCCGCGTCTGGGAAGCCTTGCTGCGGATCCCGATGGGCAAGGCCCGCACCTATTCCTCGATCGCCGCCAGCATCGGCGCGCCGAGCGCCAGCCGCGCGGTCGGCGCCGCCAACGGCGCCAACCCGCTCTCTTTCGTGGTGCCTTGCCACCGCGCCATCGGCAAATCAGGCGATCTTACCGGCTATCACTGGGGCCTGACCCGCAAGCGGGCCATCCTGGGCTGGGAGGCAGGGCAGATCTCATCCTGAAATGTCGATTTTTAATTCCGGTTCCAAGGAATATATGAATATTCGGATTTTAAAGTATTGGTGCGAATTCTTTTCGAAATTTCTGGATACAACCGGCTACAACCATCGGTTTCTTCTTGGCTATTGTTTCGACGCTTTATTTTAGTTTACGCTAAATTAACCATGCAAAAGCGATGATGACCCATATTAATTCGGGCGGTCCGACTTAATAGGAGGGTCTCGATGCCGTTGTTTCGCACCACCGTCGGTGCAGCCTTGCTTGTCGCGTGCCTGGGCCACGCCGCGATGGCCACAACGCAGAATGTCATTTTCAACGGCACGGTCACCGCGACCTGCACGCTCGTTGTCGGCTCCAACGGCACGATGACGGTGAGCCCCGACCTCCAGTCGCTGAGCTCGCACAACAGCGGCGGTTCGGCTGGAACAGTCACGCTCACCACCACCGGAGGTGTTTCGCTGAGCGTCGATCCGGTGACCCTCACCACCGTGCCGGCCGCCGACAGCACGGCCACCACCTGGACACCGACCTATTTGTCCAGCGGCGCCCACACGATCGCGGAAACGGGTTCCTCCACCGCCCTGACCGCCCCCGGCGCCGACCTTGTCTCGGTCCATCTCGCCGGCACCAAGGGTGGCAGCAACCGCTTCGCGAACGGCAACTATCAGGCAACCGTAACACTGCGCTGCGAATAGGCCGTCGCGAAGGAGGGATCCTTGAAACATGCTCTGAACGTGGCGGCGGCATTGGCCGCCGGATTGATGCCCATTGCCGCGGGCGCCCAGTCGATGTCGCCGATGCGGGGTGAGGTCAACAGTTTCACCGACGCCTTCGCGGTCCGCGTGTTCCCCGCCAATCCCTACGACCGGAAGATCAAGGTCGAAATCCACGTCTACGATCAGGATTTTCAGCCGGTGGACGCCAAGATCTCTCCAAGTGTCTTCCAATTGGGCTCGCAGGCTTCCCGCCCTGTCCTTGTGGTCGTGCCCTTCGGCGGCGCTGCCGAGCGTAAAGTGCGTATCTGTACCGAGAGCATCCCCTTTCCCAATCAACAGACGCAGATAAGGGCACAGATATGCGGAAAGTTTTTTGGGCACCGCAAGTCCTGACGCTGGCGCTCGCGGTTGCTGTGACCAGCACCGCTCCAACCCAGGCCCAGGAACAGATTTACAATCTCAACCAGAACGAGAACGGCTTCAACTTGCCCGGTGTCACTCTGCCCCAGGGCCAGGACGAGGTTCACGCCGCGGATGGCACCACTTGCCGTTCCGCCGTTTCCGGTTCCGGTGCCTATGTCGATCTCGGCGTTATCAGAGGCAACAGCCAGACGAACAATGGCGTCGCCACCTATGGCCGGGTGGTGATCCCGATCGGCCGGACGCCGAAGCGTCTCGACTGCAGCCGGCTCTATGAACTCGAGGTGCAGCGCCTTCAGATGGAGCTAAAGCTGTTGAAGATGGGCGTCAATGTCGACGGCGGCACGACCGCGAGCGTGGCCGCAAGCGCTCCCGCCACCGCTGCCGCATCACCTGGATGGGCCAACGAAGGCTGGAGCATCAGGACCGGAAACAGCGATGGCAAGAAAAAGAAGAAGAAATAACCGGGCGCTGCTTGCGATGGCCGCACTCGCCGGTTTCTGCCTTCCGGCGCAGGCGGCGATCATCGGCACCTGCACCATCATGGTCGGGGCATCGGGCACGATGACCGCAAATCCGGCCATCGGCATACTGGGCTCCAAGCAGGCAGGCGGATCGAGCGCCAATGCCACCGTGGTGGCTAGCTCCCTGCTGTGCTCGATACTTAACCTGCTTGACTGTTATTCTGTTTCAGCGCCCGCGCCTGCCGCGTTCTCGTCGGCGCCGAGCGGCGGCGGCACCAACGTGACCTTCGCCTCGGTCTACCGCCTCGATGGCTCGGGGGTCGACAACAATGGGGGCGTGCCGCAAAGGGTCGTCAACGGCACCCACGCCATGCAGATCGACCTCACCGCCACCAAATCGAGCGGTATCTTCCCCGCCGGCAACTATCAGGGCATCGTCACCGTGCGATGCGAGTGAGGCAGCAAATCGCGCTGGACCATTCGCGTGGTCTGGCATCGAACGGCCTGGCAGGGTAGCTTCCCGTGCGTTCAGCAGGAGGCACTTTCTTGATAGTCGTTGTCGGCTCGATCAACCTCGACCTTATCGCCAACGTCGACCGCTTGCCGAGCCCCGGTGAGACGGTAAGCGGTTCCAGTTTCTCGACGGCGCCTGGCGGCAAAGGGGCCAACCAGGCATTGGCCGCCGCGCGTGCCGGCGCTCAGGTGCGCATGGTCGGCGCCGTTGGCAAGGACAATTTCGCACCCGAAGCACTGGAGTTGCTGCGCGAGGCCAAGGTCGACCTGTCTGGCGTGGGAGAGACCTTTGCCTCGACCGGCACGGCGCTGATCATGGTCGGCGACGATGGCGAGAACATCATCGCCGTGGTGCCCGGCGCCAATGCTTCCGTGGTGCCCGGCGACCTCTCCAAGGCTTTTCTGAAGAAGGGCGACGTCGTGCTGCTGCAGCATGAGATTCCGCTCGCGACGATCGATGCGGCACTCGACCAGGCAAGGACGGCCGGCGCGGTCACTGTCCTCAACACCGCTCCTTTTCATGGCGAGGCAGCCGCCTTCCTCGGCAAGGCCGACTACGCGGTCGCCAATGAGACCGAGTTCGACCTCTATGGTGAAGCGCTGGCCTTGAAGGGTCGCGATCGTGCGGCACGCATGCGCGATTTTGCCGGGAAAACCGGACGCACCATCGTCGTCACCCTCGGCGGCGATGGCGTGATGGCGGCGACACCGAGCGATTTCCTGACTGTTCCCGCGCTGAAGATCACGCCGGTCGACACGGTTGGGGCCGGCGACACGTTCTGCGGCTATTTCGCCGCCGGCCTGTCGTCGGGCCTCACGCTCGAACAGGCACTTGCGCGTGCCGGCGCTGCCGGCTCGCTCGCTTGCCTCAAGCCCGGCGCCCAGCCGGCGATCCCGCTGGCGAAAGACGTCGAGCAGGCCTTGCAAGAGGCCCGTTGAAATGATGCGCCCCCGCACGAAGCATGCCGTACCCGCGGCCAGCGACATCTGCCGCCTGTCGGCTGTCGAACTCGCCGACGCGATCCGCCGAAAGAAACTCTCCGTGCGCGAGGTGGTGACGGCCTTCCTCGACCGCATCGATGCGGTCAACCCGCTGGTCAACGCCATCGTTTCGCTGCGCGACCGCGCCGACATCCTGCGCGAGGCCGACGCCGCCGATGTCAGGCGGACGGATGGAACCGGCGCGCTCTTTGGCCTTCCCATCGCCATCAAGGACCTTGCCTCCACAACGGGCCTCAGAACCTCGTTCGGCTCGCCGATCTTCGCCGATTTCGTGCCGCAAGAAGACGATTTCTTCGTCGAACGCATCCGCGACGCCGGCGCCATCATCATCGGCAAGACCAATGTTCCCGAATTCGGGCTCGGCTCCAACACCTACAACAACGTCTTCGGGCCAACGCTGAACGCCTTCGATCCGGCGCTGACCGCCGGCGGCTCGAGCGGCGGCGCGGCGGTGGCGCTGGCGCTGGACATGGTGCCGGTCGCCGATGGCAGCGATTTCGGCGGTTCGCTGCGCAACCCGGCTGCCTGGAACAATGTCTACGGCTTTCGGCCATCGCAGGGGCTCGTGCCCGGCGGTCCCGACTTCGAGGTTTTTCACGCGCAGATGGGCGTCGAGGGGCCGATGGGCCGCAACGTCGCCGACATGGCGCTGTTGCTCGACGTGCAGGCCGGTTACCATCCGCAAGCGCCTCTCTCCTATGAAAAGCCGGGATCCTTCCTCGAAGGGCTCGCGCCACCGGCGACCGGCGGCCGCGTCGCCTGGCTCGGCGATCTCGGCGGCCATCTGCCGGTCGAGCCCGGCATCCTCGACCTGTGCGAGGCAGCGCTGGCACGGTTCACGGATGCATCCTTCCGGACCGAGCCCTTGCGTCCGGATTTCGATTTCGAGGCACTCTGGCAGGCCTTCGTGACGCTGCGCCAGGCCAGCAGCGGCTGCGCGCTGAAAGTGCACTATGACGATCCCGCCAGGCGCAGGCTGCTGAAGCCGGAAGCCGTCTGGGAGGTGGAAAACGCCATGCGGCTGACGGCGCCGCAGATTCGCGCGGCCTCGGTCATGCGCACGTCCTGGCACCGGATGCTACTATCGATCTTCGAACGCTTCGACCTCATCGCGCTGCCGACCGCGCAGGTCTTTCCCTTCGATGTCGGCACCCATTGGCCGCGCGAGGTCGCCGGGCGGGCAATGGACAGCTACCATCGCTGGATGCAGGTTTCAGCCTTCGCCACCTTGGGCGGTTGCCCGGCGGTCAATGTCCCGGTCGGCTTCGACGACAGGGGCCGGCCCATGGGCATGCAGCTGATCGGCCGGCCACGCGGCGACCTTGCCGTGCTGAAGGCCGCGGTCGCCTATGAGACGACCCTGCCCTGGCCGGCCGGCGCCTGAGCCACGTACGACGCGAGCCGGCTTGCTTCGCCCTCGCCGTCATGCATTGATTGTCGCCTGACAGGCCGCGACAGCGGCATTGCGAGGAAAAATCATGTCGCTGGAACTCTACGCCGCCTATGTTCTTGCCTGCATCGTCATCATTCTGGTGCCCGGTCCGACGGTCACCTTGATCATCGCCAACAGCATCCGCCACGGAACCCGTGCCGGCCTCGCCAACGTCGCCGGCACGCAGGCTGGCCTTGCCGTCATGATCGCCATCGTCGGCATTGGGCTTAACACGCTGATCGCGGGCATGGGCCACTGGTTCGAATGGGTCAGGCTGATCGGTGCGGCCTATCTGATCTGGATGGGCGTGCAGATGTTCCGCTCAAAGGGCACGCTGAACGCCGACGGAACCGCTCGGAAGCCCCGCGGTGGCTTCTTCCTGCAGGGCTTGGCTGTGGCGCTCAGCAATCCAAAGACGCTGGTCTTCTTCGGCGCCTTCTTTCCGCAGTTCATCTCTCCCGCCGGCAACTACCCGCTGCAGATCGTCATCATGGGCCTCACCGCCATGATCTTCGCCGCCATGTCGGATTCGACCTATGCGCTGGCCGCCGGCCGCGCCGGGCGCATGCTCTCGGCCAGCCGCATCAAGCTCCTGTCGAGGATCAGCGGCAGCTTCATGGTCGGCGGCGGCCTGTGGCTGGCGTTTTCAAGGTCGAAGTAACGGCAGCCGAGGCCGGCGCCGCGTTAAAGCTGCGTCGGCGGCTGATTGAAAGTCTACTTTCCAGCTACCACATGAATCGACATTGAGGGATTCATGTTTTCACCGTCGACTTATGAGGGTTTGAAGAGGAACGCGCCCAGCGTGGTCTTCTTCTCCGGTTTTTTTGCGATAATGTTCATATTAGCCCAGAGTAAGTGGGAGAATGACGCAACGCCGATTCGATCAATTGACCCGATCAACGCGACGATCGAAGGCGTTTACTGGCACTGGACCAGCACGTCTCAATATGGATTGTTCCTGGAGAACAACGCTCTGGTTTTCGTTGACGACGATCGACCCCGCCTGATTGGCTCCCGTGTCAAAATTGAGCGCGTTACCCGCGACAATGGCTCCGTCTTCTACCGGTTTGCCGATTGAGGGGCTGTTCGTCGTGTGCCGACACGCCATGAACTATCAGGTCAGACTGCTCAATCGCCGAGAAATGGGGCCCTAAAGCCGCCCCAACCTCGCCACCAGCAGCGCGAAAAACCCATCATGGTCGATGTCGCGCATGACCATGGCGTTCTTTTCCCGCTTGGTGACACCCCACCAGTCGACCACGGTCATGCCCATGGTCAGTTCCGAGGCGGTCTCCACGCTGACGTTGCAGTGGCGGCCCTTGAACAGCTCCGGCTTCAAGAGATAGGCGATGACGCAGGGGTCGTGCAGCGGCCCGCCGTCAGTGCCGTATTTGCCCTCGTCGTAGCGTTCGAAGAACTCCAGCATCTCGGCGGTCGCGGTGCCGACCTTGGTGCCCAGTGCGCGAAAAGCCTGTATGCGCTTGGTGGTGGTCAGCGCCTTGTGGGTGACGTCGAGCGGCATCATCACGATCGGGATGCCGGACTTGAACACCAGGTCGGCGGCCTGCGGATCGACATAGATGTTGAATTCGGCCGCGGGCGTAACGTTGCCGCCCTCGAAGAAGCCGCCGCCCATCAGCACGATTTCCTTGATGCGCGGTGCGATGCGCGGTTCGCGGATCAATGCCAGCGCTATGTTGGTGAGCGGCCCGAGCGGGCAGAGCGTGATGGTGCCCCTCTCTTCCCGCATCAGCGTCTCGACGATGAAATCGACGGCATACTGCGCCTGCAGCTGCATCGTCGGTTCGGGCAGCTGCGGCCCGTTGAGGCCGGTCTTGCCATGCACTTCCTCGGCGGTGACCAGTTCGCGCGCCAACGGACGGATGGCGCCGGCATAGACCTTGACGTCCGGCCGACCGGCCAGTTCGCAGATCTTGCGGGCGTTCTTTTCGGTCAGTTTCAGCGGGACGTTGCCGGCAACGGCGGTGACGCCGACGATGTCCAGTTCGCTACTGCCGAGCGCCAGCAGAATGGCGACGGCATCATCCTGGCCGGGATCGGTGTCGATGATGATCTTGCGTGGTTGGGGCATTTGAATTCCTTGTTTAGCTGGCCATCAGCTCACCGGGCCGATCGTGCGCCCGAAAGACGCCAACCGGCTGCAAGCTGCCGAGCCGCTTGACGGGGAACGGTCCCGGCCTGCGCGCTTCTCGTTGCATCCGCGCGTCGTTTCAAGCGCCATGGCGATTATTCCTGTGAGTCCACGACCTGCTCTTTTTGGGCGGGTCTTTTGGTGGCTTGAACTTGGCCGCGGGGCGGACCATATCAAGACCATCGGGAAAAATGCCATCCGGGTTTTTCCAGTTTATGTCGCTCTTGAGAGGACAGTGTAACATGAGCCGAATGACGCCTTTCTCCAGCCCGCTTCTCCTGGGTTTCGACGCCATGGAAAAGACGCTGGAGCGCCTGGCGAAGTCCGGCGACAGCTACCCTCCCTACAATATCGAGCGCCTCAGCGGTGCCGACGGCAAGGCCGAAAGGCTGCGCATTACACTCGCCGTCGCCGGTTTCGCCGAAAGCGATCTCGATGTGACAACGGAGGAAAACCAGCTGGTCGTGCGCGGCCGTCAAACCGACGACACCGAGCGCGAATTCCTTCATCGCGGCATTGCCGCGCGCCAGTTCCAGCGCTGTTTCGTGCTGGCCGACGGCATGCGGGTGATCGCGGCGGAACTGAAGAACGGCCTTTTGTCGATCGACCTCGATCGGCCGGAGTCCGAACGGCTGGTACGGAAAATAAATATATCGGTGAAAGACTGATCTTCACTGATGGCTCTCATGCGGGATGGCCTTGAGCGGCGTCCTCGCGCCAAGGAGGCTTGAAATGACCAGAACTGACGAAATCATCACCATGACCAGCGGCGAGTTCGCCCATCTCGGCGAAGGCTCGGTCGCCTATCTGCGCAAGGTCTCGAGCGACGAACTGCTCGGCCGCTTCCCCAACATCGGTGAAATCGCGCCCGGCATGGAGCTGTGGGCCCTGTTTGGCGCCAACGGCCAGCCGATCCTGCTTTCCGATGCGCGTGACCGTGCTCTGGCCGGCGCCATGGAAAACGATTTGACCACCGTCGCCATTCATTAAGGCGGGACGGAAACGAAAGGGCCGCTCACGGCGGCCCTTGGGGTGATATCTTAAAGAAGATGACTTCAGGCCGCGTGCGAGGCCTGCGTGTCCGACAAAAGCGCATGGATCGCCGTGGCGTCACGCGTTCCCCTGATCTTGGCCACCGTGTCGGCATCGCGCAGCACGCGCGCGATGCGCGACAGCGCCTTGAGGTGATCGGCACCCGCCCCTTCAGGCGCCAGCAGCAGAAACACCAGATCGACCGGTTGGTCATCCAGCGATTCGAAATCGACGGGCGTTTCCAGCCGGGCGAAAACGCCGGCGATGCGCTTCACGCCGGCAAGCTTGCCGTGCGGGATGGCGATGCCGTTGCCGACGCCGGTCGAACCCAGGCGCTCACGCTGCAGGATGGTGTCGAACACCTCCCGTTCCGGAATGCCCGAAATCGCCGCCGCCCGCTCGGACAGCAATTGCAGAAGCTGCTTCTTGGAGTTCGCCTTCAACGCCGGCAAAATCGCCGGAACGCTGATAAGATCGCTCAGATCCATACTTGAAAATCCTTGTTCGCCTGCCGCGCCAGTCCCCACCCCTCGTGCGGCTGGCTTTTATCCCTGTGCGACTTTGGTCGTGGACGGATCGATCCAGCCGATGTTTCCGTCGGGCCGGCGATAGACGATGTTGAGATGGTCGGTTCCGGCATTGCGGAAAACAACCACCGGACTGTCCTTGGTATCGAGCTCGATGACGGCCGAGGCCACCGACATGGTCTTCAGCGTCATGGTTGATTCGGCGACGATGGCCGGTGCGAAATCCTCCGGGATTTCCTCATCGTCATCGGCAAGCGGTGCCATCACGGTATAGGCAATGTCGGTCAATTCGCCGTTGCCATTGCCCGAATTGTGCGATTTCAGACGGCGCTTGTAGCGCCGAAGCCGGGTCTCCAGCCGATCGGCTGCGGCCTCGAAGGCCAGCGTCGGATCCTGGGCATCGCCGGTGGCTTGCAGCGAGGCGCCTGAATCCAGCCGGATCATGCAATCCGCCGAATAGCGCGAACCCGATTTGATGACGGTGACGTGTCCCGCGAAGCCGCGATCGAAATATTTGCCGATCGCTTCACCGACCCGATCGTTGATGCGTGTGCGGAACGCATCGCCGATATCCATGTGCTTTCCCGATATGCGCAGATTCATCTGAAAACTGACCTTCCTTGCTCAGGCTTCAAACTGGCCCGAGTTTATACTCGTGATCCGTGCGCACAAGCTTTGCGGCGTCACTCGCGCCGATTTAAATCCGAACTTTCCGGTTGATCACAAGCCGCCTTCTTGACCGTCCCGGGGTCATGTCGTGACGGACCATCCGCTAGCGGGCATCAGGCCCGTCTCATGCGGGCGGGCTTCTAGCCACTTCACCGTGGCTTGTCAATGAAACTCGAAAACTGTGGAAATCGTGAGCGCATGGAGCTGTCCATCATTTCACGGAAACGCCGCTCCATCTCTTTGCCTTGGCGCAATTGCCAAGGGAAGCGCTATGCGCTTTTCCCGGGAAACCGCTTTACAATTTTCCTGGGCTTGCTCTAGCGGCCGGCGCTGGCGAGCGCCCGTTTCTCGCGCCGGCGCTGCACCGACGAGGGAATATTCATGCCTTCCCGGTATTTGGCGACCGTGCGCCGGGCGATATCGACGCCGCTTTCCCTGAGCATGTCGACGATAGCATCGTCCGACAGCACATCGACGGGCTTCTCCTCGTCGATCATTTGCTTGATGCGATCACGCACCGCTTCGGAGGAATGCGCTTCGCCACCGCCCGATGCCGCGATCGAGGCGGTGAAGAAATAGCGCAGCTCGAACACGCCGCGCGGGGTCAGCATGTATTTGTTCGCTGTGACCCGGCTGACCGTCGATTCGTGCATGCCGATGGCGTCGGCCACCGTGCGCAGGTTGAGCGGCTTCAGATGGCGTACGCCATGGACGAGGAAGGCGTCCTGCTGGCGCACGATTTCCGAGGCCACTTTGAGGATCGTCTTTGCCCGCTGGTCGAGGCTGCGCGTCAGCCAATTGGCGTTCTGCAGGCACTCGGCCAGGAAATCCTTCTCCGCCTGGTTCTTCGCGTGCGGCGACACCTGGGCGAAATAAATATGGTCGACCAGCACGCGCGGCAGCGTTTCGGCATTGAGTTCGACGGTCCAGCTGCCGTCATTGGCCGCCCGCACCTCGACATCGGCGACGATGGCGTCGCTGGCGCCGCCCGAAAAAGCCATGCCGGGCCGCGGGTCGAGCGCCCGGATTTCGGCCAGCATGTCGAGCAAATCCTCCTCGTCGACGCCGCAGAGCCGCTTCAGCGTCTGGAAATCGCGCCGTGCCAGCAGTTCGAGATTGGCGACCAGGGCCTTCATCGCCGGATCGAGCCGGTCACGCACGGCAAGCTGCAGGGAAAGGCATTCCGCGAGATCGCGGGCGAACAGGCCGGCCGGCTCGAAGGTCTGGCATACGGCCAGCACGTTGCCCACCGCCAGGCTGTCGATGCCGAGCCGCGCGGCGATCTCCGCCAGATCGGCCCTGACATAGCCGGTCTCGTCGAGCCCATCGGAAAGTTCTCCGGCGATCAGCCGCGCTACGGGATCGGTGAAGGCAAGTGCGATCTGTTCGCCGACATGGTCGCGCAGCGTGATCGCGCTCGCCGCCATGTCGCCGGCATCGAGCCCCTCGGACGAGGAGCCGCCGCCGCTGCCCGAAGCCGATTTCCATTGCGCCGTCAGGTCGGGCCCGAGCCGTTCGCTGGTGCCGGGATCATCGGGAAACAGGTTTTCCAGGGACGTATCGAGCTTTTCCGAGATCGCCTCGGCGCTCCATGCCGTCTCGTTCTCGAACCAGTCGCCGTCGGGGGCGGCTTGCGGCTCGGCCTCGAGCTTCTGCGCCTGATCGCTCGCGGCATCGTCCTGCGGCTCGGCGCGCTCCAGGAGCGGATTGCGCTCGATCTCCTCGTCGATGAAATGCTCGAGCTCGGCATGGGTGAACTGCAGCAGCCGAATCGACTGCATCAGCTGCGGCGTCATCACCAGCGACTGCGACTGTCGGAGCTGTAGTTTCGCCGCCAACGCCATGGCTCGGTTTCAAACGCCTCCTGAACGCGTCCGGACTTCCGGAATGAATTTCACGGCGGGCATAGAAACTGGCCCGGCTTTTGCTTGTCAAGGCAAAGCCTAGCAAAACCCGCTTACCGGAGCGTTATCCCGCGGCAAAACCGCGAAAAAACAGGCCGCACCGCCCAAAAAATCGTGTCAGGAAACAAATTTCACGCTCAGAGCAATTCCAAGAGCCGGGGAAAAAACAGCTTCCTGGCCGGAACTTCGTAAAAACAGACGCAGCGAAGCGGCGTGTAGGACAAGGAATTGCTCAGAGGGTAAAACCCTCGCCGAGATAAAGCCGCCGCACGTCGGGATTTGCCACCACTTCGTCGGCGCGGCCATGGGTCAGCACCTGGCCGGCGTGGATGATATAGGCACGGTCGATCAGGCCGAGCGTCTCACGCACATTGTGGTCGGTGATGAGGACACCGATGCCGCGCGCCGTCAGGTGACGCACCAACTGCTGGATGTCGGCGACCGCGATCGGATCGATGCCGGCGAAGGGTTCGTCGAGCAACATGTAGGCCGGACGCGTCGCCAGCGCGCGCGCGATTTCCAGGCGCCGCCTTTCGCCGCCCGAGAGCGACATGGACGGCGCCTTGCGCAGATGGCTGATGTGGAATTCCTCGAGCAGTTCGTCGAGGTTGCGCTCGCGGACCTTGCGGTCTTTTTCCACCACTTCGAGCACGGCGCGGATGTTCTGTTCGACATTGAGGCCGCGGAAGATCGAGGCCTCCTGGGGCAGATAGCCGATGCCGAGGCGCGCGCGGCGATACATCGGCATCGAGGTGACGTCGAAGCCGTCGATCTCGATCGTGCCTTCATCCACCGGCACCAGGCCGGTAACCATGTAGAAGCAGGTCGTCTTGCCGGCGCCGTTAGGGCCGAGCAGCCCGACGGCCTCGCCGGCGCGTACGCCCAGCGTGACGCCGCTGACGACCTTGCGGCCCTTGTAGCTCTTGGTCAGGCCCTTGGCGATCAAGGTTCCCTTGAACTTCGCCTTGTCGGCGGTGACCGTGGCCGGAGCCGAAAGCTTGCCTGCGGCCCGTCCCGGAAGACGCGCCGTCAGCGACGACAGGCTGGCCATCAGGGGTTCGTCGCTCCCGATTTCGACGCATCCGATTTCGGCGGCGGCGTGATCGACATCTGCACGCGCTGCCCAGCGCATGGATCGACCTGGGCCAGTCCGCTTTTCATCTGCACGGTAAGCTTGCAGCCGACCAGGACATTGTCGTTTTGCGACAGGACGACCTTTTTGCCCGAAAGCACCAGCACCTGGCTCTTCATGTCGAAACTGCCCTGATCGCCGGTAGCGACCTGCTGATCCGACTTGATGTACACCTTGTCGGAGATTTCGAGATGGTCGATGTTGGCCGAGCCGGTCATCGCAGCGCCCGCGGCTTCCGTGCCCTTGGCCGCGGCATTGGCATCCTTGATGTAATAGACCATCATCTTGCCGGCCTTCATCAGCGTCGGCCCCTGGACGACGGTGACATTGCCCGTGAAGATGGCGACATTCTCGGCTTGACGCACTTCCAGCTTGTCGCTTTCGATCTGGATCGGCTTGTCACCGGCCAGTTTGAGGCCTGACACCTGACTGGCGGCAGACGACTGCGCCAGCGACGGCGCCAGGCTGAGCAGGAGCAGCGCCGAAGTTGCGGCCGCAAGCCGTGTCGAACTATTGAGCCACATTCGCTTCTTCGCCCTTTGCCTCAGCCGCCTTCAGACTGGCGGCATCAATGTTGACGCGCACCCTATTCTCGAACACCAGGATCTTGCCATTGTCCTGGACCGACAGGGAATTCGCTGTGATCTGCGACCCGCCACGGCTGACATCGACGGGATCATCCGTCTTCATAGTGCCTTTGCCCATGTCGAGGAAGACCGATTTGAACTTGGCCTGCATGCCGTCGGTCGTGGTGATGGTGACGTCGCTGTCCAGTTTCATCGTATTGCCGTCGCGATCATAGGTGCCACGCGAGGCTTTTACCGCCGCGACATTGTCGGGAGCGATCGGCACCTTGGCGTCGATGCCCTCGAGCTCGATGATGCCTTGCGTGCTCACATCCTGTATCGCCCGCAGCGCCGTCATCGAGTAGGGCTGCTTCTGCTTGGTGAAGCCATTGAGTTTGGGATTGGCCATCACCAGCTTGCCGTTGGAGAAGGCGGTGCCTTCCGCCTGCACCGCGACGGAAACGGGGGCGGCGAGATACGAATAGATCGGGAAGGCGACGGCGATCAGCGCCGCGGCCAAGGGCACGGCGAATTTGAGCACGCGCACGCGGCGCGAGTGACGCTGAGCGCGGTCGAAAGCCTCGTCCCGCGTCCAGCCATCCTCCGGGGGAGCCAACTCCGTCTCCGGGCTGGCCGGTTCATTCGGTCGCGCTAACATGACTGCTTTCTTCTAAAACCCGCCCCCGGGGAGCACCGCCTATAGGTGGGACGCCAGCGTCCTCACGCAAGCACAAGCCGACGAAAACCGCAAAAATGTGACAGCTGCCATTGCACAAACGAAACCCGGGTCAGCGCAATAGCCAGTGCTTCATAGCAGAAATAGTCGCCCTTGCGTCTTTTTTCATCACCGAAGTTCTTCCCACTTACCTTGCGTCCCCCGCACAGACCAGTCACAAAACAGACAGCATAAGGACCGTCGCGCGCGGATTGCCGCGCCATGTGCGGGATGGAACTGCTTCCCGATGGAGACATCATGGTCTAAAAGCGTCTCTTCCCGCTGACTGTGAGGCTGACGATGGCATTGAGAGCCGACGACCTGATCGACCGCCGCCGCTTGCGGCGCAAGCTGACTTTCTGGCGTGTCGCGGCCTTTGGCATCGTGGCGCTCGGGGTGATTGCGCTGTCGGCCTGGTTCTATGGCGACGATTTCGGCGGCTCCACCGTCGACCACATCGCCAAGGTCAGGATCGAAGGCACCATCACCGAGGACGACGAACTGATCAAGCGGCTGGAGACCATCCGCCAGTCGTCGAAAGTAAAAGGCGTGATCCTGGTGATCGATTCTCCCGGCGGCACCACCGTCGGCGGGGAATCGATCTACGAGGAGGTGCGCAAGCTCGCCGCCGACAAGCCGGTCGTGGCCGAGGTCGGCACGCTCGCCGCGTCGGCGGGCTACATGATCGCAAGCGCCGCCGACCATATTGTCGCCCGCAAGACCTCGATCGTCGGCTCCATCGGCGTGCTGATCCAGTATCCTGACGTCAGCGGCCTGATGGACAAGCTCGGCGTCAAGCTGGAGGAGGTGAAATCCTCGCCTCTGAAAGCCTCGCCCTCGCCCTTCAAGCCGACCAATGACGACGAACGCGCCATGGTCCGCAAGCTCATCCTCGACAGCTACGACTGGTTCGTCGGCATCGTCGCGGAACGCCGCAAGATGACGCACGAACAAGCACTGGCGCTCGCCGACGGTTCGATCTTCACCGGCCGCCAAGGTGTTGCCAACGGGTTGATCGACGCCGTCGGCGGCGAGTCCGTGGCCATCGACTGGCTGGCGACCAAGGGTGTCGATGCCAAGCTCAAGGTGGTCGAATGGAAGGACACGGAACGGCGCGGCGGCTTCCTGTTCTCGAAGGCGATGGCACGCACGATCGCCGGCGCGCTCGGCTTGCCGGATTCCGGCGGCGACGTCATCCATGAACTTGGCGCCAACCGCTTGTTTCTTGACGGTCTCGTTTCCGTCTGGCACCCTTGAGACGCGTTGGGACAGCTGAAAAAGCAAATAAAATCATCCTGATAATTTTGGCCGAACTGCTTTCACGGGGACCCGTCTGATGATCAAGTCCGAGCTTGTGCAGATTATTGCCACGCGCAATCCGCATCTTTTCCTGCGCGACGTCGAAAACATCGTCGGCGCGATCTTCGATGAAATCACCGACGCGCTTGCCGAGGGCAACCGGGTCGAATTGCGCGGCTTCGGCGCTTTTTCGGTGAAGAATCGACCCGCCCGCACCGGCCGCAACCCGCGCACCGGCGAGTCCGTCGAGGTCGAGGAGAAATGGGTGCCGTTCTTCAAGACCGGCAAGGAACTGCGTGAAAGGCTGAACGGCGGCAAGTAGCCGGACTGCCTTGTCCGGCCGCTTGCAACGGAAAACATCATGCTCAATCGCTTCATGCTCATCGTGGTCTTCGTGCCCCTGGCGATCATCTTGATCGCCTTGGCCGTTGCAAACCGCGAACTCGTCGCCTTCACGCTGGATCCATTCAATCCCGGCAATCCCAAGCTGACGCTGACCTTGCCGCTGTTCATCTTCCTGTTCCTGGCGCTCGCCATCGGCATGATCGTCGGCAGCCTGGCGACCTGGGTAAAGCAAGGCCGCTACCGCAAGCTGGCGCGCCAGCGCGGCGCCGAGGCGGAAAACCTGCGCCAGGCGGTCAGCCGCGCGCCCTCAGTGCCCCAGGGGCCAGTCCAAGGGTCGGTCCAAGGGTCGGCCCAAGGACCGGCCCAAGGACCGGCATTGCCGAAGCCGACCACTTGAACCGCAGGCCGGCGCATTTCTTTTCACGGAGCTTTTCATGCTGACCATTTCGGCTGCGGAGGTCGATCGTGCGCTGACCTTTCCTGGACTGGTCGAGACGCTGCGCACTGCTTTTCGCGAGGGCGCGGTGCAGCCGGTCAGGCATCATCACGCGGTCGAGAGGCCTGATGGCGCGGCGTCGACCCTGCTTCTGATGCCGGCCTGGACCGATTTTCACGCCGCCGGCGGTTCGGCCGGCGGCCATATCGGCGTCAAGATCGTCACCGTCTCGCCCGACAACAACGCCATCGGCAAGCCAGCCGTGATGGGGCTCTATCTCCTGCTCGATGGCGGCACCGGCGAACCGGAAGCCCTGATCGACGGCCAGCGGCTGACGCAGTGGCGAACGGCCTGCGCCTCGGCGCTCGCGGCGTCCTATCTCGCCCGCGACGACGCCTCGCGGCTGCTGGTGGTCGGCGCCGGCGCGCTCTCACCCTTCCTCGCCAAGGCGCACAGCGCCGTGCGGCCAATCAAGACAATCCGCATCTGGAACCGTACCCCGGCCAACGCCGAGAAAGTCGCGGCCGATCTGTGCGCCGAGGGCTTCGCGGCCAGCGCCGCGACCGATCTCGATGCCGAGCTTGGCCAGGCCGACATCGTCTCCTCGGCGACAATCACCACCAAGCCGCTGGTCAAGGGTACGCTGCTGCGGCCGGGAACCCATGTCGATCTGGTTGGCGGCTTCACCCCGACGATGCGCGAAAGCGATGACGACGCGATCATGCGCGCCCGCGTCTATGTCGACACCCGCGCCGGCGCCACCAAGGAGGCCGGTGACATCGTCCAGCCACTGGCCTCCGGCGTCCTGAAGCCGGAAGCCATCGTCGCCGACCTGCACGAACTGGCGCGCGGCCAGAAGCAAGGCCGCGGCAGCCCCGACGAGATTACGCTGTTCAAGTCGGTCGGCGCGGCACTCGAGGATCTTGCCGCCGGCATTGCCGTCTACAAGGCACTCAGGGGCTAGTCGAAGCCAGTTTGGCGCCCATCGCCCCTGCGATTAGGGCAAAATCGGTCGCGCTGATCGGAAACAGGCCAAAGCGCAGCTGGTAACCCCAGTTCGATTTGCCTGCGGTGAATTCCAGCCTCTCAAGCAATGGCTTGATCGGCGTTTCCCCGGCCTGCGCCCAGCCGACATCACGGCGGAACGGCGTGAAGCCGCCGCCCATCTCGCCTTGATAAGGTTCTCCTTCCCGCACCGTGCCGATCGCCGTGAACGCCTGCAGACCGTCTTTCTCCCCCAAAACGGTGGTTGGCGAGTAATAGACGATGCCGTCGCCGGGCCTGACGCGGCGCAGAGGTGCAGCCTTGCCGTGGTTAACCTGCAGGAAGCCGCCCTGCCGGCCGCGCCGGACATGCTGCGCCGACGCCACCGCGATCCAGCAGGCGTTCATGCCTGTCCTCCCGCGTTCAGCCAGTAAACACGCAAACGGTGATTGTCGGGATCGAGCGCAACGAAAGTGCGGCCGAAATCCATGTTCGTCGGCGGCTGCAATATCTTCAGGCCGCGCCCGGCCCAGTCGGCATGAGTGGCGTCGACCGCGTCGGGTGTCTCCAGGGCAAAGACGATCTCGGCGCCGCCGCCCACGGCAGTCGCGGCCGGCTCGACCGTATGACGCGACCACAGCCCGAGCTTGAAGCCCGCATCGAGCACGAACAGCACGAAGGTCGGTGCGCTTTCGACCGGCTCGCGTCCCAGCAGCGCGCTGTAGAAGGCGCCGCTCTCGAGCGGCTGATCGACATAGAGGATGACAAAGTTCGGGGTGGTCATGTCTGTTCTCCAAGGGGCGGTGTTTCGATTTGGAGACCTTAGAACAGGCTACTGTCAGATTCTGGCAGTATCCGTTAGGAGCCGCGAGGCCTGTCGAACGTTGCCCGCCATTCCTTGAGCATCGCCTGGCGCCGACGTGGATAGCGTGTGTCGATTGGCTTCAGCTCCGCGATGCGGTCCGTGCGAAAATGCCGGAAATCCTGCCGCGTCTCGCACCACGCCACCACGACCCGCACCTTGTCGAAGAAGCCAAGCGCAAACGGCCAGACGACACGTTGCGAGGCGGCGCCGCCAGCATCGCGGTAGTGGAAAGCGAGCTTGCGTTCGTTGCGGATGGCCTGCCGCACCAGGCCGAGATCAATACCCTCGATGACTTCCGCCGGCGGCCCGACCAGCAGCGTCGAGGCATCGAGATCCTCACGCAAATCGTCGGGCAGCACGGCCGCGATCTTGGCCAGCGCGTTGGCGGCAGCAGCCGAAAGACGCCGGTCCGGCTGCTTGGCGACCCAGCGCGAACCAAGCACAATGGCTTCGATCTCCTCGTCGCTGAACATCAGCGGCGGCAGCATGAAGCCGGGCTTGAGCACATAGCCAAGTCCCGCCTCGCCCTCGATCGGTGCGCCTTGCCCCTGCAACGTTACGATGTCGCGGTAGAGCGTGCGGATCGAAATCCCTAGTTCATCGGCCAATGCTTGCCCGCTCACCGGCCGGCGGTGCCGGCGCAGCGACTGAATGAGGTCAAGCAGGCGTTCGGAACGGGACATTGGCGGCAATCCGGAAAGGGCCAACGATAGGGCCGGAGCGCAGGCGACCACAAGCTGGGGAACAGCCGTGGCCCGGAAGCGTTCAGTCACCATGCAGATATATGGTTTCCTGCTGTTCTGGTCCGCCTTGACCGCCCTGGTCGGCGCGCTCAGCCTCGGACCGTCCTTCGCCCATGTCCTGGAATCGCTGCCGCGGCTTTCGCATTGGCCGCCGGTCCTCTGGCGCGAGACGACGGTTTTCAACGGTCAGTTCCTGCTCTTTGCCGTCATCGGCGCACCGCTGGATATCGCGGCGATCGCCTGTCCGGCATTATTGGCATGGCTGATCCATGAGGATCGCCGGGCATTCTGGTTCGCATTTTCCGCCGCCCTGCTCTATGCACTGTCGCTGATATTCTGGATCGTACTCGTCAAGCCGGCCAACGATGTCCTTGCCACCTGCGTGCCAGGCCCGATTCCCGATGATTTCGAAGCCATCCGCCTGCGTTGGGAGACCGGCCATATGGTTGTCACGGCGTTCAAGGCCGCAGGCTTCGTCTCACTGGTCCTGGCCCTGCTTACGATCAGGCGCTGAGCTTTCCGGCAAGGCAATGTCGCGCGCGTTTGTTGCGCCAATGGGCGTAGCTGTGGCAGAAGCGGGCCAGACCGCCGGAGACGATGCTTCTTGAAATCCTTCCGCGACAAACGCCGCGACGATCGCTCGCACCAGCCGGCGAAGGGTGGGGCCGCGCAATCGCGCACGCCAGAGAACCGCGCGGCCGTGCGGCCTGATTCCCGGCCGCGTGAGCAGCAGGCCGCCAGGGCCGAGGATCGGACCGAGCCGAAGCCAGCGGCGCGCATCATCGCTCGACGCGACGGCGCCCTGCCCGCCGAGCAACTCCCGGTAATCCTGGAAGTCGCTCCCAACGCCGATTATGCGTTGCTCGACAGCGGCGCGGGACAAAAACTCGAACAATACGGTCCCTACCGCATCGTCCGGCCTGAGGGCCAGGCGATCTGGCAGAAGGCTCTCCCGGCAAGGGATTGGGAGCGCGCCGACGCCATCTTCACCGGCGACACCGACGAGGAAGGCATCGGCCGCTGGCGCTTCCCCAAGACGCCGCTCGGCGAAACCTGGCCGATGAAGCATGACGGCATTGACTATCTCGGCCGTTTCACCTCGTTTCGCCATGTCGGCGTCTTTCCCGAGCAGGCTTCGCACTGGGATCATATGGCAGGGCTGATCGCGGCGGCCAGGCGCCCCGTCAAGGTGCTCAACCTGTTCGGTTATACCGGCCTTGCCTCGCTGGTGGCGGCGCGCGCGGGCGCCGAGGTCACCCATGTCGACGCCTCGAAGAAGGCGATCGGCTGGGCGCGCGAAAACCAGGAGATGGCCGGCCTTGGCGGCAAGCCGATACGCTGGATCGTCGATGACGCGGTGAAGTTCGCCGAGCGCGAGGAGCGTCGCGGCAGCCGCTACGACATCATCCTGTTCGATCCGCCGGCCTATGGCCGCGGCCCCAAGGGCGAGGTCTGGCAATTGTTCGAGGACCTGCCTGATTTGACGGACCTCTGTCGCTCGATCCTGACCCCAAAACCGCTCGCCGTGGTGCTGACCGCCTATTCGATCCGTGCCTCCTTCTTCGCCATCCACGCCCTGATGCGCGACACCTTCGCCGGCATGGGCGGCAAGGTTGAATCGGGCGAGTTGATCATCCGTGAAAAGTCCGCCGGCCGGGCGCTTTCGACTTCACTGTTTTCGCGCTGGGTGGCCTGACATGAACGAACGGCACGCCGGCGCACCCGGCCAGGTGAAGGAAGTCACCAGTCTTGCCAATCCGCTGGTCAAGGACATCAAGGCACTCGCCTTGAAGAAATTCCGCGACCAGCAGAACGCCTTCATGGCCGAAGGGCTGAAGCTGGTCATCGATGCGCTCGATCTGGGCTGGCAGATCAGGACGCTTGTTTTCGCCAAGGCCGGACGCGGCAACGCGGCCGTGGAAAAGGTCGCGGCGCGCACGGTTGCCGCCGGCGGCACCGTGCTCGAAGTATCGGAAAAAGTGCTTGTCGCCATCACCCGCCGTGACAATCCGCAAATGGTGGTCGGCGTCTTCTCGCAGAAATTCCTGGCCCTGAAGGACATCAGTGCCGACAATGGCGATGTCTGGGTCGCGCTCGACCGGGTGCGCGATCCCGGCAATCTCGGCACCGTCATCCGCACCGTCGATGCCGTCGGCGCCAAGGGCGTCATTCTGGTCGGCGACACCACCGATCCGTTTTCGGTGGAAACGGTGCGCGCCACCATGGGTTCCATTTTCGCCGTGCCAGTGGCGAAGGCAACGACCGAGGCATTCCTTGCCTGGCGCGGCGGCTTTTCAGGTCTCGTCGCGGGCACCCATCTGAAAGGCGCGGTCGACTACCGCTCGGTCGATTTTTCCCGCGGGCCGGTGTTGCTGATGATGGGCAACGAGCAGCAGGGACTGCCCGAAAGCCTGGCGGCGAGCTGCGACAGGCTGCTCAGGATTCCGCAGGCAGGCCGTGCCGATTCGCTCAATCTCGCAGTCGCCACCGGCATTATGCTGTTCGAGATCAGGCGCGGCGCGCTGAAACTCGAACCAATCCCGGACCAGCAATGAAGGTTGTCCAATCGTGAAATCATGGTCTCCCTACGCGCTGCTCGTCATCGTGGCCATCGCGCTCGACCAATGGATAAAGTCAGTTGTCGAGGCCAGCCTGCCCTTTCAGGAGAAGCTCGACCTGCTGCCCTTCCTGGCGCTGTTTCGCACCTACAACACCGGCATCGCCTTCTCGATGTTCTCCTCCTTCGGCGACACCGGCCTCGTGGTCATCGCCGTGCTGGTCGTCGCTTTCGTGCTTTACCTCGCCACGCGCACGCCATCGGGCCATGTCATCGCCCGTACCGGCTTTGCTCTGATCATCGGCGGCGCTCTGGGCAATCTGATCGACCGTGCCGTCTACGGCCACGTCATCGACTACATCCTGTTCCACACGCCGGTCTGGTCCTTCGCCGTCTTCAACCTTGCGGACGCCTTCATTTCCGTGGGTGCGGCACTGGTCGTGTTCGACGAACTCATCGGCTGGCGGCGTGAACCCAAACCTTCGAACGCCAAGCCTTCCAAAGATTGACCCCGCGCGGCCATCGCCGCACAGTCAGACGCCAAGCAAGTTCGCGGAGAGAAAGATGACCGAAACGTTCAAAGCCATCCTCGTTTCGCGCGACGCCGAGAAAAAACAGTCGGTCGCCGTGACTGATCTCACCGACGCCGATCTGATGGAGGGCGACGTCACCATCGCGGTCGAGGCGACGACGGTGAACTACAAGGATGGACTGGCCATATCGGGCAAGGCGCCGGTGATCCGCCGATGGCCGCTGGTGCCGGGCATCGACCTTGCCGGCACTGTCATCTCCTCTTCCAATCCCGACTGGCGCAAGGGTGACAAGGTCATCCTGAACGGCTGGGGCGTTGGCGAAACCCATTTCGGCGCCTATGCCGGGCGCGCCCGCGTGAAGGGCGACTGGCTGGTGCCGTTGCCGGAGAGCATGAGCGCGCATGATGCCATGGCTGTCGGCACCGCCGGCTACACGGCCATGCTCTGCGTCATGGCATTGGAGCGGCACGGCATCCTGTCTGATCGCGGCCCTGTCGTGGTGACGGGCGCTGCCGGCGGCGTCGGTTCGGTCGCGGTCTCCATCCTGTCCAGCCTCGGCTACCATGTCGTCGCCTCGACAGGCCGCAATGCCGAAAGCCCTTATCTGATCAATCTTGGCGCCGCCGAAGTGATATCGCGCGACGAGCTCAACCAGCCCGCCAAGCCGCTGGCCAAGGAGCGCTGGGCCGGTGGTATCGATTCGGTCGGCAGCCACACATTGGCCAACGTTCTGTCGATGACCTCCTATGGCGGGGCGGTCGCGGCCTGCGGCCTCGCCGGTGGCATGGATCTGCCATCGAGCGTGGCGCCCTTCATCCTGCGCGGCGTCTCCCTGCTCGGCATCGATTCAGTGATGGCGCCGAAGGCCGTGCGCCTCGAAGCCTGGCGGCGCATCGGCTCCGATCTCGATGTGGACAAGCTCGCCAGCCTGTCCACGACCATCGGCTTCGACGGCATCATCGGTGCGGCACACGACATCGTCGATGGCA
This sequence comes from Mesorhizobium sp. M8A.F.Ca.ET.202.01.1.1, assembly GCF_004791595.1. Taxonomy (NCBI): domain Bacteria; kingdom Pseudomonadati; phylum Pseudomonadota; class Alphaproteobacteria; order Hyphomicrobiales; family Phyllobacteriaceae; genus Mesorhizobium; species Mesorhizobium sp. M8A.F.Ca.ET.202.01.1.1. Next base: position 31,329 of record NZ_SRUN01000003.1, on the reverse strand, counting down.
AGATCCGCGGTCGCGTCGTCGTCGACATGTGACCGGACTGAGGGATCGCAGGCCGGACGGAATTGCCACATCGGGCGGCAAATCGGTCTTCGCCGGGGCAAAAACCCCGATCCGCTAAAATTCGAACGATCCCCCGCAATTTTCCATAATGTCTGTCTGGCAAGGATTTCGCATGATCGCGGAATCCGACAGCCAACGGGCCGACCCTGGCGACGACATCGTTGCGGCACCGGCGCAAGCGCCGGCAATGGCGCGGCGGTTTATCGCCGCGCCGCCGCTGGTGCCCGATCAGCAACCGGCCAAGCGCGAAGGCCTGCCGATCCTGACCTTCGTTGTCATGGTGCTGGCCGGCCTCTCCTACCTGACCGGAGCGCCGGTCTTCATCAGCCTTGCGTTGCTGGCAACAGGCCTTGCCGGCCTGGCCATGCACCTGCACGCCAGGCGCAGCGTACGCCGCAGTACGGTCCTGCTCGACGAAACCACCGCCCGCAACCGCGCCGAGATCGAGACGCTGGCCGACCGCATGTGGGAGATGCAGGAAAGCGAGGAGCGCTTTCGCGGTCTCATCGACGCGCTCGGCGATCTCGTCATCCATCGCGACCGCGACGGTTACATCGTCTATGCCAACAAGGTGTTCGCCGACCTTGTCGAAACCGATCAGCGCGACCTTGCCGGCAAGACGCTGGCCGAACTCGGCATCGAGGTCGGCATCGTTCCCGATGCCGCTTTCTCCGACCATGAATGCCTGAGTTCCACCGACGTCGCCATCCGCACGCCCACCGGGCCGCGCTGGTTCTCCTGGATCGAGCTGTCCGTGCGCGACAAGGACAGCGATGCCGTCTCGCATCGCGCCATCGCCCGCGACATCACCGCACGCAAGCGCGCCGAATCGTCCATGATCACGGCGCGCGAACGGGCCGAGTTCGCAAGCCAGGCCAAGTCGCGTTTCCTCGCCACTGTCAGCCATGAGATCCGCACGCCGATGAACGGCATCATGGGCATGGCCAAGCTGCTCGCCGACACCAGCCTGTCGCCGGAACAGCAGACCTATGTCGGCGCCATCTCGACCTCGGCCAGCGCCTTGCTTGCCCTGATCGAGGATCTGCTCGACTATTCCAAGATCGAGGCCGGACGCTTCGATCCCGAACCGCAGCCCATGTCCGTGCGCGAGATCGCCGACAACATCATCGAATTGATGGCCGCGCGCGCCTTCGCCAAGAATATCGGCCTCGGCTGCCATGTCGAACCGGATGTGCCGCAATTGATCACCGCCGATCCGGGCCGGGTCAGGCAGGTGCTGCTCAACCTCATCGGCAACGCCATCAAGTTCACCGACAGCGGCGGCGTGCTGGTCAGCGTCGCGCGCGCCCGCACCGAGACCAGCGACCGCATCTGCTTCACCATCGCCGATACCGGCCCCGGCCTGCGCGACGAGGACATGGAGCGCATCTTCGAGGAGTTCGAGCAGGCCGACGGCACCTCGACGCGCACGCATGGCGGTGCCGGACTGGGGCTTGCCATCTCCAAGCGTCTGGTCACCGCCATGGGCGGCACGATTTCGGTATCCAGCCGGCTAGGCCAGGGATCGGAATTCGTCTTCGAGATTCCGGCCATATCGGCTACCGAGCCGCCGCAGGGCCGGCTGAACGCGCTTGCCGGCCGACGCGCCGTGATCCTGTCCAAGAACACCGTCGAGGCCGACGCCATCGCCCGCACCATCCGCGCCAATGGCGGCGCGGCCGGCATCGCCACCACCGTGGCCCAGGCCGCATCCTTTGCCGACGGCTGTGACGTGCTTCTGGTCGACGCGGCCCTGGAAGAGAGTGACGGGAAGCTGCTCAAGCGGCTTCGCCAGCATGGGTTCACCGATTGCGAAGCCGTCACGCTGATCGCACCCACCGACCGCGGCATGCTTGGTGAGTTTCGTGCCAGCGGCTACGCGACATTCCTTGCCCGGCCGGTGCGCGGAGGAACACTTTTGCGTGTCCTTTTGAGCAGCCAGACGCCGGTCCTCGCCCCGCCGCGGCCGGAAAAACGCCGCGCACCGGCGCTTCGTGCCTCAGGCGAACGCCAACAGGGCCTGTCCGTGCTGATCGCCGAGGATAACGACATCAATGCCATGCTGGCCCGCGCAACGCTGTTGAAGGCCGGGCATCGCGTCAAGGTGGTCGGCAACGGCAAGGCTGCCGTCGAGGCGGTCACCGGCGCCGGCCACAAGCACCGCTTCGACGTGGTGCTGATGGATCTGCATATGCCGGTCATGGACGGATTGGACGCCATTGCCGCGATCCGCCGCCACGAGGAGGAAGCCTCCGTACCGCCGGTGCCGATCATGGTGCTGTCGGCCGACAGCCAGGAAAAGACCCGCCATGCGGTGCTCGCCCACGGCGCCAGCGGCTTCGTCACCAAGCCGCTCGACCCCGACGCGCTGGTCAGCGCCGTCGAGGGCCAGGTCGCCGCTTGAGCCGCCTTTTCACGGTGCATGGCAGACGAAGCCCGCCAAAAAAAGCAGCCCGGTTTCGGGCGCCCGCGAAGCCAACGCGCGTAGGCTCTTGTGCCGCAACATAGCCGGTTGACCGTTTTCGCCAGCCGACGAAGTATTGCCCGCGACGCTGTATCACGGTACTGTCACAATCCTGTTGCACCTACACCGTATCCCCGTGCCAAGAGGGATGGCTCGAAGGAGAATCACTCGTGCATACAGTTATGCCGGAATGTGACACTCGGCCGAACGCCAGCAGCGCCTTGCTCGCCGGACGTAATGTCGATTCCGTCATAAAAGGCGCAGCGCTCGGCCGTATCGGCAATCTCGAAGTGCGGCTCGCCCGCAACGAGGCCGAGATCGCGGCCGCGCAGGAAGTGCGCTACCGTGTATTTTATGACGAGCTTGGCGCCAGGAAGGATCTGTTCCAGGCGCAGGACCGCCGCGACGCCGATCGCTTCGACCCGCTCTGCGACCATCTCCTCGTCCTCGATACCTCGCTTTCCGGCCCTGAGCACCGCCGCATCGTCGGCACCTATCGCTTGCTGCGGCAAGAAATCGCGGCAACCGCCGGAGGCTTCTATTCCGAAGGCGAATTCGAGCTGACCAAGCTCATCGCCCGTCATCCCGGCCAGCGTTTCCTGGAACTCGGCCGCTCCTGTGTGTTGCCGGAATACCGTTCGAAGCGCACCATCGAGGCGCTGTGGCAAGGCATCTGGGCTTACATCAATCACTACGAGATCGGCGTGATGACCGGATGTGCCTCCTTCCACGGCACCGTGCCGGCCGCGCACGCCGAGGCGCTCACCTATCTCGCCCATCACTGCCGCACCAACTCGGCCTGGGACGTGCGCGCTGTGTCCGGACGCTACTGCTCCATGGACCTGATGCCGATCGAGGCGGTCAACACCAAGGCGGCGATCGCGGCGATGCCACCACTGGTCAAGGGCTATCTGCGGGTCGGCGCCCGCATCGGCGATGGTTGCGTCATCGACCGCGAATTCTCGACCGTCGACATTTTCGTGGTGATGCCGGTCAAGGAGATCGGGGCCCGCTACGTCAACTATTATGGCGGCGAAGCGCAGCGCTTCGCGGCGTGAGCGAGTAGACAGTAGGCAGTGGGCAGTGGGCAGTGGTGAAGACGCCACGATTCACGCTTTGGCGACTACTGACAATTTCCCTACTCCCTACTCCCTCTCTTCAGGGAATGTCTTCAGGCCGCCGGCCGGGCCGGCTTTTGTAGGCTGGAAACGTCCAGCCGAAACGGAGCGCACCGCCGCGCACCGCGAACGCCGCGGCGAAGCCGGCCAGTTCTGAAACGATCGGCGGCAATCCTGTGACGTCGCCAGCCGTGAAGATTGCAGCACCTGCGAGAGCGGCCGTAACGTAGATTTCCGGCCTCAGCAGCACCGAGGGCTCGCCGGCCAGCAGATCACGCAGGATGCCGCCTGACGTGGCGGTGAGCACGCCGGTGATGACGGAGACGACCGGCGAACCGGTAATGGCCAGCCCCTTGGCCGCCCCCATCACCGAAAAAGCGGCCAACCCGATGGCGTCGAGCCAGAGCAGCCATTTCCAGCGGGATTCGACACGGTGCGCACCAAAGAACACCAGCACCGCAACCGCCGCGCAGATCAGCACATAGCTGGAGTTGGCGACCCAGAAAACTGGCAGATTGAGGATAACGTCGCGAAGCGTGCCGCCGCCGATACCGGTGACGCTGGCCAGGAACAGAAAGCCGATAATGTCGAGCTGCTTGCGCGACGCCGCCAACGCCCCGGTCGCCGCGAAGACGGCAACGCCGGCATAGTCGAGGAGGGCGATGGGGTTCATGAATTATGCGGTTAAGGGAGCAGGGGAGTAGGGGAGTAGGGGAGTATGTTTAGCACGAAGCCGCATGATTCATACGGCTTCCTGTTTTCCTGCCCTACTCCCCTATTCCCTAATCACGCATCCTTTTCGGCCTGCTCATTGACCGGCCCTGGCTCGACCGGTGCGTCGGCGACAATTTTCGGGCCGCCCTTGGCGACGCCGACCATGGCCGGGCGCAGCACCCGCTCGCCGATCGAATAGCCCGGCTGCACGACCTGGACCACGGTGTTGGCCGGCACATCGGGATTGGGCACTTCGAACATTGCCTGGTGGAAATTGGGATCGAACTTTTCGCCTTCCGGCGCGAGTTTCTTGACCCCGTGCCGTTCCAGCGCCGACAGCATGGCGCGCTCGGTCAGGTCGACGCCTTCGATCAGTGCCTTGAAGCCGGCGTCCCCCGACGCCTTGGCCTCGGCGGGAATGGCATCCAGCGCGCGGCGCAGATTGTCCGACACCGACAGCATGTCGCGGGCGAAATTCGCCACCGCATAGGTTCGCGCGTCATGCACGTCGCGCGCGGTGCGGCGGCGCAGGTTCTCCATCTCGGCCGCGACGCGCAGCGCGCGGTCCTTCAGTTCTTCGTTTTCCTTCAGCAGTCGTACAAGCGCTTCATAGTCGCCATCGATGCTGCCTTCCGTGCGCTCGGCATTGGCCTCGGCCGCCTCGGCTTCACTGGGCGCGCGTTCGTCTTTTGCCTGGTCGCTCATCGCCGTTTCCCGTCATCTTGAATGGTGTGGATTTTGTGCCCGATATCGAGGTTCGCAGGCCAAAAATCAAGGGGAAAGCAACCGCAAGGCCCTTTGAAGACGCCGGGACGATGCTGCGATTTTAATTCAAATTTTACCGTACTTGCCGGCTTTGCTTGCCTCAGGGGCGTGATGGGGGAACCATTCCCTTGCTGGAGGAGTTTCGGAGCCGACGCAGGATTTTGAGATGATGACCCGCAAAAAGCTTGAAAAGGGCGAAAGGCTCGCCGCGGAGGTCCGGCGCCAGCTCGGTGCCGAGACGATGGCGCGCTTTCTGCGCACCTTGCCAGCCTTCCACACGGAGACCGACATCCCCGATCGTTTCAGGCAATTGCTCGACCGCCTTGACCGGGTCGAGAATGGCGACGCCTGGCGGCGGCAGTAGGCGCCTCGTCCGGCCTTACGCGACAATTACGCACAGTAACTTTACGTGAAGGCCGGCTTGCGGCGGCGGCGCACCCTGCCTATGCTTCCTGATGAACATGATTTCCCCGGAAATGGCGGCGAGTAGCAAGCGCGCCTGGCTCAAGATTCTGGCACGCTACAAGAAGCCCGACAGGCGGCGCAGCGCACTCGAACTCGCCATTACCCTCATTCCTTTCGCCTCGCTGTGGGCTCTGTCTTCCGCCGCCTATGCCTACGGCCATTGGTGGGGGCTGATCCTCATCCTGCCCGCGGCCGGGTTCCTGGTGCGGATCTTCATGATCCAGCACGATTGCGGCCATGGCTCGTTCTTCGCCAATCGCATTGCCGACGACTGGATCGGCCGAGCGCTCGGTGTCCTGACGCTGACGCCCTACGATTGCTGGCGGCGTGCCCACGCCGTGCATCATGCCAGCGCCGGCAATCTCGATGAGCGCGGCATGGGTGACATCAGGACGTTGACCGTCGCCGAGTACCGGCGCCTGTCCTGGCGCGGGCGCCTGGCCTATCGCCTCTATCGCCATCCGCTGGTGATGTTCGGGCTCGGGCCGATCTGGTTGTTCATCTTCTCGCAAAGGCTGCCCATCGGTATGATGCGCGGCGGCTTTACGCCCTGGGTGTCGTCGATGACCACCAATCTCGCCATTGCGCTTGCGGCGGCATTGCTTATCTGGGCCGTCGGTCCCGGCGCGTTCCTGATTGTCCATCTGCCGATCGTCATCCTCGCCGGTTCGGCCGGCATCTGGCTGTTCTACGTCCAGCATCAGTTCGAGGAGACCGAATGGGCGAAGGACGAGGAATGGCAGTTCCAGCATGCCGCCCTGCACGGCTCGTCCTACTACGACCTGCCGCCGGTTCTGAACTGGTTCACCGGCAATATCGGCGTCCACCACGTCCACCACCTCTCCGCCAAGGTGCCCGGCTACCGGTTGCAGGAAGTGCTGCGAGACTATCCGGAACTGCGCGGTATCGGCCGCGTCACGCTGCTCGACAGCCTGCGCTGCGTCAAACTGGCCTTGTGGGACGAAAGCCGCAGCAAGCTGATATCGTTCCGAGAGGCACACGCGGCGCTGTAGCGCTTGTCTTGCTTCCCATCAACGGAGAGGTGAAGTGCGGTCCGCGCAGCGGACGAAAAGCCAATTGCCTGGCTTTTCGAACAATGCCCAAGGGCCGCATGAGGAAGCAGCGCAAAGCTTTCCAACCTGAGTTGAAAGCGTAGAAGAGCAGCCGGTTCTCAGAGCCTCAGGCCGCCTGCCGCTCGTCGCGCATCAGGATCTCGCCATGGCGGATCTCCGTGCCCAGCACCTTCAGGCATTCGCGAATGAAATTGGACAGGCCCGGCCAGCCCTTGGCAGATACGAGATTGCCGTCGACATGGGCTCCGTTCGGCGCGACGTCGATATAGATACCGCCGGCCAGCGTCACTTCCGGCTCGCAATAGTGAAGCGCCGCCACTTCCCTGCCCCGCACCACGCCGTCGACCGCGATCAGGATCTGCACGCCGTGGCAGATGGTGAAGATCGGCTTGCCGGTCTCATGGAAGTGCCGCACCAGCGCCTGCACGCGCTTGTCGATGCGGATGTATTCGGGACCGCGCCCGCCCGCCGCGTAGACGGCATCGTACTGGCCCGGATCCACCTCGGAAAACGTCTTGTTAAGGATGTAATCGTGGCCGAGCTTTTCGGTGTAGGTCTGGTGGCCCTCGAAATCGTGCAGCGATGTCTTCAGCACATCGCCCGCCTTCTTGTCCGGGCACACGACATGCACGGTGTGGCCGACGGCATGCATGGCCTGCTCAAAGACGAAAATCTCATATTCCTCGCTGAACTCGCCAACGAGCATCAATATTTTCTTACCAGCCATTCCCGGTTCCTCCCTTTGTGGCCATTTATTTCGGATGACGAAATAATCGACTTATCGTAAGGGCAGGACGGTGAAAGGGGAAGCGGAAATCGCCCTATTGGTAAGACCAGTTTTCGGAGACGGGCACGATCACCAGCAAATTCGATTCGTTAAAAAGGCCAAAATGGAATCATTGGTTCGACCAGACTACGGTCAGGCAACCGCCTTGATCATGTCCGCGGCCTTCTCGGCGATCATGATGGTCGGCGCATTGGTGTTGCCGCCGATCAGCCTCGGCATCACCGAGGCGTCGACGACGCGCAAGGCTTGCATGCCGTGGACACGCAGTTCCGGATCAACCACCGCCATATCGTCGATGCCCATCTTGCAGGTGCCGGCCGGGTGATAAATCGTGTCGGCGCGGGCACGGATATGGGACATAAGCTCCGCGTCGCTCGACACGCCGGCAGTGTAGATTTCCTTGTGGCGGTATTTGGCCAGTGCCGGCGCCTCCAGGACACCGCGCATCATTCGAACACCCCTCAGCAGAAGCTCGCCGTCACGTTCGTCCGATAGAAAGCGCGGGTCGATGCGCGGTGCCGCCAGCGGATCCGCGCTCGACAGCCCGACCTCGCCCCGCGAATATGGCCGCAGCACGCAGACGTGGCAGGAAAAACCGTAACCCATATGCAGCTTGCGGCCGTGATCGTCGACGATGGCGATGCAGAAATGCAGTTGCAGGTCGGGCCGGTCGATCGCTGGGTCGGATTTGAGGAAGGCGCCGCCTTCCGCGTAGGGCGTAGCGATCATGCCGCCGCCATCCCTGCGCCAGCGCAGCATATGCCGCAGCAGGCCAGGCAGACCGCGCACACCGATGCCCATCATGTCGGCGTCCTTCGACGTCCAGCCCAGGATGAAATCGAGATGATCCTGCAGGTTCTTGCCCACTCCGGGCAGTTCGTGAGCAACCGGAATACCGTGCACGGCAAGTTCGGCGGCGGGGCCAATGCCCGATAGCAACAGCAGTTGCGGCGAACCGAAAGCGCCGCCGCAGACAATGACCTCGCGCCCGGCTTGTGCAATCGCTTCGCTGTTGCCCTTGCGATAGCGAACGCCGGTCGACCGCTTGCCGTCAAGCACGATGCCCGTGGCTTGTGCTCCGGTGATGACGGTAAGGTTGGGCCGGCTCATGACCGGATGCAGATATGCGGCAGCCGCCGAGCATCGTTCGCCATTGCGGCGCTCGCCCCAGAACTGGGTCACCTGATAGAGCCCGGCCCCTTCCTGCTCCGGTCCGTTGAAATCGTCGTTGCGGCGTATCTGGTTTTCGCCGCAGGCCTCGACGAAGGCCCTTGAGAGCGCACGCGGCTCCTGCTGTTCGCCGACCCGCAGCGGTCCTTCACTGCCATGTAGTGCGTCTGCACCGCGCTGATTGCCTTCGGCACGCCGGAAATAGGGCAGCACGTCGTCCCACGACCAGCCCCGGCAGCCGAGATCGGCCCATTCGTCATAGTCGCCACGGTGCCCGCGCGTGTAGAGCATGGCGTTGATGGCACTGGAGCCGCCGAGCGTCTTGCCGCGCGGCTGGTAACCCTTGCGGCCGCCAAGCCCAGGCTGCGGCACCGTCTCGAACGCCCAGTTGTTGATCTTCGGCCGGCCCGGCAGCAGCGCGATGACGCCGGCGGGTGCGCGGATCAGCAGATCCTTGCCGGCTCCTCCCGCCTCGATCAGGCAAACTGTTTTCGAGGGATCTTCGGAGAGCCGCGCGGCAAGCGTGCAGCCGGCGGACCCGCCACCGGCGATGACATAGTCGTAGCGCATGAGACCCCTCCCAGATCGTCAGGCGGATATTTCTATCCGGAGGATCAGAGAAGGCCCGATCGCGGGCGATGTAAAGACGCGTGGACCTACCGCCGCGTCAGTTGCCGCGGGCCCGCCGCCAGGAATATTTCGGACCCTTGGGCTCCGCTATGGCGGCCGGCTGGTAGTAAAGCCCCAACCCGCCGGTACGGCCCTCTTCCAGGCGCTTCAAGAGCACTGGATTCGAGATCTCGAACTCGTCGAAACCAAGCCGCAGCATATGCGGCAACGGGTCGACCAGGATCTGCCCGGTGGCACGCAGCGCGCCCGTGAAATGATAGCGGTTGCGCAGCAGTTCGCCCTTGGTGAAAGACCGGCCGTCGCCGAAAGCCGGGAAGGCCAGCGCCACCAGCGACAGCTGGTCGAGCAGGTCGGCGATCTTCTCGAGTTGATCGCCGGGCTGCAGCACGACGCCAAGCCGCTCCTTCGCCGAGCGGCGCACCTCCGGGTCAAGATCGAGGAATGCCTGCAACGGCAGGATGAAGCGGCCATTGCCTGCCAGCGCGTCGGCGCTTTCGGCATGGGTCCACTCGTCCTCGCGAAACCCTTCAGGGGTCCAGAGCCGGGTCTCCGGTGTCGTCGGTTCAGTCATCAAAATTCCTAAAAATTCAAAGAGCTCAAGGGTGTGCTGAAATTCAGGTCAGGCCGCTTCGAAAACGGTTGCTTCCGAGAACCGGAGCGGAGCGTACTTGAAGTACGTGAGCCCCGGAAGCGCAGGAAGCCGCCGTTTGCAGGCCGGCCTCACCTGAATTGCAACATACCCTATAGTGATGCGTCGGTCAGCGACACTTCCAGTCCCGACAGGTGAATGCCGCACTCGGTCTTGGCGTGACCGGCCCAGCGGCCGCTGCGCGCGTCCTCGCCCGGCTGCACCGGCTGCGTGCACGGAAAGCAGCCGATCGACAGATAGCCATAGGCGACCAGTGGATTTTCGCGCAGCGCATGCGAACGCATGTAGTCGGCCTGATCCGACGTCGTCCAGTGCGCCAGCGGATTGATGCGGATGCGCGGGCCGACCGCCTCGAACACCGGAAGTGCGGCCCGTGTCGAGGCCTGGAAGCGCTTGCGACCTGTGAACCAGGCACGGAAGGGGGCGACGCCACGTGCCAGCGGCTCGACCTTGCGCACGTCGCAGCAGGCATCGGTGTTGTTCTGATGCAGATTGCCGGTCGGGTCGATCCGTTCGAGCGCCGCCTCGTCGGGCTTGACCACCCGGATGTTGGTCAGCCCGAAATCGGCGACCAGCGCGTCGCGATAGCCGAGCGTCTCCTCGAAATGCTTGCCGGTATCGAGGAAGATGACCGGTAGCGTGCGGTCGATCTCCGCGATCATGTGCAGCAACACCGCCGAATCCGCGCCGAACGAAGACACGGCGGCGATCTCGTCGTGGAACAGGTCCCTGGCCGCACGTTCGATGATCTCAAGCGGCTTCAAATGGCCATAGAGCGCATCGAGGCCCGCCGCCTTGGCGGCGGCGCCGTCCTCGACGTCGGCAATACGGTCAAGCGGCCTTGGCTTCGCCAGCATAGAGCGCCTCCTTGAACGGCGCGGGACCGACACGGCGGTAGGCGTCGATGAATATTTCCTGTGGGTTGAGCCGAAGGCCGAGATAGGTATCGACGATCGTCTCGATGGCGTCGGTGATCTCTTCCGACGAGAAGCCGCGGCCGATGATCTCGCCGACGGAGGTGTTTTCGTCGGCCGAACCGCCGAGCGTCACCTGGTAGAGCTCGGAGCCTTTCTTCTCGACACCGAGGATGCCGATATGGCCGACATGGTGGTGGCCGCAGGCATTGATGCAGCCGGAGATCTTGAGCTTCAATTCGCCGATCTCGCGCTGCCGCTCCAGCGAGGCGAAGCGTTGCGAGATTTCCTGCGCGATCGGGATCGAGCGCGCCGTCGCCAGCGCGCAATAATCGAGGCCCGGGCACGAGATGATGTCCGAGATCAGGTTGGAATTGGCCGTCGCCAGCCCGATGTCGACCAGCGCGTCATAGACCGCCTTGAGGTCGGCGCGCGCCACATGTGGCAGGATCAGGTTCTGCTCATGGCTGACGCGCAACTCGTCGAAGGCGTATCTTTCGGCGATATCGGCGACGGCTTCCATCTGGCTGTCCGATGCGTCGCCCGGTACCTCGCCGATGCCCTTGAGCGAAATCGTCACCGCGGCATAATCGGGATGGCGGTGCGTCACCACGTTCTGGTCGAGCCAGTCCGAGAAGCCCTTGGAATCCAACCGCGCGAGCTTGACGGCCTCGTCGCCTTCCGGACGTCCGGCCAGCGCCGGCGGCGCGAAATAGGCCTCGATGGCGCGGATGTCCGCCTCAGGCAGCTTCAGTTCCGCATCCTTCAACTCCTGCCACTCGGCCTCGACCTGGCGGGTGATTTCCTCGGCGCCGGTCTCGTGCACCAGGATCTTGATGCGCGCCTTGTACTTGTTGTCGCGGCGGCCATAGAGGTTGTAAACGCGCAGGATCGCCGTGCAGTAGGACAGAAGATCGGCTTCCGGAAGGAAGTCGCGGATCTTGCGCGCCACCATCGGCGTGCGGCCCTGGCCACCACCGACATAGACGGCGAAGCCGAGTTCGCCGGCGGCGTTCTTCTTCAGGTGCAGGCCGATGTCATGCGTCTGGATGGCGGCGCGGTCACGCTCGGCTCCCGTCACCGCGATCTTGAACTTACGCGGCAGGAACGAGAATTCCGGATGCACCGACGACCACTGCCGCAGGATTTCCGCATAGGGGCGCGGATCGGCGACCTCGTCGGCGGCAGCGCCGGCAAAATGGTCCGCGGTGACATTGCGGATGCAGTTGCCGCTGGTCTGGATGGCGTGCATCTCGACGCTGGCCAGGTCCGCCAGGATCGCCGGAATGTCCGACAGCGCCGGCCAGTTGAACTGGATGTTCTGGCGCGTGGTGAAATGGCCGTAGCCCTTGTCGTATTTGCGGGCGATGTGGCCGAGCATGCGCAACTGCTTGCCGTTCAGCGTGCCGTAGGGCACGGCGATGCGAAGCATATAGGCGTGCAGCTGCAGGTAAACGCCGTTCATCAGCCTGAGCGGCCGGAACTGGTCCTCGGTGATCTCGCCGGACAGCCGGCGCTGGACCTGGTCGCTGAACTCGGCGACGCGGGCCTGGACAAAATCGTGGTCGAACTCATCGTAACGGTACATGCTTCGTCTTTCAGGGCGCGTCCGCCCACTTTCACTTTCAGTCTGGCTTACGCCGCCCGTATAGCCTGCTTGCCGAGATCGCCACGAATAGTGGGACCGGCGGCGCGGATCTTCTCGCGCAACCGCACCGGCTCGACGACGCCGTCGACGACTTCCGCGTCGATCAGATTGACGTCGACCACTTCATTGTCGGCATAGGCCTTGGCGCCGATCGCCTCCAGCCGATCCTCGGCCGCCTTGTCATGGGCAAGGTCTGCATGGTCCACCGTCTCGGCCCAGCCGCCATCGGCGTACCAGACGGCGATGCCGTCGCCGAGGCGATTGGCGGTCAGTATCTTCATGGCTGAACTCCCTCGGTGGCCGCTACGGGCGCATGCCTGTGAGCCGCGAGCGGCTCGGACCGCTCGAAATTGGCCCCGGCGACAGCGTCGCCGATGATGGTCATGACCGGTCCCGACAGATCCGCGCGCGCTTCCAGCGACGGCAGGTCGGCGAGTGTGCCGTGGAAGCGTCGGCGATTGGTCAGGCTGGCATTCTCGACCACGGCGACCGCCGTGTCCGGCGACAGGCCGGCCTCGATCAGCCGGCCGGCAACTTCGGCCGCGACCGAGCGGCCCATATAGACGGCGACGGTAGCACCGGAAATGGCGAGCTTGGCCCAGTCTGGCAATGAATTGCCCTTGAGATCGTGGCCGGTGGTGAACACCATCGAGGAGGAAACGCCGCGCAGCGTCAGCGGCAGCTCGAAATCGGCGGCAGCGGCGAAGGCCGCGGTGACACCCGGAACCACCTCATAGGCGATGCCGGCATCGCGCAGCGCCGCCATCTCCTCGCCGGCGCGCCCGAACACCAGCGGATCACCCGACTTCAGCCGCACGACGCGCTTGCCCGCACGGCCGAGCTCCACCAGCAATGCATTGATTTCGGCCTGGCTCTTGGTGTGGCAGCCCTTGCGCTTTCCCACCGGCAGACGCTCGGCATCGCGGCGCCCCATGGCGACGACCGCCTCCGGCACCAGCGCGTCATGGACGATGACGTCGGCTTCCATCAGGAGACGATGCGCCCGCAGGGTCAGGAGATCCTCGGCGCCGGGACCGGCGCCCACCAGGGCGATGTGGCCGCGAACGGGCGCGTCGGACACCAGCAGATCGGCGGCGGCTTCGCGCGCCCGCGAAAATTCGCCAGCCTCGACCGCGCGCGCCGGCGCTCCACCGAAGAAGTCGCTCCAGAAACGGCGACGTATATTGCCCCTGGGCAATCTCTCGGCGGCATTGCGGAACGAGGCGGCAAGCGCCGCCAGCGCGCCAAGCGACGGCGACAGCATGCGGTCGATGCGGCCGCGCAGCATCTGCGCCAGCACCGGGCCTGCGCCTTCGGTGCCGATGGCAATGGCGACCGGCGCGCGGTTGACCAGCGCAGGCGTGAAGAAATCGCAGAGGTCCGGCCGGTCGACCGCATTGACCGGAATGCCCAGCCGGCGCGCGTCGGCGGCCACGCGACGATCGAGCGTCTCGTCGCCGCTGGCGGCAAACACCATCACGGCGCCTTCGAGCCGTGAGGCGTCATACCCGGCGGCCACATGGTTCGCGCCGGTCTCGGCGATGAAGGCCAACAGCTCCGGTTCGGCATTTGCGGCGATGATGTACAGAACCGCGCTCGACTGGGCGATCAGCCGCGCCTTGGCCAGCGCCTGCTCGCCGCCGCCGACAATGGCCACGGCTTCGCCCTCGACCCGCACGAAGACGGGAAAGGCATTGAGCTTGGTGGTGGCTTGCGGCATCAGAAAAGCAATCCGGGAACAGTTTCGCAGTTTTACGCCCAGGCATAAAAAAGCAGAAGCAAAGCACTCGCTCATCCGGTGATGGCAGGCAATCGCTTTTTCGCAACCGCGAAGAGCAGGAGAAAAATATTCCACGCCCATGTCCTGAGCACACCAGGGCCGTCGAAACAGGCCTTGATTTCAGGCACTTTTAGCTGCCGGCGACCTGTCCCGCAAAATAGTTTTTTCTAAATTCTACCAATTCAGTAGATTAAAGTCGTGCAGAGGCGATTTCATGTTCGCCGCCCGTCTTCGCGACCGCTCGGTCCGCCGTTTCAGTGGAACGTGACCGGCCAGAAAGCGTTCCCGGAATAGCCACCACTCAACAAGGAGCGTTTTCATGAACACGATCATTTTGAAGCATGGCATTTGGGTTCTGGTGGCCGACGGTGAAAAGGCGCTCCTGCTCAAGAATGCCGGCGACACCAAATTTCCCAACCTTGAAGTGGTGCAGGTGATGGAACAGGAAAACCCGCCCACCCGCGAACAGGGAAGCGACAGCCCGGGCCGATACAATGATGGCCCATCCGTACACCGCAGCGCGGTCGAGGAGACCGACTGGCACCGTATCGGCAAGGAACGCTTCGCCCAGGAGATTGCCGCGCGGCTCTACAAGCTTGCCCATGACGGCGAGTTCGACAGCATCGTGCTTGTCGCCCCACCGGTGGTGCTCGGTGCCATGCGCAAGAAGCTGCATAAGGAGGTTGGTGACAAGGTGACGGCCGAGATCCCGAAGACCATGACCAACCACGACATTTCCGAGATCGAGGCCTTGCTGCAGGCAGCCTGATCGCCGGCAACAGGGCGAATACCGTCGCGGGCTCGAACAGATCGGCGGCATCCGTTCGCCGGTCCGGCATTTTGTCGCCGCGCCGTCGCTTTTCGCACCCTTGCGGGTTGCATCATCGTTACCGCTTCCACCATATTGCAAGACAGGCGACGGCTTCGGGCGGCGCATATCCGACATCGCTAGCTTGAAAGGCGCTCCATAGACAATGCCGCATGACACGCCCCTTATCGCCACCATCGTCGCCGGTCTGGGGCTGGCTTTCGTCTTCGGCGCTCTCGCCAATCGTTTCCGCATTCCGCCACTGGTCGGCTATCTCGTAGCCGGCGTGCTGGTCGGGCCGAACACGCCCGGTTTCGTCGCCGACGCCGGGCTTGCCAACGAATTGGCCGAAATCGGCGTCATCCTCCTGATGTTCGGCGTTGGCCTGCATTTTTCGCTCAAGGACCTTCTGTCGGTCCGCGCCATCGCCGTGCCTGGCGCCATCGTCCAGATCGGCTTTGCCACCGCGCTCGGCGCCGGGCTGTCCTGGATGCTCGGCTGGTCGATGGGCGCGGGCCTGGTGTTCGGCCTGGCGCTGTCGGTCGCCTCGACCGTGGTGCTGCTGCGCGCACTTCAGGAACGCCGCCTGATCGAGACCGAGCGCGGCCGCATCGCCGTCGGCTGGTTGATCGTCGAGGACCTGGCCATGGTGCTGGCGCTGGTGCTGCTGCCGGCGCTTGCCGGCGTGCTCGGCGGCCAGGAACAGGCCGATGCCCATTCGAGCGGCCTGCTGACGCTGCCGGCCAGCTATGGCATCTGGGGTGTCGTCGGCATCACGCTGGCCAAGGTTGCCGCCTTCGTCGTCGTCATGCTGGTGGTCGGCCGCCGGGTAATTCCGTGGATCCTGCACTACGTCGCCCATACCGGGTCGCGCGAGCTGTTCCGTCTCTCGGTGCTCGCCATTGCCCTCGGCGTCGCCTTCGGCGCGGCAAAATTGTTCGGCGTCTCGCTGGCGCTGGGCGCCTTCTTCGCCGGCATGATCATGAGCGAATCCGAGCTCAGCCACCGAGCGGCGGAAGAATCGCTGCCGCTGCGCGATGCCTTCTCGGTGCTGTTCTTCGTCTCCGTCGGCATGCTGTTCGACCCGTTCAGCCTGATCAGCAACGGCCTGCCGATCCTGGCGACGCTGGCCATCATCGTCATCGGCAAGTCGCTGGCGGCGTTCGTCATCGTCGTCGCCTTCGGCTATCCCCTGGCCACGGCCTTGATGATTTCGGCCAGCCTTGCCCAGATCGGTGAATTCTCCTTCATCCTGGCCGAACTCGGCGTCGGGCTGAAACTTCTGCCCGAACAGGGCCGCGACCTCATCCTTGCGGGGGCCATCCTGTCGATCGTGCTCAACCCGCTGATGTTCCTGGTCATCGACTGGATGAAGCCTTGGCTGGAGGCCCGCGCCACCAGGACGGCACCGCCGGTGGACGCCAAGCCGGTTGGTCCGGCGACGGAACCGGGTCAGGTGGCCTCCGTTGCCGCAATGGCGAAAGCCGAAGACGGTCCGCCGCCGAAGACGAGCCTCACCAACCACACAATCCTGATCGGCTACGGACGGGTCGGCGGCCTTGTTGGTGCCGCACTGAAACAAGCCTCCCTACCCTTCCTCGCCATCGAGGATGCCGACAAGACGCTGGCCAGACTGAAAGCCGACGGCATCGAAACCATCGCCGGCAATGCCGCCAATGCCGAAGTGTTCGCCGCCGCCAATCCTGAAGGTGCAAAGCGGTTGATCCTTGCCATCCCCAATGCCTTCGAGGCCGGCCAGATCGTGCTGCGGGCACGCACCGCCAATCCCAACATCAACGTCGTCGCCCGCGCCCATTCCGACGCCGAGGTCGAGCATCTGAAGGGGCTCGGCGCCGATACGGTGATCATGGGCGAACGCGAGATCGCGCGCGGCATTGTCGAAGAGGTGCTTGGCCACAAGCCGCGGGCCGCTGAACCGTCCGCTGCCTGAACCGACGTGCCACAGGCGCGCTGATCATGCCACGAATGCCGAACCGCCGTTTTGCGCGACGCTGCCGAGGTATTTTGCCGGAGGCTTGCCAAGCGCCTTCCTGAACATGGTGATGAAGGCGGTGACCGAGCCATAGCCGAGATCGCCCGAGACCTGCTGCACACTCGCACCCGAGGCCAGCTCCCGAATGGCGACGATCAGGTGCAATTGCTGGCGCCAGCGCCCGAAGCTCAAGCCAGTCTCCTTGACGACGAGACGCGCCAGACTGCTTTCGCTGAGCGCGACGCGGCTGGCCCATTGTGCCAGCGTGCTGCGATCGGCGGGGTCCTGCGCCAACGCCTCGGCGATCCGCCTCAATCGCGGCTCGGCTGAAATCGGCAGATGCAGTTGCTGGACAGGCATGCGCGGCAGTTCGGCAAGCAGGGTCCTGGTCAGGAGCTCATCCCTTGCCTTGTCGTCCTGCACGCTGTCGGACAGCTCGACGATCAGTTCGCGCAGCAGCGGCGAAATTGAAAGCGTGCAGCACCGGTCCGGCAATTCGGCGGCTCCCGGCTCGATATAGACGAAGAAGATCCGGGCATTGGCCGTCGCGATGTTGCTGTGCTCCATGGAACCGGGGATCCATACCCCGCAATGCGGCGGCACCATCCACAGGCCGCTCGGAACGCGGCATGTGACGCCGCCTCCGAGCGCAAAGACGAGCTGGCCCTTGCGATGCCAATGAGCGGGAACCTCTGCACTGGTTTCGGTGACGTCGACACGAACGGCGATGGCTGGCGCCAGCACGTCATCGACATCGAAATTGAGCCATGGGTAGCGAAGAGGCTGTCTCATGATCGACCGCTTTTAGCGATTAAATGCCATGATAGCTAAATTCTTCAAGCTGCGAAGCCGGTAAGGTCCAGCGTCCAGCAAGAAGGTACGCACCCATGCTCGCCTTAGTCATATCTTCCGACAGCGCCACGCGGCTCAGGCTGGCCGAGGTGGAAGAACCTCGGCCCCTCGCGGACGAAGCGCTCGTCTCCGTCCACGCAACCTCGTTGAACCGGGGTGAATTGCGCCTGCTCACCATCCGTCCGAACGGCTGGAGACCCGGCCAGGACATCGTTGGAATTGTCGAGCGCGCGGCCGCCGATGGCTCCGGGCCGGCTGCGGGCACCCGGGTCGCGGCCTTGGTCGACCAGGCCGGCTGGGCCGAACGGGTCGCCGTTTCAACCGACCGTCTCGCCGTCCTGCCGGATGAGGTCGGCTTCGTCTCGGCAGCCACGCTCCCCGTGGCGGGCACGACGGCGCTCAGGACTTTGCGCCATGGCGGTGACCTGGCCGGCCTACAGGTCCTGGTCACCGGTGCAAGCGGTGCCGTCGGTCGCTTCCAGATCCAGATCGCCCGCGAGCAGGGTGCTTCAGTGACCGCCATCGCCGCCGGCCGGCACCACGAGGATCTGCGTGGGCTGGGAGCCGAGCAGATCGTCGAGTCGATCGAGCAGGCCAAGGGGCCGTTTTCGCTGATCACCGAGTCGGTCGGCGGCAAAAGCCTCGCACATGCGATCGAACGCGTCGCGCCCGGTGGGACAATCGTCATCTTCGGTTCGAGCAGCGGCGAACTCACGCCGGTTGGATTCCGCCAGTTCGT
Organism: Mesorhizobium sp. M8A.F.Ca.ET.202.01.1.1; assembly: GCF_004791595.1. NCBI lineage: Bacteria > Pseudomonadati > Pseudomonadota > Alphaproteobacteria > Hyphomicrobiales > Phyllobacteriaceae > Mesorhizobium > Mesorhizobium sp. M8A.F.Ca.ET.202.01.1.1. Next base: position 12,700 of record NZ_SRUN01000003.1, on the reverse strand, counting down.
TCCGGGTCACGAAGGGGCGAGGCTTCAGACGTTCGCCTACTACACGTCCGGTTCCGCCATCGGCGCTGACATCGCCGCGCTGCTCGCCCTGGTCGCCGCCGGACGGCTGGAAACCCGCGTGGCTATGACCGCGCGGTGGACGGAGATCGGACAAGCCCTGGACGCGCTGCGCCAGCGCAGCTTCAGCGGCAAGGCCGTTCTCACCCTGGCCGGATGAGCAGGCCTTGGCTCGACCAGTTCAAACGTGCTGGCCGCCATTGATGTGGATTTCCGAGCCGGACACATAGGAGGACTGGGCCGAGCACAGGAAGAAGATGATGTCGGCGACTTCCGCCGTGGTACCCAGGCGCCTGAGCGGGATGGTCTCGACGATCTTGTCCGTGCCCGGCGACAGGATCGCCGTGTCGATCTCGCCCGGTGCGATGGCGTTGACGCGGATGCCGTGCGGGCCGAAATCATGCGCCATCTCGCGCGTCAGCGAGCCAAGTGCGGCCTTCGACGTCGCGTAGGCGGTGCCGGCGAAGGGATGCACGCGGGTGCCGGCGATCGAGGTGACGTTGACGATCGAGCCTTTTGCGGCCGCCAGTTCCTTGAACAGGCCGCGCGCCAGCATGATCGGCGCGAAGAAATTGACCTGGAACACGTCGCGCCAGACATGCATCGGCGTGTCGATCGAGTTCATGCGGCTGTTGCCATCCCTGAGCTTGGGCGAAATCCCGGCATTGTTGACCAGCGCATTGAGCTGGCCGCCATGCGCTTCGAGCCGATGACGGATCTCCGACACGGCAATACCGACATCTTCCTGATCGGCGAGATCGACCTTGATGTGGTCCTCGGGACCGGCAGGCCACGGGCAATCCTCGGCGAAGGCCTGGCGCGAGCAGGTGATGACGCGCCAGCCCTCGCGCGAAAAGCGCTTGACCGTGGCATGGCCGATGCCTCGGCTGGCGCCGGTCAGCACGATGGTTTTTCTGGTGTCGAGTTCAGCCATGTCGCGGTCTCCGGCCGGAGGTGTAGCCGAACACCGTGGCGCTGGCGAGAGGCGGATTGACGCTCAGCCGCCACCGAGAATGTCGAGGATCGAGGTCCGCTTCTTCTTCAACGGACCGCCAACGCTGCCCGGAGGGACCGGATGCCCGACCGAGGCGGTCGTGCCATTGTCAGCCGGCATGTCAAAACCATCGGCATCGACGGTCTGGGCGGGTCGCGCCGCGCGGACCGGCGCTGGCCTGGCCGGTGCCGTCGCCTGCGCGATCGGCGCTTGCTGTCCGACCGAAGCCGACGGAACCGGTGCCGGCTGGTTGTTGTCGGCCGAGGGAATGTCGTCGGGCACAATGGTATCCGGCGGCGTCGACTTCCAGGTGCCGGGCAGCGGCCGCACCGGCACGCCCTCATGCGCCGCGACCATGAATTCGTGCCAGGCCTGCGCCGGCAGCGCGCCGCCGGTGACCTTCTTCATCGCCGTGCCGTCATCATTGCCGAACCACACGCCGGTGGTGAGATTGGCGGTGTAGCCGACGAACCAGGCGTCGCGCGAATTCTGGCTGGTGCCGGTCTTGCCGGCCGACGGCCAGGCGAAGGCCGCCTTCTTGGCGGTGCCGACCTCGACCGTACCGGTCATCATCGAGTTCATCATGCCGACGATCTCGGGCTTGATCACACGCGGCGCGCTGCCGCCGGCGCTGTCATAGAGCACCTTGCCGTCGGCTGTCGTCACGCGGCGGATGAAGTGGATGTCGGGCTTGTAGCCGCCATTGGCGAAGGGCACATAGGCCGAGGTCAGCTCCAGCGGCGTCACTTCCGAGGTGCCAAGCGCGATCGAGGTGTTGGCCAGCAGATCGGACTGGATGCCCATGCGGTGCGCGGCTTCCACCACCGCGTTCGGCCCGACCTCCATGGTCAGCTGCGCCGCCACCGAGTTCAGCGACTTGGCCAGCGCCGTCGCCAAGGTGACTTTGCCAAAGTACTTGCCGCCGTAATTGTCGGGCGTCCAGTTGCCGATCTTGATCGGCGCGTCGTTGCGCACGCTGTCGGGCGTACGGCCGGCCTCGAGCGCCGCCATGTAGACGAACGGCTTGAACGCCGAGCCAGGCTGCCGGCGCGCCTCGGAGGCGCGGTCGAACTGGCTGGTCGAATAGTCATAGCCGCCGACCATGGCGCGCACCGCGCCGGAATCGTCGATCGATACCAGCGCGCCCTGGGTGACGTTGAGCTTCTTGCCGCTGTCGTCGATCAGCCGGCGGATCGACTGTTCGGCAAGCTTCTGCAGGTTCAGGTCGACGGTGGAGTCGATGACGATATCGCCGCGCACGTCGCCGATCAGGTCGGGCAGTTCTTCCATGATGGTGTCGGCGACATAGTTTTCCGAGCCGGTCCAGTAGGACGGCGAGCGCGTCGCCGGCGCGCTCAGCGCCGTCTTCAGCTCCTTCTCGCTGATCTTGCCCTCCTCGCGCATGGCGGCGAGCACCAGTTGCGAGCGCTCCTCGGCGGCCTTGGGATCGCGCGCCGGCGACAGCCGCGAGGGCGCCTTCAGCAGGCCAGCCAGGAGTGCGGCTTCCGACAGGGTGACGTCGCGCGCGCTCTTGCCGAAATAACGCCGCGAGGCCGCCTCGACACCAAAGGCACCGGAGCCGAAATAGACCCGGTTGAGGTACATTTCGAGGATCTGGTCCTTGGTGTGTTTGTGCTCCAGCCACAGCGCCAGCAGCACTTCCTGCACCTTGCGTTCCAGCGTGCGGTCGGGCTTCAGGAACAGGTTCTTGGCCAATTGCTGCGTCAGCGTCGAACCACCTTGCGAGAAGTGCCCGCCGGCGAGATTGGTGACCATGGCGCGCGACAGGCCGATCGGATCGACGCCGAAATGCGAATAGAAACGGCGGTCCTCGATGGCGATCACCGCCTCGGGAATATAGGGCGACATTTCGTGCAGGCCGACCGCTTCGCCGCCACTCATGCCGCGATTGGCCAGCAGCTGCCCGTCGGCCGAGACGATCTTGATATTGGGCGCGCGGTCCGGGATCGACCAGGTCGTGGCCGCGGGCATCTTGGCGCCGTAGTAGACAACGACGCCCGCGACCGCGATGCCGCCCCATATGGCGAGCACGAAGCACCAGTAGACCAGCCGGCCGAGCACGCCGAACAGGCCGCGCCCGCTTCCACCGCGCCTCCCCCGGGCCGATTTCCCCTTCGATGATTTGCGTTTGGCGGAGGCTTTGCGGTTGCTCGGCACGACGCGGTCCTCCTCGCTCACCGAAAGACCCGTCTGGGATTTCGCCCGTGGCGGTCCCTCGAAGCTGGGCTCGATGCGGCTGTCTCTGCGGTTCGCCATGCGCTGCGCTGATATCCCCGGTGCCAATGGCGCTCGGGTTGAAGAGTAGATGCGGCGATTTAAGGGCGGGTTAAGCAGGCCTTCGGCCAAGCCTTTGAATTTCGTTAGGAATTTGTTAATCCTGTTGCCGCCGGTCTTGGTGGCCGGATGACAGCCGGCTTATGCGATGCGAAGCCTCTGCTGGACCTCTTGGCCGCAACGCGCGCCTTATTTGCCTTCCCTACGTTTTTCGATCTCATAGGTCAGCCATCGGCAGAACATGCCGGCAATCGAAGCCGCCGCGCCGACAAGCAGACATGTGGTCAGCAGCGGGCTTTTGGAAGCGCTCGACCAACTGACGATGGCCAGCAGCACAACGCTCAGGGTTGAGATCAGATAACCCACGCCCTTGAGCAAGTGCAAAGAAGCTTTTGTCATGCCCTGAAATCTCCTCGGCCTGCTCTTGGGAACATTCATTGCGCCTTGGAGTTCCATCCCGGATCAACCCGGAACGCGACAGAGGCGCCTCATGCCCGACTACCTCAAGCTGCCGACGACGACGAAGGGCCTTGTCAGGGTCGTCATCGAAACTCCGCGCGGTGCCGCGGCCAAGGTAGCCTATGAGCCGGCTATCCAGGTATTCGGCTATGTCCGCCCTTTACCGGTCGGAATGACCTACCCCTACGATTGGGGTTTTATTCCCTCCACATTGGGGGACGATGGCGATCCCCTGGATGGGCTAGTCATCCATCAGGCCGCCACGGGTCCCGGCACCGTCATCAAATGCAACCTCTTGGGTGCGCTGCGGGTCAAGCAGAAGGATCACGGCGGCGAGGCCCTGCGCAACGACCGTTACGTCTTCTGTCCTCACAAGGAGGACGCTGAGGACGAGCCCGTGGCCGCCGACCGCGTGCCCGAGCATCTCAGGCGCGAGATCGAACAGTTCTTTCTGTCGTCGGTGCTTGGCACCGGCAAAACCATCAAGTTCAAAGGCTGGCAGGATGCCGGTGAAGCGCGCAGGGCAATCAAGAAGGGCATGAAGGCCTTTGCCGCCAGGCTACGCAAGTAAGCATGGCCATTTTCCGGTGCGTTGTTCCGATCGATCAGGCGCTTAACGGCGCGCCACGCCCGGCTCGATCCCCGACCTTGTTGTTCCGATAATCGACGCCAGCGGATAGAAGGCCAGCGCCTGCTCCTCGCAAGTGACCGCAACGACGTTGTTCGAGCGGTCGATGTCGAGACCCTTCGGGCCGCCTTCCTCGGCACTGGCCCTGCCTCGCAGAAAGGTCTCCTCGTCGAGCACGGTCACCGAGGCCGCGGGTGCTCGCTGGCCCCTCCAATCGCCGTCGCCGCCATAGACATGCACCATACGGCTGCCCGCGTCGGCGACGAGGATGTGCCGATCATCCGCTGTAAAGCGCACGCCGTGCGGATAGCCGGCGTGCTGCAGGACGCCGGCGGGTTCGCTGTCAGGCCCAAGCGAGGAGGACATGCGGTAGAGTTTTACATCCTGGGTGCCGTGGCTGCTGACGGCGATCCAGCCTCCGTCATGGCTGAGCGCAATGCCGTCGGGTATGTCGAGACCACGTTCGAGCAGCCGCTGGTTGCTCGTCGTGCGATAGCCGAGCCACCGGTTGACCACATGCCGGGTGACCAGATGCGTATAGTTGTTGCAGACCAGCAGGCTGACGCGGCCGCGCGACTCCGGCCTGACGGCAATCGAGCCCGGCGAATTCAGTTTGCAAGGCCGCCGGCCCTTTACCCGCCGAATGGCCGATATCTCGCGACTCTGGCCGGCTGGTTGCTCTCGAGGCAGGTTGAATATGGCGACCAGTCCATCGCGGTTGCCAATCGCCAGGGTGCGGTCATCGATGAAATCCAGGCCATGGATTTCGCCCATGTCGCCTGATGTCAGCTCCATGAAACCATGGATCGTGACATCGGGACCATCCGATCCGGCCTCGACGTCGATGCGCAGGACCAGCAGGCGCTTGCGCGCATAGCCGGCGATTGCCAGCAATCGATTGTCCGGTGAAAAGCGCAGGTCCTCCGTACGTCCGATCGCCGAAAGCGCCGCCCTCACCGCCGCGCTGGCCTTGAAAGCGATCCCCGGGATCATTTGCGACCCGCCCAGCGGATCGAACGCTGGAAGGGATCGAGAACCGTCCAACTGCTCGCTGTCCATTGACGACTGTCTGCCCCGCTTTGATGTCGCCGACTAAGCCCGATCGCGCGCTCGACGGTCAAGCGCAATGCAGGGGTTCCAGGCCATAACGGTTGGATATCCGCCGCCTTTGCGCTGACGCTGGTGCCCGATCCGCCATATGGTTGATGTCGCCGCCCAATCGGCGGCAGGCTCAGTTCTGCTGGATCGAAATGCCCTTGTCGTCGATCTTGAGTTCGACGCCTTTCGGCCTGGTCTGCTCGCGGTAGACGTAGACGCCCAGCGCGACGACCACGACGATGAGCGCGCCAATGATGAGATAGAGTGTGTTCTGCTTCATGGCGCGCCCTTTGTCGTGCCGAGCCTCATGCTCGTTTCAGGACCTTGACCAGAACCAGAAGGATGATGGCGCCGATCGTGGCGTGGATGATGGAGGCGATGATGCCGCCGCCGATCGAGAAGCCGATCCGTGGGAACAGCCAGCCGGCGATGAACGCGCCGACGATGCCAATGATGATGTTGCCGATCAGGCCGAAGCCGAAACCCGAAACGATGAGACCGGCGAGCCAGCCGGCGATGGCACCAATGATGATGAAGACGAGAAGGCTTTCGACACCCATAGCGGTTTCCTCCGAGCAAGAGGGCGAGCGCGGAGCGGAAGGCTCCGAATCGGCCTCGATATCAACGGCTTCAGGCTATGCGAAAGCACCCGGCCTAGCCAGCGGCGCGCTCACTGGTCGTCGTCGTCGCCGGCAGTGGGCCGCCAGCTGGTCGGCTCGACCTTCTTCTGGGTGTAGCTGTCGGTGTAGACCCACCAGCCGCCGTCGCGGTATTGCGCTATGGATTCATTGAGGACGCCGTCGCTGTCCTTCCAGGTGACGGTGACCTTGGAGCCGTCGGTCGGCGCGGTCGATATCGGCTTTCTGTCAGCCATCTCATCCCTTTTTCAGCTGTGGGCGAAGATATCCTCTTCGGCCCAGCCCATCAGGTCAAGCTTGGACCGGGTCGGCAGAAAGCGGAAACAGGCGTCCGCCTCCTTCGTGCGCCCCTCGCGCGCCAGCCGTCCGGCCAGCACGTCGCGCAACCGATGCAGATAGAGGACGTCCGAGGCGGCGTATTCGAGTTGCTCGGGCGACAGCGTTTCGGCCGCCCAATCCGACGATTGCTGCGCCTTGGACAAGCCTACGCCGAGAAGCTCGAAGCAGATGTCCTTCAGCCCGTGCCGGTCGGTGTAGGTGCGCGTCAGCCGCGAGGCGATCTTGGTGCAGAAAACCGGCTCGGGCATTACGCCAAACGCATTGTAGAGCACGGCGAGATCGAAGCGACCGTAGTGGAACAGCTTGGTGATGGTGCGGTTTCTCAACAGGCTGACAAGGTTCGGCGCCTTCTTCTGGCCCGGCGCGATCTGGATGACATCGGCGCTGCCGTCGCCAGGCGAAATCTGCACCACGCAGAGCCGATCGCGGTGCGGGTTGAGGCCGAGCGTTTCCGTATCGATGGCCACCGCCGCGACATTGTAGTGGGAGAGGTCAGGCAGATCGTTTTTATGGAAGCGGATATCGCTCATCGTCTTCTCCGGGTCGCGGCCTTCGGCGTCGCGCCTCCATCGAAGAAGCGCACACGCGCTCCAACACATTGCGCTGTCGACCCGTCCTCGCCGTGATCGGCGGAAAAATCAACAGAAAGTTGATTTTTCCGCTGTCCAGGGTTGTCCGCCTTACCGTGTCAGAGCATCCAGAATGCGCGCCCATGAGCGCTGCCCCTTGTGGAAGGAGCTGAGCTCGTATTTCTCGTTGGGCGAATGGATGCGGTCGTCATCGAGGCCGAAGCCGACCAGCAGCGATTCCATGCCGAGATAGGTCTGGAAGTCGCCCACCACCGGAATGGAGCCGCCGCTGCCGGTCGTCACCGCGGGCTTTGGCCATTCGTCCGAGAGCGCGATCTTGGCCTTGGCCAGGAAAGGCGAGTCATAGGAAAGCTGGATTGCCGGTGAACCGCCATGGGCGTGGAATTCGACCGAACAATCGGCCGGGATACGCTCCTCGACGAATTTCTGGAAAGCCGCGCGGATCTTCTTTGGATCCTGCTTGTGAACGAGGCGGAACGAAACCTTGGCCGAGGCTTCCGCCGCGATGACAGTCTTGAACCCCTTGCCGGTATAGCCGCCGATGATGCCGTTGAACTCGGCGGTCGGCCGTGCCCAGGTCAGTTCCAGCACCGAGCGACCTTTTTCGCCCGACGGGATCGACAGGCCGACAGGTCCGAGGAATGTCTCGGCCGTCTCGCCCAGTGTCTCCCATGATTTCAGCACCTGCGAGGGCGTTTCCTCGACACCGTCATAAAAACCCGGAATGGTGATATGACCGTCCTTGTCGTGGATGTCGGCCAACACCTTGGCCAGGATGCGGATCGGGTTGGCTGCAGCCCCGCCATAGAGGCCCGAATGCAGGTCGCGGTCGGCGGCCTTCACCGTGATCTCCTCGCCGACCAGACCGCGCAGCCCGACGCAGATCGACGGCGTGTCTCGGTCCCACATGCTGGTATCGCAGACCAGCGCGAAGTCGGCCTTGAGTTCCTCGGCATTGGCCTCGAGGAACGGCTTCAGCGAGGGCGACCCGGATTCCTCCTCGCCTTCGAACAGGATGGTGACGCGGCACGGCAGACTGCCGTGCACCTGTTTCCACGCACGGCAGGCTTCGACGAAGGTCATCAGCTGGCCCTTGTCGTCGGCCGAGCCGCGCCCGGTGATGACCTTGTGACCAGGTCCGATCTCCTTGATCGCGGGGGCGAAGGGGTCGTTTTCCCACAGTTCGATCGGGTCGACCGGCTGCACGTCATAATGGCCGTAGAACAGCACATGCGGCGCGCCCGCCGGCCCGTCATGATGCGCAACCACCATCGGGTGTCCAGGCGTGTCGCGCACGCTGGCGTCGAAGCCGATCAGCTTGAGTTCCGCCACCAGCCATTCCGCCGCCTTGCGGCAGTCGGCGGCATAGGCTGGATCGGTGGAGATCGACTTGATCCCGAGCAGGCCGAAGAGCCGTTCCAGGCTTTGATCGAGATTCTTGTCGAGGCGGTCGAGGACAGGGGAAACTGCGGACATGTGCATAGCCTTTCGATTCAGTGCCGGAACCGTAAAGGCAGAGCGGCGAAACGAAAAGCCCGGGACAATTGGACCACGGCCCGCGCCGGCGGCCGCGGGCAAAAAAAGACCGCCGTGGTGGAGGGGGAACCACGGCGGTCTTGTACTCGAAACGATGCGGCAGCCCGGAGAGGGGGGATAGGCTGCCGCAGTTGTCCGGTATAGGCGGGGGACGGGCCTTGCTCCGGACTTCGGCGAAAACTGCCGATGACGTGTATTTGGGTCTCTGAACATGGCGATTCAAGGGCGTTAACGTTACACTTTTGTAACGTACCCGTGAGCGGCCCTGTATAACCCCGATCTGTCAGGGTTCCCGATCTGTCAGGGTGTTGACGGAACCTATGTCTGGCGATGTCTTTGGCATGGACCAAGCCATCGCGCCGCGCTATCCCTGCCGGCATGAAAAAAGGCGATCATCTCTTCCTCATTGACGGCTCTGGCTACATCTTCCGGGCCTATCACGCACTGCCGCCGCTGACCCGCAAGTCCGACGGCCTGCCGGTCGGTGCCGTTTCCGGCTTCTGCAACATGCTGTGGAAGCTGATGCAGGATGCCCGCAACACCGATGTGGGCATTGTGCCGACGCATTTCGCAGTCATCTTCGATTATTCCTCGAAAACCTTCCGCAACGACCTCTATCCCGAATACAAGGCCAACCGTTCGGCGCCGCCCGAGGATCTGATCCCGCAATTCGGCCTGATCCGCCAGGCAACCAGGGCGTTCAACCTGCCTTGCGTCGAGATGGAAGGCTTCGAGGCCGACGATCTTATCGCCACCTATTGCCGGCTGGCCTGCGAGGCCGGCGGCGACACCACCATCATCTCCTCCGACAAGGACCTGATGCAACTGGTTGGCGACACGGTGGGCATGTACGACCCGATGAAGGATCGCCAGATCGGCATCCCCGAAGTCATCGAGAAATGGGGGGTGCCACCCGAAAAGATGATCGACATGCAGGCGCTGACCGGCGACTCCGTCGACAATGTGCCTGGCGTGCCCGGCATCGGGCCAAAGACCGCGGCGCAACTGCTCGAGCAGTTCGGCGATCTCGATGGATTGCTCGCCCGAGCCGGCGAGATCAAGCAGGAGAAAAGGCGGGAATCGATCATCGCCAACGCTGACAAGGCACGCATCTCGCGCCAGTTGGTGACGCTGAAGAACGACGTGCCGGTGGCCGAGGGACTGGACGATTTCGTGCTGCATGCTCCCGACGGGCCGAAGCTGATCGGCTTCCTCAAGACCATGGAATTCACCTCGCTGACCCGCCGCGTGGCGGAAGCGACCGGCACCGAGGCCGGCGACGTCCAGGCCGTCGCGGTGACCGTCGAACGCGCCGACAACGCACATGGCCCCGACGTCGGGGCCGGAACGCCGCCCGTCGCCCGAAACGGGGCGGCCACCGAGCCGGGCCAGGCCGCTGAAGCCGAGACGGAGACGCCAAAAAAAGGTGACACCCCTTCCCTCCTGGCCGCATTGCGGCTGGAGGGCGCGGCGACCGCCAAGATCGATACTTCGGCCTATCAGTGCATCCGCGATATCGCGACGCTGAAAGCCTGGGTCGCCGAGGCGCGGGAGGCCGGTATCGCGGCCTTCGACGTCAGGGCCACCTCGACCGATCCGATGCAGGCCTCACTGATCGGCATGGCAATGGCCACGGCGCCCGGCCGCGCCGCCTACATCCCCTTCGCCCACAAGAGCGGCAATGGCGACCTGCTCGGCGGCGGCATGCTCGAAAACCAGATCCCGCTTCGCGAGGCGCTGGCGGTGCTCAAACCACTGCTTGAGGACGGATCGGTCCTCAAGATCGCACAGAACCTGAAATATGACCTGGTCATCATGAGCCGCTACGGCGTCGATGTCGCACCCTTCGACGACACCATGCTGATCTCCTACGTGCTCGACGCCGGCACCCCCCATGGCCACGGCATGGATGCCCTTGCCGACAAATGGCTTGGCCATACCCCCCTTCAACTCAAGGACGTGACCGGTTCCGGCAAGAGCTCTGTCGGTTTCGACCAGGTCGACATCGACAGGGCGACCGCTCACGCCGCCGAGGATGCCGACGTGACGTTGCGGCTGTGGCTGGTGCTGAAGCCGCGGCTTGCCGCCAAGGGACTGGTCTCGGTCTATGAACGCCTGGAGCGGCCGCTGGTGCCGGTGCTGGCGCGCATGGAACAGCGCGGTATCTCGGTCGACCGGCAGATCCTGTCCCGGCTGTCGGGGGAACTGGCGCAAGGTGCGGCCCGGCTGGAAGAGGAAATCTACCAGCTCATCGGCGAGCGCATCAACATCGGCTCGCCCAAGCAGCTCGGCGACATCCTGTTCGGCCGCATGGGGCTGCCCGGCGGCTCCAAGACCAAGACCGGCCAGTGGTCGACCTCGGCGCAGCTGCTCGAAGATCTCGCCGCCGAAGGTCACGAACTGCCGCGCAAGATCGTCGACTGGCGCCAGCTGACCAAGCTGAAATCGACCTACACCGATGCGCTGCCCGGCTTCGTCAATCCTGACACCAAGCGCGTCCACACCTCCTACGCGCTTGCCGCAACGACGACCGGCCGTCTGTCGTCCTCCGACCCGAACCTGCAGAACATTCCGGTGCGCACGGCTGAAGGGCGCAAGATCAGGACCGCCTTCATCACCGACAAGAGCCACCGGCTGGTTTCAGCCGACTACAGCCAGATCGAACTGCGCGTGCTCGCCCACGTCGCCGAAATCCCGCAATTGCGCCAGGCCTTTGCGGATGGCGCGGACATCCATGCCATCACCGCGTCTGAAATGTTCAACGTGCCCGTGGAGGGCATGCCATCGGAAGTGCGCCGCCGCGCCAAGGCGATCAATTTCGGCATTATCTACGGCATCTCGGCCTTTGGCCTCGCCAACCAGCTGTCGATCCCGCGCGAGGAGGCGAGCGCCTATATCAAGAAATATTTCGAGCGCTTCCCCGGCATCCGCGACTATATCGAGGAGACCAAGGCCTATGCCCGCGAGCACGGCTTTGTCGAAACGATCTTCGGCCGCCGCATCCACTATCCCGACATCAGGTCGTCGAACCCGTCACTGCGCGCCTTCAACGAGCGCGCCTCCATCAATGCCCGCCTGCAGGGCACCGCCGCCGACATCATCCGCCGCGCCATGATCCGCATGGAGGAAGCCTTGGACAAGGCCAAGCTGTCCGCCCGCATGCTCCTGCAGGTGCATGACGAACTGATCTTCGAGACGGTCGAGGCGGAAGTCGAGGCGACGATCCCGGTCGTGCGCCACGTCATGGAAAACGCCGCGATGCCCGCGGTCTCGATGTCGGTGCCGCTGCATGTCGACGCCCGTGCCGCCAACAACTGGGACGAGGCGCATTGAGGTGGACATATACCTCACCTATCGCGGCCAAATCCCCTCGAAAGCAAGCAGTCTTGATGCGGTCTGGAACATGCGAAAGAGCTTTCACCGGCAATTGGAGACACTATGGGGCAAAGAGCCATTTGCGGTTCTGAAAAGATGGGAAGATTCAAATTTCGCAGCACAGGCACCAAATTTTTTACGCTCGATCGGTGACCAGGTATTCGTCCCATTTTATGGGGAGGCGGTCGGCGTAGGTGTAAGATTGGAGATCAAACTACTGACAGGCTTGCCCCAGCAGGCAGTCATAAGCAGCGGCGATTTGGACAATCGGGTAAAGCGAATAATCGACGCATTACGCCCACCCACTCAAAAAGGTGAGATTGTAGCGAACCTGGAACCAAATTCGCGATGGTACTGCGTTATGGATGATGACAGCTCTGTAAAAGAAGTAACTGCGTCGCTGGCACCATACTTGGACTCCAACGACCCGAGCGAATCTTTCGTGTTCGTTAGAGCGTTTCATGTTTTGACGGAAGCGTATCCGGCGTTTTCGAAGTAGTTCTTGCATTCGGCTGCCTCGATGGTTTCGACGAGGTGGCCGATGTGGCGCCAAGTTTCCTCGACGGTGCGTTTCTGAGCCTGGCGCATCCAGTGTTTGATCTTGGCGAAGGCCTGCTCAATCGGATTGAGGTCCGGAGAGTAGGGCGGCAGATACCAAAGTCTGGCGCCGGCAGCCTTGATCATCTGCCTG
>NZ_SRUN01000039.1:0-8451 GCF_004791595.1 Mesorhizobium sp. M8A.F.Ca.ET.202.01.1.1 | reverse complement strand
GCGTATTGCCGATGCTTCGCTGAGCTGTTTGCGAGCTCTCGGCCTTGACTGGGGGCCAACGAACGTAGAACTGCGGTGGACCAAGCGTGGGCCAGTCGTGATTGAGGTCAATCCGCGTCTTGGTGGCAGTGTCCAAACGATTGAGGCGGCTCACGGTATCGATCTTGTCACCGAACACATCAAGCTCGTGATCGGCGAGGAATGGAATTTGCACAAGAGGCATTCGCATGTTGCGACCGCCCGGCTCCTGATTCCTGATCGCGATGGTATCCTGGATTGGATCGATGGCGAAAGTCGAGCGGCTGCCATACCAGGCGTCGTCGAGGCGAAACTGTATATTAAACCCAAGACGCCGATCGTCAGGAAAGGCGATTACCGAGACTACATCGGATATGTCCTCGCCGCATCACCCAGCCGTGCTCGGACAAACGCAATAGTTCAGCGTGCCGTTGATTCAATTCGTTGGTCGATCACACCATTTCCAATGGAACAGGAACAATTAGCGACCTCTCATGTCTCCGCACCTGCGCAGGTGCCCTCGGGTGAAGGGTAATCATCGCCAAACATTGGGGCAATTGAGAGCACGAGAGAGACGGGGCTTCTGACAGGATCGCCAGCAAGGAAAACATCAGCCGCATGTCCGCTCGACGACTGTCTCATGGCGCGCGGCTATATTCAGCGGCGCTTTGCAGCTACGGTTTCCCCAATGCGCTGCCAATGACGCGTCGGAACTGAAGAAGTCAATCGCGGCGTAGTCGCCGCACTCATCGAGTTAATGCAAAGATGCTCAACGTCTCGAAGCCGAGGGCCTCGACCTTAGCGTGTCAATGAAGTTCTCGGCGTTGTCATTGGCCTACCGATCCTGTCAGACCTTCGGCAAGAACAGCCGGTAGATACCTGCAGCACACTGCGAGCCGTGACCATGAATGAGGAATTGGGTTTGGAGTTGGTCTTCTCCGATTGGTGGCAGCTATCAACGCAGCGACCGTCAGGCGCACAGCCGACAATCAAGCGCGACCAAGCATCGAGGAGCACGGCGACGTAGACGAAGCAGGTCGGCAGCGCGACATAGCATGCCGCAAGCCCAGAGCTGGTCCGGACCGGCCGGTATGATCTGCTTCACCAGATTCGGAAGGTTGGCCAAAGCGCGCCACATCTTTGCTGCAGATCATGCGCGCATAGGCGCCGGATCTTGTTGGGGTTCACGTCGATGCCTTCGCTAACTGCCGACGCGCAATAGCCGTAGAACTCGGACGCGTCGCAGATCGCGAACATCGCCCCGAGTGCGGGCGCCATCGATCCGCTTATACGACGGTCATGGTAGGTCGAGAGCGATGCCATCAGTCGGCATCTTCCGCGCTGGAGATCTTGGGACCTACACGCTGGCGCTGCGCTTTTCAGAGCTCCCTCTAGTAACTCCAGTCCCAACGACGAGCCGCTGAAGAGCAGCAGTTCGGGCCTCCTATTCGCGCCCTGAGATGCTGCGCGTTCAGAGCGCATAGTCTTCCGGTGCGACCGCTTCGCTCGTCAGGTGGCCCTCAGTGATGTAATCTGTAATTATGCGGGCCGACCCGCAGGCCATCGTCCAGCCGAGCGGCCCATGGCCGGTGTTCAGGAACAGATTGCTGTAGCGGGTCGGGCCGATCACAGGGGGACCGCCCGGCGTCATCGGGCGCAGGCCGCTCCAGTTTAGAACGGAGTCGGCATTCACGTGGTCCTTGAGCTCCGGCAGCATTCTAAAGCCATCGTCAAGGACGCGCATCCCTTCTTTGATGTCTACCGTGGTATCGTAGCCGGCGAACTCGGCGCGACCGCCCAGCCGCAGGCGATCACCCATAGGCGTGATCATCGCATGGAGGCCATCGTCCATGATCGGACGTGTCGGCCCTCCTTGCCAGCCGTTTAAGGGAACGGTGATCGAATAACCCTTTACTGGAATGATCGGCAGATGAATGCCGAGCCTGCTCGAGAGGTTTGGGCTGTAGCTACCAAGCGACAGAACGAAGGCGTCCGCCTGGATCTCTCCCTTGGTCGTATGAATATGTGAAATTTTCGTCGCGCTTCCCCGCTTGATATCGAGGACTTCGGTGTCCATCAAGAACTTTGCGCCACACGCCTGTGCCACTCGCGCGATCTCTTTTGTGAACTTGTGAGCATCACCGCTTTCATCATCAGGGAACAGAACAGCGCCGGCGTATCGGTCGATGACCGGCGCGACGCAGGGTTCCTTTTCTAGGATCTGAGCCTTGTCGAGCTTCTCCAAGACCACGCCCCATTCTTCCATCTCCCGGCACATCTGGAGAAACTCGGACATCCGACCCTGAGGAGGGAACATTCGCATGGTTCCGCGGACGGTCTGGTCGTAAGTGAGCCCCTCTTCTGCGCGGATAGCACGCAGGGTCTCAAGGCTGAGCCGCGCGAGCCGGATGTTGGCGATCATGTTCGCCTTGTGCACACGGGTCCTGGAATTGGCGAAGAACTTGAGGCTCCAACCGATCATCGAAGGGACAGCGCGCGGTTTGATCTTCAGCGGCGAATTGGCGTCGAAGAGCATATTTCCGAGATTTTTCATCGTGCCGGGGGAGTTCCAAGGACTAGAGTCGCTTGGGTTCATCAGACCGCCGTTCGCGAAACTGGTTTCCATGCCGGGGCGGTCCCGACGATCAATCACGATGACGTCAAGGCCAGCCTTTGTCAGCATGTAGGCAGTCGTGCTTCCAATGACGCCAGCTCCCATAACAACAACTTTCATTCTCCGTGCCTGCCTTTCAGAAGTCTTTGTTCGGCTCTAATGGCCCAACCGTATTCGGGCCTAGCCACGCTGCGCCGGCGTTTGCAATCTGCGTCACCACGTTCTCATTCACCGACGGCTGATGCCAATACCGGCTCGAATTTTGGAATCGAGATATCATACGCAAAAGAGGCCAAGCGACTCGAGCGCAGTGACCTCGACCAGCATCAGTCGAAAGAGGCTCGGGCGCTGCACGCGGCGAGGTCGGCGCAGAACGGTCCGAAGATCACTTCCTACACGCGGCGGGCTCTGGCGAGCAACGGTGAGCTTTTACCTTAGTCGATTCTGTCAGGATCTTTCCAAGTTCTCCACTCGTAGTTGCGAAGTGTGATATACCCAGGTCCAGATCCTATCAGGTAGTTGGGATTGAGTGGCGTTTTGCCGAGCGGCGTGCAGATTACATATTGCGGCACGGCAAAACCGGTGGTGTGCCCACGCAAACTCTCAATAATGTGCAACCCGGTATTGATTGAAGTTCTGAAGTGCTCCGCGCCCCGGACCAAGTCCGCATGGTACAAATAGTATGGTCGCACACGCGCCATAAGGAGTTTGTGGACCAACTCTTTCATCACCTCGACCGAGTCGTTGATGCCTTTCAAGAGTACCGATTGGTTGCCCACCGGAACCCCCGCTTCAAGCAACCGTTCGATAGCGAGTTTCGCTTCAGGCGTGACCTCATTGGGGTGATTAAAGTGAGTATTAATCCATATTGGATGGTACTTTTTGATCATTTCACAGAACTCGGGCGTGATACGCTGTGGCATCGTTACAGGCGTTCGAGTGCCGATTCGAATTATCTGAACGTGCGGAAGATGCCTGAGCCTTGACAAGGCGTACTCTATCTTATTGTCGCCCATCATCAGCGGATCACCTCCACTTAACAGTACGTCCCGAATCTCTGGCCGCTCGGCTATATATGCTATTCCTTTGTCAATGAGATCTCGATTGCTGACGATCGCGTTTCGCCCCGCGCGAACCTTGCGTGAGCAGTGTCTGCAGTATATGGCACACAGATTGGTAATATGAAACAGTACGCGATCTGGATATCTATGAACGATGCAACTCACTTCGGTCTTCCCCTCCTTCCAAAGAGGGTTTTCGGAATCTACACCCGATCGGTGAAATGAGGCGAGCTGATCAATATGGAAGATATCGTCAAGTTCCTTGATGTTAGGGATAGCCTGTAGGCGAACTGGATCGTTTGGATCCTTCTTGTCGATCAGCGAGAGGTAATAGGGTGTTACCCGAAAAACATATTTTTCACCGACCTTGCGGAAAACTTCTTCTTCTTCCGCCGTAACATTTATATGGTCCTTCAATGCATCCAAAGTGGTTATGCTATTTGAAAGTTGCCAACGCCAGCTGTCCCATTCGCTGTTTCGCGTGTCTACTGCGGCCGTTTCTGCCACCATGCCACACCTCCATTCGAGTCACTTATCTGTAGATACATTCGCGATATGCGGTTGGCTCCGAGAAAATCAGTTCTCCGAACTAAATCCCGAAGTAGATGCCCTGGTATTCCGACTTTACCTTCTGGACGTTGGAGTACAAAGAGGTAATGACGGGTTCAAATCCTCAAGCCCCGGTAGATGGATTCGGCAATGGCCGCGCAGCTTCAATCTTAGTTAGCCGAAACGGCGCGCGCAGCGTAAAAATGGGCACCTCTGCCCAGCCGCACTCTCGAACGCTGTGCACTTCAAGCAACGTTCAAGAGCCTTTACATCTTTAGCCCCTGTGTTTCTGCGTGGGACGCGGATCCGCTTTAGGCCTAATCGGTGTCAAAAGCCTTTCGCATGCCGATCGGCGAGTGCCGGTTCGGGTCATCGAAAGTCAGATCCGCCGCCGAGATCTGCGCTAGTGTGTCACAGCCGCTCACCCGTTGCTCTTGCTTTATCAAGCACCTGGAAAGCCCAATAATGCGCGTTTTCCTCGTAGTATCTCGCATCGCTAAGACAAAGTGCCGGCATCAGAAGACCCGCATCCTGCAGACGCCGCACAGCATTTTCAAAGGATGTCGCCTCCGCATAGCTCTTGCGGGTGCTCGCGATGACGAAGCCGTTCGGGCGCGTGACGCGAGCCAGTTCGCGCAGTCCATCCGGTCGGGCATGCCTGTGCGTGAAGACGCCACAGCAGACCGTGACGTCATAGCTCGCGTTGGGGTATTCCGAGAGTGGACCGTTAAGGTCTACACCGCCTGTTACATGGCGGTAAATACGGGTCTGTCGGGCCTTTTCGGCCATCTCCTCGATCAGGTCGAACCCGTCGATCAACTGAAAGCCTAGACGTTGCAGCTGCAGACCGACAAGGCCCGTTCCACAGCCAGCGTCGAGGATTGTAACGGCTGCTCGCTCCTTGGCCAAATAGGCAGTCTGCACGGCTCCCGCCAGCTCTGCCACGACGATTGGCCCGCAATACCCCTGACTGCCGACATGGAGATCGTAGGTATCGGCCCGATCACGATAATACTCGGCTACGTAACCGACATCCGTGTCGAGTGCATGGGAACCTTTTTTTCGTGCGGTTTGGTCCATCGCGGACTTTTGATCGGGGATTTTCATGACGGTTCCTCCATTTAAGATCAGATTGGATGCAGCGCAGATCCCTTCGGCGGCGCAATGGCGCGGCAGATATTTTCCTCTGCCGTATCGGCGCATGAAAACCGGACCGAGCCACCGGGCGGTAAACCGTGCCGCTTCAAATTCTGGCTTACGGTCGTGCCGAGCATTTTGTCTCTCCTATGTGTCTGGGAACAAGCGTTGGCCGCCCTTTCCGCTCCGGTCGGCAGCTCCTGCCGGCCTACGAAGACAGAGTTTCAAAACTCGTGCCAACTGTCCGCAAAAGCGCCTAGAAAGATTATTCTGCTTACTTTGTAATGCCTTATGAGAGTTCAGCAGGAAGCCAGGCGTAAGCGCAGTGTCGGATACTCGACAGAACCCGACAGCAGGTGTCATCGCCCCGCATTGGATCCGCCCGGTCGCTGTAACCTCTTCCTTGTCAGGATCATGGCTCGTGCGGTGCGGCTTCAATTCCGCGTTTCCGCTCAGTTTGCGTATGGTCTAGGACAACAGCAGCGCCACGCGTCAACGATCAGCGCCTGGGGCGAGAAGTTTAGCCGGCACTTCGCCAACCAATTCCTCCGCCGCCTGATGTGGCACCAAATGGCATCTCGATGAAATCGTTACCACTCCCGGCCGGTGAGAAGCAGTGGCTTTTGGCGGTCTTCGAGCACCACGAGGATTGCTCCATCCAATCCGCTCTCTCCGAAGCGCTCCCAGCCCAAAGGCAGACCGCTAGCTAGCAGCCGTAATTTGTTGACTATTATTTTTTACGAAAACAATGCGCTAGAATTACGAAGGTAACAATAACTTATTGCAACTTGGTAGATCTCTTCTTGCCTATTCAAATCCGAAGGGGCATATCTTTTGTGAACAAAATGCCTGAGTGGAAGAACCATTGGGGTCCTCCTTAACGTGGACATTTCTGCGCGATCTCAGCTGCGAGAGCGAACGGGTGAGGATGCTGCGGGTCACGGCAAAGGACCGTCTTTGCCGCACGATCTGGGGACTTCTAAATAACGGGGAGATTGAAAATGTTTCTCAAAGCCGACGGAAGTGAAGTATGGCTGCAGAGCTCGGCAAGATTGCCGTATCTATCCCTTGCCGGCGTTATTGAATCCTCGGAGGACTACGTCGCAATTCGACCAAGGCTGCGTCGGGTTTACAAGCAGCTTTCGGGCATAGCCTCCGATGACGCGTTCCTTGTGCAGGAAATCGAGGACAGTGGCTCCTTGGTTTTCTGCGCCCGACCTGACAAGCACTGCGCCTTGCTGCTGCTGGGAAAATTTCATCGAGGCCGACAGAGTTGCACACCCTATGCTGTTCTCGAAAACCTCGTCGAAACGATCCGGAACAGTGCAGATGGAATCGGCGGGCAAGTCGGCGCGACCATCCGTTTCGACCTCGTGCAATCCGAGTTGGCGATGCGTGCCCGCTGAAGGAGAGGCCATTAGCCAGCATATGCGACGGCGGCCTCGCTAGCGAGGCTTCCCGCGCATCCCCGTTTGCGTACGGCAACGCTGGACGCCGACGATCCGGAACAGTTGTGCAGTGTACTGCGGGCAAATTCGCCGTGCTCGCGCGGTGCCGCTACGTCTAGCTGTCGGCATTGCCCGTGCTGCAGTTGCCGCCGGGGTGCATTATCTTGATCTGACCGAGGATGTCGGGAGTACGCGCCAGAGCAAAATGCTGGCCGCCGGTCCCACAATGCGTCCTCGCTCCGGCTTTATCTCGATCGTAGCGCATCATCTTACTGCCGGATTCGACCGTGTCGACGCGGTGCGGCTGCGCACGGGCGCTCTGCCAGAGTATCCAGCTAACGCGCGCTGCAGACAATCTGACCTGGAGCACCGATGGGGTGATCAACCGATTGCGAGCCTTGCGAGGCGATCGCCAATGGCCAACGTGTGGAAGTCCCAGCGCTTGAGGAGTACGAGGAGTTCTCTGTCGACGGCGCGCGGTATGAGGCTTTCAATACTTCCGGTGGTTTGGGCACACTATGCGATGCCCTGCAGGCCCGAGTGGGGACGCTGAATTATCGCAGTATCCGCTATCCAGGTCACGCCGCCCGAATGAAGGCGCTGCTTCACGATCTTCGTCTGAGCGAGGGCGTGAACTGTTGTCATTGTCAGCGGACACAAGCAGGGCCGCCGGATCCAGGAAACCTACTTCAACAAAATTTACTATCAGGTGATCAACGGCAAGCCGACGAGCGCATCCAGGCGACCACGGCGGCTGGCATCTGCGCACTGTGCTCGACCTGCTGGCTAACGGCCGGCTGCCGCAGCAGGGACTGATCTGCCAGGAGCAGATTAAGTTGCCGGAATTTCTGGCCAATCGCTTCGGCGCCCTTTATGCCTCTGCATCCGCTGCGCCACGGTCGTCCGAGAATCTGAGCTGCAACGCTCTCGTCCGTCTCGTCGACCGGTCCGTCGGGAATTGGCCGGCGTCGGCAGGGTCGCCGCTATCAATCAAGCCCGGCGGGTTCGCTCTGCCGAAGCGAGGCTTCGTCGCTTCGACCAGGCCGACGCCGAAAGCTCCGGCCAGCGAGCCAAATACCTTCTCTGTCGCCGGGTTGATCACCGGCAGATGTAATTCCGTCTTTCCATCACTACTAGTCTGCAGCTGCTGCTGACGAAAGCTCATAGCTCGCGGCGTGGCACATTGCATGCTCAGCTTGAGTGACTCAATAGGTCCAGACCAGTCGATATCCGGATCGTGGGGGTCGCGCCTCCACATTTTCATCACAATGGTAGCGGCGGTCGGCGTGGGCGCCCGCACTGACCGGCTAGCAGGTTCGATACTATTTGGCATGAAGGCGAACTGCGCCCGCATCACGGCTAAAGCGGCGCAAAACGGCTGCGCCACCAACAACCAGCATCAGCGTGAACGATGGAAACATGAGGAGGCATCCAGACCCAAATGGATTACCGTGGATTTCCCGGCGTATTGTTGTGCGAATGAGCAGCAGATATAGGTGTTTGATCCCAGATTTTGATGGGGCATCCTTGTCCTCCGAATCAAGGGATGCGCTATGGGCCAGGTTCTTCATGGGAGCGCCACGACGACAGAGGCGGTCCGTCGAGCGATACAGCATAGTCAAGA
>NZ_SRUN01000038.1:9216-9566 GCF_004791595.1 Mesorhizobium sp. M8A.F.Ca.ET.202.01.1.1 | reverse complement strand
CGGGACCAGGGCGCCGATGCTGGTGCCGCTGAGGCCCGACGAGCGCTGGTCGCTCGACTTCGTATCGGACCAGCTCACCGACGGGCGCCGCTTCCGCATCCTGGCCGTCGTCGACGACTGCACGAGAGAGTGCCTGGCACTCATCGTTGATACGTCTCTCTCGGGCATGCGGGTTGCCCGCGAATTGGACCGGCTCATCACCAGCGCGGCCGGCCCAGGCAACGCTCGCAGCCACGGTGACGTCGAGGCCGGGCAACGTCATCAGGCGGCGGATTGTCTGATCCTGGAGGGCATGTACGGCGATATCCGCCTCGACCACCGTCAACGCCTCGTTGATCTGGTTAATCAAG
>NZ_SRUN01000038.1:0-9123 GCF_004791595.1 Mesorhizobium sp. M8A.F.Ca.ET.202.01.1.1 | reverse complement strand
AGGCAACGCTCGCAGCCACGGTGACGTCGAGGCCGGGCAACGTCATCAGGCGGCGGATTGTCTGATCCTGGAGGGCATGTACGGCGATATCCGCCTCGACCACCGTCAACGCCTCGTTGATCTGGTTAATCAAGCCGAGGTGGCGCTCGATGGCGGCGCGCTCAGCCGCAGGCAATATTTGCCTCGTCAGCCATTTGCGCCCGCTGATCCCGACGAGGTCCCATGCGGACACGGCGGGATCAGGTGGGCGTGGAGGATTGACTGGATCAGGTTCTTCAGCCGCGAACGCTGGCGAACCAGCTGTGTCCGCCTGGTGACCTGTCTTCGGAGGGCAAGGGTCCCCGGATCCGGAACCCAGACCTCCGGCAGAAAGCCCGAGGCGTAGAGCTTCGCAAGGACAGTGGCGTCGATCGTGTCAGTCTTCACCTTCGCGTGCGCGATCATGTGCAACTGCTTAGGATTAGCGATCACGATCCGATCGACGTAGGGCGCCAGCACTGCAGCGACGGCCGCGGCATTAACGGTCGCCTCGATCCCCACATGATCATCGCGGGTGAGTTCCCTCCTGGCGAACTCCTCGAGCTTATTGCGCAGCATTTGAACGCGGCCGAGCTTGACGATCTCGCCATCAAGCAACGACACGACCTCGGCGGCTACGCGGTTTATGTCCATGCCGATAATACGCACGGTTCCCTCCATCGTTGGTCACGAACAGGGAGCCAGCGGGCAACACGACAAATACGGATCCGCGCTCGCAGCGCATCCGGGCGAGTCGTAGGGGCGGCCAGATAACGTGCTCGAACTCGCAGTTCATCTGCATACGACGGCCTGCCCGCACTTGCGTGCTCCCGGTGCCCCGTGGCCCGGATGCGCCAAGCTTAACGAACCTGACAACCGAACAAACGATGGCACCAAGAACATCATGCCGGATAATGGCTTCATCGAGAGCTTCAACGGCCGACTGCGCGATGAACTGCTCAACGAGACGCTGTTCACCTCGCTGGCTCAGGCGCGCGTAGCCATCGCCCTGTGGCGCGCCGACTACAACACCGCGCGGCCGCACTCCCAAATCGCCTGGCAGATCACGGCCGAGTTCGCCAGCACCTTCAATCCGCGACGGTCGCTCGCGCTGCGCTATGCCAAAGGCTCCGCGCCAGCGCCCGTCGCTTCACCCGCCCAGCAGGGCACAACCCACGCCGCGATGCGTGTCCAAAACCCGACAGCGGCAGAAAACATGTCAGGTTCAAGACAACGCCGTGTTGGTGCCCGTACGTTTTTCTTAGCACAACCATACACTTAATGCGGGCTAGGCGTCGCTGGCATGGCCTTTGCTGATTGAGATGCGGCAACAGTGGGTGAGGGCGGACCGCATGCGAATGCGCCTAGTCGAGTGATGGTCTCCCTAACCGGTGTGTTGCTTTTTTGAGAGAAGAACCAGCACGCGCATACGGTGTCGATGATGCGGATGAAATCCTCGGCGCCTGCGATGGCGGTAACGACGACTTCGATGGTGAGCTCAATCGCATGATCATGGTCATCGACCATGCCGGCCGATGCATTGGTTGCGGAGCCTGCGGGCGCGTCTGCCCTAAGAACTGTCAGACCCATGTCGCGGCCGACCAGATCGGAGCATGAGCAGCATGTTTGACGAGACAGAACCAGGAGATCGGATTTGCCCTTCATGATCTTTTGCCGGCTCAGTTCCGGTTCTTTGCGGCAACGCTAGCCCAACATACAGCGATGCTCGTCGATCTCGGGACGGAACTTGTGGAGGAAGACGTGGTATTGCTCGAGGACTACGCATACCGCGTTATGGCGTTCCATCGGAGGAAACCAAGACGGCGATCCGTCTGTGCGCGCGGCTCGAGGGCATGATTACCGATCCCGTTTACGAGGGCAAATCGATGCAAGGGATGATCGATCTCGTCCAAAGGGGCTTCTTTCCACAGGGATCGAGGGTCCTCTACGCACATCTCGGCGATCAACGGGTGCGGCTACACCTTTCGCAACGGTTGACGTCGACAGATTGCAACATCCCTGCCGTGCCGACGAGCGAGGTGTACAATGACGCAAGCGCGACGGAAGGTTGAGAAGCCATTTAGTCTCTCAGTTAGAGAAAAGGAGTGCATTAGCTGGGTGGCGAGAGGAAAATCTTCGTGGGAGATAGGAAAAATCCTAAATATATCATATAATACTGTCAATTTCCATATAAAAAATGGGATGCGGAAACTGGATTGTGGCAGCAGAACGGTCGCTGCTATAAAGGCAATCAACATGGGAATCATAGAATTGTAAGGAGATCTCTTACTTCGATAAAAGCCAGACTCACAATCAGAGTTTTAACGCTGGCAAGAACTGTGCATTCTTTACGGCGCCAGACCTTGAGTTGCACCCTCGGTCGTGGCTGCACTAGTCGGACAAGATCCGGGGTGGCTGCTAGCCCGTTTTCTCACCGCATCTGGCGTTAGGCGGTGTTTTGGCCTGGCCAGGAGCCGGTATCGTGCCCCGATCTCGAAGACGGTGCGCAATCGCCGCGTGTGTGCGGCGATTTGAGCTTGTGCAATGTACCTTTTTTGTTGGCGGGAAGGGTTCGGGTCCTGCGGCGCCATCTGGGCGCGGCCCGTATTCGGGCGTGTGCCAGGGCGAATTCGTCGGCATAGGGACACGCCGAAGCATCGCGACCTTGATGCGCCGTACCGAGACGCGGACCCGCGCACCGATTTTCAGTAGCTTCAACTCGATCGTGCCGCAGGTGGGCTCGGCGGGCCGGGTGTGGGCGAGGCCGAGGCGGCGCAAGGCGCAAATGAGAACGTAGACAAACGAGGCAAACCAAAGCCGCAACGATTGGCGCGCAGGTATGGGCGCTGGTGCGATCGGGTAGACGGAAAGCGCCCGTGCCGCCTAGCGCTCTGGCTTGAGGACGACACGATAAAGCGCGGATTGGCACCCAGCGTCGTGCACTCGGCCTGAGCCACAGCCCTTCTTTCGTCAACCACAGGAAAGTCGCCAAAGACGCGTGCGACCTGTGACCTGCCACGGGTAATTTCCTCCATCTGAGATTAGAGTCCGGCCTCGATTGAAGGACGGACTGATGAAGAGAAGGCGGTTTACAGAAGCAGATCATCACGGTTCTGCGTGAGCATGAGGCGGGAGCAAAGGCGGGCGACCTGGCGCGCAAGCATGGGATCTCCGAGGCGACGCTGTATAACTGGAAGGCGAAGTATGGCTGATGGACGTCTCCGATGCCAAACGGCTGAAAGCCTTGGAAGACGAGAACGCGAAGCTGAAGAAACTGCTCGCCGACCAGATGCTCGAAGCGTCGGCACTGCGCGAGCTTCTTTCAAAAAAATGGTAGGGTCCGCCGCCAAGCGCGAAGCCGTCGCGCATCTGCAGGCCGTCATGGGTGTGTCGGAGCGTCGGGCCTGTTCCTTCGTCGGTGCCGATCGCAAGATCGTCCGCTATCGGTCCCGGCGTCCGCCGGAGACGGAGCTGCGCAAGGTTACGCGACCTCGCCAACGAGCGCCGCCGCTTCGGCTATCGACGCCTGTTCATTCTGCTCCAGCGCGAGGGCGAGCCATCAGGGGTCAATCGCATCTACCGGCTCTCCCACGAGGAGGGTCCGGCGGTGCGCAAGCGCCGGGCACGGCGACGAGCGGTCGGCACGCGGGCGCCGATCCTGGTTGAGGCGAAGCCGAACGCGCGCTGGTCGCTAGACTTCGTCCATGATCAGTTCGCCTGCGGGCGGCGGTTCCGGGTGCTGAACATCGTCGACGACGTGACGCGCGAATGCCTTGCCGCGATCCCGGACACGTCGATCTCCGGCCGGCCCCTTGCTCGGGAACTGGCTGACCTGATCGCCTGGCGCGGCAAGCCGGACATGATCGTTTCCGAACACGGCACAGAGTTCATCTCGAACGCCATCCTCGCCTGGGCAGATCAGAACAGCGTCGAATGGCATTACATTGCGCCCGGCAAGCCGATGCAGACGGATGTTGTAGAATAGCCCGTTCTTCTCATTCGGCATTTTTTTCCACAGCCTTCGGCCTTTCCGGCCTCGTTCGCCATCGGGAAGTCGCGGCTGCATAGGCAGCTTCCGCCTTCTCGACGCGGAATCGTTCTTCGGCGCGCTTGGCCGGGATGTTATAGGTCGAAGGCGGTGCCGCGTCTGGCGTGGCTGGTCGGAAGGCCGGCACGCAGCTCGACCGATCTGAACTTGCGGGCAAGCAAGGCCGGCCGGACCCAGATGTAGTCGGTATCCTTGCTCAGCATGTGCCAGATGATCATTGCAAGCTTGCGCGCAGTGGCGACGGCCGCGATGTGCTTCCCGCGGCGCGAGGCGATCCGCTTGTGGAAGGCGCGAAGAGGTCCTGGCGATCGCACAGCCGCCCATGCTGCCTCGACCAGCATCCCCCGCGCATGGCCGCGGCCCTGCTTCGTGATGCGCCCGTGATAGGCTGGCCCCTCACCGGACTGCCGCACGCTCGGATTGAGGCCAAGATAGGCAACGAGCTTCTGTGGATCGCTGAAGCGCCGTATGTCGCCGATTGCCGCGGCAACGCTCGCAGCCACGGTGACGTCGAGGCCGGGCAACGTCATCAGGCGGCGGATTGTCTGATCCTGGAGGGCATGTACGGCGATATCCGCCTCGACCACCGTCAACGCCTCGTTGATCTGGTTAATCAAGCCGAGGTGGCGCTCGATGGCGGCGCGCTCAGCCGCAGGCAATATTTGCCTCGTCAGCCATTTGCGCCCGCTGATCCCGACGAGGTCCCATGCGGACACGGCGGGATCAGGTGGGCGTGGAGGATTGACTGGATCAGGTTCTTTAGCCGCGAACGCTGGCGAACCAGCTGTGTCCGCCTGGTGACCTGTCTTCGGAGGGCAAGGGTCCCCGGATCCGGAACCCAGACCTCCGGCAGAAAGCCCGAGGCGTAGAGCTTCGCAAGGACAGTGGCGTCGATCGTGTCAGTCTTCACCTTCGCGTGCGCGATCATGTGCACCTGCTTAGGATTGGCGATCACGATCCGATCGACGTAGGGCGACAGCACTTCAGCGACGGCCGCGGCATTGCCGGTCGCCTCGATCACCACATGATCATCGCGGGTGAGTTCCCTCCTGGCGAACTCCTCGAGCTTATTGCGCAGCATTTGAACGCGGCCGAGCTTGACGATCTCGCCATCAAGCAACGACACGACCTCGGCGGCTACGCGGTTTATGTCCATGCCGATAATACGCACGGTTCCCTCCATCGTTGGTCACGAACAGGGAGCCAGCGGGCAACACGACAAATACGGATCCGCGCTCGCAGCGCATCCGGGCGAGTCGTAGGGGCGGCCAGATAACGTGCTCGAACTCGCAGTTCATCTGCATACGACGGCCTGCCCGCACTTGCGTGCTCCCGGTGCCCCGTGGCCCGGATGCGCCAAGCTTAACGAACCTGACAACCGAACAAACGATGGCACCAAGAACATCATGCCGGATAATGGCTTCATCGAGAGCTTCAACGGCCGACTGCGCGACGAGCTGTTGAACGAGAGCCTGTTCTTCGGCCTTGACCACGCCCGCAGTGCCATTGCCGAATGGAGGCAGGACTTCAACACCGCGAGGCCGCATTCCTCGCTCGGCTACCAGACCCCGGTGGCCTTCGCCGGAACCCTAGCCGCAACCGGCTCCCACGCTGCGCTCAATGAAGGCTTCGCGTCTCCGCCGGTTGCTCAAACCGCGCGATACGGCGTAACAGAAACGGTCGAGGCTCTAATCGTCACGATGAAAGTTCAGTGGCAGGTCACCTGACCACTTGCCTTGGACCCCGGCAGGCTTCCGCCAGGCGGGGGCGATCTTCGTTACAAGCCGCTCGTTGCGGGCGACCCCGAAGACAGTCGACGCGGTTTTGCTCGCACCAGGCCATCAGCGCCTCGCGGGCAAGCCGGGATCGGCGCAGGATGGCGCGGACCTCGGGGCCACGACTTGCGGATTTGCCTCACGATCCGCGCAACCTCCTCGACGCTCCCTTGCTGGCGTGAATGTTGGAACGCCTGAGCTTTGCCGCCAGCAGATGCCGGCCGCAGAAGACGTAGAGCGGCAGGTGGCACTAGCCCTTGTAGCACGTTCTGGGCTGGGGACGCCGCACCCTTCGGCAGTCCCCCTCGTCTGGTAGCTTTCTGCCGAGATGGTTCTGACCGATATCGCTGGGGACTGGACCGAGTGCGTGCTGGTCGCCAGTTCACGTTGACTCTCTAGTTGGGTTTCAGCCTCGGCCTTGGCTGGACGATCCAACATCTCTCCAATGTGTTTGTGACGATCCTACCATTCTAGGTAGGCGACACTGGTCGAGCTTGCCGTCTATAACTCTACGAAGCCATTTTGATTCCAGTTTCGATGCTATCGCGCCATCATTTGGTCGAGGAAAGACTATGCTTGAAGAGAATACCCCAAACTCCTTACTTGCCTTCGAAACCCTCGAATCGAACGTGCGAGCGTATTCTCGAACGTTTCCTGTTGTGTTCAGGAAAGCTGCGGGAGCCATTCTCGAGGACGAGAATGGCTCAGAGTTTATCGATTTTCTCTCCGGCGCGGGCGTCCTCAACTACGGTCACAATGATTCGGATTTTCTGAATGACGCAAAGAAATACCTGGAGTCAGGCGGAATTATTCATGGGTTAGACATGGCTACTTCTGCAAAAAGAGAGTTTATGGAGTATTTTGACGCCACAATATTACGTCCACGTGACATGACATACAAATTTCAGTTTCCCGGCCCTACCGGGGCCAATGCCGTGGAAGCGGCGTTAAAGCTCGCACGGAAGGCCACGGGTCGGCAAACTGTAATTTCATTCACCAACGGCTTTCATGGAGTGAGCTTGGGCGCGCTTGCGGTAACGGGTAATCGAACCCACCGGGGTGCGGCAGGATTAACGCTAGTCGGTGCAGTGTTCATGCCTTATGACGGCTATTGGGGAGCCGATCAGGACACTTCGGAATATCTGGGCAAGGTGCTTGCTGATGCAAGCAGTGGTGTCGATCTTCCTGCTGCCATCATTCTGGAAA
Source organism: Mesorhizobium sp. M8A.F.Ca.ET.202.01.1.1 (assembly GCF_004791595.1). NCBI lineage: Bacteria > Pseudomonadati > Pseudomonadota > Alphaproteobacteria > Hyphomicrobiales > Phyllobacteriaceae > Mesorhizobium > Mesorhizobium sp. M8A.F.Ca.ET.202.01.1.1. Next base: position 2,076 of record NZ_SRUN01000038.1, on the reverse strand, counting down.
CAGTCCAAGGCGAGGGAGGCATAAATCCTGCGAGCAAGATTTGGCTGCAGTCGCTCGAGCTACTTTGCCGAAGGAACGGCGTCCTTCTGATTGTTGATGACATTCAGGCAGGTTGCGGACGAACAGGTAGTTTCTTCAGTTTCGAATTTGCCGATTTATCGCCAGATATAATTGTTTTGTCAAAGTCTCTCAGCGGCTGTGGACTGCCGCTATCCCTTTTGCTGCTCAAACCTGAAATAGACGTTTGGCAGCCCGGCGAACACAATGGAACATTCAGAGGCAACAATCTCGCGCTTGTGACTGGGGCTTCTGCGTTACGAAAATATTGGACGGATGAAAAGCTGTCTCACGGCGTTACGGAAACAGGGCGAATTCTCAACAAGCGCCTTCAGCAGATTGCTCAAAGTAGCGGCGATCCTAGCCTTTCCGTGCGCGGAAGGGGCATGATGCTCGGGATCGATTGCAATACAGGCAAACTGGCCGAGAAAATCGTGCACAGGGCCTTTGAAAGTGGGCTGGTGGTAGAGCGATGCGGCGCGGAGGACCAGGTTGTCAAGCTTCTTCCCCCTTTGACGATCGATGGGGAGACGCTTCAACGCGGTCTCGACATATTGGACAGTTCTGTGCACGCAAGCGTCTAATCAGTCGAGGCTGTATGCATAGACAGTGGGGTGATTTTCTTTTCCGCTGCAGCGGAATCGACGATGGACAGGATCACGCTCCGGGGTCGACCGTCCGCCCCGTTGAGCCCTTCCCAATGTTGTGCCGTGCCGATCAAGCATCTCTGACCTTACAGCTTTGCAGATTGCCGACAACGTGATTGGTGGAACATGAATGCGACGATTCTGAAATTCGGGGGCTCTTCTTTTCTGCATCCCAAGGACTACGGGCGAATTGCTGGGCATCTGGCCGACCGACTGGCGGCTGGCGAACACAAAATCGTTGCCGTGGTCAGCGCGATGTCAGGCACCACTTGCAACTTGAAAGCGGTAATGCTCGACGTCAACAAGCAAGCATCGCCATCAAATCTCGATGGGGCACTTGCGACCGGAGAGATGCTCAGTGCCTCCCTTTTGGAGGCTGCCATCAGCCGGCTGAGTATTCCAGCCATATCTTTGAACGGATATTCCCTTGGAATACGTACGAATTCGGATTTCGGTCGCGCGTCTATCAAAAGCGTGGACCCCACGCCAATCCTGGCAGCACTGCAGGAGCATGACGTCGTTGTTGCCGCGGGTGCCCAGGCAATTGATCAGTCCGGTCGGTTAACGTTTCTCGGCAGAAACAGCTCTGACCTGTCAGCTATCGCAATTGCGTCCATGTTGGGAGAGCACACTTGCGAAATCTACTCGGATGTTCCAGGCGTCTATACGGCAGACCCTTACTTGGTCGCAGGAGCACAACTGATTCCGGAGATTTCTTATCCCGCGATGCTACAGATGTCGGGACATGGTGCGAAGGTACTGCACCACAGGGCGGTGCATTACGCCGAAACGCACAACGTCACCATTGTTTGCAAATCGCTGACCAGCGACGGCGTCATCACCGGTACGATCGTGACTGGCCATGGGAACGCCCGCTCTGTGACCGTAGCTCGTGAGATCCCGGTGTTTTCGTGTGCCACCCTTGAAGAATGCGACAAACTTTGCGCGCTTCTTGCTCGACACGACATCAACGCGATCCGCGTGGAGGACGGCCACGGGGTAGTGATATGCATTGTAAGCGATATCGATTTTGCCCTTCGACTTGTCGCACTGTCGGACACTGTCCCGGTGTTCATTGGTTCAAAAAACGTGGTGACGGAACTCGATTCTTCCGTGTTGCGCGTCCACGTGGTCGGCGATTATGACCGGGCCGTTGCCTTGGCACGCCAAATCCACGAACGAATGTATCCTGCAGCCGTTGGCGCACCCTCTCGGTGAGAATGGCTGGGCAGCCCTCCAGCCTATATGTTTAGTCCCGGCATTTGCTGGAGCGGATCGAGTTTGAAGCGTTCCGGTTGTGACGCCCACGCCTTGCAGATGAACTCGTAGGGCGTAAGGCCTTTGAGGGTCTTGAGCCTGCGACCGAAGTTGT
>NZ_SRUN01000037.1:0-10519 GCF_004791595.1 Mesorhizobium sp. M8A.F.Ca.ET.202.01.1.1 | reverse complement strand
TCGCTTGGCATCCGCGTAGTCGCTGCTCCCCTCATTCCCATCGGACGCATTCATCGCCATATCGCGCGGGTCCAGATAGCCTTCGAATGCGGATTCTGCAAAAGGACCTGCCAGACACGCAACTATCACTTGGATCGCTTCATCGCGTTGGAAATGTCGATCCATATCGTCCTCGAAAATCGGCTTTCGCTCCGAGGTGAATCCTTGCGCTGAATAGAAAACCGTGCCTTCGACAAAACCACCGCACTCTCCGTCACCGGCGTGGGGTAAATACTAACACTTGAGAAAGCAGGGAGTTCACGGTCGTCGTCGAACATCTGACGGTGCAAAACGATGGCGGCCACCGCGGGTCCGGCTTCGTGATGCGCCACAAGCGGCAGATATTGGGAGGCTACATTCATGCGGTGCGGCTCTCAGGTCTAGTTTCCATCCAAGCCCTGATATCGGATTCAAGCCATGCGACTCGGCCGGGGGAGATGCGACGCCGCTTAGGGAACAGGCCTGCCTTCAGAGTCGCGCGGTCGCGCTCGAACTGCGTTCCACTGAAGTGCTTCAGGGTCTTTGCCGACTGGCCGGCGGCCCAGGCAAGTGCCCGCTCGCCTTCCACATCTTCAAGCCAAAGATAGAGATCGTCGTCGGGAGCATCCAGCGTTGGACGGACATCAAATGCGTTCATGTCCGGACAGCCTTCAGAAAGAAGGGATAGAGGCTTCCGTTTGATCGGGAACGCTTAGTGTTGGTAGCGGCGCCCACATGTTCGAAAAGCGTGATCATTGATGAGTTCTTCCAGTCGGTGCGGCATCGCAGTGCTTTTGCGCATAGGACCGCAATTGTCGTGCCAACTGGGAAAATCGTTTCGGAAAATGCGATCGCTCTGGCAGCGTTGTGTCAGATGTCCGACATCGTCGAGAATCCGACAACGAGTGCTCCTCCTAATCACCGGATCAACCTCCGGCGCCTGGCGGTGACACCGCATTCCTCTGTCTTTCCAGGAGACGGCGTGGACATCAATGCCGTTCCTCACCGAACCCGCCTCCTAGCCCTTCGCCTGTGTAGCATACGTCACGGCCGCCCCCCGGTTTGGCTTCAACCTGGGATTACGGCGTCCTCTTTCGCAGAGAAGATCGGGTTGTTCGTGGCGCGCGCAGCGGAGCCGAAGGAGCTTTTTCTGGGTTGCGGATACTGGCATGTCGATATTACGACCGTGTGTCCTTCGACAAGCTTGGTGGCTTCTTCAACCAGAATCTCGCCGGGGAGATCGAATCGTTATCTGCGCCGCAAAGTGCGGCCGGTGAGCGGCGTGGCCCTGCGTTCCAGTTGGCCACGGTTCTCGCTGGGACGAGCAAGTAAATGGCTTGCGCAGCAACGGTGCGATCACACCTGGAGCACGGCGTCATCAGGAAAGCGCCATCCTTGTGCGCCCACGACACCCTGGTCGCCATCGGCCGCATCGCGGGGGGGCACTGTGGGCGATAACCATTCATTGATCTGGGCGATTGAGGGTTCTGCCGGGGCGCTATTGCTGCTCGGTAGGGCTGCGGGCTGGCGAGTCTACCAAGGCGAGCAACGACAGGCGAGACGGCAGACATTACGTGACGGAACTTGATATTGCAGTGCAGCAAGCGTAGAGCACCGCGCGCTTATCGGAGTGTCGTCCATGGCCCTTACCAATGCTGGTAACGAGGCAGAACCTGTCGAACAATCGAGCCATTCTGAGGTCGAGCAGCACAGCACCAAGGCGCTGATGTTGGGCGCACTAGGTGTCGTTTATGGCGATATAGGCACCAGCCCGATCTATGCATTTCGCGAGGCGTTGCATGCATCAGCGGGTGGCAACGTCGCCAGCCGTGGCGACATCCTCGGCGTACTCTCGCTGATCATCTGGTCCCTGACGATCACCGTGACGATCAAATACATCATGTTCGTGCTCCGCGCCGACAATCGAGGCGAGGGCGGAGTGCTGTCGCTTATGGCGCTGGCGCGCAACAGTTTCCCGACCCGCTCTGCGGTGATCCTCGGCATCGGCATCGGCATCGTCGGCGCGGCGCTTTTTTTTGGCGACGCCGTCATTACGCCGGCAATCTCGGTACTGTCGGCGGTCGAAGGTATGAATGTCGTCACGCCGACGTTCCAGCCCTATGTGGTGCCGCTGACACTGGCCATCCTGGCGATCGTGTTTGCGGTACAGCGGTTTGGCACCGGCGGCGTAGGATTGGTGTTCGGACCCGTTACCGCGCTGTGGTTCCTGGCCATCGGCCTTTCCGGGCTCAACCACATCATGGACGACCCGGAAATCCTGCTGGCAATCAGCCCGCATTACATCGTGTCGTTCCTGGTCAACTCGCCTGACGTCGCCTTCGTTACGGTTGGTGCAGTCTTCCTCGCCGTCACCGGAGCCGAGGCGCTCTACGCCGACCTCGGCCATTTCGGCCGCAAGCCGATCGTGCTCGCCTGGCTGGCGATCGTGTTCCCTTGTCTGTTGCTCAATTATGTCGGGCAAGGCGCCTTCGTGCTGGCAAATGGCGGCGTTGTCGGTCATCCGTTCTTCGAGATGAACCAGGGCTGGACGCTTATTCCGATGGTCGTGCTTGCCACGGCGGCGACCGTGATCGCCTGCCAGGCGGTGATCTCCGGCGCCTTTTCGCTGACCAGGCAAGCGGTACAGCTCAACATGCTGCCGCGTTTCGTCATCCAGCACACGTCGGAAAAACAGTCGGGCCAGATCTATCTGCCGCGCATCAACCTGATGCTGGCGCTGGTGGTGATGCTGCTGGTGGTCGCCTTCGGCGAATCCAGCCGGCTGGCCTCGGCCTACGGTATTTCGGTGACCGGCAATATGCTGGTGACGAACATACTGCTTTTTGTTGTGATGACGCGCATCTGGAAATGGCCGCTCGGCGTCGCGATAGCCTTAATGGCGGTGTTCGTCTTCATCGATACCGGCTTCTTTGCAGCTAACATCGTCAAGGTATTCGAAGGCGGCTGGGCCTCGCTTGCCATTGCCGCAGTGATCGTGATGACCATGTGGACTTGGATAAGAGGCAGCAGGTATCTATTTGACAAGACGCGCAGGAACCAGATTCCGCTCGATTTCCTTGCGGGCAATCTGTTGAAGAAGAAACCGCAGCTGGTGTCCGGTACGGCCGTGTTCCTGACCAGCGATCCCGCCAGTGCGCCGACCGCGTTGATGCACAGCCTGAAGCACTACAAGGCGCTGCACGAACAGAACGTCATCCTCTCTGTGGTGACGGCGCAGCAGCCCGTGGTGCCCGACAGCGAGCGGATCAAGATGGAAACGATCAATGAGCTGTTCATGCGGGTGACACTGACCTTCGGCTACATGGAACAGCCTAACATCCCGCGTGCGCTGGCGATCTGCCGCAAGCAGGGTTGGAAGTTCGACATCATGACGACGTCCTTCTTCCTGTCGCGTCGCTCGCTCAAGGCGTCACCCAACTCCGGCATGCCGGTGTGGCAGGACAAGCTGTTCATCGGCTTGGCGCGCACGGCCGCCGACGCGACGGAGTATTTCCAGATCCCGACCGGACGTGTGGTCGAGATCGGAACGCAAGTGGCCGTTTAGGCATGCCCGGTTAAGCAGAATCAATTGGCATTTCGCGAGCCGGTGAATGCCTGACCGGGCGGAGGCCACGATGCTTGCGCCAAACTGGGGTCCGGTTCCAGGCCTGAAGCTTCCGGCCCCGAAAGCCGTCCTTTACGCCTGCGATCATTTCCGTTCCGCATTGTCTTGCCGACCCACCAGTCGAGATGCGCTGAAACGACCTCGCCGGGCAGCAACTTATCATTTGAACCTAATCGATGTGCCGCAAGTCCGACCTTCATTCTTCAGTTCACAGGCTAGCGTTGCCAAAATCGGCGTGCCGCCTAACCGGCGCCGCACCGTGACCTGTCAGGATGCTATGCAGGCGCGAGGCAGAAGCTGGCTCGAGGCCGCCGGCCTGGTGCTGGTCCGGCAGCGGCCGGGCTCGGCCAAAGGCTTCATGTTCCTCTGGAGGATGAGACGGGTGCGGCAAACGTCGTCGTCTGGGTCAAGATCTCTCGAGAAATTCCGGCGCGTGCTTCTTGCTTCGGCCATGCTCGGCGTCCGCGGACGCATCCGACGGAAGAGGAGGTGGTGCACCTCGTCGCCCACGAGCTGACCGATCTGTCGGCCGGGCTGGCCAGCGTGGGAAACCGCAAGACGCCGTTTCCGTTGCCGCACGGCCGAGGGACGAGGCTCATCACGGCGGATCGGGCATCGATCCGCGCGGCATGCCGAAGGGGCGCGACATCGTCGATGCAGTATGACCATATCGACCCTATCAAGTTCAAGACGCGTAACTTCCGGTAGCGCTTCCGGAGGCCACTTCAGCAGCATGTTGTGCACACTTTTGTCGGACCCTGTTAACTGCCGATTGGCAGCAGGTCACCCCGTGCCGGATCCCAAATGTCGTCGCTCTCAAGCGCAACGACTGCCCGCACCCTTTTTAAGTCAGCGAGCACCTCCACCGCCGGACGCCGCCCCGTTTCCTGAGCCGCGGCGTAACGGGTGTATTTGTGACTGTCCGGCTCAAACCACTTCAACGATTCCAAAGTAGCCATGGCATCGCCCTTGCGGCTGCGCGTGATGCGAATGATCGTGATCCCATCCTCAGCGCTCGCGTCGAATGGAGACACGCTGCCAACGCTTCATCTGCTCTACCCCATCTTTGTTCCAAGGCGGTCGGATCATCTCAATGAGCCCTGCCTCGGGGTGGCCAAAGCATGCATATTTATCGTTCGGCCCCGCATCGAATTATCATCTGCGATGTGGGACTCGATCTTGGGTTGGCGACGGCTTAGCTCCGGGAGTAGACGTCGGACCACTGATAAGTGCCGGACCTTCTCCACAATTTCTCGGCGGACTCATCGTGAACGCTCGATTGGACGTAAATGCGGTTCGCGGAAACGCAGGTCTGGCCGGCATTGCGGAACTTCGCCTGGACCGCACCGTCAACAGCACCGTCAATGTCGGCATCATCGAAGATGATGAAAGGTGCATTGCCGCCGGTTTCAAGGCTGACCTTCTTGATCTGGTCAGAGCACTGACGCATCAGCAGCCGTCCGGCCTCGTTCGAACCGGTAAAGCTGATCTTTTGAATCTTGAAATTGGTGCAGAGTTCACGGCCCACGCGATCACCTTCGGACGCATAGATCAGGTTGACCACGCCATCGGGAAAGCCGGCCTGATGGCGAGAGCAAACATTGCACCTAGCCACGCCACAATAAGATCGAGCGCGGCTTCGTTGCGTGCGGGTCTGTGGTCAGTGGAGGGCGGAGGAAAAGCGCTCGGCGTGCTCGCCCTCGCGATACCACTGGTTCGCGCCGGCAAGCGCCAGTTTCTGAGGCAAATCGCCGAACAGCTGGTAGAGCCTTACTCTCAGGGCTTGGCATCTATGTCGCCTACGACCGCCACATGCAGCCCGTCGCGTGCGAAAGCGGCTTTGTGGAAGGCGCTTAGATCGGAGGGCGTTACGCTAGTCAGGCTCCCTTGGGCGGTCTCGAATACGGATGCGTGCCGTAGATTCCGCGCCGCCAGGCCAGCTCGGCGATCGCATGAGGTTCGCGCTCATTGGCAATGATTTCGGAGAGAAGCTGGGCGCGTATGCGGTCGAAAAGTGCTGGTGTAGCCGGCTGCGGGTCCCGCCACCGAGAATGTCGGCCAGCAGTCGAGCGCCGCGGCCTCGCACCAGGGACCGCCCATGAATGACTCATGCGAGGCGTCTCAAGGCTGTCCGCGATCCAGCGCCAGATCTCCGCCTCGCCCGAGGGGCGCAGAGCTGGCCGGTTGTGCAGGAGCCGTAGGCAATATCCGCCTTCCTCGTTCGGATGGGTAACGCTTGCGATACGGAGTCTTGACTTTGGCAGTCGCTCTGTGACATTACCTATATAAAGTTCGAAAGAAGGCGATATGGATCATGCATAGGTCACAGAGACCCGAATGAAGGCAACGTATAAACGCACCTATTCGCGCTACGCGATGGAAGCGCTTGGCCTTTTCGGTAAGACCATCCGGCTTGGCCGGATGCAGCACCGGTTAACCGCACAGGAGTTAGCCGAGAGAATCGGTGTTTCACGCAGCACCCTGCAGCGCATCGAGAAGGGCGATCCCAAAGTCGAAATCGGACTGATGTTCGAAGCTGCTGCCATTGTCGGTGTGAAGCTGTTCGATGCCGACGGCAAGGGCATCACAGCCCTCACAGGCCGCATGGACGATCGCATCGCGCTGCTGCCGAAGCACGTCTACAAGGCCAGCAAGCAGATCGTCGATGAGTTCTAAGGTCCCCAAGTACGACGAAGCCTATGTCTGGGTCTGGCTGCCGGGCGAGACCGCGCCGGTTGTCGCCGGGCGGCTATATGCCCATGACGGACTCGTCAGCTTCAACTATGGCAGGAGCTTTCGTGAACTGGGCAGCGCGATCCCGCTTTATCTCCCGGAACTGCCCCTGAAGGCAGGCGAATTGCCTTTGCTTCCTGGCCTAACCATGCCGGGATGCATCCGCGATGCTGCCCCTGATGCCTGGGGACGACGGGTTATCCTAAACCGCAAATTCGGTGTGAAGGGCGATGAAATCGCGCGGCTCGATATTTCAGAACTGACGTTCTTGCTGGAATCAGGCTCGGACCGCATCGGCGCGCTCGATTTTCAGTTTTCGCCCACGCATTACGAGCCGCGCGCACTGGCCAATGCCACTCTCGAAGAGCTTGTCCAATCGGCGGAGCGGGTAGAGAAAGGTATTCCGCTCACCCCCGAATTAGATCAGGCGCTGCATCACGGCAGCTCGATCGGCGGCGCAAGGCCAAAGGCGCTGATCGAGGATGACGCCGTCAAGCATGTCGCGAAATTTTCCTCGTCTGCCGACCTTTACAGCGTCGTCAAAGGAGAATTCATAGCCATGCGGCTTGCCGCCTTGTGCGGCATCAGAGCGGCATCCGTCTCGCTCGTTCGCGCCGCAGGCAACGACGTGTTGCTCGTCGAGCGATTCGACCGGATCAAGGTCACGGGCGGCTGGCAACGCAAATCCATGGTCTCAGCGCTGACGATGCTCGCGCTCGATGAGATGATGGCGCGTTACGCCAGCTACCAGGATTTGGCGGAGATCATTCGCCACCGATTCACCGCGCCGTCGGAAACTCTGCGCGAGTTGTTCAGCCGCATTGTCTTCAACATACTTTGCGGCAACACCGACGATCATGCCCGCAACCATGCGGCATTCTGGGACGGCGCTAAGCTCACCCTCACGCCTGCGTACGATATTTGTCCGCAGGCCCGCAGTGGCCAGGAGGCCAGCCAGGCCATGCTCATCAGCGGCAATAACCGCATGAGCCGGATAGCGTCCTGCCTTGAAGCGGCGCATCACTTCCTGCTCAGCGCGCCGGAAGCTCTTGCGATTGTTGAAGGCCAGCTCCGATGCATTGCGGAGAATTGGCCGCGTGTCAGCGAGGAAGCTACGCTATCCGGCATAGATCGGAATCTGTTCTGGGGCCGACAGTTCCTCAATCCCTACGCTTTTACGGCGCTGGAAGGAAGCGCCGACGTTCTCCGCGCTCTGGCTGACGAACTACGCAACAGTGTTCACGCCTGATCCGGCGCTGGATTTCGGACAAGCTCGGCAAGCGCAAGACGCCACAATATGGACAACCCTTGCCGTGCCAGGACGAAGATTGAACAAACGGCTCTTCAACAGTGACAACGTGCACTGCGGAGAGATGTTGAGCTGACACCGCAAAAGCCCAAGACGCGCGACTTCCCGCGATACAACTCCACATAACTGAGCGTCTACAAGCGGTGCAGCCAGCCAAACATCCAGCCATCAAAGCGATGATCGTCTGATCTTTTGCCGATGACATCACGTCGGGGAAGACTTGTTCGAGCGCTTGCCGCTTCATATCGATACCGGCCTGGGCGTAGCGCATCGTTAGTTCAGCCCGAGTGGCCTGGCCATCGACTGATGGTGGCGATGTCAACACCCGCCTTGACGAGGTGGATGGCCGTCGTGTCCCGCAAAGGGCGATGATGGATGCTCTTTTCCGCCATGGTGGTTCCTTCGCCCGCAGCCATGTGTGCGCAGCAAGTATCGAACACCGAACCGGGTGAGCAGTGTGGGGCGGTCGTTGCTTTGCTCGGCGGGACAGGGCGGTATACCAGACGAAGGTCACAATCGAAGATTCAGGATCCCTGAACTCGTGCATCCGTATTGAACATCAGCGAAAACAGAGCGTAATCCCGCTGTCCAGAAGGCGTGCGGCGGTCGATACGCGCCAGGACGCTCTTGATTTCCGGGCTCATCGAGATATTCGACAGGTGCCACCCACGCGCCCTCTTGAAGGGAAGTGTCACCACCAGTTGCAGCGTATCCTAATATTCGGGGTGCTCCGAAATCAGGAACCGCGCAAAGGCATGCATCGCCGCCAGCCTTGCATTGCGGGTCGCAACTGCCACGCTCGACCTCAAGTGATGTGAGAAAGCTGCCCATCCTGTCGGTATTGATGTCGGAGACCGCTTCTTTCAAGAATATCTTCCCGCTCTCCCGCGGCATGAGCCCGTGGCATGCTTCGGCCCAATGCTGTGGATTGATGTTTCTTCATGCCACAACCTCGCTGACGAGACCGCCGAAAGCCCCTTCAAAGCGGTCGGTGGCGATCTCTCGCAGCTTTGGAAGGTAGTGCATTGATTTTTCGTGGAATGGGGACCCTGTTTAAAGGGTGATTTTCGTCCAAACGGGACCCCTTAACGATGGGGTCATCAAGATGCCTCCGGCTTGATCGGAGGCATTTGTGTTTTGGATGTTGGTTTTAGAGACGATTGCAAAGAAAGTCGGCTGTCGCTGGTCCAGGGGAAGTCGATCAAAGCGATCTGCCGTGAGCTGAAGATCTCGCGCAAGGTGGTGCGCAAGGTCCTGCGTTCTGAGCAGACGCAGTTCCGCTACGAGCGCAAGCACCAGCCCTATCCCCGCATGGGAGCTCGGCGTGAGACGCGGGACCGGCTGCTGTCGGCGAATGCGGCCAAGCCGCAGCGGGAGCGGCTGCCGGTCGCTTCGACGGCTTCCATTGCATTCCCCCGTCGGTGTCGAAGACCTGCACGGTGCGCTTCGACAACAACAAATACTCGGTGCTGTCGAGTGCCGTCGGTCGGCCCATCGAGATCCATGCTTATGTCGATCGGATCGCATCCGCCAGAGGATGGCGTGGTCGTGGGAGAACACGTTCGCTCCTTTGGCCGCAACGAGGTCGTCTACGATCCCTGGCACACGGCGCGCGCCGTTCCTTGGCTGGGTCGTGCGGTCGGCAATGGAGAAGGTGCGGCGCAGCTCAAGGCGGTTGATGACGTCGACCGGCAGATGGTGTTGATCCTCACCTGGGTGCTGACCGACGGATTGAGCGCGGTCGAGGCCGCCTGTCAGGAAGCCATCGAGCACGGTGCATCGTCGGCGCCGGTGATCCTCAACATCCTGGCCCGCAGCCGCGATCCGGCGCCGGGCACGATCCTTTCCATTCCCCAAGCGCTGAAGCTAGCTCACGAGCGGTCGCCGACTGCACCCGCTATGACAGTCTCAGGAGGACAAACAGCCATGGAACGCACCGAGGTACTGGAACTGATGGGAGCGCTGAAGCTCTACGGAATGCGCAGAGCCTATGACGAGATCATGGGTGCGTCGCCATCAAGCGACGGCACGAGCCGCCCAGGATTGTCGGTGATCTCTTGCAGGCCGAGATATCGGAGAAGCAGGCCCGCTCCATCAAATACCAGTTCGCTGTCGCCAAGTTGCCGCTGGCCAAGGACATCGACGACTTCGACTTCGCCGACACGCCGGTCACCCCCTGATGCGCGATCTCGCCCGGCCGCGCCTTCGTCGCCGATCAGCGCAACATCGTCCTGGTCGGCCGCCTTCACGGGTCACCCCACTCGCGCGGAAGGTCGACCGCATTGCGACGGGCGCGTGTCGACTTCCCAACAATGTCAGACAGGAGACGCAACGCTATCGGAGCGATCGCATTGCCCGAAACGATTTTCCCAGTTGGCACGACAATTGCGGTCCTATGCGCAAAAGCAAACTAGACCTGAGAGCCGCACCGCATGAATGTAGCCTCCCAATATCTGCCGCTTGTGGCGCATCACGAAGCCGGGCACGCGGTGGCCGCCATCGTTTTGCACCGTCAGACGTTCGACGACGACCGTGAACTCCCTGCTTTCTCAAGTGTTAGTATTTACCCCGACGTCGGTGACGGAGAGTGCGGTGGTGTTGTCGAAGGCGCGGGTTTTTATTCAGCGCAAGGATTCACCTCGAAGCGAAAGCCGATTTTCGAGGACGATATGGATCGATGTTTGGAACGCGATGATGCGATCCGGGAGATAGTTGCGTGTCTGGCAGGTCCTTTTGCAGAATCCGCATTCGAAGGCTATCTGGACCCGCGCGATATGGCGATGAATGCGTCCGATGGGAATGAGGGGAGCAGCGACTACGCGGATGCCAAGCGA
>NZ_SRUN01000036.1:0-11352 GCF_004791595.1 Mesorhizobium sp. M8A.F.Ca.ET.202.01.1.1 | reverse complement strand
AAAGCCCAAAATGCTCATCCGCATCGCACTCGCCAGAAAACTTCTCGTCATCCTCAACGCAAAAGCACGCGACGCGAGAAGCGAATTCGCAAATGCAACTTGACACCCCAGATAGTCGCTCTCCCCCGATCGACGGGGGAGAGGAAAAGCGCCAGGCTTTTTGCCGTCAATGCTCGCCCAGTAGCGCTCCCTTCCTTTCCCTCCGGAGGGGGGAAAGGTGGCGCGGCGAAGCCGCGACGGATTGGGGGAACCACGTGGCAATCAAGCCTCGGGCCGATCGGCCACGCTAGTCGCGGAAGATGTGCACAAGCGCCAGAGTCCCAGACCGAAGTGGCCTCAAGCCGCGTAGCGGGCTGCCGGCTTGTCGGCGTGCAAGCTGCCATAGAAGGCCTGCCGGGCGCCGAGGAACGTATCCAGCTTTCCCGTATCGGCAAGCGCCGGCACGGTGACGGCTTCGCCCCGCGCCAGGCCGACAAGGGCGGCATCGACCATATCGTCGGCGGTCATGATGATTTCCTTCGGAAGCTGGTCGATATCGCTGCCGGAAAGCTCCCAGAAATCGGTCCGGGTCGCGCCCGGCAGCACCGCCTGTGCCGTCACCCCGGTGCCCGCGACCTCGCGATGCAGCGCTTCGGTGAAGTTGACGACATAGGCCTTGGTGCCGCTGTAGATGCCCCCGAACGAGGTGTCGAAAGCCAGTACCGAGGCGATGTTGACGATCCCGCCACGGTTGCGCGCCAAAAGCCCCGGCAGCACGGCACGGGTCAGCCGGGTCAGCGCCACGACATTGACCTTGATCATGCGCTCGGCGGCATCCGCGTCGGCGGTTGCCACCACCGCCTGACCGCCAAGGCCGGCATTGTTGACCAGCAGCGTCACGCTCTCGTCGGCTGATATCGCCTTCTCGACGCGGCGCACATCGTCGTCGTCGGACAGGTCGGCGGCGATCACGCTGACCTTGCGGCTATAGGCATGGCGCAGCTTCTCGGCCAACTCCCCGAGCCTGTCGGCACGGCGCGCCACCAGCACCAAGTCATAGCCCTGCCCCGCCAGCCGGTCGGCATAGACGGCGCCGATGCCCGAGGAAGCGCCTGTTATCACGGCTGTCCCCTTGTTGTCGTTCTTGCTCATTGTCACGTTCCTTCTGTTCGCTCTTATTCGGCTTCGACCAACGCGCCGGCCGTCGAGCCCATTGTCCTGATATCAATTAGTGGCATATACCACGTTCGGCGAAATAGGTATATGCCACTATCTTGTCAACGGCAGCCGCGAAAACTATTTCTGCGACAGGGCTGGCGCCCCTGCCAGAGCAATTCCAGCAGAAGCGCCCAGCGGTTTCGCCGGAATGCTCCGGCAAGGAGTTGACATGACCGACGTTCAGCAGCCGGGCTTCAGCCAGTGCAACAATGCCACCTTGCGGCGCACCGCGCGCAGGCTCGGCCGCTTCTACGACGACGCGCTGGCGCCTTCCGGCTTGAAGGGCACGCAGTTCGGCCTGCTCTTCCAGATCAGTGTCGGCGGCGAGCCGGCGATGGGAGCCATTGCCGAGGCGTTGATCATGGATCTCTCGGCACTCGGCCACACGTTGAAGCCGCTGGTCCGCGACGGCTATGTCGAAACCTTCGCCGACAAGGACGATCGCCGCGTCAAGCGCGTGCGGCTGACGCCGGCCGGCCAGGCCAAGCTCGACGAGGCGATCAAGCTATGGAGCGTTGCCCAGCGGCAATTCGAGGCCATGATCGGCGCCGAGCAGGCCGCGAAACTGCGGGCCACGCTCGATGAAGTGGCCGCGTTGAACCTGGAACTGCCCGCGGCCACTCCTTCCAGCTGAAGAAGCGGCCGCGTAAAAACATAGATCGAAGTCTGGGGTCAGTCTTATTCCGCCGGCATCGCCACCGGTCTGGCAAACACCCGCCCGGCCAGCACGATGCCGAGCCCGATGACCGGGAAGGCCGCGGCAATCAGGCCGAGATCGGCCGGCGCGCCGTAGCGCAATACCGCTCCACCCACCACAGCACCCAGCGCCACGCCGAGATAGAGCGCCGAGGCATTGAGCGACAGCACGATCGGCGCCGCATCCGGGGCGAGCTTGATGATGCGGCTCGCCTGTGCCGGCGGGAACGCCCAGCCGACGATGCCCCACGGCACCATCATGCCCATCAGCGCCGGTCCGGCGAGGTGATGCGGCAGGAAAGTCGGAATCAGCGAAAAGGTGACGAGCATGGCGGCGGAGAGCGTCAGTGACCAGGCGACGGTGCGCGTCGCGCCGAAACGATCGGCGGCCTGGCCGCCGACAATGTTGCCGATGACGGCGCCGGCGCCGAAGGCGAGCAGCATGCCCGGCAGCGCGATCGGCGACAGCCCGGCGCCTTCGATGGCCAGCGGGGCTATGAAGCTGAACACGGTGAACGCTCCGATGAGGGCAACCGCCGTCGTCACCAGGATCGGCATCACGCCGGGACGCATCGCCGCCGCCAGCCGGCGCTTCAGCGGCAGACGGGTGCCGATGATGCCGCGTGGCAGCCGGTACCACAGGATGGCGCCGGACAGCGCGCCAAGGCCGGCAATGGCGTAGAAAGTGCCGCGCCAGCCGGCGATGGCCGCGACCAGCGCGCCAAGCGGCGCGCCGACGGCGACCGCCACCGTGGTGCCGCCGACGACGACGGCAATGGCGCGGGCCCGGTGATGGTCATCGACCAGCGCCACCGCCGTGCCTTGCGCGGTCGCCGCGAACAGGCCCGACGACAGCGCCATGATGATGCGTGCGACGAGAAGCACTTCGAAGGACGAGCTCAGGGCCGCGACGACATTGCCGATGACGAAGAACACCAGCGTCCACAGGATGACGCGGCGCCGATCCCACTCGCCGGTCAGCGTTGCCAGGATCGGCGTGCCGATAGCATAGGCAAGCGCGAAGGCGGTGATCAGCGAGCCGGCGAGCGGCACGGAGATGCCGGCATCCCCGGCGATGTCCGGCAGAAGGCTGGAGATGACGAAGCCTTCGGTCGAGATCGCGAACGATCCGAGCGCTAGCCAGAAGATTCTCTTGTCCATGGGAATGCGTCCTTAGTTCAAAAGTTATTGAACAATTGGACATAACAGGCCATGATGTCAATGAAGCCAGGGCAAAATAGCTGAACCATGCTGACAGCCCTGTGTCAGGACGGTCACGGGGAAGGAGAGACAGTGTGTATGGGCCGAGCGGGATCGACGCGTTGAAATCGGCCCGAACTGTGCTTAGGTTCCTGCGATGACCTTGCCACACCCCAATACGGACCAGATCAGCCTGCCCATCGTGCTCGGCGTGCTCGGCGACCCGACGCGGCTCGCCATCGTGCGCTATCTGGCCAGCAAGGAAGGCCTGCCACTGAACTGCAGCCGCTTCCTCGACCTCGCCTCCAAGACCAATCTCAGCTACCACCTCGCCAAACTGCGCGAGGCGGGTGTCACCCGCGCCGAGGTGGTCGGCACCAACCGCATGATCACGCTCCGCCGGGCCGATCTCGACGCCCGCTTCCCCGGCTTGCTCGACAGTGTCATCGCCGCGGCCGCGGACGACACCGCCCTGCCCGCGGTCGGCGGTCATGATTTGGAAATGCCGGCCTGAACTTTTTCCTCTCCCTCGCGAAGCGGGAGGAGACCAGGTCCTGCCACCCACCGGGAACCTCCTCATGCGCATAGCCGTCCTCGCCGACATCCACGGCAACGTTCTCGCACTCGACGCCGTGCTCGAGGACCTGGCGCGGCGCTGCGGCACCGACCTCACCGTCAATCTCGGCGACAGCGTTTCGGGGCCGCTGTGGCCGCGCGAGACGATGGAACGGCTGGAAGCGCTCAACCTGCCGACGGTGCGCGGCAACCATGACCGCCGCGTCGCCGCCGATCCCCCCGACGAAACCATGTGGGCGTCCGACATCTATGCGCAGAAGCGGCTGACGCAGGCGCAGCGCGATACGCTGCTGGCCCAGCCGCTGACCCTGGAGATCGCGCCTGGCGTCATCGCCTTCCATGCCCGCCCCGACCATGACGAGAAATATCTGCTCGATGCCGTGACCGATGGCCATTTGGTGCGCGCGCCGCTGGCGGCGATCCGGCGCCGGCTGAAGGCACTCGACCCGGCCTGCCGCATTGCGCTCTGCGGCCACAGCCACCGCGCGGAATTGATCCGCATCCCGAATGGCCCAGTCATCTTCAATCCGGGCAGCATCGGCTGCCCTGCCTATGACGACGACACGCCTCCGGCGCATGTCTCCGAACAGGGCTCGCCGCACGCGCGCTACGGCATCGTCACCTTGGGCGGCGCCGGTCGGCAGGATCGTTTCGAGATGATCGCGGTGGACTACGACCACGAGGCGGCGGCGCGTCAGGCCGAAGATGCGGGACGCGCGGAATGGGCGCACGGCCTGCGCACCGGCTTCATGCCGGAAGCGGCCCAGCACCATGGTTAGCCTGAATTTCAGACTTACATGGCGGCGCGTCGTCCCTTATAAAACCGGCCGGGCATGCGGCGAGACCGCCGCGGCAGGGTGATTTGAGTACGGCGCACGGCCAAATGATGAGGCGCACGATTACGCTCCGACAAAGTTTGCATGCGCTGATTGCCGCTCCGCTGCTGATGGCGGCGTGGCCGGCTGTCGTGCCGGCCCATGCCGAAGAGGCGCCGTTCATCTCCGTTGTCACCGGGCTCGCCCCCGACGACCTGCTCAATGTCCGCGCCAAGCCATCGCCGATCGGCAAGACCGAGGCCCGCCTGGCCGCCGGCGCCAGCGTCCGAAACCTCGGCTGCAACGACATTGACGGCCACCCCTGGTGCAAGATCGAGTCGGACAATCCCAAGGCAACCGGCTGGACGCCGGCGCGCTATCTCGTTCCCCTCAATCCGGCGACGGTGCCCGACCAGGCAGCGGATACGCCCGCCGCCGCGCCCGCCGAAGGAGGTACCGGCGCGACGCCCGATGCACCCGACCTGACCGCTCGGCTGGGCAGCACGACCCAGCCGGCCAGCCCCGAAACCAAGCCGAAATCCGCGGCGGAGATCGCCATGCAGGATGCCTATGGCCTGGCGCTGGCGGCGAACGGAACCCTGCAAATTCCCTGCGCCCGCTACGTTGGACAGCCCATGTCGCCTTGCGCGGCGAACGTGACGCGCAAGGGCACGGACAAGGCCGACGTGACCGTGACCTGGCCCGATGGCGGCAGCCGCGTCATCTCCTTCGATGCCGGCCTGCCGGCAAGCTCGGACGCCGGCAGCGACTTCCGCTTCACCAGGGAAGGCAAACTCAACATGATCCGCATTGGTGTGTCCGAGCGCTTCGAGATCATGGATACGGTGGTGCTGGGGGATTAGGCGGCTTTTGCAATGGCTGCTCAATTGCCGGGGTTTGCGCTGCCCCTCATTGCCTTGCCGGACATTTCTCCCCGTATAGAGACGGGGAGAAAGAAGCCGTCCGCAAAGCCGCGCTTTTTTGCAACGTCGGAGGTTGGCGAAACCACCAGGGATAGCGCCCCTCTCCCCGTCACTATACGGGGAGAGGATGCCGGCAGGCAGGTGAGGGGCAGCGCAAATGCCCCGCAAGGTACCAATTCAAACCCAACGCCTTTGCCCCGGCCGTAAAACCCCACACAAACCCGCATTTTCGGGGTTACATCGGGCAAAACTCTTCCCTATAAGGCCCTCCTAGCCTGATACCAGAATCGCGAGCACAACCGGCCGGGTCTTCCCGTCCCGGTTTTTTGTGCAAGCCCGCTGCCGAACGGAATTCACAGACATGCCAAGACGCACTGACATCAAGTCGATCCTGATCATCGGGGCCGGCCCCATCGTCATCGGCCAGGCCTGCGAGTTCGATTATTCCGGCACCCAGGCCTGCAAGGCGCTGAAGGAGGAAGGCTTCCGCGTCATCCTGGTCAATTCCAATCCGGCCACCATCATGACCGACCCGGAACTGGCCGATGCCACCTATATCGAGCCGATCACCCCCGAGGTCGTGGCCAAGATTATCGCCAAGGAGCGGCCCGACGCGTTGCTGCCGACCATGGGCGGCCAGACCGCGCTCAACACCGCGCTGTCGCTGCGCCGCATGGGCGTGCTCGAGCGCTACAATGTCGAGATGATCGGCGCCGACGCCCATGCCATCGACAAGGCCGAGGACCGGGCACTGTTTCGTGAGGCGATGAAGACGATCGGGCTCGAAACGCCGAAGTCGATGCTGGCCAACGCCACCGACGTCAAGAATGCCGACCGCAAGACGCATGAGGCCGAGCGCGCGGCGCTGAAGGCCGAAAAGCCCGACAATCTCGACGCCGCGCTCGATGCGCTGGAAACCCGCTGGAACCTCGGCGAAGGCGACCGCAAACAGCGCTATATCAGCCACGGCATGGCGATCGCGGCCCAGGCGCTCGACCATGTCGGCCTTCCCGCCATCATCCGCCCCTCCTTCACCATGGGCGGCACCGGCGGCGGCATCGCCTACAACAGGGCCGAATTCTACGACATCGTCCAGTCCGGCCTCGATGCCTCGCCGACCACCGAAGTGCTGATCGAGGAAAGCGTGCTCGGCTGGAAGGAGTATGAGATGGAGGTCGTCCGCGACAGAGCGGACAATTGCATCATCGTCTGCTCGATCGAGAACATCGACCCGATGGGCGTGCATACGGGCGATTCCATCACCGTCGCCCCTGCCCTCACGCTCACTGACAAAGAATACCAGATGATGCGCAACGCCTCGATCGCGGTGCTGCGCGAGATCGGCGTCGAGACCGGAGGCTCCAACGTGCAGTTCGCCGTCAATCCGGCCGATGGCCGCCTCGTCGTCATCGAGATGAACCCGCGCGTCTCGCGCTCGTCCGCGCTTGCCTCCAAGGCGACCGGTTTCCCGATCGCCAAGATCGCCGCCAAGCTTGCCGTCGGCTACACGCTGGACGAGCTGGAGAACGACATCACCGGCGGCGCCACGCCCGCTTCGTTCGAACCGTCGATCGATTATGTCGTGACGAAGATCCCGCGCTTTGCCTTCGAAAAGTTCCCCGGCGCAGAGCCGGTGCTGACCACCGCCATGAAGTCGGTCGGCGAAGTCATGGCCATCGGCCGCACCTTCCAGGAATCGCTGCAGAAGGCGCTGCGTGGACTGGAAACCGGCCTCACCGGCCTCGACGAGATCGAGATCCCCGGCCTCGGCCACGGCGCCGTGGCGGCCAACCACGCCGACGACCGCAACGCCATCCGCGCGGCATTGGGCACCCCGACGCCGGACCGGCTGCGCATGGTGGCGCAGGCGATCCGCATGGGCACCTCGCTGGAAGACGTGCACGCCATGTGCAAGATCGACCCGTGGTTCCTCGAGCAGATATCAGGCATTCTCGCCATGGAGGCCCGCATCCGCGAGCACGGCATTCCTGAGGACGCCGTCAATCTGCGCATGCTGAAAGCCATGGGCTTCTCCGACGCCCGCCTCGCGTCGCTGACGAAGACCGACGCCGAAGTCGTTCAGAAGATTCGTGAAAAGCTCGACGTTCATCCGGTTTATAAGCGCATCGACACTTGCGCCGCCGAGTTCGCTTCGCCGACCGCCTACATGTATTCGACCTATGAAGTGCCTTTCGCCGGCGCGCTCGCCAACGAGGCGCAGGTCTCTGCGCGCAAGAAGGTCGTCATCCTCGGCGGCGGGCCGAACCGCATCGGCCAGGGCATCGAGTTCGACTATTGCTGCTGCCACGCGGCCTTCGCGCTGCGCGACGCCGGCTATGAAGCGATCATGATCAACTGCAACCCCGAGACGGTCTCGACCGACTACGACACTTCGGACCGGCTCTATTTCGAGCCGCTCACAGCGGAGGACGTGCTGGAGATCCTGCGAGCCGAACAGGCCTCGGGCGAGCTGGTCGGCGTCATCGTCCAGTTCGGCGGCCAGACGCCGCTGAAGCTGGCGGATGCGCTGGAGAAGGCGGGCATCCCGATCCTCGGCACCTCGCCCGACATGATCGATCTGGCCGAGGACCGCGACCGCTTCCAGAAACTCCTGCACAAGCTCAACCTCAGCCAGCCGAAGAACGGCATCGCCTATTCGGTCGAGCAGGCCCGCACCGTCGCCGGCGAGCTCGGCTTCCCCCTGGTGGTGCGCCCCTCCTATGTGCTCGGCGGCCGCGCCATGCAGATCATCTACAACGAAGGCATGCTGCAGACCTATCTGCTCGACACCGTGCCCGGCCTGGTGCCGGAGGACATCAAGCAGAAATACCCCAATGACAAGACCGGCCAGATCAACACGCTGCTCGGCAAGAACCCGCTGCTGTTCGACACCTATCTCTCGGGCGCCATCGAGGTCGACGTCGACTGCCTCTGCGACGGCAAGGCGACCTTCGTGTCGGGCATTCTCGAACACATCGAGGAGGCAGGCATCCATTCGGGCGACAGCGCCTGCTCGCTGCCGGTCCACTCGCTGCCGTCGGATCTTGTCGACGAGCTGGAACGCCAGACGGCGGCGCTGGCCCGCGCGCTCAATGTCGGCGGGTTGATGAACGTGCAGTACGCGATCAAGGACGGCACGGTCTATGTGCTGGAGGTCAACCCGCGCGCATCGCGCACCGTGCCCTTCGTCGCCAAGACCATCGGCCGGCCCATCGCCAAGATCGCCGCCCGCATCATGGCCGGCGAGACGCTGGAAGACGCCTTCTCCCATTACGGCGCCATGCCCGACCCGCGCAATCCCGGCCACATCGCGGTCAAGGAAGCCGTCTTCCCCTTCGCCCGCTTCCCCGGCGTCGACATATTGCTCGGCCCGGAAATGCGCTCGACCGGCGAGGTCATGGGCCTCGACCGCGACTTCGCGCTGGCCTTCGCCAAGAGCCAGCTCGGCGCCGGCGTCGACCTGCCGCGCTCCGGCACGCTGTTCGTCTCGGTGCGCGACGAGGACAAGAAAGGCATATTGCCGGCGGTCAAGCGCCTCGCCGGCCTCGGCTTCAAGGTGCTGGCCACCTCGGGCACGCAACGCTTCCTCGCCGAAAACGGCGTCGTGGCCGAGAAAATAAACAAGGTCCTGGAAGGCCGTCCCCACATCGAAGACGCCATCCGCAACCGCCAGGTCCAGATCGTCTTCAACACGACGGACGGCCAGAAGGCGGTGTCGGACTCGAAGTCGCTACGCAGGGCAACGCTGATGCAGAAGGTGCCGTATTACACGACGCTGTCGGGCGCAGCGGCCGTGGCGGAGGCGATCGCGGCGTTGAAGGCTGGGAGCCTGGAGGTCAGGCCGCTGCAGGAGTATTTTGCTTAGGCGATTAGCTCTCTTCTCCCCGTTCACGGGGAGAAGGTGCCGGCAGGCGGATGAGGGGCAGCGCTCACATCTCAAGTTGGGACTGCCAAGCGGCCCTATTTCATCGGCTCCAACGACAGGCCACCGTTCGCCTGTTTCGTCCAGACATACATCGCCACATCAGGCTGGCGCCGATCGCCTTTCGCGTCGAACGTCAGATCGCCCAATACGGTCGAAATCGGCTTGCCTGATTTTATGGCGGCGGCGACGAGCCTCGGCGCTTGGACTCCTGCCATCTCGATACCTCCGGCGATGACCTGGACGGCGGCATAGGACTTCAACGTATAAGCCTCGGGCTCGAACCCCTGAGAGCGAAAACGCGCAACCACATCCTTTGCAGCTGGATTGGACCGGTCCTCGGGGGAAAACACGATCAGGGTCCCCTGAACAGCCGGCCCGGCCAAGCCAGTCAGACCCTTGACCATGGCTCCGTCACCGGAGATGAATTGCAGGTGCATATCAGCCTCGTCACTTTGACGAATAAGCCGACCCAACTGGTCCCCCAACCCGGCAAAGAACGCAACGTCGATCTTCGCGGCTTTCATTTTGCCGATCAGGTCTCCAAAATTGGTCTGATCATATCTAACCTTGATAGCCAGCTTTTCAGGATGCCCCTTTGCTCGCAGCGCCTTCCGGGCCTTGTTCGCCAAGCCGTCTCCATAGGGCGTACCATCACTTACGATGGCCAGATTCCGAGCTGCGAAATGATCCGCCATGTATTCGCCGGCAAACGTCCCTTGAACATCGTCACGCCCCGCTGTGCGAACAACATTCCAGAGCTTGAATTCGGTAAGCCCGGGATTTGTGGATGCTGGACTGACCATCAAAGTATTGTTCTTGGCGTAAATTTGCGAAGCTGGAATTGAAGACCCTGAATTGTAGTGGCCAACAACAAAGCGAACTCTGTCCCTAGCAAATGCCTTGGCAATGCCGATGGCGGTATCCGGGGTGCCCTGATCATCAAGGACGACAAGCGCTATCTTGCATCCCCCAATCCCACCTTTGGCATTGATGTCGTCTGCTGCGAATTGAGCGCCACGGCGCATTTCCTCGCCGTAAACGGCCCAATCTCCCGTCATGGGGCCGGCCACGGCCATGGGAATATCGGGGCAAGCCGCGGCCGCTGATTGAGGAGCCGTTGACGCCGCCAACAGGCCCAAGGCCAATATTGTAAAAAGCCGAGGAAGCCCAAGCCAAAAACTACGCATTTCCGCCCCAGAAAGGTATTTAGAAAGTAGCCTTCCAAAAGAGAAAGATAACATGCGCTTTCAGCAAATTGAAGGTCTCCGCCGCAGCGAACGGAATCTTGTAGTGCGGCCCTCACCCCACCGCCACACACTCGATCTCGATATCAAACTCCATCGGCCACGACGCCACCGGCACGAAACTCCTTGCTGGTGGGTTCACGCTGAAATACCGGGCATACACCCTGTTTATCGCGTTGTAGAACCCCGAATTGACGGCGTAGATGCGCACCATCACCACGTTTTCCAGCGACGTGCCGGCGGCTTCCAGGCAATGTTTCAGCGCCTTCAGCGACGCCTCGGTCTGGACCTCGATGTCGCCGCGCACCATCTCGCCGGTCACCATGTCCACCGGCGGCGTCGCCGAGATGAAGACGAAGCCGTTGGCCTTCACCGCCGTCGAGCAGGGCAGGCCGAGTGAGCGCACCTTGTCCGACATGACGGGTACTTCGATGACTTCTTTTTTCATGATGATGCTCCCTGGGTTGCAGCGAGCTTAGCGCGGCGACGACGGAACGCCAGCGCCGTTCTTCCTTCTCCCCTTGTGGGAGAAGGTGGATCGGCGCGAAGCGCCGAGACGGATGAGGGGTGCGTGAAGGAACGAGACGTTGCTGGTCCGTTTTCACCCTGAGGTGCTGCCCGGCATGAACGTGGCGCCAAGCCGGAACACCCCTTGTGTGTTTGGAATCGTGCATTGTTGAGGGTGCCACGGACCAGGTGCTTGCCTGATCCGTGGCGGCGGTCGAGAGCCCGTCACCCCTCAGGTGGCTTAAACCGTGGATGAGCTGGGGCCCGAC
>NZ_SRUN01000365.1:0-202 GCF_004791595.1 Mesorhizobium sp. M8A.F.Ca.ET.202.01.1.1 | reverse complement strand
TGAGATGCAGCGTGCCATAGGTGCCGACCAGGTCGTTGCCGACATTGCCAGCCGAGCCGTTGACGGCGCTGACCGTGTGGGTGTCGCCATTGTCGACATCGGTGTCGTTGGAAAGCACATTGCCGCTGACCGGATTGGGATCGGCCAGCGTGTTGGTGTCTTCCTTCACCGCCGCCGCATCGGCCACCGCCACCGGCGCGTC
>NZ_SRUN01000364.1:0-249 GCF_004791595.1 Mesorhizobium sp. M8A.F.Ca.ET.202.01.1.1 | reverse complement strand
GATTGGGATCGGCCAGCGTGTTGGTGTCTTCCTTCACCGCCGCCGCATCGGCCACCGCCACCGGCGCGTCATTGGTGCCGGTGATGGTGATGGTCAGGTTGGCGGACGAAGAGCCGCCGTGGTTGTCCGAGTTGGTGTAGCTGAAGACGTCGGTGACGGTGGCGCCTTCGGCAAGCTGCTGCACCGAGGCCAGGCCATTGTCGAGCGTATAGCTGTAGCTGCCGTCGCTGTTGAGATGCAGCGTGCCAT
>NZ_SRUN01000363.1:0-252 GCF_004791595.1 Mesorhizobium sp. M8A.F.Ca.ET.202.01.1.1 | reverse complement strand
CCGAGGCCAGGCCATTGTCGAGCGTATAGCTGTAGCTGCCGTCGCTGTTGAGATGCAGCGTGCCATAGGTGCCGACCAGGTCGTTGCCGACATTGCCAGCCGAGCCGTTGACGGCGCTGACGCTATGGGTGTCGCCATTGTCGACATCGGTGTCGTTGGAAAGCACATTGCCGCTCACCGGATTGGGATCGGCCAGCGTGTTGGTGTCTTCCTTCACCGCCGCCGCATCGGCCACCGCCACCGGCGCGTCAT
>NZ_SRUN01000362.1:0-253 GCF_004791595.1 Mesorhizobium sp. M8A.F.Ca.ET.202.01.1.1 | reverse complement strand
ATGGCCTGGCCTCGGTGCAGCAGCTTGCCGAAGGCGCCACCGTCACCGACGTCTTCAGCTACACCAACTCGGACAACCACGGCGGCTCTTCGTCCGCCAACCTGACCATCACCATCACCGGCACCAATGACGCGCCGGTGGCGGTGGCCGATGCGGCGGCGGTGAAGGAAGACACCAACACGCTGGCCGATCCCAATCCGGTCAGCGGCAATGTGCTTTCCAACGACACCGATGTCGACAATGGCGACACGCA
>NZ_SRUN01000361.1:0-258 GCF_004791595.1 Mesorhizobium sp. M8A.F.Ca.ET.202.01.1.1 | reverse complement strand
CGCCGTCGGCACCCTTGGTGTCGGCGCCGGCCGCATTGCCGTCGCTGCCGACGCCGGTAATCACGTTGCCGCTCGCCGTGCCGCCTTCCGTGACACTGTCCGTGTCGGCAACCGCCGTCGGCACGTCATCTGTAACATTGACCTGAACCGTCGCGCTCGCCTGGTCTCCGTCCGAATCGGTAGCGACCACATTGATGCCGGTCAGGTTGATGACATTCTGTCCACCCGCGTCGGGATGCGGGAAATTGTCGAGCAGCG
>NZ_SRUN01000360.1:0-262 GCF_004791595.1 Mesorhizobium sp. M8A.F.Ca.ET.202.01.1.1 | reverse complement strand
ACCGGATTGGGATCGGCCAGCGTGTTGGTGTCTTCCTTCACCGCCGCCGCATCGGCCACCGCCACCGGCGCGTCATTGGTGCCGGTGATGGTGATGGTCAGGTTGGCGGACGAAGAGCCGCCGTGATTGTCGGCATTGGTGTAGCTGAAGACGTCGGTGACGGTGGCGCCTTCGGCAAGCTGCTGCACCGAGGCCAGGCCATTGTCGAGCGTATAGCTGTAGCTGCCGTCGCTGTTGAGATGCAGCGTGCCATAGGTGCCGA
>NZ_SRUN01000035.1:0-13207 GCF_004791595.1 Mesorhizobium sp. M8A.F.Ca.ET.202.01.1.1 | reverse complement strand
CCTCCCGGTCGTCCGGCCTGCTGGTCTGGTAGCGAACCGTCATGCGGCAACAGCCGATGGCTTTACACGCCCGCCGTTCGCTCATCCCGAAGCCTTCCTTCAGGCGAGCGACAGCTTTCCGCTTGGCGGCGGGCGTCACCATTTCTTTCCCACAAGGTCCTTCAACGCGGCATTGTCGAGCATGGCGTCGGCCAAAAGCCGCTTCAGGCGCGTGTTCTCGTCCTCCAGCGCCTTCAGGTCGCCGAGCCTCGGTGACATCCATCCGCCGAAGCGGGCCTTCCAATTGTAGATCGAGGCGTCGCTGACCCCGTGCTTGCGGCACAGATCGCCAACCGATACCCCGGCCTCGTGTTTCTTCAAAATTCCGATGATCTGCTCTTCAGAGAAGCGGCTGCGTTTCATGTCCTGGTCCTCTGGATGGGCCAGAACGAACTTCAAACCGGATTAGATCAGAGGGGCAAGGTCAGGACGCCTCGGCGCGGTCGTCGACCTCTTCACCCCAGCCGAATGTGCCAACTACTTCAAAGCCGCAGGATATGACCTGGATCAGATAGGACGTGCTCCAATGGTTTACACCTGACACAGGAGTCCGGCCCCCACAACCGTTTCGCAATGAGGAGCAGCGCTGCCGCTGCTCCTCCAATCACACGACGGATTCACGATGCGGCAACTCGAGCCATGATTTCGGATCGAATGGCCGATGCGGTGTATAGTGAGGCATCCAGCGGCAAATCTCCAAATGCCAGTTGACACAGAAGATAATTAGCACCTGCCTCTTCCAGCTGATCAAGGAGAGCTTTTCGGACAGAATCTGCCGTTCCCACGACGCACAATTCACTTTCAATTGCTGCATCGAAGTTCAAAGGCAAGTTTGGTGGAGTGGAAATGGCATTTAGTTCGTATAGAAATTTGAAGCTATTGAGCCATCGTTCATAGGCAGGTGCTGCGAGCAAATACGCATCTGTTTCAGAAGGCCCTATCACCACCATTCGGAGCAATCCAAGAAATGGCGCTTGCTGGCCAATGTCAGCATCGTGAATTCGGGCGGCGCGGAACGCGTCGGTAACGCTGCGAACAGAAGTGGAGGGTCCGACGCAGGCGATGTTTGCCCCATTCGCAGCGGCCCAGCTAGCCGGCTCGGGTCGATTGGTGGCGATCCATGTCGGCGGATGGGGATATTGGTGAGGTCTCAACGTCAGCGGAACATCTTTCAACTCAAAGTGGCGGCCCTGATAAGAAAGCGTCCCGCCTTTCATCGCATTGATGAGAATCTCACTGGCCTCCGCATACTGTTCTGGTGCTGCTTCTACAGCAACCCCGAAGTATCCCAATTCAGTGGGAGCAGAGCCGCGCCCTATGCCGAGTTCAAGCCTGCCGCCGCTCAACTGATCAAGCATGCAGATCTCCTCGAAGGCACGCAGCGGATGATAGAGCGCAAGTAGCATTACCATGGGACCAACACGAAGACTGCGGGTTCGCTGGGCGACGCTCGCTAAGAACATATTCGGTGATGGACCTCTGCCATGCGGGGTACAGTGGTGCTCGGCGAGATGATACGCATAAAAGCCAAAGCCATCGCACGCTTCTGCTAGGCTCAGCCGATCTGCATATTGCTGTGCGATGTCATCGCCGTTTTCGTCCAGATGATCGAAGATGCCGAAGGTCAGGCCCGAAGCGGAAATTTTCTTCAATTAATTGTTCTCCAAATTACCTATATTTATTCGCTAACCATCATAGCTCAGACATATCATTACTTGATGCTTAATGTGAATTGAATTCATGCTTGAGCACACCGCGATTCTTCTTAAAGCTCATACAGACGCGTTTGGCGGCAGCAAGGAATTTGTCCATCTGCTCTGTGGTGCCAATGCTGACGCGAATACAGTTCTTCAAATCTACGTCAGGAAAGCTGGCGATGAGGATCGCCTGCTCTTTCAACGCGGCTTGCCAGCATGAGCCCTCCTGTCCCGCTGGCACACGGGCCAGCAAAAAGTTTGCGTGGGAGGGTGTTACGGAAAAGCCAAGTTGCAACAGCGCCAGGGTCACTCGCTGTCGTTCATGCTTGATGTGCCTGTGGTTCTCTTCGTAGGCGTGGCGATGCGCAAGAATGCTTTTCCCGACCGCCTGCCCGATCACGTTCATGTTGAAGACATTCTGGATGTTGCGCAGCCTGCCAATGATTTCTGGGTGACCGAAACCGAAGCCGACTCGCACGCCAGCAGCAGCATAGCTCTTTGAAAAAGTCCTCAAGATCAAAAGATTCGGATGTCTATTGACGAGGCGCAGGGCATGGTCGGGTGCGAAGTCAACGTAGGCCTCATCCAAGACGATCAAGCGATCTGCTTGCTCCACAAGGCGTTCGATTTCGGCCACCGGCACGAATGTTCCGGTCGGATTGTTCGGATTAGCCAACAGAATGAACTTCGCGTCTTTTGCAGGGCCGGACAGCAGTTTTTCTATCGGCAGGGGATGAGCTTCGCTCGATGCGATTTCGAGAAACTCGGCACCCTGCAACATGGCAAGTTTACGGTTGAACGAAAATCCGGGCGACAGCATTGCCACTCTATCTCCTGGGGCGAGGAAAGCTCTGTAGATGAGTCCGAGCAGCTCCGACGAACCGTTGCCGGCAATCACCTGATCTTTGGAAAATCCGTAAGCATCGGAGGCAGCTGCCCTTAAGCTGAGATTGTCGTCTTCCGGATAAAGATACTGGTGTTCGATCGCAGCAATTGCACTTTGCATTACGCTCTTCGGCAACGGAAACGGGTTCTCGTTCGTATTTAGCTTAACGCAATTTGCATCCGTCGCTGGTCCGTTGGACGAGAGAGCATCTAATTTGCTGGCCACCGGCGAAAAAAGCGAAAGCACGGTCTTCAGTTTTGCATCGCACATGTTCTTCTCCGTTTTTCAGTCCCGCAGGGCATGTGACATGAGGCAATCGTTGATCGTGACTTGATCGACGTTCGGCTATATCAGCGCTGCCTTCCCACCCTGGTGGGGATCGCCGACCACGGTTTGGATTTGACACCGGGAAGCTGTCGAGAACCTGATGACGACCCAACGTGTGGCCGACGGCCGATTCGGCCCAACAGACGGTGTTTCAACATCGCATCGTCCTCAAAGCCGCATGCAGGGCCTGCACGACAGCCCGTCTCCAGCGCCCGCAGATAGGTGGAAGCCGAAGTCTTGCCGAACCTCAGTTGCTCTGCCACCTGGCCCACCGGACTGCCCTGTTTATGGGTCAGGCGCAGGATATCTCTGACGCTCGTTCGTCTTGCTTGCTTCCGTCTTGGCATGGGCTCTCTCGGTTTGCTGATGAGAGAGCCAAATACCGGCTCATCTGAGCATGAGACGCAGGCCTGACGATATGGAGCGTCGCTGGTGGCGCGCGTAGCCAAGAGGGTTCGCCTCGCTGGCGGGGCATGCAAGACGGCGCACCTCCTTAGCCATCCTGTCCCATCGTCTCAGATCGTGAGGCGCACCTTATAGTCGGTGAGGAGATCTTGCAGGGTCAGGTTACGCCCTAGCGCTTAAGGTTGTTGGTCGCACCGAGCAAGCGCGGGACCTGTCGACGGACAACAGCGGTGCCGCTGCCGGCACTAGGTCGTCCAGCATCACAGTGAATCGCGTACGTAGTATCTTGTCGTAGGCGGCATTCTGGATAGCCGGATACGGGCTCTTCACCCGCTGCACCACCGATTGCGGGATGATGTCGCGAGAAACATTCACGGATTTCGTGAAAAAAGTGTACCCGCCGAAGAGCCCTACTCGCGGGGGCGGTGCAGCACCACCTCGGTGTCACTGCTCGTGTTCATGCGATGGACTAGGCCGGCCAGCTGTTGACGCAGCTCGCGGTAGTTGTAAGTCTCACCCGAGTAGACGAGCACCAAGTCAGGTCGGCCATCCTCCTGGAGCATCCTCGGCTGGCGGCCGCCCTGGATATCGATGATTGCCAGGCGGTGGTGTCCCAGCGCCGCAGGCCCGCCGATCCAAGTCCCCTCGTCGTCCGGACCGTGGTTCGCTATGGTGGCCGTCATATCGGCAAGCTCCCTTCGCGCATCGGGACCTCCGAGGTCTGGATTGAAGTCGATCCATTCACAGATGCCGCACAGGTTATGTCGCCGCATTTGGGCGAAGCAGATATAAGGCCAGTGGGAAACCATCGAGGCAAAGTGACGGATCTAGCCCAGCTACGATCCGCATCCGACATTGTCGGACATCGGACAGCACCGCGATTCGCTGCATAGGAAGCCTGGAGTCGCGATTTCCCCTGGGGGAATCAGCGCATGAAAGGAGAGCTGGGTCGTGTCTGCCGAAATGAGAAATTGCTCCCCCTTATTGCATCACCGAGGAATGTTACCCAGCGCGATAGACGGACATGCCCTATCTCCCCCCGTTGCAGCTGAGGGAGATAGGGGCCAGCTCTTCATTCAACCCTCATGGAGGATGATCAGCCCAGCCATTTCCATGCGCCGGCCTTCACAAGCCGTGCACCATTCAGGTTCTTTTCCTTGAAGCGCGACGATCCTTGTCAGACGTCGCAACACTTGCTGCCGAGAGCACGAGCTCTTCCTCGAGCATGCCTTGATCTGCGCCTCGAACGGCTCGCACATGCTGGGTTTCAACGACTTCGCAGAGGTTGATATTCTGCAGTGACTTCGTCTCGCTGCTGCACGGCATTGACGCTGGGAGCCATGCTCGCGTGGCGCAATTGTGCTGAAGCCGGTGCCCACGGTAACGTTTCTTAACCCGCCCCAGATCCTGGCGTTTGGCTATTTCCGACATTCGTGTCCGGCTTCGGACAAAGGCCGGGTTTGCCGAACGGAGTCGCACCCAATTTCCAGTGCTGCTTGAGCAATAATATCGACCGGCATTACTGCACAACACGAAAGTTGCTGCAAAAACCGAAGTGAACCCAAGGCATCGGGTCAATTGGCATGGCGCTTGCGACTCGGTCGATAGAACGCAGTCAAAATCACGGTTGCAGACCATGCCTACCTCTCAAAGCTCGATAAAGCACGCGAGCAAAATTCCCCGTCTCCGCGGAAGCTCGTCGCCGTTGAACGTGCCTGCTCGGGGGCGGTCTTGCACAAGACCGGTCCGAGGCAACCACGCCAAGGCGCGAGGCTGCCGGAACTGTCGACCGAAGTCGATGCCGCTTCAGTTTAACCGAAAAATGCACCGTACCACTTTGGCCTGGAAGCAAATCAATGACCTATAGAAAGAACGTTCCTCTCGTGACCTTTCGCACGCGTGTTCGCGATGAGTCGATCGGGGGGCCAAATCCTTATCGGTGGGAGAACAAGACCTCCGACGATTATTTCGGGGGCAAGCGCATCATCCTGTTCTCGCTGCCTGGCGCCTTCACCCCGACCTGCTCGACCTTCCAACTGCCCGATTTCGAAAAACTCTATGATCAATTTCTGGAACTGCGAATTGACGCGATCTACTGCGTCTCGGTCAACGATGCTTTCGTCATGAATGCGTGGGGAAAGTCCTTGGGGCTGCAGAAGATCGAGCTGATCCCAGACGGGTCGGGCGAGTTCACGCGCAAAATGGGCATGCTGGTCGCGAAGGACAATCTGGGCTTTGGCATGCGCTCCTGGCGATACGCCGCTCTGATCGACGATGGCGTGGTGGAGCAGTGGTTCGAGGAGGAAGGCTTCTGTGACAACTGCGAGACGGACCCCTATGGCGTTTCATCCCCGCAAAACGTTCTCGACAAATTGAAGGCGGCGGCATGACCCAGAAGTGGAAAGTCTCACACAACCCAAGCACACACTAGAGCCTCCTCGGCAGATCACGGTTCAACATGCATCTCTCAGCAAGCCTGCTTCAACGCCAGAAGCAACGTATGGTCTTATCGCCTCAAGCCATTGAAGCTATTCGCTTGCTGCGATTGACGCATACTGAACTCCATCAGCTCGTGCAGCAGGCACTCGAGAAGAACCCCGTTTTGAAGCCTGACCCGTTTGACGACGATTCGCCGCTGCCAGGGGTGGATCAGCGGAGCAGTCAAAGCAGAAGCGAAATCGGCGAATCGCCCATTGGCGGGCCGTCTGGCGGGCGCGGGCAATGGAAGTCGCAACGCAGTAGCGGCAACGATCGACCTGCCGTCGAGGAGTTTACCGCCCACACCGAAACATTGCACGACCATGTCGCCCGCCAGGTCGCCCTCACCCCGTTCACCCCCCAGGAGCGGCTGATTGCCGGACAGCTCGCCGCTCATCTGGAGGACACTGGCTATCTTCAGGTAAACCTTTTCGATCTGGCCAGTAGGTTAAACGTTCGGCAAGCTGATGTGGAACGGGTCATCGGAATCTTGCAGCAATTTGATCCGCCGGGCATTTTTGCGCGAACTCTCAGCGAATGCCTGGAGATTCAGCTGCGCCAGCAAGACCGGTTCGACCCGGCTATGGCAGCTTTGGTCGCCAATCTCGAGATGCTTGCACGGGGGGATTTTCAGGGATTGAAGCAGCGTTGCGGAGTCGACGAGGAGGATCTCCTCGACATGAGGAACGAAATCCGCGCGCTCGATCCCAAGCCTGGAGACCGGTTCCAGTCCGGGACGCCGGAAACCATCGTACCGGACGTCTGGGTAATGCCCTCGTCCGAAGGTGGATGGCGGGTGGAGCTTGATCCGGCCACGCTGCCCAAAGTGTTGATTAACCAAACCTATGTCGCCGAAATCTCGCAGCTGACCAAGCAAAATCCGGAAGGCAAAGCGTTTCTCGACCATTGCCAGGAAACAGGGAACTGGCTGATCAGCAGTCTCAAGCAGCGCGCTAAGACGATCCTTAAGGTTGCGACCGAAATCGTGCGCCAGCAGGATGCCTTTTTTACACACGGCGCCGCCCATCTGCGGCCTCTCTGTCTCAAAAATGTCGCTGACGAGATCGGCATGCACCAGTCGACGGTAAGCCGGGTGGCTTCGAACAGGTACATGTTAACTCCGCGCGGGGTGTTCGAGCTGAAGTATTTTTTCGCTGCGCCAATCGCATCCTGCGAGGGCGGCGATGCGCACTCCGCCAAAGCTGTCCGCCATCGGATCAAGGCAATCATAGCCGAAGAATCGCTCGACAAGGTACATTCCGACGAAGACATCGTTGCTCAACTCAAGGAGACCGGCATCGATGTCGCTCGCCGTACCGTCACCAAATATCGCGAGGCGATGAACATCCCTTCCTCCATACGACGGCGCCGCGATAAGCGTTTGTCCGCAGCTGCGATCAAGCGAAGTGACTAACCGACATTCGTGGTCGGCGAGAGGCAACTCTCAACTTCCTCCGGGCCGAAGCAGCTTTCGAAGTCATGGCATTCCCCGCAACTGGGTGCTGTGCATGACGAAAAGCCTTCGGCCTCACACAGCTTGCGGTAAAAGTACTTTTTCCATTTCATGTTTTCTGTGTTGCCTGCCGCCAGCGCGGGAAAATGTCTGGCAAGCAGGCGGCTGAGCTCAGCGCGATTTGAGAGGCCAAGATCCCGCCAAAGATGGTCCATGCGCATCGCACGCCGGGCGATGATCTTGGCCAAGCGGGCGCTCGCCGGGTCGGCCGGCGCAGCATGCGCTAGCAGCAGCCGGCGTAGCAGTTCCTCTTCCAGTTCCGGCTCGGGCTCGCTCAACTCCTCCAAAGCGAATACGCTGCTGGAGGTAGACGGGAAAGTTGCGGCCAAGACATCACGCAATTCGACAGACGAAAGGCCTGTCCCCTCCGTCGCCAACACCTCGCCCGCCTGGACCTCCTCAAGCGAACGTGAATGTACGCAGGGCAGCACATGCTGATCGAAGCTCCTCCCTAGCTCGGACCCACGCCATTGCGCGCTGGATAGGCAGCCATCATCGTAACGGCCGGCTTCAGCTTCCGGCATGACAAAGCGCCTTGTTGACCGCAGGGATGATCTTGTCGCCCCAGAGCTCGATCTGGCGCAGCATCGTCTTTTGGTCGAAGTCGCCCAATTGAGTCTGAACTGCGATCTGGTCCGGTTTCAAGATATCGATCTCTTCCAGCAGGCGATCAATCACGCGATTTACGCTGCCAATCGGCAAATTTTTGCGCATGGTCTCGAAGGACAGATCCTGCTGGGTCGGTGTCTCCTGCAGCAGGTAGCCATCGTGGCTCTGTTGGCGGCGCTGATGCAGGGCTTCAGAAAGCCGGCGCTGGAAGCGGGCATTGTCGAGATAGCTGTTGATCTCCAACTCGTCGTGGCTGGCATAGCAGCAGCGCAGCAGCGATATCTTGACGTCGGTGACGTTCTTTTCCTCGGATGCCGCCGCCCTCTCGACTGATTCACGCAGTGTGGTCAAAGTCTCTAAGCCGTCGTGGAAGGCTGTGACAAAAAAATTGTGCCCCTCGCGGTAGGCCCGAGCCATCCGTGCGGCTCCGCCAGCGATCCAGATAGGCGGCGTCGGCTGCTGGACTGTGCGGACCGAAATCGCTGTTGGGGGGATCTTCTCATATTGGCCGTCGTGTTCGAAGACGTTTTGGTTGAGGCCCTTGAGAATGATGTCCAGGTATTCCGAAAAGACGGCCGGCGCCTCATCGATGTCCACGCCGAACCGTTCGAACTCGAACTGCTGGTATCCCAAGCCTACGCCGAGCTCGAGACGGCCGTTCGCAACGATGTCGGCGAAGCCGATCTCGGACAGCAGGCGCTGCGGTTGGTAAAGCGGCAGCACGCAGACGGCAGTGCCCAGGCGAATCGTGCTTGTCAAGCCGGCGCAGTGCGCCACCATCATCAGCGGGGATGGTATGAGGCTGTAATTGTTGAAGTGGTGCTCAGCAAACCACGCGGTGTTGAACCCAGCCTGCTCCGAAGCGACGGCCTGTTCGATGGAGTTGCGGATGACGCTTTCTGAGGATTGGTGATAGCCACGCTGGGCGGCCAGAATGAAAGTGGCAAATTCCATGATTTCTCCTCGTTATAGACACGTCAGCCGACCGGGAATGTGCTCGGCATGCGCATGCTTGGATCTCAAGCACCTCAGGTGCGTCGTGGAGCCGAGGCTTCATAATGCTCGGCCGGTCGCCCTGCGAAGGCCTGGCAATTAACCTGCCGCCTCCGCAAAACATTCGTCATAGAGCTCGCTGGCGTTTCCCGCATCACCGAACGAGGTCCAGCCGCCGTCCACGTAGAGGATCGAGCCGTTGATGTATGAGGCGTCAGACGAAGCAAGGAAGAACGATGCATCTGCGACGTCTTCTGGCCGTCCCATCCTGCCCATGGGGATGCGTCGTCCGATTGCTGTCAGGTCGATGCGGCCGGCTTTGGCCAACTGAGCAAGTGCGGGCGTGCGGATGTGGCCAGGAGCGACGGTGGCTGTCCGAATTCCGACCGGCCCGAGTTCGGCCGCCATGCAACGGGTCAGCATATCCATCCCCGCCTTGGAGGCGCCGTAGGCATGGCGCGGCGCGAACGGCAGAAAGCTGTCGATCGACCCGAGATTGAGGATCACGCCGCCCGGGCGCATAGCCTTGATCGCTTCGCGCGCGCAGGTGAAGGCGCCGGTAAGGTTGACATCCAGGACGTGTTCGAGCTGTTTCGACAGTTGCTCGATCGCAGGCACAATCCTGTCGGCGGTATCAGCACTATTGACCAGAACATCGATATACCCGAAGCGTCCCCTCAGTTCTTCGAACATCGACACCACATCGCTCTCGACGGCCACGTCCAGCGATTTCGCCAGATGCTTGCCGGGGAGCGATGTAGCCAGCTCTGCCGCTGCAGTGCCATCTTTATCAGCAATCACGACGGTGTCGCCGTTCGCGGCAAAGCGGCGAGCGACGGCCGCGCCAATGCTTTTTGCGCCACCGGTGACGAGCACGATTCGCGCATCTGTGCATTCGGCCGGACAGGAGAGCTCGGCTTGGAGCGCACCATCCACCGGCGGGTGAGCATCCCCCGGCTGGTTGAATGACATCCAGCCTCCGTCGACTGCCAGCACCGAGCCGGTGATGTAGCGCGCCTGCGTGCTGCTCAGAAAACGCACGACCCTGGCGATCTCGTCGGGGCGAGCCAAGCGCCCCATCGGCACGCGGCGGCGTATCGCCGCGAGGTCCATTTTGCCAGCGCGTGCCAGTTCTGTGACCATTGGGGTGCGGACGGAGCCCGGCGCCACCGCCGTGACGCGGATTCCTCGCATAGCCCACTCGCATGCAAGGGACTTTGTCAACGAGATCACGCCAGCTTTCGAGGCTGCGTAGGCGTTGCGCCTGGGATTGCCGACCACGCCCGCCATCGAAGCCACATTGACGATCGCACCGCCCGGCTTCATGCGCCGCGCCGCTTCCCTGGCCATAACGAATGGCCCAATAAGGTTCACTGTCACGCCGCGTCGGAAGGTATCGACAGCGGTGTCGATGATCCTATCCATCGTGGGTCCAACCGCCGCATTGTTGATGAGGACATCGATTTGCGCGAAGCGTGCTTCGACCTGGCCGAAAAGTGAGAGCATGTCCTTCTCTCGCGACACATCGCACTCCAGACCGACGTGCGGCGACCCGAGATCCCGAGCCAGTTCAACCACACCACTGCCCGGAAGGTCCACCGCAACTACAGTGTCTCCGTCCGCGGCAAGGATATCGACCAGGGCACGGCCGATCCCGCCCGCAGCGCCTGTGATGATTACGGTGCGTGCTGCCAGTTTCACGAGAGCTTCTCCACGATGACCGCTTGTGATCTCAGCCCATCAACCTTGGGCGGAATGAAGGGCCGAGCCAAATCGTTGCAGTGACCGCCAGTTGCGGCCCCACACAGATGTCGTTCCCGTAGGGCGCTCATCCTCCATTTCTACCCACTTATGCAGCTCCCAGTTGGGGACCCTCGACGCCATCTTGGTCGGTGGGGATGTGACCCTTGAGCAACTGGTAGATGGGATCGTCTGGATGTGGTGCTCCAATCGGCTGTCGCTGGCCGAACCTATCTGCCTCAAGAATCGCTGGCGGGATTTGCTCCTCAACCCAATCGTAGACGACTGTCCGTTCCGCAATTCGCCACTCGTCCTGCCTCTTCTGAAACAGATCGCAGTAACGGCCGCAAAGCAGCGTCTGACGTATTTCTTGGTCTGTATCCGGTCCGCGTTGCAGCGCGGTGAAATAGCTCTCGACCGCGGCCTCTGCTGAACTGATGAAGTCGATCAGGCTGTTCGTGATTTGATGGATGTTACGGTGCCCCGGCAGACCGAGAGCAAATTGGATGAAGTCCTCTGCCGGTCCGCAATAGGGACCGTGCCTGTCATACGCTTCGGGCCAGTATGCGCTACGCAGCGCCGCCTCATCGGCGCGGTCTATCCCGCGGCAGTACCGATACAGGCAGTTGCGGATCGCCTCTCGGTCACGCAGTTCGGTAATTTTCGCGTGGTCGACAGGGTCTGTCGCGAATTGTATGATTGTTTTGTCCTTCCCGATGCCAGTCTGCACTTTGCGTGTGTCTCTCTCTACAACTGAGTTAGCGGGGGGCTCGTCAACTTCCAGAGCTTGTTCGGGGCAGGCTCGTACCCCTTTTGAGGCAAGCAGTTGCTCCCCATCGGCAACATCAATATCACCGGGCAAGATGTAGCCGGCGTCATCAAGCTTGAAGACTCTCGGCGCCCGCGCCCAGCAGCGCGCATGACCCTGGCATCTGGCTTTATGTACGACGACACGCATAGCGAACTCCAATGTCGTTGGCTGAAACTTCAGGACCAGTCCAGGATCAGATTCTCGATCCCGAACACATGGCCGCCGAAGGTGATAGGTTCAGTCCCTGTCTTGATCCGAAAGGCTGGGATGCGCGCCAGCCACTCCTCCAGGCCAATGACAATCTCCCGCCGGGCAAGGTGTGAGCCAAGACAACGATGGGGACCATAGCCAAAGGCAGCGTGCCGGTTGTCCTCGCGCGCCAGATCGATCTCATTCGGGCATTCGAATTCCGCCGGGTCACGATTGGCAATCATCGTGGCACAGGAAACATAATCTCCCTTGCGGATCGGCGCGCCTTTGAAGTCGACATCCTTCGTTGCCACTCGGATCATCTGAATGGTCGAATAGGCGCGCAGCAATTCTTCCGCAGCGACGGCAATCCGGTCAGGTTCGCTTCGTAGCAATTCCTGATCTTTGGGGTTGCGCGCGAGATGGGCCAAGTCGAAGCATATGGCTGCTGAGACCGTGTCGAGTCCCGCGACGAACACAAGCACGCCGATGCCACGGACTTCTTCGTCACTGAGCAGACGACCCTCGACCTTTGCCTTCACGATGAAGGTCATGAAATCATCGACCGGCTCCTTGCGGCGCTCGGTGGCAAGTTCGTCGATGAAGGCCACGATCGCCCGGGCTGCGGGTGGTCGTTGCTCCTTATCGCCGTGGAGCAGATCTCTAGCCCAGCCGACAAATGTTTCTAGTCCGTCGTCCGAAAGCCCAATAAAGCGAAGGAAGATATTGACCGCGAACGGAACTGCAAAATCCTTCATGATGTCGCAGCTCGTGCCTGATGCGGCGATCCTGTCGATCAGCTTGATCGCTCGTTCCCGGACAGCCGGCTCCAATGCCATTACCCGCTTTGGCGAAAGCAGCGGATTGAGCAGTGAGCGAAAAACACCGTGGAATGGCGGATCGAGCTCAAGCGGGATCATCGGCCAGCTCTCGCCGAGCACAGAGGCGAAGATGCTGCGATGGCTGGAAAACGTTTCGGTGTCCTGCAGCACCCGGCGCTGGTCGCTCGCGCGAGTGATGACCCAGGTACCCCGACCGTCGCGCGTGTTGCTGGTTGAATAAAAGATCGGAGGCCCGGCATGAACGCAAGCAACCGCGGCATGCGGATCCCCGTTAGCCGTCGGCAACATGCCGGGCGACGTAAACAGGTTGAAGTCCCTCACCATTTCGGGCGGGACATGATCTGGAACCGGCCGCGATTTAACCGCGCCAGAATCGAGAGACCGTTCATGAGATGCTGTCGGCATTTGCATGCAATCGTTGGTGCAAGCTCCGTGCCGAATTCGTCTTTCGATAATCCTTGCCGTTTTGCTGGGCAACAGGTGGCGCCTGTGCTGACTTACTGGTCGGGATTGCAACATTCTTGTCCAGCGTCGGACACAGAATGTAGAAAGCTAAAGCGTGTCGCGATTAATTAGCCTCATATCCGGCAGCCTTGAAGAAGTTTCTGCATTCAGCTGGCTCGAACAGGTGGCAGATATCGCCGAGAGCCTGGCAGAGTGCGTCGAAGGTTCTGGCCG
>NZ_SRUN01000359.1:0-278 GCF_004791595.1 Mesorhizobium sp. M8A.F.Ca.ET.202.01.1.1 | reverse complement strand
AGACTTCATAGGGCCCGGTGAGGTCGAGTTGCTGGACGTTGGGGAACACAAGCATGCCGAGACGAAGGACCATGGAAATCTCCTCAGGTTGACTCCGGCCAGGCTAAGGCATCATGCTTTGGCCAGATCGCCAATCACCCCTCGTTTCAAGCCAAATCGAAATGCGCCGCATCGAAGTCCTTGCCTATCCCGACGTCCAGCTCCTCGATGTCAGCGGCCCCCTCCAGGTTTTCGCCAGCGCCAACGACTTCACGACGCAGGCCGGCGAGCCCGCGGCC
>NZ_SRUN01000358.1:0-278 GCF_004791595.1 Mesorhizobium sp. M8A.F.Ca.ET.202.01.1.1 | reverse complement strand
CGCCTGCCGCGCCTCGTCGCGGACCGAACCGGCCAGGTTCATCTCGTGATGACCATAGCGCGCTTCGAGATAGCGCGCGATCGCGGCCGGGATAGGCCCGGTGCCCAGCTCGCGCGTCTCGCGCTTCTTCTCGATCAGCCGGCGAATTTCACTGGCCGCCTGTGCCGGAACCGCGGTCTCGGCCAGGCAGTCGACCATGTTCATCGGC
This sequence comes from Mesorhizobium sp. M8A.F.Ca.ET.202.01.1.1, assembly GCF_004791595.1. Lineage (NCBI taxonomy): Bacteria > Pseudomonadati > Pseudomonadota > Alphaproteobacteria > Hyphomicrobiales > Phyllobacteriaceae > Mesorhizobium > Mesorhizobium sp. M8A.F.Ca.ET.202.01.1.1. The sequence continues at coordinate 70 of NZ_SRUN01000358.1, read as the reverse complement.
GGCAGCCTGGCGAAGTCGCGCTGTTCCATCCAGTCCAGCGCGACGATCGGCCGGATCAGGTAGAACAGCT
>NZ_SRUN01000357.1:0-278 GCF_004791595.1 Mesorhizobium sp. M8A.F.Ca.ET.202.01.1.1 | reverse complement strand
GGGAAGGCAAGCTTGTGATCAGGCGCCTTGCCGGCGACTGCCGGCAGCGTCTTCATGAACGCGTAAAGGTCGGCGACATCGGACGGCGTCATGCGCGCGTAGGAGGCGTAGGGAAAGGCCGGGTAGAAATGCTCGCCCGCCGGCGAGACGCCCCTCAGCATGGCGTTGGCGAAGTCTTCCTCGCTCCAGGCGCCGATCCCGTCCTTGGCATCCTGCGAGATGTTGGGCGGCACGAAGGTGCCGAAAGGCGTCTTCAGTTCGAGGCCGCCCGCAAGTTC
>NZ_SRUN01000356.1:0-278 GCF_004791595.1 Mesorhizobium sp. M8A.F.Ca.ET.202.01.1.1 | reverse complement strand
GTGAAGGCCAGCCACTCCTCGACGACTTCGGCGAAGGTCGGCTTGCCGGCCAGGTCGGCGGCGCTGATGCCGTGCACGGCCTGCGCCTCGGCGTGAATCGCCCGGCCTTGCGGATTGATGAATCTGTGGAAGGTGCGGCCGGTCGGGAAGCGGTTGACCAGCTCGACGCCGCCGAGCTCGATGATGCGGTCGTCGCGCAAATCGAGGCCGGTGGTTTCCGTATCGAAGATGATCTCACGCATTCGAATCAGTTCGCTCCAAAGCGAGCAGAATCATAC
>NZ_SRUN01000355.1:0-278 GCF_004791595.1 Mesorhizobium sp. M8A.F.Ca.ET.202.01.1.1 | reverse complement strand
ATCGCCATCATCGGCCTTCTTGCCGCTCTTGGCCTTCTTGCGTTCATTCCTCTTGCGTCGGTGTGGATCATGCTCATCGCCTATATCGTGCTTGCCGCCGGTTGCCTTATGCGCGGCGCATAAAGACTCGCAGATCTCTTGCAACTCGAAGCGCCCGGCCCTGCCGGGCGCTTTTGATTTGGGAGCATGGTCTGCTACATTTTGGCGATGTCCGACGAGACTGAGCGCCATCGACAGGACAATCGGTCTCCCGCCCTCCGTTTCGAGACGGTCCGGCG
>NZ_SRUN01000354.1:0-278 GCF_004791595.1 Mesorhizobium sp. M8A.F.Ca.ET.202.01.1.1 | reverse complement strand
CCGAGATCGAGGTCGTGTCGCCTGAGGAAGCGGCCGGGCTGCTGGAAGATGACGACACGATCTTCGTCGATCTGCGCGACCCTCGCGAAGTCGAGCGTGACGGCAAGATCCCCGGCGCCAAGCATGTCACGCGCGGCATGCTTGAATTCTGGATTGATCCCGAAAGCCCCTACCACAAGCCGTGCTTCGCCTCGGGTAAGACTTTCGTCTTCTTCTGCGCCGGCGGCTGGCGTTCGGCCCTGGCCACCAAGACGGCGCAAGACATGGGCCTCACACCG
>NZ_SRUN01000353.1:0-278 GCF_004791595.1 Mesorhizobium sp. M8A.F.Ca.ET.202.01.1.1 | reverse complement strand
AGCGCAGTGTAGGGCGCGTAGGCTTGCGTGGTCAGCGCGACGACGGCCGGGAGGTCCTCAGCGCTGGCGAGCCTCATGATTGGTCCATCCCAGCAGCGGCCACGGCGACCTTTCCCATCATTCGGCCGCTTCGCGTTTGCCTCCGGGGCGCCGCTCCAGAAGCTCCTTCAGAAATTGCCCGGTATAGCTGCGTTTCTCGCGCACGATCGCTTCCGGCGTGCCGGAGGCGACCAGCTCCCCGCCGCCGTCGCCGCCCTCCGGGCCGAGGTCGAGCACCC
>NZ_SRUN01000352.1:0-278 GCF_004791595.1 Mesorhizobium sp. M8A.F.Ca.ET.202.01.1.1 | reverse complement strand
CAGCCGTTGGCCCTCCCATTTCTATCGGTCAATCGAAGGGAGAACGACATGACACTTTTTTGGCAACAACGCATCACCAATCGGCCTGCGCCCGGACGCCTGTTGGCCGCAAGCATCGAGGCGTGGCGTTCAGCCAGACGAACCGTTGCGCGCACCTTGCGTATTCGCAGCGACCGCGTGTGGCTGGACGAATTGCCGGATCATCTGTTGCCTGACATCGGCATCAGCCGCGTGGAGATCTGGTCAGCCACCAGGTTCGGCAGGGGATACAGCGATCG
>NZ_SRUN01000351.1:0-278 GCF_004791595.1 Mesorhizobium sp. M8A.F.Ca.ET.202.01.1.1 | reverse complement strand
GCCGCAGCGATGTACAGGCGCAGCCTGAGGCGTCCGCAGAAGCCGGGCTCGTATCCGAAGAGCAGGCTCCGATGTTCGACAGTTTCTCGCCGGCGGGCCTCGCCGCTCAGGCCGAGCGCAATGAAGCCGCGACCGACAATGGCGGCGGGCGCCGGCAGAGGCGTCCGCGCCGCGGTCGCGGCAGTGCGGAGCAGGGCTATAGCGCCGAGCAGGGCAATGCCGATGAGAGCAATGCCGGCCGGGCGGACAGCCCCGCCGATGACGGCAACGCCGCGGAC
>NZ_SRUN01000350.1:0-278 GCF_004791595.1 Mesorhizobium sp. M8A.F.Ca.ET.202.01.1.1 | reverse complement strand
CAGGACACAAGAGCTCTTGCGGATCTTGCCGGTCGATTTGCCGATTGGCTTGTTACCAGCGGCGCGCGCCCGGCGCATGTGCCGCATATCATCCGACGCAGCGCCGCGCGCCTGTCAGGAACCGAGCAAGCGCTGTCGCGAGCCCTAGTGGACATGCCGCATATCGACCTTTGGGCGCCGGACGCATCCGTCGTCCCGCATATCCGCCTGCAAGAATTGGCCCTGATTTCTGCAGCACTGGGGACAGGCAGCACGTTCGATGATGTGCGCGATCTTGC
>NZ_SRUN01000034.1:0-13492 GCF_004791595.1 Mesorhizobium sp. M8A.F.Ca.ET.202.01.1.1 | reverse complement strand
GCATCTTCCGCCCATGCCAGCAGCTACGCCGCCAGAGCGTCATCCGCAGCCTGCTTGATCAGCCATTCGATGTGATTTGACCACATCTGCAACACCTCGCGCTTCTCCTTGACGTTGCTATAGAGATCGTAAATTTCGCCAATGTCTCCGGTTCGGGCTCACAGCCCGTCCATATAGCCGCCAGTCTGCTGCCTTCGAGTGGCCCATGTTGGCCGCGGCCAGGAAGTGGCGATGATTGAAAGGACAAAATCAGTTGCCGAAACTCATCGCAGGTGACGGTCTGGTGGCAATTTGGGCACATCTTGTGTCTCGTCGCCAGTAAACACGGATGCCCGGCAGGAGACTGAGCTCGCTGCCGGCGGAAATCGTAGAGCGCCAGCGACGCATTCTGATCTTTCGTCAGGCAGTCGACCGCCTTGGCATACGCCTCGGCCTCCATCTCGATCGACCTGAACCGGTATCTTGTGCGCCATCCGGACGATCTGGGAAAGCTTGGCCGGGCCGGCGCCTTCCCAGGCGCACGGGAAGAGCGACGACCCATGTGGACCTTGGATTTCACTCCGCACTTACGCTGCTTTGGCCTTGTCAGCAGCCTGAGCATAACGCGTGCTCAGCTTTCAGGCCGAGCACTCATCCATTGTTGACAGCATCTGTCGTCATTCAGGATCGCCCCATTCTCGCAGGCCGCTTGCAGCTTTCAGGCTGTTGTCAGCCAGGGCCGCCATAAAGGGTCTCGTTAAACAATTCAGGAGGCCGTTCCAATGATCAATCAGTTTGCGAGACTTTTTCGAGGACCAGGTATGCAGGCTTGTTTCAGGACAAAGAACTTTCTGGCGGCAACCACCGCGATGACGACGGTATTCCTGCCGGCTGTGTCTCTCGGGGTGGGTCTGGTAGCATTTCCAACTGGAGAAGCGTTGGCCGACGACCCGATTTCGATCCCGCTGGAGTATGTCGGGGAAGGCCATGACCGCCTGGGCATCTGGGCCAAGATCAACAATGGCAACGCGCAGCGATACGTATTCGACACGGGCTCGGACCAGCTCAACACGCAGATCGGGTCAGAGGTGACCGGGGTCCGCCCGATTGCCGACACGCCTTACGTATATACGTACGGGGACGGAACGTATGGTAATAAGCTTCAGAACGTGGAAATTGATAAATTTACATATGTCGATCCAGATCAAAAGATAACAATCGACGGGCCGTCTGTAAGCGATAAGAAATACCGGGCTGCTCGCATTCTCGATTTTGTCTATACCCATGCGTATTGCAAGGACAACAATCTTAAGTGCACGCCGGGATCCGTGACGGATGGACTTAAAGATATGTATGGTCAGGATCTCCAAGAACCTTATCACGCCGATAAGGAGCAGCGGGCGAAAATGACCGCTGGCAAGATGGCAGACGAAGGCGGCGATTTCGCAGGTACATTCGGGGCCGGCGATTTTCTTGGCAAGACAAGTGTCTGGGGCATGATGGGCAGTGTCACCAGGTCTGGCTACGTGGTCTCCGCCAATGTGAATCCGGATTCCGAGAGCGACCAAACGCCTGGCTGTTCCCCCTGCACGATTGTCAACCTCAATCCAAGCCTCCGGGCCCAATATACTAATGCCATGCCATGGGGAGAACCCGAGGAAAAAGATCAGGATTCTTATCAGAATTTTCCTGGCTCTGGCGCCAATGCCTCGACCGAATACGAAGGCAGCTACAATCTGCAGTACACGGTTAAGGATGGAGCCCCACCAATCACCGACCCCAACAAGACCGCGGTATTGCTCGACACCGGCACACCGGGCGGTGGCAGTCTGGAGATCAGTGATGCGATGCTGAAGCAATTTCAGGATGCGGGCGTCAAACTTAAAAATGTTCGGAGAAATGAGCAACGCGAGATCGTAAGCGCATCGGGCAACATCCCGAGCGTTACAATCGCAGGAACGGATGGCGATCCGGTAAGGCTGGACAATATCGACTTCACCTACACCAGCGGCACGACGGAACAACCCAATGACCAGACCAGTTTTGTTGCCGGTCTTGACTTCTTCAAAAACAGATCGGTCATTTTCGATCTGGAGAAGAAGTATACCGCTTATACGTCACATTTCGTCACTGCCAGCAACTTCTCTACCGATTCATCCGCACCCGAAGGGACCGGTCTGAGCAGGATCACGACGAGCATGGGGAATGAGGGCGGGTTCGGCATAGCGGGTGTCGTCTCCGGCTCCGGATCGCTGACGCTTGATACAAAGACGGTGGTCCGGATGACGAATGTCAACACCTACACCGGCGAGACGAATATTGCTCAGGATGCCTATCTCTCGCTTGCGGGGCTCGGCAACATCCAACGGTCAGCGAAAGTCGTTGCAGACGGCACGTTCGATATCTCCGAACATGGAAATGGCAGCGACTATTGGGGAATCTCCGACGCCTACAACGATGCCCGTATTCGTAGCCTGAGTGGCAGCGGAACGGTCGAACTGGGCAAGCGTACCCTGGTGCTAACGGCTTCGAACGACACTTTCGCCGGCAGCATCAACGACCTCGACGTTGATAACAATAATATGGGCGGCAAACTATTCGTTGCCGGTGGCGTGCAAACGCTGAGCGGAAAGAACAATTTTTCCGGCATGACGACGGTCGGTTCCGGCGCGGGATTGCTGCTTGCCGATACAGGTGTGCTTTCCCATGATGCGACCACGTCCGGCTTTCTCGGGAATGACGGGCAGATCGGGGGCACGGCTATCGCAAACAGCGGCGGTGTCGTCGCAGGCGGCGGCACCTACGGTGCGGTCACCATTTCCGAGGGCGGCACGGTCGCTCCTGGCAGTGCGACCGATCCGAGCAGGATCGTCACCACACTGACTGTCACGGGCGATTTCGCGCAGCAGTCCGGATCGATCTATCAGGTCGACCTCGCAAGGTCGTCCGATCTCATCGATGTTGGCGGAGCAGCGGCGATCGACAGCGGCGCGCAGATCGAGCTGCTGCGGCAGGGAACGCTATCGGTCGATGCCCGATATACTCTGCTCTCCGCAGCAGGCGGCGTAAGCGGCACCTATGGCGGGCTGACGGGGGCTCTGGCGACAGACGCGACGCCCTTCGTCGATTTCCAGCTCGTCTACGATGCCAACAATGTCTATCTCGATATCAGCCGCACATCGACGGCATTTGCCGATGTAGCCAGCACCTTCAATCAACGCTCGGTCGCCGCAGCGGCTCAGGCGCTTGGAAGCGGTAATCCGATCCAGGACAACATCCTGTTCCTGACGGCGCCGGAAGCCCGCAACGCTTTCGATATGCTATCAGGCGAGGTTCATGCTTCCATTCATAGCGGCCTCATCGAGGACAGTCATTCTGTACGCGATGCCGCGAGCGAACGGATCCGTGCGGCGTTCGACGGCGTCGGTGCCTCCAGCGTTCCGGTGATGACTTATGGGCTGGGTGGTCTGGAACTGGCCCCGGCAACGAGTGAGAATTTCGCCGTATGGGGCCGTGGCTTCGGCGCCTGGGGTCATCTCGACAGCGACGGCAATGCCGCCGGTCTCGATCACTCGACAGGCGGCTTTCTGGCTGGCGGTGACGCGGCTGTCGGCGAAAGCTGGCGGCTCGGCCTCATCAGCGGCTACAGCCATACCTCCTTGGAGGCGGACGATCGCGCGTCGTCGGGCTCGAGCGAGAATTACCATCTCGGTCTTGTTGCCGGCACGCAAAACGGCAATCTCGGTTTTCGTTCCGGCCTTGCCTATACCTGGCACAGCATCGAGACCGGCAGGTCCGTGGTCTTTCCAGGCTTCGCCGACAGCCTTTCGGCCGATTACGACGCCGGCACGTTCCAGGCCTTTGGCGAGCTCGGCTACCGTATCAATACGGCTTCGGCTTCCTTCGAGCCCTACGCTAATCTCGCTTATGTGAATTTTGACGCCGATGGCTTCACCGAGAAGGGCGGCGCAGCCGCCTTGTCGAGCGGGGATCGCTCGAGCGACACGGCGTTTACCACGCTAGGTCTGCGTGCGTCGACGGTACTGACCCTCGGCCGGATACCGCTCTTGCCTTTGCTGGCGGTTCCTCCTTCGCCATCAAGGGCGTGCCGATCGCAAAGAACGCAGCTCTGCTCGAAGCTGGGCTGGACGTAAACATCACCGAGAACGCGACGTTCGGCATCGCCTATCAGGGACAGATCGCCTCGGATGCCCAGACACACGGGTTCAGCGCCAAGCTCGGCGTCCGTTTCTAAATCACCCGCAAAAGAGATTGGTTATGAAGTCAGTGAGTGCATTTTCTTTTACCGTCGTTCTCGGCTCAGCGACGGTGATGTCTGTGTCCGCCGCGCGAACGGACGATGCCTGCTACAACAAGGCACAAAGCCTATGATGACGCAATGTTCAATCGACGACCTGAAGCCAGTCGATGGCGAGCTTGACAAGCTCTACAAGGAGATGGAGACCCGGCTCAAAGAGTCCCGGCGCATGTCCAGGAACTGGTCGAGACCGCGAGGGGCTACAACGCCACCTCGGAGAACACGCGCGACGCCTACCCCAAGGATTGGCGGCATTTTTCCTCCTGGTGCCGGCGCGCTGGCTTCGATCCCCTGCCTCCGGGCTCGAAGGTGATCAGGCTCAATATCAGCGCCTGTGCCTTGGGCACCGCCGCCGGCGATCCGAAGCGTGGCGCCCCTGCCCTTTCGGTTGCGACCATCGAGCGGCGGCTTTCCGGCCTCGCCTGGAACTTTACCCAGCGCGGCCGGCCGTTGGACCACGCGGAGCGGCATATCTATACGGTTCTTGCCGGCATTCGCCGCGCAAGCACGCAAAAGCCACCGCGGCAGAAAGAGGCGGTCCTGGCGATGATCGCCACGCTCGGCCACGACCTCAGGTGCCTACGCGACCGCGCTATTTTGCTCCTGGGCTGTGGCGGCGGCCTGCGGCGCTCCGAGATCGTCGGTCTCGACGTCATGCGCGACGACAACAGCGATGGCGCCGGCTGGATCGAGATTTTTGACGGCAAGGGCTGCTGGTCACCCTGCGCGGCAAGACCGGCTGGCGCGAGGTCGAGGTCGGCCGCGGCTCCAGCGACCACACCTACCCCGTAGTCGCGCTCGAGAGCTGGATCCGCTTTGGCCGCATCGCACGTGGACCCCTGTTCCGCCGCATTTTCAAGGACAACAAGACCGTCGACGTCGAACGGCTCTCCGACAAGCACGTCGCCCGCCTGGTCAAGCAGGTGACGATCGCCGCCGGCCTCCCCTCCGATCTCCCGGAAGGGTAACGGGCGCTGCTGTTCTCGGGCCAGTCGCTGCGCGCCGGACTTGCCTCGTCGGCCGACGTCGAGGAGCGTTACGTGCAGAAGCAGCTCGGCCATGCCTCGGCCGAGATGACCCGCAAATATCAGCGGAGGCGCGGCAGATTCCGGACCAACCTCACCAAGGCGTCCGGGCTCTGAGAAACCCCTCCCCTCCCTCGGTTGGTCGCTAGGTCGTGGGGGTCAGGTTCTTTGAGTGATGACAACACCTCGTCGAGCACAGCGAACGCTGCGTCCAGACTGTCGGCGGCCGACGCTTCGTAGTCAGGGCATGATCATCAGCTGTGCAATGGCGCGGCCGACGAATTCATTGGTGAGTTTTTCCATCCGCTGTCTGGTTCGAGCGACCTGTTCTGGGAGCGCACGCAGAGCGTTGACGACCTCGTCCAATTGCGACCGGGCTGCGGCGGCGATGTCGAAGATGTCGCGCGGGTTGGCTTCCGAAATCCCCGGTAATAGACCTTCTTGGCGATGATTTCCGGGATGGTCTCGAGCCGCACGGTCCTGCCTTCCACCACGCGGGTCTAGAACGGCTTCGTTGTTAGCGCTCCGGCAACGATGAAGTCGATTTCGCCAACGTCTTCGAAGGCGAATTTCTGGAACCGAAGCCCGTCCCCCAAATAGTCGGACGGCATCGTTTCAAAGTGCAGGTGGCTTTTGGGATGGTCGATGACCGAGCAATTGAGGGTCGTCGAGGAAAATATCGATGTCGTGGCTTTCACGATGGCCGATCTGGATCATCATAGCCGTTCCGCCGCCAAATGACCATTCAAAGTCGTAGCCCCGGCATTCCCGCGAAGCTGGCCGATCAGGTCGATATAATACGAAAAAGCCGCCGCCATTCGGACGGGCGTCGGCTATCATGTCCAGCCATTACGCGGCGAGCGTATAGCTTTCGCCGGACCAGGCAGAGAACTTGGCGGCAAAAGCCTTCATCTCGTCGACCGAATGTGGTGCGCGGTTGCGAACTCGACTTGCTGGGCCAGTCACGAGAACTGCAGGCACGACTGTGCCCCCTTGCCCGCCCCCACGGACGTCCAAACATGCAATTTGGCAAAGCACCGGCGCCGAAGCCACCCGACCTCGATGACGCCATTTCGTCGAAGCATGTGTCGTCGGCACTGTGCAGGGCAGAAGCAGGCTGTCGGTCCCGCGCAGCGACAGCAAGCGCGGCCTGAGCATGCGAAGGGAGTCGCTTTGATAGGAGTACCCGGCTGGGTTCCGTTCAGGACGTTCCCTGAAGACTTGGTGGCGTGGCGGTGGCTTCGACGCTGGTGGTGGGCAGGTTGTCGTAGCCCGGGTGCAATAAGCTTAGTCATCTAGGTCTCCTGGGGGAAATTTCCGCCATTGGGGGCCAAGTTTCACGCTATGCCAGCCCGTAGTTGTACAGGTGAAGCCGACTGGTCAGTGGACCGCAAAACGAAAGGCGCGCCGCTTCTCTTTGGTGATGCTCGCGCCGCGCTTTCTTCGCTGACGGTATGGAGATGAAGCGCGGCATGCCCCTGTAGCAGCCGATTTCACAACCAGACTTGCGTCCGCACTGCCCCTGTTGCTGCGGCATACCAATGCGTGGCGTCAGGAAGACTTCGTCGACCATTAGCCGTCTCGCTGAGATACTACCGAGCCCGAGCTCCCCTATCCTAGACCCTCGTATCGCATATCGGACGGCCCCACATCAGCCCAAGTTGCCATGGGGACCAGCCCCATGCGTTCGCCCGAATGCAGCTTCCTGGCTTGATCGACAGCAATCCAGGCGACGGTGCAGGCCAAGATTGCGGCAGGGCTTGGGCAACCATCAGGTCGCCCAAGGGGTGCCCCACCCTTCTCCTCAGAACTCAGCTGCTTCCAGCTGGCGGCTGAAACTCACAGGCGCAGCCAGCTTGGTCTCTAACCGCATCGATCGCATCATGGTGTCTGCGATGAATCCGTGTGCGTGAAGCGCTCCAGAGCGAAGATGTTGGGCGTCAACCAGGTTCACCAATGAGCTTCACTGCTCGAGTTCTGCACGGTGTCACCGCCTGGCGCCGGAGGTTGATCGGTGATTAGGAGGAGCACTCGTTGTCGGATTCTCGACGATGTCGGACATGTGACACAACGCTTCCAGAGCGATCGCATTGTTCCGAAACGATTTTCCCAGTTGGCACGACGGTTGCGGTCCTATGCGCAAAAGCACTGCGATGCCGCACCGACTGAAAGAACTCATCAATGATCACGCTTTTCGAACATGTGGGCGCCGCTACCAGCACTGAGCGTTCCCGAGCCGACGGAAGCCTCTATCCCTTCTTTCTGAAGGCTGTCCGGACATGAACGCATTTGATGTCCGTCCAACGCTGGATGCTCCCGACGACGATCCCTATGTCTGGCTTGAAGATGTAGAGGGCGAGCGGGCACTTGCCTGGGCCGCCGGCCAATCGGCAAGGACTCTCAAGCACTTCGGTGGAACGCAGTTCGAGCGCGACCGCGCGGCTCTGACAGCCATTTTCGACAATCGCGACAATCTTCCCCTGATCGCGCGCCGTAGTCAGTACCTCTACAATTACTGGCGAGATGACGGTAATCCACGCGGACTGTGGCGCCGGACCACCCTTGCCGCCTACATGAAGGCGGATCCCCAATGGGAGCTACTGCTCGATCTGGATGCTCTCGCGGCTAGCGACGGAGAGGACTGGATCTGGGACGGCGCGTCCATCGAGCCGGAGAGACGGGAAAGAGCCGTTCTGCGCCTGTCGCGCGGCGGCAGCGACGCGGTCGTGCATCGCGAATTCGACCTGATCTCTCTGAGCTTTGTCGCCGACGGCTTCAACCTCCCCGAGGCCAAAGGCTACGTTAATTGGCTGGACCCTGACACGCTTCTGCTTTCCAGTGCGCTTGGTAATGGCATGGCCACCCGCTCCGGCTATGCGCGCACCGTTCGACTGTGGAAGCGTGACGCGGATCCCCTCACCACGCCGGCAATCTTCGAGGCCGGGTTCGAAAGCTTCCAAGTCTCTGGTCATTCGGACCGCACCGGCCGCAGCGAGCGCCTTTGGTTCATCGAGCAGCCGGCCTTCTTCGAGAAGATCAGCTGGATCGGCGATAGGAGCGGGCCGAGGAGGCAGATCGATCTTCCTCGCGACGCGTCGTGGCGGGTCTTCGGCGACTGGCTGGCGGTAAGGCCGCGCAAGCCCTGGACGGTGGGAGGCACCACCCATCCCGCCGACGCGCTGATCGTCATCTCGCTTTCCTCTTTCCTCGCTGGCGGACGCCGTTTTGAGACCCTGTTTCAACCAGGGGAAAGGCGCTCCATGCAGTCATTCTTCTGGAATGACGGGAAGCTCATTATCTCTTACCTCGTCAATCTCGCACCGCGTTTCGAGATGTTCACTCCCGGCCACCAGGAATGGACGCGCCGAGTCCTGAACACCCTGCCCGCCGAAGGTACTGTCGACGTCTGGTCATTCGATGCGGCAGTTCACGAGACCAATGGAGAGGTCCTGATCTGTGCTCAGGATCCGATCACGCCGCCGCAGCTCTTGCTGTTCGATCTGAATGCCGCGCCGTCTCTCAGCGCTTCAGCAATCCTGAAGCGCAGCCCGGAGAATTTCGATGCATCCGGACTGGTGGTCACGCGCCACGAGGCAGTCTCTATCGATCATGAGCTGATCCCCTATACGCAGGTTGGTCCGGCGAACGGGAACGGAGATGCTCCGATTCACCTTTCCGCTTATGGCGGGTTCGGCGTATCACTCCTGCCCTACTACAACTCCCCGCTGGGCAAGCTGTGGCTCGAGCGCGGCGGCACGTGTGTCGAGGCGAACATCCGCGGCGGCGGCGAGTTCGGCACCCGCTGGCACGAAGCCGGGCGCAGGGAGGGCAAGCGTCTCGCCCATGACGATTTCGCCGCCGTTGCCGCCGACCTCGTGCGAAGGGGCATCACCCTGCCGAGGCGGATTGCCGCCGAGGGTGGCTCAAATGGCGGCCTGCTGATCGCAAACATGCTGACCCGCTATCCTGAGCATTTCGGGGCTCTGTTCTGCACAGCACCGCTTATCGACATGCGTCGCTACACCAAGCTCTTGGCGGGCGCGAGCTGGATCGACGAATATGGCGATCCGGACAAGGTTCACGATTGGGCTTTCCTGAAGGAAATCTCCGCCTATCACGCCGCAGCGCCGGGACAGCCCTATCCGCCTATCCTGATCGCCACCACGAAACGCGACGACCGCGTCCATCCGGGCCATGCGCGCAAGATGGCCGCAAAACTGCAGGCTCTTGGCTATCCCGCTTACTTCTACGAGGCCAGCGCAGGCGGGCACGGCTGCGGCGAGGACAATCGGGAGCAAGCCGCATTCATCAGTCTAGGCACCAATTTTCTCCGCAGCGCAATCGGCTTCAACGATCACCTTCCGGAGACGGCGGAACGCGTTGCAACGCAAGAGGGGCATTTGAGGTCCATCAACAATTCATTCGAGCAGGAGACGAAATAGTGCAGTGCATCCTTTCTGAACATCAAGGAGTGAATCTCATGGCGAGAACGCGAATGGGCGTAGCGCGGGCAACAGCAGCGGCGGTGGCCCTGATCATGGTGGGACAGCAGGCCGTCGCCGCGGAGCCTGCGCAAGCAGAGACCGTCCTGGCGGAGACGGGAGCCTCGGTCACCGAAGCGCCAATCCCTTGGCAGGTCCGCCTGCGGGCGTTGGGCGTCGTTACGAAAGATCTGGGCTACGTTGATACGCTTCCCGGCTCCGGTCTTTCGTATTCGGACACGGTGACGCCGGAACTCGATATCTCGTATTTCTTCACCGACAACATCGCCGCCGAACTCATACTCGGTACCACTTATGCCAACATCGCGGGCCAAGGGACGATCGGAGGGTTGGGCAACATCGGCAAAGTTTGGCTGCTGCCGCCGACGCTCACGTTGCAGTACCATTTTACCGATCTCGGCGCGTTCAAGCCTTATGTCGGCGCCGGCGTGAACTACACGATCTTCTACAACCAGGACACTGGCAGCGCTGATGCTCTCAAGGTGAAGAACACGTTCGGCACGGCGCTGCAGGTCGGATTCGACTACATGGTGGACCAGCACTGGGGCCTCAACTTCGACGTGAAGAAGCTTTTCCTGAAGCCGGACTTCGACGTCACGGTGGCCGGCGCGAAGCTGACGGGGAAGGCGGAGCTCGATCCCTGGCTGATAGGCGCAGGTGTCACCTACCGCTTTTGAATATCAGAGTGAAGTCTGCTTCCCGACTGCCGGTTTAAATGAAGGGCGCCTCGCGCGCCCTTTTTTACGGTCGACACTGCAGGGCGAAACCTCATGAAGCCGATTGTCGAGAGGGCGGGGCTCTCTTCCGGCGGACCAAGAAGGTGAACTGGCCAGCTGGCCCCGCGCCTGAGATGGAGTGCTCAGAAGCGCTTTGAATCGGGACGGGCTTTGGTATTGTGGGTGGAATGCTTCAGCCAGACTATTTGCCAGCATCGTCTCCCGGACGTCATGTCTGAGCTTCGTGTCAGCGCAAGGCGAACACGCGGCTCCTAGATGCCGACACGATGGCTGGTTCAGCCATACTGCGACAGTTGCCTGTTTTTTCGGTTCTTTGCTGTTCGTGCGCTAACCGCAACGCTCCATACTAGTCTCGCGTGCCTGTCCCCGTGGGGTGCGCGCCAGAAAGCGATTAGGCCCGCTGAAAGCGGCGGACCGCATCCGAAGGGCTGTAGCGAAGGGAAGGACCTGAAGCGAGACTGTCGGGCGAATTGAGAAACTGGCCCCCCCCGCATCGTCAAATACGGTGTGACAGGTGACGAGCTGGAAGGCCAAGAGCCGCTGTGTCCGCTCGCTGATCTTCGGCGGCGACAAGCAGTACCATGTGGCCGAGGTGTATGGCTTGCCACCGGCGGCACCGTGCAGGACGTCGAGGAATGGCCGGACCGCATCCGCAAGGTCACCGCCGATCAGGTGACGGCGGTCGCCGCCCGCTTTCACGCGCTCGACCATTCGAGCACCGGCTATCTCTTGCCCGAGGGAGAATTGATTGTTGAAAACCAATGCTGTGGCGTCGTCGCACAGGCGCGCTCCCCTCGGAGACGGGAGGGCAGCGCGCCTCGCCATGCCGCTGGCGACACCCTTCTCCTCGCGATTTCGTTCCTCATCCTGCCGGCGCTCAACGCCTGAACATCGAAGAGGTGAAATCTGAAAAAGGCTTCGACGCTTGGCTGGTGAAGGACCGCACGACGCCGATCACTGCCATTCACTTCGGCGCTTCGACCAGGAGCCGATCGACCGCACCCGGCGCCCAGGCCCTCTCCGCCATCATCCCAATAAGCGCCACCCCGAGGCGATCGCCGAGCACAAATGCTGCCCGCGATCTACGGCACACATCCCTATTCCAGGTCGCACGAAGGCACCAAAGAGGGCTTCGCTGGGCATGACACCGGCCGATCTCAACTCCTGCCACAAGGCCACTTTTGCCCGTGACGGCCTAGTGAGGGCCTGCATGTGGCGGTGGTTGGCGACATTGATGCGAAAACGCTGCGTATAAAACTCACCAGCTGTTCGGCGATTTGCTTGAGAGGCAGACGCTCGCCTCCGTCGCCGATGTCGATCCCAAGCTCGGCGAGCAGGTGACGGTCGCTACGACCTGCCGCAGACGTTGCTGCAGTTGGCTTATCCCGGCGTGAAGCGTAGCGCGCCAGATTTCTACGCCGCAGAGCTGCTGAACGAAATCCTCGGCGGCTCGCCCGTCACATTGCGCCTGTGGGAGGATGTGCGCGAACAGCGCGGCTTGACCTATGGCGCCTCTTCCAGCTTGGTCGACCACCAGCATTCCAACGCGCTGCAGGCTAGGACGGCAACACGTTCGGACAGGGCGGCCGGGACGCTGGCCTGTGCACAAGGTGGTGAAGCAGATGGCGGACGAGGGGCTGACCGAGGCCGACCTCGAGGCGAGCAAGAAATATCTGACGGGCGCCTACCGGCCGAGATATTCCCGGGAGGCCATGTCATGTCGGTTGGGTCGTCCGGCGGACGGGAAAAGGGCGATTTTCGGGATACCCTCCCATCCGACGCCGAGTTCCCAGGGCACCCACCGACTCTTTCTGTTCTTGCTCGCCAGCAGAACGAGCCGTTTGCTCTGACGAATGAGGGTCTTCAGCCGCGACGCCGTCTTCTCTGTAGTGCAAGGCGGCATTTCGAACCGCCTGCACCAGCGCAAGGATCGCCTTTTCATCCCCGGCAGCGCTCAGTTTATTCAGTTCCTCGTCCATCGGCCGATGCGCGGCCGGGCCGCTTGCCAGCAGGTAAGAGCCTAGTGGTTTACGCCTGTCATAAGAGTCCGGCTGGGGATTCCCCTTTTGCGAGTGCGCATGCGAGTCTGGCGCATGCCGCATCCGACCATCGCGCTACGGATGCGGCCGCCTATGAAGGAGCCAGGCTGCGCGAAGGCCTGCTGACAAGACCAACACCTCGAAGAGCGTATGGGCCGACACCGCCTACAGATCGGCGGCCAACGAGATCTCCATGGAGAAGCAAGGCTTCGTTAGCCGGGTCCACCGCAAGAAGCCCAAGAGCAGGCTGATGCCCGAAACCACCCGGCGCGCCAACAACATCAAGTCGAAGGTCCGTTCGCGCGTCGAGCATGTCTTCTCCGGCAGAAGAGCCGTATGGGGCTGTTCATCCGAACCATCGGCATCGCGCGGGCCACGACGAAGATCGGCATGGCCAATCTCGCATACAACATAAAGCGCCTGAACTACCTGGAGCGCATAGCTGCCGCATGAACACTACCCCCCGAAAGAGCCAAAGGCCTCGGCGAAAGCCGAGAAATTGCCGCCGCTTGAATACCGTCGGCCGTGAACTATCCGCAAGCCATTGATCTGGCCTGTTGATTGAGGCGGATAGCGTCTTTTGAATTGCAGGATTAGCGGTATTTGGACGCTGTTTTCCTGCAATTCGGTTTTGCGATTCCCTTGTGCTGCGGAGCGTGATTCACTCGGTTCGGCGGCGGCGAATCGAGGGGACGGCGAATGTCCAGGCCACGCGAGAAGCGCGAGACGGGAGAGCAGGACCTGTTCCGCTCCAGGCTCGATCAGATCATCAACATGAAGCACGAGCTGGTGCGGCTGGCGCAGGCGATCGACTGGCCGGTGCTGGAGGAGCGTTTCGGCGCCGTCTATTCGGACGGCCCCGGCATGCCGCCGCTGCCGACCCGGCTGATGG
>NZ_SRUN01000349.1:0-278 GCF_004791595.1 Mesorhizobium sp. M8A.F.Ca.ET.202.01.1.1 | reverse complement strand
TCTACCGCTCGGCGCGTTCATCCTCGGCAATCGACGCACGGCGCTGGAGCCAGGCGAGTTGGTCACCGCCATCCGCGTGCCGAAGCGTTCCGCGACTGGCACGTCGGCCTTCGTCAAGCTTGGCGCGCGACGCTACCTCGTCATCTCGATCGCCATGGCGGCGGCGCGGCTCGTGATCGAGGACGGGGTGGTCGCCGATGCGGCGATTGCTGTCGGCGCGTGCTCCGCCGTCGCCCGCCGCCTTACCGGCGTTGAGGCGGCTCTGCGCGGCCAGCCGG
>NZ_SRUN01000348.1:0-278 GCF_004791595.1 Mesorhizobium sp. M8A.F.Ca.ET.202.01.1.1 | reverse complement strand
ACGACTGTCTCTGACCCTCGATTTTCGGGTCAGCCAGGAACTTGGGACCGATGAATGTAAGCCAGGAAATCGCCTTCATGCCGTTGTGCATGAACGGCAAGGCTGCATTCAGATCCTCGACGTCGACGGCCCAGTAGCGTTTCGCCCACGCGAAAATCTGCGCGAAAGCGGTCGCCTTGAAGTAGGGTTCGTACAGGTGACAAAATCCAGCATGGCCGGACAGATACTTGATCTGTTTTCCCAATTCGTTGGCCAGGCTCGCCACGAGGGCCGGCGCA
>NZ_SRUN01000347.1:0-278 GCF_004791595.1 Mesorhizobium sp. M8A.F.Ca.ET.202.01.1.1 | reverse complement strand
CTGAAAAATTAGACGAATTAGATGCTTTACGCCGTCTTTTCAATGATAACGATAGTGCGAAATATGACGAGTTAAAATCTCGCTATGAACGATTCCAAAGTCAATCATTCAAAAACTTAGACTATGATTTCGATAGTGTCCGTACACAACGTCAATCACCATTCTCTGAGCGCAAACAATCACAATATCAAAGATTAAATTTACCGGATTTACCAACGACAACGATTGGCTCATTCCCTCAAACTAGAGAAGTTAGAAAATATCGTGCAGATTGGAAG
>NZ_SRUN01000346.1:0-278 GCF_004791595.1 Mesorhizobium sp. M8A.F.Ca.ET.202.01.1.1 | reverse complement strand
CGCTTGCCGAAGCTGCGTGGCATATCCTGCGCGAGCGCCTGCCTATCGACCCGGACACCTGATGCTAGCGACCAGCGACGAACCCGACCGGCTGCCGAGCGCGCCGCATCCACGCGAGACGCTGGCGCTTGTCGGTCATGCCGCGCGCGAGCGGACCTTCCTCGACGCGCTGGCGTCGGGCCGTATGCACCATGCCTGGCTGCTCGGCGGGCCGGAGGGCATCGGCAAGGCGAGCTTCGCCTATCGCGCCGCGCGTTTCCTGCTCGCGTCTGGCGATC
>NZ_SRUN01000345.1:0-279 GCF_004791595.1 Mesorhizobium sp. M8A.F.Ca.ET.202.01.1.1 | reverse complement strand
GCGACGGATGCGGCGACTTCAGCACGCGATGGCGGCGGGTGTCGATCACCTTGCCCTTCTGCTGCGCATAGGCACCCCAGAGCATGAACACCAGTCCTTCGCGCTCGCGGTTGAGCACATCCACCACGTGATCGGTGAAGCCTTCCCAGCCGCGGCCCTGGTGCGCGCCGGCCTTGCCCTCTTCCACCGTCAGCACGGCATTGAGCAGCAGCACGCCGCGCCGCGCCCACGGGATCAGGCAGCCGTGGTCCGGGCGCGGGATACCGAGATCGGTCTCGA
>NZ_SRUN01000344.1:0-279 GCF_004791595.1 Mesorhizobium sp. M8A.F.Ca.ET.202.01.1.1 | reverse complement strand
GCGTGAAGATTTCCTTGTCGATCAGGCCTTCCTTGTACCACTTGGCGACGTTCGAGATGCCGGTCCTGTAGTTTTCTTCAGCCCATGGATGGCGCAACTCGCCGTCATAGACGGCAAAGTCACCATAGCGTTCAGAACCTGAAACCCGGGCATCCCAGAGATTGATAAGGCGAACCGCGTCGATCTCTTCACGGGCAAAATACGGTACTTCGTCCTTCTTGCCGTTGCCATTCGGGTCCTTGTCGCGGAAGGCTTTCAGGACCTCATAGACTTCTTCAG
>NZ_SRUN01000343.1:0-279 GCF_004791595.1 Mesorhizobium sp. M8A.F.Ca.ET.202.01.1.1 | reverse complement strand
CCTTACAATGCTTTGGTGGCATTTCCAAGCCCGTGGCCGGGAATATGGGGAGCAATGCGGCCATTGCAACGATTTCAGCCTGCCTCTGCCGCATGGGAAGGCCCCTGCGGCTACGCCATGTTCATATAGGCTTCCGCAATGGCGAGGAAGTCGGCGGCCTTCAGGCTTGCGCCGCCGACCAACGCGCCGTCGACATTCTCGACGCCAAGCAGTTCCGCCGCATTGGATGGCTTGACCGAACCGCCGTAGAGAATGCGCATCCTGGCCGCGGCATCGCCG
>NZ_SRUN01000342.1:0-279 GCF_004791595.1 Mesorhizobium sp. M8A.F.Ca.ET.202.01.1.1 | reverse complement strand
CGACGCGCTGCTGCGCCATTGCGAGCGCCTGAAGATCCGCGTCAAGCCGTCCTACGGCTGGGGCAAGCTGCTGCTGGAGATCTTCGAGGCCACCGTCGAGCACACCCTGATCCAGCCGACCTTCATCACCGACCACCCGGTGGAGGTCTCGCCGCTGGCCCGTGCCAACGACAATGACCCGGGCTACACCGACCGCTTCGAGCTGTTCGTCAACGGCAAGGAGCTGGCCAACGGCTTCTCCGAGCTGAACGATCCGGAAGACCAGGCCCAGCGCTTCCA
>NZ_SRUN01000341.1:0-279 GCF_004791595.1 Mesorhizobium sp. M8A.F.Ca.ET.202.01.1.1 | reverse complement strand
GGCGAAAGTGATGGCAGCATCAGCTGGTAAAGTCGCGAATTGGCCGCCCGGATATCGCAGAAAAGCCGCGCCTAGGCCAGAGAGAGCATGTCGAACTGCCGGCGGCAGAGAACTAGCCGACCGGTTTGGTGCTTCCCATCACCGGCCGGAGCGGCGGCGCCGGCGGCAGCAATGCGCGTATGTCGGCGAAAGGAAAGACAGGCTCGAAGCGGAAAGCCTCGGCCAGCGCGCCGGGCCCGCCGTTGCACTGGCCGGCACGGAATTCATTCTGTATCCGCG
>NZ_SRUN01000340.1:0-279 GCF_004791595.1 Mesorhizobium sp. M8A.F.Ca.ET.202.01.1.1 | reverse complement strand
ACTGAGCCTTTGCGCTCGGCCTCTGTGATGCGCGTACCGCTGCCGTCGGCCACCGTGTACATTCCGTCTTCGCCGACGATCGGTTCCCCGGCCGCCTGGGCTTTTGCGGAAATACGAACGGCAATTCGAGGCGGCGCACGTCGCGGCGGTCGAAGAACGGCTGCGGCAAGGCCGCGAGATCCGGCTTGCTGGCAAGCGACGCATACGTGAGATCGAGCGAGCTCGCATTGCTGACGGTGGCCCACAGCGACGAGTTCGCCGGGTCTTCGCAGTTCGTCG
>NZ_SRUN01000033.1:0-15453 GCF_004791595.1 Mesorhizobium sp. M8A.F.Ca.ET.202.01.1.1 | reverse complement strand
AAAGCCCAAAATGCTCATCCGCATCGCACTCGCCAGAAAACTTCTCGTCATCCTCAACGCAAAAGCACGCGACGCGAGAAGCGAATTCGCAAATGCAACTTGACACCCCAGATAGTCGCTCTCCCCCCTCCGGAGGGAGAGGAAGGGAGCCCGGCCGGGCAAGCTCGCGCCTTTCCTCTCCCCGTCGATCGGGGGGTCCGAAGGACGGGCGAGACCCGCGGCTCGCCCCGGCAAGGTGTCGAGCGAAGCTCGACGGAGTGGGGGTCGACTGCGCGGCGTAAGACCAGGCGCTAGCTGAGAGACGCACCTCTCAAAAATAATCTGCAAGGTTAGCTCGGATACGATCGAGAACCGTATCCCCGGAAAGGTCGGGAACGAATGCCTTGCCCGTAATCGCCTCGAAGGCCTGGGCATAGACACGCGAAGCCTGTTCGACGACCTCGTCCGGAATCCTCGGGATCGGATCCTTGTAAGGATCGCAGCGCGCCGCCACCCACGAGCGGATGAAATCCTTGTCGAAGCTCTCCGGCCGCGTGCCATCAGCCAGCGCCTGTTCGTAGCTCGCCGCGATCCAGTAGCGGCTGCTGTCGGGCGTGTGGATTTCGTCGGCGAGAATGATCGTCCCGTCCTTGTCGGTGCCGAATTCGTATTTTGTGTCGGCCAGGATCAGGCCGCGCTCGGCGGCGCGCGCCTGGCCGCGGGCGAACAGCTTCAAGGCGTAGCTCGAAACGGTCTCCCACTGCGCCGGCGTGAGCAGGCCCTGCCCCAGGATCTCGGCCCTGGACAGCGGCTCGTCATGGCCGCCATCGGCGGCCTTGCTCGTCGGCGTGATGACCGGTTCGGCCAGCTTCTCATTGTCGCGCAGGCCGTCCGGCAGGCGCATTCCGTACATCTCCCGTTCGCCGCGCTTGTATCGGGTCAGGATCGAGGTGCTGGTGGTCCCGGCCAGATAGCCGCGCACGACGATTTCGACCGGCAGGATGTCGAGCCTTGTGCCGACGACGACGTTGGGGTCGGGATATTCCAGCACATGGTTCGGACAGATGTCGGCGGTTTCCTCGAACCAGTAGCGCGCCGTCTGCGTCAGGATCTCTCCCTTGAACGGGATCGAGGTCAGGATGATGTCGAAGGCGCTGAGACGGTCGGTGGCGATGATGATGCGCCTGCCGTCGGTCAGGTCGTAATTTTCGCGGACCTTGCCCCGGTAATAGCCCGGCAGTTCGGGAATGAAAGCATCCGACAGGACACGCATGGGTTCTCCTGCCTTGTGCAGAGTGGCCGATGTCCCCGCATAGTCCGTCGACCCCATGCATATCAAGCGCGATTGTCGGTATTCCCCACAACCCGGCCGGATAGACCAGTCGCTTTTTTCACAACCGATGCCGGAAGGCGCGGCGACGCGGCGAACTCGTGGCGTCTAGGCTGCGCCCTGTTTTCAGGAGCCGCCCATTTCCATCATGCAGACCTATGATTTCATCATCGTCGGCTCCGGCTCGGCCGGCTCGGTGCTCGCCGACAAGCTCTCGGCCTCGGGCCGTTTCTCCGTGCTGGTGCTGGAGGCCGGCGGCAGCGACCGTCGCTTCTACGTGCAGATGCCGCTCGGCTACGGCAAGACCTTCTTCGATCCCACCGTGAACTGGAACTACAAGACCGAGCCGGATCCCGGCCTTGGCGGCAATGTCGACCACTGGCCGCGCGGCAAGCTGCTCGGCGGGTCGAGTTCGATCAACGCCATGGTCTGGATCCGCGGCGCGCGCGAGGATTTCGACGACTGGCGCGCCGCCGGCAATCCCGGCTGGGGCTATGACGATCTGTTGCCGGCCTTCAAGGCGCTCGAGGACAATGAGGCCGGCGCCGACCAATGGCGCGGCACCGGCGGCCCGCTTCACATCAGCGACACCACGAACGCCGTCCACCCGCTGACGAAGCGTTATCTCGCCGCCGGCCAGCAGGCCGGCCTGCCGCTCAACCCCGATTTCAACGGTGCTGCCCAGGAAGGCGTCGGCATCTACCAGATCTCGACCAAGAACGGCCGCCGCATGTCGGCCGCCCGCGCCTTCCTGCGCCCGGCGATGAGGCGCGCCAATGTCCGCGTCGAGACCAACGCGCTGGCGAGCCGCATCCTGTTCGAAGGCAAGCGCGCCGTCGGCGTCGAATATCTGCGCAACGGTGAGACCAGGACGGCACGCGCCGGCCGCGAAGTGATCCTCTCCGCCGGCTCGATCAACTCGCCGCAGCTCATGCAACTCTCCGGCATCGGCCCCGCGGCATTGCTCAAAGGCTTGGGCATCCCGGTCGTGCAAGCCAACGAGAATGTCGGCGCCAACCTGCAGGACCATGTCGGCATCAACTACACCTTCAAGGGCAAGCTGCCGACGCTCAACCAGATCCTGCGGCCCTGGTGGGGCAAGCTTCTGGTCGGCATGCAGTACATCCTGACGCGCTCCGGCCCGCTGTCTTTGTCGATGAACCACGGCGGCGGCTTCTTCCGCACCGATCCGGCCTTCTCGCGGCCCAACATGCAGCTTTATTTCCAGGCCTTCTCGACCCTCATCCCGAAAAACGGCGAGCGTCCGATCCTGACGCCCGACCCATGGCCGGGCTTCTCCATCGGCCTGTCCAACTGCCGCCCCTCGAGCCGGGGCGAGATCATGATCCGCTCCAGGAACCCGCTCGATTATCCCAAGATCGTCGCCAACGCCTATTCCACCAATGCCGATGTCGACGAGATGCTGGCGGCGGTGAAATTCGTGCGCAAGATCGCCTCGATGCCGGCCATGGCCGAGATCATCGCCGAGGAGGTGTTGCCCGGCCCGTCGATCCAGTCCGACGCCGACCTGATCTCCGATTTCAGGAAGCGCTCCGGGACCGTCTATCACCCGGTTTCGACCTGCCGCATGGGGCCCGACCCCTCGCGCTCCGTCGTCGATCCGCGCCTGAAAGTTCATGGCCTTGAAGGCCTGCGCGTCATCGACGCTTCGATCTTTCCCGACAACATCACCGGCAACACCAACGCCGCCTCGGTCATGACCGGGTGGAAGGGCGCCGAACTGGTTCTGGAGGACCACACATGAAGATCACCGACGTCAAGACCTGGGTTGTCGGCAACCCGCCGCCCGGCATCGGCGGCAAATATTTCATCTTCGTCAAGCTCACGACCGACGGCCGCGTGGTCGGCTATGGCGAAGCCTACAATGCCACCTTCTCCGCCCATGTCACGGCCAGGATGATCGAGGACATGGCCGAGCGCTATCTGATCGGCCGCGATCCGCACGACATCGAGAACTTCTTCCGCCGTGCCTATTCCTCGGGCTTCACCCAGCGTCCCGACGTCTCCGGCATGGGCTGCTTCTCGGCACTCGAAATGGCCTGCTGGGACATCGTCGGCAAGGAAGCGAACAAGCCGGTCTACAAGCTGCTCGGCGGCCAGGTGCACGAGACGCTGCGCTCCTACACCTATCTCTACCCGCACACGGGCAGCGTCCATTCCGAGGACGCGCCCGATGGCAGGAACGTCTACAACGACCCTGAGATGGCCGCAGCCTGCGCGCTCGAATATGTCGAGCAGGGATTTAATGCCGTCAAGCTCGACCCGGCCGGCCCCTACACCGCCTTCGACGGTCATCAGCCGCGCCTCGTCGACATCGATGTCTCCACCCGCATGATCAAGGCGATCCGCGAGGCGGTCGGCACCCGCGCCGACATATTGTTCGGCACGCACGGCCAGTTCACCGCATCGGGCGCGCTGCGCATGGCGCGCGCCATCGAACCCTACGACCCCCTGTGGTTCGAGGAGCCGGTGCCCCCGGACATGCCCGAAGTGATGGCGCAGGTGGCGCGTGCGACTTCGATCCCGATCGCCACCGGCGAGCGGCTGACGACCAAGTCCGAATTCGCCCGCGTCATCGAGAACCGCGCCGCGACCATCCTGCAGCCGGACCTCGGCCGCTCCGGCGGCATTCTCGAAACCAAGAAGATCGCCGCCATGGCCGAGGCCTACCACATCCAGGTCGCGCCGCATTGCTATTGCGGGCCGATCGTCGGTGCCGCCAACATCCAGCTCGCGGTGACACTGCCGAACTTCCTGATCCTGGAATCGCTGAAGCAGTGGGACGGCTTCCACGCGACGCTGCTGAAGAAGAAGATCGAATGGCAGGACGGCAACGTCATCCCCTCGAAGGAGCCTGGCCTCGGCGTCGAGCTCAACGAAGCGGTCTGCGACGCGCATCCTTACACCGGCAAGGACCTGCATCTGCAGATGATGCAGATGCCGCTGATGCCGTGAGCGAAAGCTACGCCTTCATCGGCCTTGGCCATCTCGGCGGCAACCTTGCCGCCAGCCTGATCCGCAACGGCTTTGCCGTTACCGTTGTCGACCGCGACCCCACCGCCGTCGAGCGCCTTGTCGCGCTCGGCGCCACGGCTGCCGGCAGTCCCGCCGAGGCCGCCGCCCGCGCCGGCAATGCCATAAGCTGCCTGCCTTCACCCAAAGTCAGCGAGGCAGTGCTGGCCGGCCCGGGCGGATTGCTGGAAGGCCTGCCCAAGGGCGGCACCTGGATCGAGATGTCGACCAACGGCCGCGACGAGATTTTGCGGCTTGCCGCCCTCGCCTCGGCCAAGGGCGTCGAGACATTGGAATGCCCGGTCACCGGCGGCGTGCATCTGGCGGCGATGGGCAAGATCACCGCGCTGGTCGGCGGCAATGCGGCCCTCTACAAGCGCCACCGCCCCGCCATCGAAGCGATGTGCGCCAAATCGTTCCTGATGGGGCCGATCGGCTCGGCGGCGGTGATCAAGGTCATCACCAACATGCTGGCCTTCATCCATCTGGTCGCCGCCGGCGAGGCGCTGATGCTGGCCAAGCGGGGCGGGCTCGACCTCGCGCAATCCTACCACGCCATCGTTGCTTCTTCCGGCAACAGCTTCGTCCACGAGACCGAAAGCCAGCTCGTGCTGAACGGCTCCTACGACATCGGCTTCACCATGGACCTGGCGCTGAAAGACCTCGGCTTCGCGCTCGCCATGGGCGAACAATCGGGCGTGCCGCTTGAGCTTGCATCGCGGGTCAACGCGATTTTTCAGCAGGGCAAGGCAGCCTATGGCGGCGGAGCGTGGTCGACGCAGATCGTCAAATTGCTGGAAGATGCTGTCGGTACCGACCTGCGCGCGCCTGGTTTTCCGGCCAGACTGGAGATGTGATCCCGGCAGACCAGCCAATGAAATCAAGGCGTTGGGCAAGCATCTGGAATCATTGCCGCCACGGCCTGAATCAAAACTGCAGCATCTCGACTGCTTTCTTGGGCGAAGGTTTCAATCGGACTGCATGCCTCCGCGATTGGCGGAAACACCCCTTCCCTTCGTCATCCTCGGGCTTGACCCGAGGATCCATGCCGTGACGTCAAGACGCTGCAACGGTGCTGATTTCTGCTTCGTCGTATTCTTTGGCCAAGGTCACGGCATGGATCCTATGGTCTGCGCCGCGTCGCTACGCTCCTTGCTTCGCCATAGAATGACGACGCTATGGGAACGCTCCACCCCGCTCAACGCCTTCATTCAATATCTCAGCGTCAGGGCCCCCGGCAAAATCTCGAAGGTTGCCGGTATCCGCCCGGGCGACTCGCCGTCTATATCGACCAGCGCGCCATTCTTTTCGGCGTCGCCGAGCGGTTCGACCACCACTTTCCGGCCGCGCAGGATAGTGATGGCGGGGTGGTTGCGGTGCCTGCCGCCATAGAGCAGCCTGATATCCCAGATCAGCTTCAGCTTGCCCGCCGCGCGCAGGATGACGATGTCGAACTGTCCGTCGGCCAGCTCCGCATCCGGCGCGATCATCATGCCGCCGCCGAAGAATTTGCCGTTGGCCACCGCCACCAGCGCCATGCGCGCCTCGACCGGGTCGCCGTCATCGACGGTAATCCGCACGTCCTGAAAGCGGTAACGGACGAACTCGACCACGGTGCGCCACAGGAACAGCGCTTTGGCCGACATCCTGCCCTTGCGCTTGTCGGCATTGACGGCGCGGTCGGTGGCGCCCGACAGGCCAAGGCTGGCGATGTTGATGAAGTGGCGGCTGGCCAACGCGCCATGCTCGTCGATATAGCAGATACGGCCGGCATCGACCGCCCTTGCCTTGGCTTCGGCAATCCGCTTCAGCGTCGCGTCGATCTCCGTCGGCAGGCCGAGGCCGCGCGCGAAATCGATGCCTGTGCCGCACGGCAGGAGGCCGAGTTCGGTTGTCCTGCCGCCCTCCTCGCGGGCCTGCAGCAACCCGTCGGCCACTTCGCTCGCGGTGCCGTCGCCACCGGCCGCGATCACCAGGTCGAAGCCGTTTGCGGCGAGATCGAGCGCAAGCCGCTCGGCATCGCCCTCGGCCTGGGTCTCGCGCAATTCGAAATCGCCGAAGTGCTTTTTCAGCGCGGCGGCGACATCGGGCCAATGCCGTTTCAGCCGGCCGCCGCCGGCAATCGGATTGAGCACCACCCCGACCTTCAATGCTTTCCTCCCCCGGATGGCGCCAACCCGATCCTTTGCCGGCCCCGATCGTTTGCCAGCATTGAAACCCGCGCCTGTCGGCAGGGCAAGGGGCACCATCGGTTCGTTCGCCGAAAAAGCGGGGCAGGCTGTCTAAGGTGTTCGCGCTTGAATTTCCCTGGCTTCTGGCATCGGTCCCCGATAATCCCGCTATCCACAGGGGCAAGCCCATTCCCCACAACCCTTACCCGGCGTAAGTTCAACCCATCTCAGGCGGCTACCGATCGCCAAGCCGAAAGGCGAAGTGAAAGGCGGATTTCCTGAGGCCCGTACGGCCCGGATCGAGACCAGGCTTGCCTGTTCGAGGGATGGTAGCCGAGACCTACGGGGCCGCGGAAAGCGTGCTAACGCCGACGGCGGACCGATGCTGCCATGAAGGACGGCAAAAACCTTCGATGGCACGCAGGGCAAAGCCCGCAAGGGCCAAGACCAGCGTGGTCTGGAACGGATGCTGCCTTCGGGTGGCTTCTGGCAGGACCGTCAAAATCAAGGCCGGCATGGCGCGACGACTTTACGGAAGTTGCTGCCGCGACCGTGTCCTGATCTGACAGGGAGGCGCTGGGAGAAATCCCGGCGCCGACTGTCTTTCTTAACCCTCGCAAAGTCCTTTCCCGGCGAAGTTGCGGGCGCCGCTTCACCGCGCGTCAAAATCGGTTAGTATCGCTGCGTCGTCAGAGTCCGTCTGCAACGGGCTTTTCGGAGGGGGATACTTCATGACGCTGATCCAGAAGCTTGCCATCGCCTACGCGTTCCTGTTCTTCGCGGTCGTGGCCATCGGCTACATTCCGGCCTTCAACGATGCCAACGGCAATCTGTTCGGCCTGTTCTCCCTGCAATGGTATGACGACCTGCTGCACGCCTTTTCCGGCGTCTGGGCGCTGGCCGCCGCCTTCATCTCGCACCGCCAGGCGGTGTTCTATTTCAAGCTGTTCGGCTCGGTCTATCTGTTCGACGGCGTGCTCGGACTGGTCACCGGCTCCGGCTGCCTCGATGCCGGCATCTTTATCAACGGCTTCCGCTCCCTCAACGACATCGAATTCCCCACCCGCTTCTTCGCCAACCTGCCGCACATCGTCATCGGCGGGATCGCCGTCTATATCGGCTTCTGGCTGTCGAAGCGCATCTACGACCACTTCGCCACGGCCTGATCGGCCATGTTCCTGTTCCGCTTGATAAAGCGCATCGTCAAGACGATCCTCTGGCTGATCGTCATCGTCGTCCTGATCCCCATCGCCGGGCTTGCCTATGGCTTCCTGACCACGCCGTCGCTCGACAGGACGCCGCTGCCCGGCATTGCCGACGGGGCGCCGCCCAAGGCGCTGGCCGACAAGGTGCGCGCCGAAATTCCCGGCTACCAGCGGCCGGAGGAATCGACCTTCCTCACTTATCCGGAATGGGCGATCGTCTACGCCGCGCGCGAATATGCCGGTTTCGTCGCCAAGGACCAGCCGAGCGGCTTTCCCTACTGGTCGTATGTCGGCCGCTTCTGGCAGGATTACGCGACGGTGATCCGCGCCAGTTCCCCCTACAAGTTCAACTACGCCAACCACCAGATGCTGGTCATCATCGGCACCAGCCATTCGATCGAGCATATCCTGCAATGGGCCTATGAGAACACGGTCGGCCGTATCACCGAGGCGGCATCGACCAAGCGTACCGCCGCCGACATCTACCAGGCCAAGGTGGCGGCGGATTATGCAGCTTTTCTCGACCAGGTGCCGTGGTACCAGTTCCCCTACGCGCAAAAGCGCGCCGGGCTGTTTGCCGTGCAGCCGGCGCCTGGTGACAGTTCCATCCGCACCAGCGAACGCAAGCTCGCCTTCGGCCTCGCCGACACCATCAAGCAAGGCTATGCCGATCTGATCAAGCAGGCGCTGGCGGCGACCTCCGACCCGGCCTTCGTCGATGTCCATGTCTGGGCCAAGGGGCCGGTCGGCGAGGCCACCCGTAACGAGCCCGACACCTTGCTGGAACGGGACCTGGGCCAGGACGGCACCGTCTTCGTCACCAAGCGCTATCAGGTCTTCACCGACATGATCCCGCGGCTGATCGACAAGGGTGTCTCCTTCGTCGAGATCGGCGGCAATGACGAGATCATGGTCACGGTGCTGTCGACCGACGCGATCGCCATTCCCGAAGGCATGCGCATCCTGTTCAGCTATCCGCTCCCGGCGGATCCCGCGACGCGCCGCACCGGCATGGTCGTGGCCGTGCGCAAGCTGCATCTGGTGCTGCCGTCGCTGATCAAGGCCGACGCCAGGCTCGAACACGTCTACGACTACTGAGGTGACAGCCCTGCCATGCGTCGACTGATCCGGATTGTCGGCTGGCTCGCGTTCACGCTGCTTGTGCTGATCATGGTGGTGCTCGTCGGCTTTCGCGGCGCGGCGGCCTGGCGCGAGACGCTGTCGCCACAGGAGGCTGCGCCGGCGGGAGCCCTGTTCGCGACGGTCGATGGGCTGAAGATGCACTACCAGGTCTGGGGGCCGCCGGACGGGCCGCCGCTGCTTTTGTTCCACGGTACGGCGTCGTGGGCCGAAACCTACCGCGATATCGCAGCACCCCTGGGTGAACAGGGCTTTCGCGTGATCGCCGTCGACATGCCGCCCTTCGGTTATTCGGAAAGACCGGCCGACCAGGACTATTCGCGCGCCGCTCACGCCAGGCGTGTCCTGGGCTTTGCCGACGCGCTCGGCCTTCGCCATTTCAGCGTCGGCGTCCACTCTTATGGTGGCGGAGGCGTGATCGAAGCCGCCTTCTCGGCCCCGGGCCGCATCGATGCGCTGATCCTGCTCGACGTGGCGATTGGCCTCGGCCAGACCGAGGCGCCCGCCCCACCGTTCGCATCTCTCCTGAAAAGGGATTGGCCACGCCAGCTCCTGACCGCCTCGACCTTCACCAATCCGCTCATGACCGGGATCGGTTTGCGCCGGTTCATCGAGAACGACGATCTGGTCACGGCGGAGCGCATCGCCATCTACACGCGCCCGCTGAACGTCACGGGCACCACCAATGCCGTTGGTCACTGGCTGTTCAGCGGCCTCTACAATGACGAGCGGAAATCGCTTGCCGCCAACAAGGCGAATTATCGCGCCTTCACACCGCCGGTCCTCGTCATCTGGGGACGAGAGGATTCGACCACGCCGCTGGCCCAGGGCGAAGAGATCGCCTCGCTGTTTCCACACGCCGAACTGGCCGTCCTCGATGGCGTCAACCACATCCCGCAGGTCGAGCGCCCGCACGACGTGGTGCGGCTGATCGCCAATTTCCTCAGACGGATCTTCCCGGGCACCGGGTAGGCACGCGCCGCCACGCACATTCCACGGTCGAAGCCAAAATCCCGCCTTGTTCGCGCGCAATGGAGAATTGCATGTCGCCTGGAACGCGGCACGCACCTGACTGGGCTGCCGGGGGGCATCTCGAAGGGACGAGACCGTGATCAAGACCGCCCTTGTCGCCATGACCATCGTCGGCTGCGACTGCGACGCCAAGCTGTGCGAATATATCGGCGAGACGCCGGCCAAGTGGTCGACCATCGCCGATTGCGAAGCCGCGATGAAAAGCCAGATCCTGCACGAGCGCAATTTCAATTATCCGCTGGTGTCCGGCATCTGCCGCACCAAGGGTTCGGCGTCCTCATCGCACCTGGCCGCGATCGCGTCAGGCCCGGAACTGAAGCCCGCCAGCCGAACCGTCAGAACGGAGAGCCCGCTGCCGCCGGAGCTCAGCCATCGGCCGAGCGTGCCCGTCGGATCGCCGACGACGGCCCTGGACGCGGCCGCTGCCCGGCCCGTCGCTTATGAACAGGTAGTCGATGGCGGAACCGGCGTGCTCTATCGCACGAAGAACGGCTACGCCGTGGTCAAGACCGATCTCGGCCGCGCCGCCTCGGCAACCGCCGACGCGGCAAAGCGCTCGGTGAACTGGCTGGCCGGCCTGGTGCCGAGCAAGCTCTAGGCACAGCCTACATCTTCAGCTTCAGGCTCTGCCAGAACTTGTCGATCAGCGGCTTCTCGGTCGCCGCATCCTCGCCGGCGACGCGCGTGATGAACAAAAGCCCCTGGTCGGCGCGACCGTAGCCGACGATTTCGAAATAAGCGGTGTCGGTGCGGGTCTTCACCTCGGCGGTGATGCCGGTCAATTCCTTGCCGTCGGCAAGCTTGCGCGTCGTCGGCTGCTGCGTCAGCGCGGCACCCGCCTGGACCGATTCCTTGGTCATCTCCTGCAGCATCAGCTGGTTGAGCGACACCGGGTTCATCTCGCCGTATTCCTGCACCACGACGATCGTGCCCAGCGCCGAGGCCATCAGATATTGCGTGATGTTCTCGCCGAGATCGCTCTTGGTCACCGAAATGCCGCTCGGATGGTTGAAGGAGAAACTGCCGCCGGAAAAGGTGGCGAAATCGTTCTTGTCGAGCTTCACTTCGACCTGTCTGCCGTCCGGCAGCGTCACATGGGTGCTCTCGCCGGCGTCGATATCAACCGCCTTGCCGTCGATCGTCACCTTGAAGGCCTTGAGGTCCTCGGCTCCGGCGGATCCAGCGCACAGCGCGATAAGAGTGAGGGCTGCCGCCGATACCATGCGCATTGATTGTTCTCCTGCTCTATTCCTGAGCAGTTCCGGACGGAAAACCGCTTCACACTTTTCCTGGAACTGCTTCTTATACCACCCCGCTCAGCGCCTTGATGGCACGGTAGAAGGTCGAGGAAAACATTTCCGTCGGGTCATGGCGCCGCTTTGCCGCCAGGAAGGCGGGCAGTTCGGGATAGGACGCCAGCAGCTCCTTGCCCGTATAGTGCAGCTGGTAGGGCAGGAAGAACCGACCGCCATGCTTGATCGTCACGTCGATCAGCGCCCGCGTCAGCGCCCGCATCCTGGCGTTGCCATCGGCATCGGCCGGCTGGTTGATATAGAGCACCAGCGAATAGGCCGGCTCCGGCGCGTAGGTCAGCGCCACGTCCTCCTTGTGGACGACGCGCACCGAGGCGTTGAGGACAGGCAGATCCTGGTTGCGCAGGATTTCGCGCGCTTCCGCGATGAACTCGACATAGGCTGCGCGAGGAATAAAATATTCGTGCAGTATGTCGGTCTCGTTCATGAGGTCGTTGAACAGATACGGCACCGAATCGTGCATCGGGTTATTGCGGGTGACGAGACAGGCCTCGCCCTGGGCAAGCGCCGAGGTGCGCGGCACCGTGCAGCTCTCGAATTTCGGCTCCAGCGTCTTTTCGGTGAACCATTTCAGTTCCTGGAACGCGCTGCCCCACTTGGCCATGTTCATGATCACCCGCTTCAGGCCGACGCCATCGGGTTCACCGAGCGCCGGCTGGTCCGCCGGCGGTTGCTCCGCCACCTTGTCGTAGCGGTAGACGATCATGTCCTCGAGGAAATTGCCCGGCGCCGTCGACAGATGGCCGTAGAACAGGCCGATGTTCTTGTTCGGCTCCAGCACCTCGGCGAAGAATTTCGGAAAGTCGTCGGATTTGATGATCTCGCGCGAGGTGCGGTAGACGGCATTGTCGACGATATCGAGCGTCGCCTCCAGCACCACGCCGAACAGGCCGTAGCCGCCGACAACATGGCGGAACAGCTCACTATTGTCGGCTGGCGAGCAGGTGGTCACCGACCCGTCGGCCAGCATCACCCGCATCGAGCGGATCGAGCCGGCCACCGAGCCCGCCTGATGGTCCATGCCATGCGCGTTCACCGACAGCGAACCGCCGACCGAAAAAATATCGGTCGACTGCATCGCCTTCACCGCGAAGCGCGGATGCAGCATGGTCTGGATGTCGTGCCAGCGCGCGCCCGGCTGCAAGGTCATTGTCCTGGCCGCGGCGTCCACCGTGACCTTGTTGAACGGTCTGAGGTCGAGAACCAGCGCATTGTCGTCGAAGGCATGCCCGCCCATCGAATGGCGGATGGCCGCCAGCGACACTTTCAGCCCGTTGGCGCGCGCGAAGGCCAGCGCCTTGGCGATATGCTCTTCCTCGCTGACCTCGACCACGCCATAGACCGGCGTCCTCGACAGGCCGCTGGCATCGTTTATGTCGCCGCCTTTTGCCAGCCAGGGCAGCGACGGATCGAAGGCCGGCGCGTTGTCGATCGGCTTCAGCGGCAGCGCGATGCCGTCGATATCGGCGATGCGTCCGGTGTTCTTCGGCCCTGACGGGCCTCGCGCCAGCCGCGCCACGGTGGTGCCGCCCCACAGGACGGCGCCGCCAAGGACAGCCGCGCCCAGAAGCAGCCGCCGCGACAGGCGAAATCCCTTTTGTTCCTCGGCCATGCAGATCCCCCGCAGCCAAGGAATAGCGCGGCCTCTGGGCAAAAACCATAGCAGCGCTGCCGGAACGGCGTTTCGCCACCGTCGACGCCGGCGGTGCGTGTCCAAGGTCATGAAAATGGCCGATCCCCGAAGGAACCGGCCAGATTGGAGCAGGGTCTCAAAAGTCCGATCAGGAGTCTCTATGAAGCCTTCTTGATCGACGTCACCATGCCGGTCTTGTCGTCGACGGTCACCGCCACCTTGGCGCCGACCTTCAATTTCCCGACCGACGCATCGGGCGACAGCTGGTAGATCTTGCCGTCGTCGAGGGTGACCGACTTGGTTGTCGGATCGACCGCCTGGATAGTGCCCTGAACGGTCGCGGCATAGGCCGTGCCGAGAAAGGCGAGCAGAGCGGCGGTGGTTGCGAGGGTCTTCTTCATGGATAGCACTCCGTGCTGTTTCGGTTTTCCGGCACCGCTTGGGAGAGGCAGCACCGAACGGCCCGAGACTGGAGCGGAAAGCGCGCCATCGGCAAATCACGTTGAATGAATTTTCGCAAAGGAAATCATTGGCTTAATTCCGACACAATAGCCTCCAAGCCCTCCGATGCCGACAGCTTTCCCGTCCAGATGGAAGCCTCTTCTCCGCACGAAAAGAGTCGTTTGACGGATTGTGGCTCGCGCCGCCGGCGATCACGCGGCCGCCGCAATCCCTTCCCGGCCGCATCACGAAACAGGACTTCGATTTTTCATCGGTACACATTTTATGTCGCGGGGCCGGCTCGAGCCTCCCATTCGGCGGAGAGCAATTTCGCGCTCAGGTTGCAAACTCGAAGCGAATGCGGGATGGTGTCGCGCTTGTGACAAGGGGGGACTTCCATGAAAATCGGCGTCCGGACCACGCTATCCCTGATGCTGGCGATTTTGCCGGGCCTGGCTGGCGCGCAAGGCGCCGATCCGGGTGACGACAGCACGATCATCTTTGCTCCTGATGATCCCGACATGGCGTCGGCGACCGCGCGAGCCCTCGCCGGCCTGGATGAATTCCTGGCCTTGTCCGAAACACCTCCGTCCGGCACCGACAGGTTCAAACTGAAGGTCAAAGTGCGTGACGGCAATGTCACCGAACACTTCTGGGTCATACCGTTTCGCCGCACGGAGACCGGATTTGTCGGCATATTGGCGAACGAACCGGAAGAAGTGCATAACGTCGTGCTCGGTCAGAATATAGAATTCACCCGCGACGACATTTCCGACTGGGGATACACCAGGGACGGCCATCAGGTCGGCAGCTTCACCGTCTGTGTGATGTTCAAGAGAATGTCCAAGGAAGAGGCGGACTATATGCGCGGCAAATACGGCTTCGACTGCTGAGCCTGCTTCGGCCGATCAGATCGCCGCGTCCCTCACGCCGATCTTCCTCACCAAGGCCGCCGTCGCCAGCATGGCGCCCATGTCCGAGATCATCGGCGCGACATGGGTCTGGTAGTCCAGCGGCACCGAAATGGCGGGCAGTTCGAAGAAGTTCTTCGCTTGCGGCAGAAGCAAAAAACCGTCGCTGCCGTTGAGCGCGACACGCGCCGGCTCGTCCGGCCAGGTTTCGCCGAGCCATTTCAGTGCCTGCGCCAGCCGCCCGGTCACCAGCGGCCGCGCCGCCTCGACATTGTCGGTGCGGAATTCATAGGCGGCGTCGAGAAAAGGCTCCCCCGACGACAGGTCCTGCAGCTTGGACCCAAACATGCCACGGAAAAAGCCGACGACCGCATTGGTTCGCCGCGTCGCCACCAGGATTCCCGGGAACGGCTGGACGGCCTCGAAGGCGACGATGACACCCTTGAATGCAGTCGACGAACCCTTGCCGTTCCCTTCCCGCAATTCCGTCTCGTAAAGCTCGAACGGGAACTCTTCGTAGCGTCCGGAAACGACATCGTCGAAGGACTGCCGGTTGAAAGGCCCGACCGTCTCGCGCGGCAGCCGGTCGAAGGAGTTCGGCCTTCCGCCATGCTGGTAGTGCACATCGCGGATGAAACCGAAGATGATGGGCAGCAGCGTGTCGCGGAACGATTGCTGCAGCCGCGTCGCCGGTTTCATGGCCTGGAAATAGAGCAGGACCGAAGCGGCGAAGCCGATGACATAGAGAAATACATGCGGCGTCGAGAACCATTGCTCGTGGGGATCGGCGACCTTGTTGAACAGCCAGGCAATGAGGGCGACGAAGACGACCACCAGGCCAACGAACAACGGGACGCGCCATCGCACCTGCCGCACCGCCGAGGCCCGCGCCGCCTCGTAGGCCTCGATGTCCTTCTTGATGGCTGCGACATCCGCCGCGCTCGGCATGAAATCCGCTGTTTCCACCGCCACCCCCGCAAGCCTCGACGAATTCATGATAGCTGGTTTTTCAGGAGACGCGCCAGACGGATGGCACTTCTTCCTTCTCCCCTCGTGGGAGAAGGTGGATCGGCGCGTCAGCGCCGAGACGGATGAGGGGTGTTCCAGCGGAGTGAGGCGTTGGTATTCCCCGGAGCACCCCTTGTGTGTTTGGAATCGTGCATTGTTGAGGGTGCCACGGACCAGGTGCTTGCCTGATCCGTGGCGGCGGTCGAGAGCCCGTCACCCCTCAGGTGGCTTAAACCGTGGATGAGCTGGGGCCCGAC
>NZ_SRUN01000339.1:0-279 GCF_004791595.1 Mesorhizobium sp. M8A.F.Ca.ET.202.01.1.1 | reverse complement strand
GCCACCCCGATCGGCAACCTGGCCGATCTGAGCCCGCGCGCGCAGGAGGTGCTGCGCTCGGTGGCGGCCATCTGTGCCGAGGACACCCGCCGCAGCGGCCAGCTGCTGTCCCATTTCGGCATCCAGCAGCCGCTGGTGGCCCTGCACGAGCACAACGAGGAGGCGCTGGCGCAGCGGCTGGTCTCGCGCCTGCAGGCCGGCGAGTCGCTGGCGCTGGTCAGTGACGCCGGTACGCCGCTGGTCAGCGATCCGGGGTTCCGCCTGGTGCGTGCCGCGCGT
>NZ_SRUN01000338.1:0-279 GCF_004791595.1 Mesorhizobium sp. M8A.F.Ca.ET.202.01.1.1 | reverse complement strand
TGTCTCGGTCCGCCCGCCAGCCAGTTGATGTAGTTTGGCTGCACGTTGGTCAGGGGGCGCAACCGCGAAGCATAGATCACCCCGCTATCGTCCGAATGCCGATCGTACAGCGATCTGCCGAGTGAAGGTATCTGCTGAAGAATGGTTTCCGCCTTGTCCAGCACGATCGGAAAACTCATCATCTTTTGATGGGCGATTCCGCGCTCGCCCTCCCAAAGATGCTCGTTGCCATAGGCGAGGTAAGTGTTCGTTGGAGCGACGAACAGGACCCGTTTCCTG
>NZ_SRUN01000337.1:0-279 GCF_004791595.1 Mesorhizobium sp. M8A.F.Ca.ET.202.01.1.1 | reverse complement strand
GTCGCCGGCGGCGGCGAGATAGTCCGCCGTCAGAGTGTAGGTGTAGTGGATGGTCCCGGTGCCGGTCGCGCTGTCATAGGTGTAGTACGCGCTCACCTGGCCATTCGACCCCGGACCCGCCGTGAACACGGTCGGGTTGCCGGCATCGCTCGACAGCGCATTGCCGCCCAGGGACACCGAGCCGACGCCGTCCGGAGAGGAGAACGAGATCGTGCCGCTCGTCGTGTTCGAGCCGTCATGCAGCGTACCGCTCGCCAGGCCCGCCTCGTTGACGAGCGC
>NZ_SRUN01000336.1:0-279 GCF_004791595.1 Mesorhizobium sp. M8A.F.Ca.ET.202.01.1.1 | reverse complement strand
GAGCTCCCGCCCCGGCACACAATGCGATCCAGGGAATCTCAGCCAGCGGGAGCGGTCGGTGATCCAGCTGGTCGCGCTCGGCTACAGCAACAAGGAGATATCCTCGCGGCTGAATCTCAGCATAAAGACCATCGAAACCTACCGGACCCGGGCTACCGACAAGCTGGAGCTCCACTCCCGCGCGGCCATCGTGCGCTTCGCGCAATCGAATGGCTGGCTGGCCGAGCTGGTGTAGCGGCGGTCCGCGGCTTTAGAGACGATAGAAGAGGCGGACGATGT
>NZ_SRUN01000335.1:0-279 GCF_004791595.1 Mesorhizobium sp. M8A.F.Ca.ET.202.01.1.1 | reverse complement strand
TCCGATCTTCGCCATTTGCGGCGGATATTCATAGATCAGGGGAAGGGAGGTGGGATCCTCGATCTTCCCGTCGCGGACGCCGCGGTGATAGAGCAGCTTCTGCGCGAAGACGCCGGTCGGCGGATCGTCACTCTGCGTCGTCGCGTAAATCGTGAATCCTTCCGGCCGCGACGCCTGCGATCCGGTGACCTCGGAAAGCACGTTCGCCGAGGACGCCTTCTTACCGAAGAGCCAGAGCTCGTCGATGAAGGAGCAGATCGCCTTCTGGCCGCCGACGAC
>NZ_SRUN01000334.1:0-279 GCF_004791595.1 Mesorhizobium sp. M8A.F.Ca.ET.202.01.1.1 | reverse complement strand
ATTTTGACCAATGAAAACCAAGCGGAGCCGAACGGTTTCGCAGCCCTTGGAATAACCGGCGCGCTGCTCAAGGCCGCCAATGCCGCGGGCTTCACCGATCCGAAGCCGATCCAGGCGCACGCGATCCCTCCGCAGCTCGAAGGCCGCGACATTTTCGGCATCGCGCAGACCGGCTCGGGCAAGACGGCCGCCTTCGCGCTGCCGATCCTGTCGAAGATCATCGGGCTCGGCACCAAGCGCAGGCCGAAGACTGCGCGCGCCCTGATCCTGGCGCCGACG
>NZ_SRUN01000333.1:0-279 GCF_004791595.1 Mesorhizobium sp. M8A.F.Ca.ET.202.01.1.1 | reverse complement strand
GTGGCTTCGGAAGGTCATCCGGCCACGTTCACCTATGGCGTCAACGCGGGTGTGCTGCCGGCAGGCCTGTCGTTGAACCCCAGCACCGGAGTGCTGAGTGGCACGCCCACCCAGGCGGGCGCCTTCAGCTTCACCATCAGCGCCACCGATGGCGGCGGATTCACCGGCAGCCAGTCCTATTCGGGCGCCGTGGCGGGCGGTGTCGTCGTGTTGCCGGCGGCAAGCCTGGGCAATGCCAGCGCCGGCACCGCCTACAACCACAGCTTCTCCGCCAGTGGC
>NZ_SRUN01000332.1:0-280 GCF_004791595.1 Mesorhizobium sp. M8A.F.Ca.ET.202.01.1.1 | reverse complement strand
TCGGCGTTGGCCGCAGTTTGCGAATGACGACGATTGCGGAAGGTATCGAGACGGAAGAGCAATATGAATGCGTCAGGCGTCTGGGATGCGACCAGGTTCAGGGATATCTGATCAGCAGGCCGCTGCCGGCCAAGGAGCTCGTCGCCTGGAGCTCTGCCTGAGACGCGCCTGTCCTGGCGGCCATTGGAATTTTTACCAAGTGATACTGTCGCTCGCGAAAACCCATACCGGTTACCGCAACGATGCTGTAGAGCATTTTCGGTTGATACGGGACCGTTGC
>NZ_SRUN01000331.1:0-280 GCF_004791595.1 Mesorhizobium sp. M8A.F.Ca.ET.202.01.1.1 | reverse complement strand
GGGAGCGCGTGGCGGCAGACGGCCCGGCAACGAAGCGCTGGGTCTCGGCCGGAGCCTGGGCAACCTGACGAGCGGGAGCCGCTGAAGCAGCCGCGTTATAGACGGGAATGGTGATCCGCGTGCCGGGAGCGACATTCGCGTTGCTCAGCCCGTTCGCCGACATGATCGCGGCGCGCGGCACGCCGTAGCGCGACGAAATCGTATCGAGGGACTCGCCCTGGGCGAGCACGACCGGCGTGCCGCCCTGCGCGGACCAGCCGGCAGCACTGCCCGAGACGGC
>NZ_SRUN01000330.1:0-280 GCF_004791595.1 Mesorhizobium sp. M8A.F.Ca.ET.202.01.1.1 | reverse complement strand
GATGATCACGTCCTCGCCCTGCTTCCAGTTGGCCGGCGTGGCCACCTGGTGCTTGGCCGTCAGCTGGATGGAATCGACCACGCGCAGGATCTCGTCGAAATTGCGCCCGGTGGTCATCGGATAGGTCAGCACCAGCTTGATCTTCTTGTCCGGCCCGATGACATAGACCGAACGCACGGTTGCGTTGTCGGCCGGCGTGCGGCCCTCCGAACTCTCGCCGGCGCCGGCCGGCAGCATCTCATAGAGTTTGGCGACCTTGAGATCGCGGTCGCCGATCAGC
>NZ_SRUN01000032.1:0-23678 GCF_004791595.1 Mesorhizobium sp. M8A.F.Ca.ET.202.01.1.1 | reverse complement strand
AGACGCATGAAGCTCATCCGCCGCAGCGCCGCGCCAACCAAACCGCTTGGCGCTGCGGCGGATGCATAGGGGGAGAACTGTTACCTATGTATCCGGTTCAATCTGTTACCCATCTATCGGCTGGACACCGGCAGGGTAATGAGGGGCGGCGCCAACGTTCCGGAATGGCAATTGACCACAAGCGCCATCTGTCCGAACTATTGCGCCCCATGACCACGCGCGACCCACCCGAACCCACCGAGCCCCTCACCTTCGCGGTGCTGGTCTTTCCCGGCTTTCCGATGATGGCCTTCAGCTCGGTCATCGAGCCGCTGCGCGCCGCAAACATCCTGGCGAAAAGGGAATGCTATCGCTGGATCATCGTCGGCGGCACCAAGGGTCCGGTCGAGGCTTCGAACGGCGTCGTCATCCAGCCGGGCTTTCATGCCGAGGCGGCGCCCAGGGTCGACCGCATCGTCGTCTGCTCGGGCGGCGACGCCGATCATCTCGTCGCCGAGGACGCGGCAAGCTGGATCCGCCGCAGCCTGCGCGGCGGCGCCCATATCGGCGCGGTGGCGGATGCGGCGTTCTTCCTGGCGCGGGCCGGCCTGCTCGACGGCCATGCCTGCACCTTGCACTGGACCAGCCAGGCCGCCTTCACCGAGGCCTTTCCCAACATCGAGCTCAGGCGCGACCTCTATGTCATCGACCGCAAGCGCTTCACCTCGGCCGGCGGCGTCGGCAGCCTCGACATGATGCTGGAGATCATCACATCGGACTATGGCGCCGAGCTTGCCGCCGGCGTCGCCGAATGGTTCGTGCACAGCCAGCTTCGATCGAGCGTCGACCGCAAGCTGATGCCGCTCAGGTTGCGCACCGGCGTCCAGAACGAGCTGGTTCTGTCGGCCATCGCCATCATGGAGGACGCGGTCGAGGAAAGGCTCGGCATGGCCGAACTCACCGCGAAACTCGGCGTCTCCTCCGACAAGCTCGAACGCTCCTTCCGCTCCGAACTCGACATCTCGCCCAACGGCTACTACCGGCGCCTGCGGCTGAAACGCGCCGCCGATCTCCTGGCCCACTCGACGCTCGCCGTGCGCGACGTGGCGCTGGCCTGCGGCTTTGCCTCGATGTCGAGCTTTGCCCGGGCGTTTCGCGAGGAGCATGGGCATCCGCCGAAGCTGGCAAGACGGCATTAGGGGCGCCCGCTGAAGCTGTGAGATGTTGGCGGGACAGCGCCCCCCTCTGTCCTGCCGGACATCTCCCCCACATGGGGGGAGATCGCTGCCACCTCGGCTTTCGCCTATCTCCAACATCGAAGACGGAGGCGCGGTTGGCGAAGCTGCCAATCTCCCCCCTCGTGGGGGAGATGCCCGGCAGGGCAGAGGGGGGCGCGAAGGATCGCGACGGCGCCTGTTGGCCAGCGGCATCTCGCACAACAAACGCGGTATTCCGCACAATCCATCCGCCCCGCCTGCGCCATGCTCGGCCCTCGCAACCCAGCCAAGGCCGAACCCCCATGAGCATCGTCGTATTCGACCCCGACAGCACCGAGGACGTCGACTTCAAGGACCGCATGCGCCACCCGGCGGCGGCCGATCCGGCGGGCGGCATGTGGCTGTCGGACACCGAGCCGTCCTTCATCGATGCCGATGCCTTGCGAAAAGGCCGGCTGGCCAAGTTGCGTGGCTGGATGCGCGAGGCGGGCTATGGCGGCGTCGTGCTGCTCGACCCCTACAACCAGCGCTACGCCACCGGCTCGCGCAACATGTTCGGCTATTTCCTGCGCAACTCGACCCGCTATTTCTTCATTCCGACCGAAGGGCCGATCGTGCTGTTCGAATATCCGCAGAGCTACCATGTCTCCATGGTGCTCGACACGATCGACGAGGCGCGTCCGTCCAAGCTTGTCTGGTCCTCCGTGTCGGGCCGCGACGACGAAACCGCCGGTCCCTTCGCCAACGAGATCGCCGAGCTCCTGAAGACGCATGGCGGCGGCTCGATGAAGCTCGGCCTCGACCGTTGCAGCCACCTGCAGGCGCTGGCGCTGGAAAAGCGCGGCTGCGAGGTCCGCGACTGCCAGGGTGAAATTCTGGCGGTGCGCGCGGTCAAGACGCCGGAGGAAGTCAAATGCCTGATGGCGTCGATGGCCGGCGCCGAGGCCGCCGTCTATGCGGTGCGCGAGGCGATCAAGCCCGGCGTCTCCGAAAACGAGCTGTTTGCGCTGATGTATGGCGAGGTCATACGCCAGGGCGGCGAGTTCATCGAAACGCGGCTCCTGACCTCCGGCCAGCGCACCAATCCCTGGTTCAACGAGGCCAGCGGCCGCAAGATCCGGCCGGGCGAACTTTTGGCGCTCGATACCGACACGATCGGCTGCTATGGCTATTATTCGGATTTTTCCCGCACCTTCCGCTGCGGTCCGGGCAAGCCGACGCCTTACCAGAAGTCGCTCTACCGCATGGCGCACGACCAGGTTCAGCACAACATTTCGATCGTCAAGCCCGGCATGGCCTTTCGCGAGATCGCCGAAAAGGCGTGGAAGATCCCGGACCGCTTCGTCGACCAGCGCTACACCTCGGTCATGCACGGGGTCGGCATGCATGGCGAGACACCGTTCATCGCGCATGCCATGGATTACGAGACCTATGGCCGTGACGGCCATATCGTGCCAGGCATGGTGGTGAGCGTGGAAAGCTATATCGGCGAGAAGGGCGGCCGCGAGGGCGTCAAGCTGGAGGACGAAATCCTGATCACCGACACCGGCACGGAGCTGCTATCGCGCTTCCCCTATGAGGACGAGTTTCTGGAGAAAGAGGTTTGATAGCCGCTGCCCCACTCGGTGACGTAGCCTTTACGGTTGGCGCAGCCTCCCATCGTTTCGTCATCCTAGGGCGAAGCAAGGAGCGCAGCGACGCGGCGCAGACCCTAGGATCCATGCCGGGACGTCAACGCGCCTCCCATCGCCTTCGTCATCCTAGGGCGGAGCAAGGAGCGCAGCG
Organism: Mesorhizobium sp. M8A.F.Ca.ET.202.01.1.1; assembly: GCF_004791595.1. Classification (NCBI taxonomy): domain Bacteria; kingdom Pseudomonadati; phylum Pseudomonadota; class Alphaproteobacteria; order Hyphomicrobiales; family Phyllobacteriaceae; genus Mesorhizobium; species Mesorhizobium sp. M8A.F.Ca.ET.202.01.1.1. The sequence goes on along the minus strand of NZ_SRUN01000032.1, from coordinate 20,697 downwards.
ACGCAGCGCAGACCCTAGGATCCATGCCGTGGCGTCGATGCCGCGCAACGGTTACCGAATTCTGCTCCGTTGCGCCATTCGATGGACGTCACGGAATGGATCCTCGGGTCTCCGCGACGCCGCTGCGCGGCTGCTTCGCCCGTGGATGACGAAGTCGGGGAGGCTTCGGCCAATCATCACCGCTTGCGCCAACCCACTAAAAGCAACGATGTCGGCTTTTGACCAGCCTGCCAACCGCCAGGTCGATTCAGCCTGCAACCCAGGCGCCTCCGCATGAAGGCCCCCATCTCCATCAAGCGCGGCACGGTGGCCGCCGTGTTCATCGACCTGCAGGAAGAGCACCGGCAGGACCCGCGCTACCTCGTCGAGGATTACGAAAAGATCCTCGCCAACGTCCAGCGCCTGCAGGCGGCGGCGCGGCAAAACCATGTGCCGCTCCATCACTGGGCCTATATCGTCGATCTCGACAGCCAGGACCGGCCCTTTCATCCCACAGGCGAAGACGGCAAGTCGGCCTTTTCCGACAAGAGCGACCCGCTGACCGAGATCTGCCATGAGGTGGCGCCGGCGGAGGGTGAGGCGCTGCTGATCAAGGCCGAGGCCAGCGCCTTTCGCAGCGGTCCCGCCGCCGACCGGCTCGAGGCTTCAGGCATCGAATGGCTTGTTGTCGCGGGCGTGTGGACCGAGGCCTGCATCGACGCCACCGTAAAGGATGCGGTGGCGAAGGGCTTTCGCGTGCTCTTGGTCAAGGATGCCTGCGGCAGCGGCAGCGCGGCGATGCACCAGACCGGCATCCTCAACCTCGCCAACCGGCTCTATGGCGGCGCGGTTACCGAGACCGACGGCGCCTGCCGGCTGCTGGCCGGCGAGACGGTCACCGTCTGGCAGGTCGAAGGCTCGGTACCCCTGCGCTTCACCTTTGAAAACGCCGCCCGTCTCTATGCCGAGCTTTGACGTGCCCCGCCGACTGAAATGACCGGCCGCGGCAAATACGAAACCCGGCTCGACCCGGCACTCTGGGCCTATATCGACAGCGTCAACGCCTGGTATCCGCCCGAGATATCAGGCCTGCCGGTCGACAAGCAGCGCGCGGTCTATGCCAGGATGTGCCGCGCCTTCCATCAGGGCAGACCGCCCGGGGTCAGGGCCCGCGACAGCTTGGTCGCCGCTTCCAAGCATGGCATCCCGGTCCGCCGTTACCGGCTCGCCGGCGCGGCGCCGCATGCGACGGTGCTCTATTTCCACGGCGGCGGCTTCATCCTCGGCGGGCTCGAAAGCCATGACGACATCTGCGCCGAAATCTGCGCCGGCACCGGCTTCGACGTGCTGTCGGTCGACTACCGGCTGGCGCCCGAGCACCTTCATCCCGCCGCCTTCAACGATGCGCTGGCGGCTTTCGAATGGGCGGCCGCAAGCAGCGGCCTGCCGCTCGTGCTGTGCGGCGAAAGCGCGGGCGGCAACCTGGCGGCGGCGGTGGCACAGGCCACGCGTCACCATCCGCGCGCCGCGATCGGCCAGGTGCTGATCTATCCCGATCTCGGCGGCAACGAGGTGGTGGGCTCCTATGTCGAACACGCCGATGCGCCGCTGCTGTCGACAGGCGATGCCGCCTTCTATCGCGACGTTCGCTCGACCAGGAAGCAATCGCCCGACGATCCGACCTTTTCACCGCTGCGCGACACGGACTTTTCCGGCCTGCCGCCAACGGTGATCATAACGGCCGAATGCGATCCGCTGTCGTCGGATGGCGAGGCCTATCGCGACCGCATCTTGGACGCCGGCGGCAAGGCCTGTTGGCATCAGGAGCCCCGCCTCGTGCACAGTTTCCTGCGCGCTCGCACCACAGTGCCGGCCGCGGCGGAAGCCTTTGCGCGCATCATCGCGGCGGTTGCCGCGCTGGGCCGGGAGGAGTGGCCGTACTGAAGGTCCGGGTTACGACGAGGTCGCGGCACTTGCCTCGGACGACGTTGCCTTCAGCCAAAGCGCCTTTTCGCCAAGCGTGGCGACCATGGCGGCGTGCGCCGCGCGCTCTGCTTCGGTGAGGCGCGGCACGAGCGGCGCCGGCCGTTCGGCGACGATGATCTCGATATGGCGGACATTCTCGCCCTGGGCCGGCGCGGTGGCGCTGTCGAGAATGAGAGCCGCCTGCTTGCCGCCGATCAGCTCGATATAGACTTCGGCCAGCAATTCGGAATCGAGCAAGGCTCCGTGCTTGGTACGCTTGGTATTGTCGATGCCGTAGCGCCGGCACAGCGCGTCGAGCGAATTTGGACCCATCGGGTGCTTGCGGCGCGCCAGGGCCAGCGTATCGACGACAAGCCCGTTATCGACGGGCGGATGACCGAGCCGGCCGAATTCGACATTGAGGAAGCCGATATCGAATGTGGCGTTGTGGGCGACCAGCTTGGCGCCTTCCGTGAACCGCAGCCATTCCTCGGCGATTTCGGCGAAGGTCGGCTTGCCCGCGAGATCGGCAGCGCTGATGCCGTGCACGGACTGCGCCTCGGCATGGATCGCGCGCCCTTGCGGGTTGATATAGTGATGGAAGGTCCTGCCGGTCGGAAAACGATTGACCAGCTCGACACCGCCAAGCTCGATCACGCGGTCGTCGCGCGAATCGAGGCCGGTGGTTTCGGTATCGAAAATGATCTCGCGCATCGAATCAGGTCGCTCCTGGGAGGCAGAATCGCCAGAGCGGAACAAAATGGCAATGGGCAATGCCTCTTTTCCCTTCTCCCCTTGTGGGAGAAGGTGTCGCCGAAGGCGACGGATGAGGGGTGCTCCAGCTTGGCACCGACGGCACCCCGTGGCGCACCCCTCATCCGTCTCGGCGCGGCGCGCCGATCCACCTTCTCCCACAAGGGGAGAAGGAAAGGGCCTCAGCTGCCCCGCTTATCCCCGAAGTTCCGCAATGATCGCTGCAACAGCAGCACGCGCGGCGTCCAGCCCGTTACCGGTATCGATGACGAAATCGGCCAGCCGCCGCTTTTCGGCATCCGGCACCTGCTTGGCCAGGATCGCCGCCAGTTTTTCCTCGCTCATGCCAGGCCGTGCCAGCACGCGCTGGCGCTGGACTTCGGCCGGCGCGGTGACGACGACGACCTTGTCGACCCGGCCACGGCCGCGGGTTTCGAACAGCAGCGGGATGTCGAGGACCGCGATCGATTCGCCGGCGTTACGATGCTTGGCCAGGAAGGCGTCGGCATCGGCGCGGACCAGCGGATGGATGATGGCTTCGAGCTTTTTCAAGGCCGCCGCGTCGCCAAGCACACGGGCGCCGAGTTTTGCGCGGTCGACGCTTCCGTCAGCGGTGGTGCCGGGAAAAGCGGCCTCGACCAGGGGAGCCGCCTTGCCGGCATAGAGGCGGTGCACCGTTTCGTCCGAATCATGCACCGGCACGCCGGCCTCGGCGAACATCCTGGCCGTGGTCGACTTGCCCATGCCGATCGAGCCGGTGAGGCCGAGCACGATCATGGTTTCAGCACCAGATCGGCAACGATGATCGCGCGGAGCTCCGCCGTCACCTTCGGCCTGACGCCGAACCAGCGTTCGAAGCCGGGCACCGCCTGGTTGAGTAGCATGCCGAGCCCGTCGACCGTCTTCAGCCCCCGTGCCCGCGCGGCGGCGAGCAGGGGGGTCTCGAGCGGCACGTAGACGATGTCGTTGACCACGGCATGGTCGGGAAGCAGCGTGGGGTCGGCGGGCAAACCCTCATTGCCCTGCATGCCCAGCGCGGTGGTGTTGACCAGCAGGCCGGCGTCGCCCAGCAATTCGGCGGTCGCGGCCACTTCGTGCGCCGAAACGCCGGCGCCAAAGCGGTCGCGCAATTCGATCGCCCGGGCGAGCGTGCGGTTGACGATGCGGATGTCTTTGAGGCCGCGCGTCTTCAGTGCGTGGATGACGGCGCGGGAGGCGCCGCCGGCACCCAGCACCACGGCCGGGCCCCTGGACGCCCAGCCCGGAGCGTAATCGTCGAGATTGGCGGCAAAGCCGTGGCCGTCGGTGTTGCCGCCCCACAAGGTGCCGTCCTCGAGCCACAGCGTGTTGACGGCGCCGATTTCGTCCGCCGCATGGTCGCGGCGCGCGACCCCGGCAAAGGCCGCCTCCTTGTGCGGGATGGTGACGTTGCCGCCGCGATAGCCATTGGCCTGCATGCTCGTCAGGAAATCGGCGAAATCCCGCGGCGCCACGTCGATCGCCTGGTAGCTGCCGTCAATGCCATGTTCGGCCAGCCAGTGACCGTGGATCATCGGCGAGCGCGAATGTTTTATCGGATGGCCGGTGACGAAGGCCTTCTTCATTGCCTCAGCCATCGATGGCTCCCAGTGTGCGCAGTTCCGCCAGCAGCGGCAGCAGCGGCAGGCCGACAATGGTAAAATGATCGCCCTCGATTATTTCGAACAGCTGGATGCCTTCGCCCTCGATTTGATAGGCGCCGACGCTCGACAATGCCTTGGCGCCGACCCGGGCGAGATGGCGTCCGATGAAGGCGGGGTCGAGCTTGCGCATGGTCATCGAGGCGATGCCGACATGGCGCCACAGCACCTTGCCGTCTCGCACCAGCACGGCGGCGCTGTTCAACTGATGGGTCTTGCCCGACAGCGCCATGAGATGGCGGCGCGCGCCTTCCATGTCGGCCGGCTTGTGGAACACCTCATCGCCGAGCGACAGCGTCTGGTCGCAGCCAAGCACCAGCGCGCCTGGCCGGCGTTCGCTGACTTCGGTGGCCTTGGCTTCGGCCAGCACCAGGGCGACGTCCTCGGGCGAGGCGCCGCTGTCCTGCAACGGCGCTTCCAGCGCCCGCTCGTCCAGCGTCGCGGGAACCGCCTCGATGTCGACACCGGCATCGACCAGCATCGCCTTGCGGAACGGGCTGCCTGAGGCGAGGATGATTTTTTCTGTCATGCTGATTCACCGGCATTAGTGTTCCGTGGCGCACCCCTCATCCGTCCGAGCTGCGCTCGGCCACCTTCTCCCACAGGGGGAGAAGGGAAGTCCTGCGTGGACGCCGCCGCAAATCACCACCCAATGGTATTTTGCAGCAGCGATGGCGCCTCGTTCTTCCTTCTCCCCTTGTGGGAGAAGGTGGCCTCGCGAAGCGAGGTCGGATGAGGGGTGCGCCACGGAATGCTCACATTTCTCGTCTGCCCTACCGCGTCTTCCCCCGCAGGGCAACGATGGCCGCAGCCGTCTCCTCGATCGAGCGGCGGCTGACGTCGATCATCGGCCAGCCGTGGCGGGTGCAGATCTGGCGGGCGTAGGCGAGCTCCTCGTTGATGGCGGCGCGGTCGACATAGTCGGTCGGCACGTAGGTGCTCGAATTGCCGAGGATGCGGTTCTGGCGCACATGCGAGATGCGCTCGGCGGTGGCGATCAATCCGACGATCAGCGGTGTTCTGGCGGTGACCAGGCTTTCGGGCACCGGCACGCCGAGCACGATCGGGATGTTGGCGGTCTTGATGCCACGATTGGCGAGATAGATGCTGGTCGGCGTCTTCGACGTGCGCGATATGCCGATCAGCACGACATCGGCGTCATCCATGTTTGCCGGCAGCTGTCCATCATCATGGTCCATGGTGAAATTGAGCGCATCGATGCGGCGGAAATATTCGGCATCGAGAACATGCTGGGCGCCGACGCGGCGGCCGGCCGGGGTGCCGAGATAGGACTGGAACACGGTGAGCACGGGTTCCAGCACGGACACGCAAGGCAGGCCCATGGCCGCGCAGCGTTCGTCGATGCCGCGCGCCAGCTTCTGGTCGACGACTGTGTAGAGGATGATGCCCGGCTCCTCCTCTATGGCCTCGAACACCTTGGCTATCTGCTTTTCGGTGCGGATGAGCGGGTAGATGTGCTCGATGGCGCGCGCATCCTTGTACTGCGCCGAAGCGGCGCGGCCGGCGGCGAGCAGCGTTTCCCCCGTGGCGTCGGAAATCAGATGCAGGTGGAAGAAGCTCTGGGGTTTGTTCACAGGGGTCACCTGGGGCTGTGGGCGGATGTGGATAAGGTTGGACAGGCGGGCGTACTGGCCAGAGGCGACTGTATCAGATGCCGGTTTGTCCACAATTCGATGCGCTGTCAGCTTCGCCGGACGGCTGGGGACAAGTTCGTGGACGAGACGTTTTGCCTTTCGCCTGTCCACAGGGGAGGCTTCGAGGGTGGTCGATCTAGCGCATTGACTCGCCTGCGAGATTCCTGATTGTCCCCAGAACCCTGCAAACCGCGATCGGGAGTGCGCGACAATATGCTTGCTGGCGTTTTGGCGGCCAAAGCGGGACAGGTGACAACCATCACAACCAACAGACTCTTAGAATCAGAAGACTCTTTTAAAATAAGATATTTGATTAAGAGGAAGCCGGGAGAGGCGAGCGCTCGATGCCTGCAAGACGGATCATGCTGGATGTCCTGAAGGGCAAGGCGGTGTTTCCTCCTCCGCTCTGGATGATGCGCCAGGCCGGGCGCTATCTGCCGGAATATAGGGAAACGCGAAAGCGTGCCGGGTCCTTCCTGGATCTCTGCTACGACCCCGACCTTGCCGTCGAAGTGACGCTGCAGCCGATCGAGCGCTTCGGCTTCGACGCTTCGATCATGTTCTCGGACATCCTTGTCGTTCCCCATGCGCTTGGCCGCGACGTGCGCTTCGAGGAAGGGCGCGGGCCGCTGCTGACGCCGATTTCCGCGGCCGAGATCGCGGCGCTGGGAAGCGAGATGTTTCACGTGAATCTCGAGCCGGTCTACGAGACGGTTCGGAGGCTGCGGGCGAAATTGCCCGACGAGACGACGCTGATCGGCTTCTGCGGCGCGCCATGGACGGTGGCGACCTACATGATCGCCGGTCACGGTACGCCGGACCAGGCGCCGGCGCGGCTGTTCTCCTACCGCGAGCCGGCCGCGTTTCGGCAGCTGCTGAAAGTGCTCGCCGATCATTCGGCTTCCTACCTGATCCGCCAGATCGAGGCCGGTGCGGATGTCGTGCAGATCTTCGATTCCTGGTCGGGGGTGCTCGACGATGTATCGTTCGAACAGTGCTGCGTCGAACCGGTGGCCGAAATCGTCAGGCAGGTTCGGGCCGTCCATCCCGACGTGCCCATCATCGGTTTTCCCAAGGGGGCAGGAGCGCGCTACCAGAGCTATCGCGCCAAGACCGGCGTGACCGGGCTCGGCATCGACTGGACGGTGCCGCTCGAGGCAGCGAAGGCGTTGCAGCGGCAAGGAGCGGTCCAGGGCAACCTCGATCCCTTGCGGCTTGTGGCCGGCGGGCAGGCGCTGGCCGATGGCGTCGAGGCGATCCTCAAGGCGTTGGGGGACGGGCCGCTGATCTTCAATCTCGGCCACGGCATCACCCCCGACACGCCGGTGGCGCATGTCGAGGCGATGGTGAAACAGGTCCGGAGCGCGGCACGCTGATGGCTGACAGAGATGACACCAACAGCACCGGCCAGGCGATGAAGCGCATGGCCGTCGGCATCGCAGTCCTGATTGTTCTCACCGCGCTTTTGTTTTTCTTCGCACCGGAAAGCTTCTATCCCTGGGCAAAGGCGATCCATATCCTCGCCGTCATTTCCTGGATGGCCGGCATGCTCTATCTGCCGCGGCTGTTTGTCTATCACGTCGACGCGGAAAAGGGCTCCGTCCAATCCGAAACCTTCAAGGTGATGGAGCGGCGTCTGCTGCGCGGCATCATCAATCCGGCGATGATCCTCACCTGGCTGTTCGGGCTGTGGCTGGCCTGGAAGATCTTCGCGTTCCAGGGCGGCTGGCTGCATGCCAAGATCGGCCTGGTGCTGCTTATGTCGGGCATTCACGGCTATCTGGCCGCCGCGGTGCGCAAATTCGCCGAGGACTGCAACGAAAAAACGGCAAGGCACTGGCGGATCGTCAATGAGATCCCCACATTGCTGATGATCGCAATCGTGATCCTGGTCGTCGTGAAGCCCTTCTGAGGCTTCATCCGGCCCCGTCAAAAGGCGGCTTGCTCTTTCAGCCGACCGACGATACAAGACGGGTCTTCCTTCCCGTCATGCGCCGCCCCTCATTGCTTTCGGCCGCGCCCGGCATTTGTCGCATCCCGCCGATTTTTTTCCCCAAAGCCTACCCAGAGTCCGTCTAATGCAAGAAATGAAACTCACCGAGTTCAAGAACAAGAAGCCGCCAGAGCTGATCGCTTATGCCGAATCGCTCGAGGTCGAGAACGCCAGCGTCATGCGCAAGCAGGAACTGATGTTCGCGATCCTGAAGAAGCTCGCCGCCCAGGACATCGAAATCATCGGTGACGGTGTGGTCGAGGTGCTGCAGGACGGTTTCGGCTTCCTGCGCTCCGCCAATGCCAACTATTTGCCAGGTCCCGACGACATCTATATCTCGCCGTCGCAGATCCGGCGCTTTTCGCTGAAGACCGGCGATACGGTCGAAGGACCGATCCGCAGCCCGAAGGAGGGCGAGCGCTATTTCGCGCTGCTCAAGGTCAACACGATCAATTTCGACGATCCCGAGAAGATCCGCCACAAGATCCACTTCGACAATCTGACGCCGCTCTATCCGACCTCGCGGCTGAAGATGGAGGTCGACAATCCGCCCAGCAAGGACATATCGCCTCGCGTGATCGACCTGGTGGCGCCGATCGGCAAGGGCCAGCGCGCTTTGATCAACGCACAGCCGCGCACCGGCAAGACGGTGCTGTTGCAGAACATCGCGCACTCGATCACCGCCAATCATCCGGAATGCTATCTGATCGTGCTTCTGATCGACGAGCGTCCGGAGGAAGTGACCGACATGCAGCGTTCGGTCAAAGGCGAAGTGATCTCCTCGACCTTCGACGAGCCGGCCGTGCGCCACGTCCAGGTCGCCGAAATGGTCATCGAGAAGGCCAAGCGCCTGGTCGAGCACGGCCGTGATGTGGTGATCCTGCTGGATTCGATCACTCGCCTCGGCCGCGCCTACAACACCGTCGTGCCGTCATCCGGCAAGGTGCTGACCGGTGGTGTCGACGCCAACGCGCTGCAGCGGCCGAAGCGCTTCTTCGGTGCCGCCCGCAACATCGAGGAAGGCGGCTCGCTGACCATCATCGCCACGGCGCTGATCGACACCGGCAGCCGCATGGACGAAGTCATCTTCGAAGAGTTCAAGGGCACCGGCAACTGCGAAATCCAGCTCGACCGCAAGGTGGCCGACAAGCGCATCTATCCGGCCATCGACATCCTGAAGTCCGGTACCCGCAAGGAAGACCTGCTGGTGTCGCGCCAGGACCTGCAGAAGATCTTCGTGCTGCGCCGTATCCTGGCGCCGATGGGAACCACCGATGCGATCGAATTCCTGATCGACAAGCTGAAGCAGACCAAGACCAATGGCGATTTCTTCGATTCGATGAACACTTGAGTTCGGAGGGGGTTCGCCCCCTCCTCTTCGTTCTCGGATCTGCGCCGTGTCCGCTTCCTGCCCTATCATCTCGCGGCGAGTTAGGGTCGCCGCACCAATCCTTCCAGCTCATCCGGATCCGTAACCACCGGCAGGCAGACCTGGCCGGTGCAGAACCAGGCGCCGCGCCGGTTGGTCGGCGGCAGGATTCCGCCGGGCAGCAGGGGTCGATTCGCCGCCGTACCGATCGGCACGACGATATCGACGCGACGCGGATCGGGATTTCGATTCGCGACCGGAATGAGCTTCGGATCCTCCGGCCCATCGACGATGACCAGTTTCAGCGGCTCGATGACGAGCGCGCAGGCATTGACGATGCCCGTCTGGCCATAGGCCTGATGCGCGGCGCGGCCGGCGGCGTGCTCGGCGGTTTTCCACGCCTTCTCCTGCAAGTCGAGATTGCCGGTGAGGGAGGCGAGCCGGAGCTGCGCCTCGATGGTCTGGCTGGTGGCCGACGGAATGGCCTCGTCGACATCCCCCCTGATGCGGATCGGCACGTCGGTGCTGTCCGAGGCCGTCAGATAGTAGCCCGTGCCTTCGGCGTCGGCGTGCCAACGGTCCAGTTGTTCGAGGAACTGGCTGGCCTTTTCGACATAATTCCAATCGCCCGTGGCTTCGAACAGCGAGATCGCGGCGTTGGTCATGGCGGCATAGTCGCTCGACAGAGCGGGAAACAATTTCCGGGCGCCGAGCATGGAATGCGGCAAGCGATTGTCGCGGCTGGCGGCGCTGACATGGGCAAAGGCCTTTGCCGCCGCCTCGACCCAATCCGGGCGGGCCAGCGAGCGGCCAGCTTCGGTGAGGGCGGCGATCATCAGGCCGTTCCAGTCGGTAAGGGTCTTTGCATCCAGGCCCGGCCTGACGCGTTCTTCCCGCACAGCGAGAAGCCTTGCCTTGAGCGGCACCACCTGGTCCCGGTCCCCCACACCAAGCGCTTGCTGGGAGAGGGTCTGGTGGACCACTGGCTTGCCTTCCCAACCGGGCGGGCTGGAAAGCGTGAAGTATTTGAAAAACAAAGCTGAATCGCCGCCAAGGACGGATTCGATCTCTTCCCTGCTCCAGGTGTAGAACAGCCCTTCCTCGCCATCGCTGTCGGCGTCGAGACTGGCGGCAAAGGCGCCGCCGTCGACCCGCATTTCGCGCAGCAGCCAATCGACCGTGTCTTCGATTCGTAGCCGGAACAGATTGTTGCCGGTAGCCGCGTGAGCCCAGTTGCAGAAACGGATGAGTTGGGCGTTGTCGTAGAGCATCTTCTCGAAATGCGGCACCAGCCATTCGGCGTCCGTCGAATAGCGGCTGAGCCCGCCGCCGATGTGATCGTAGATGCCGCCGCTCAGCATATGTTCGAGGCTGGTGAGAACGTCGTCACGATGCGCGGCATTGCCGTCGCGCAGCCAGGACAGCCACAACGTTTGCATGAACGGCGCGTTCGGGAATTTCGGCGCGCCGGCGAGGCCGCCGCGGTCGCGGTCGACCATGCCGCCGATGGGGCCGGCAAGGTCGGACAGCGTATCGCGATCGAGAAGCGCCTTGGCATGCGTGGCCGAGAGCCGTGCCTCGACATGGGAGGTCAGGCCATCGGCGCTCTGGTGCAGGCTCGCCCGCTTGTCGCGCCAGGCCTTGTCGACCGCTTCCATCACCTGGATGAATCCCGGACGGCCATAACGCGGCTCGCGCGGGAAATAGGTGCCGCCCCAGAACGGCTTGCCGTCCGGCGTCAGGAACATGGTCAGCGGCCAGCCGCCCTGCTCGCCCATTGAGGACAGGGCCGCCATGTAGATCTGGTCGATGTCGGGGCGCTCCTCGCGGTCGACCTTGATATTGACGAACAGACGGTTCATGACGGCGGCGACGTCGTCATTCTCGAAGCTTTCATGGGCCATGACATGGCACCAGTGACAGGCGGCATAGCCGATGGAGAGCAGGATAGGCCTGTCCAGCGCCTTTGCTTCTTCCAGCGATGCCGGCGACCATCCCCGCCAGTGCACGGGATTGCCGCTGTGCTGCTGCAGATAGGGGCTGGCCTCGTCGGCAAGCAGGTTTCGCGCGGGCAAAGTCACAAGGGCCAAACTTTCGGGGCAATCCGGGGGCGGTGATGAGGCGGAAGCTAGGGCGGTTCGGTAGAGCGGGCAAATGATTTCAGGCGAATCGATCGTGGCGCTGTCGAGCGGCCGGCTCCCCGCCGGTGTCGCGGTGCTGCGCATATCCGGCCCAAGGACTCGATTCGTTATCGAAACGATTGCCGGCGGCATGGTTAAGGAGCGGAGCGCGGTTCTGCGCAAGTTCAGGGCTGCGGATGAGACGGTGCTCGACACTGGGCTGGTCGTCTTCTTCCCCGGTCCGGCCAGTTTCACGGGTGAGGATGTCGCCGAGTTTCATGTTCATGGCGGCCGCGCCGTGGTGGCCAGGATGCTGGAGACGATCGCTGGCTTTGACGGCGTCAGGCATGCCGAACCTGGAGAATTCACGCGCCGCGCGTTCCTCAATGGCAAGGTCGACCTGGTCGAGACCGAGGCGCTGGCCGACCTCGTCAACGCCGAGACGGAAGCGCAGCGGCGTTTTGCTATCCAGAATGCCGAAGGCGCGCAGCGCGAGCTCTACCTCAATTGGCGTCGGCGCCTGATCCATGCGCGGGCGATGATCGAGGCGGAGATCGACTTCGCCGATGAGGATGACGTACCGGGTTCCGTTTCGGATACGGTTTGGTCAGACGTGCGGTCGATGATGTCGGAAATTGACCGCCACATAGCGGGATTCCACGCCGCCGAAATCATCCGCGACGGCTTCGAAGTCGTCATCCTCGGCGCGCCCAATGCCGGCAAGTCCAGCCTGTTCAATGCCTTGGCGCGGCGCGATGCGGCTATTGTAACGGATGAACCCGGCACCACCCGCGACCTGCTGGAGGTGGTGCTGGACCTCGAAGGCCTGCGTGTCAGGCTGACCGATACGGCCGGGTTGCGGGATGCGCCGGGGAAGGTCGAGGCGATTGGCATAGGGAAGGCGAAAGCCAAGGCGGATCGCGCCGATCTCGTGCTGTTGCTCGAGGACGCCGCCAACCCAAGGGATGCGGGTCCGCTGACAGTGACGGCGCCGGCATTGCGCGTTGGCACCAAGCTTGATCTGCTTGACAGCGAAGCGGCTCACAATGGGGTTCGGCGCTATGAGTTTGGCATATCGGTGATCGACGGGACGGGCGTGGATGGATTGCTGGCGGAGATCGGGCGCCGCGCCAGTCAGGCAGCGGGCGCTGCCGGCGATGTGCTGCCGTCGCGGCTACGCCATGTCGAGCTGCTCAATGCCGCGAACCGGCATCTGCACCGCGCCGCCGATGAACGGACCGCGCAGGAACTGCGCGCCGAAGAACTGCGCCTGGCAGCCGACCGGCTGGGGCGAATCGTGGGCGCCGTAGACGTCGAGGACTTGCTGGACGTGATCTTTTCCCAGTTCTGCATCGGAAAGTGACTCACGTGAAACACTGCGGTCGCTGGCAGGGCCTCCTCCGACTGACTCACGTGAAACAGTCTTGGGGCCGTGATTCACGTGAAACGCGGACAGAAGCAGCCTTTCCCTGTTTCACGTGAAACGTCGCGCGGAAGTTTTCTTGACAGCATGGCCTCGCAGGGACATGTGTCGCTCATCTCATTGAGTCCGGGACCTATGTAAAATGACCGATCACTATGATGTGGTTGTGGTGGGCGGCGGCCATGCCGGCTGCGAGGCTGCCAGCGCGGCCGCGCGCGCCGGCGCCAGCACCGCCCTGGTATCGCTGCGTTTCGATACGATCGGCGTGATGTCGTGCAACCCGGCGATCGGCGGTCTCGGCAAGGGGCATCTGGTGCGCGAGATCGACGCCATGGACGGGCTGATGGGCCGCGTGGCGGACGCCGCCGGGATCCAGTTTCGTCTGCTCAACCGCCGCAAGGGGCCAGCGGTGCGGGGTCCGCGCACGCAGGCCGACAGGAAGCTCTATCGCCTTGCCATGCAGGAAGCGATTCGGCAGCAGAATGATCTCGACGTCGTCGAGGGCGAAGTTCTCGATTTCGAAATGCCAGATGGAAAGATCGCCGCGGTTCTGCTGGCGGACGGCCGCCGGCTTGCCTGCGGCGCCGTGGTGCTGACGACGGGAACCTTCCTGCGCGGTCTCATCCACATCGGCGAGAAAAAGATCGTCGCCGGCCGCATGAACGAGAAGGCCAGCATGGGATTGTCGGCGACGATGGACCGCGCCGGGTTCAAGCTCGGGCGGCTCAAGACCGGCACGCCGCCGCGGCTCGATGGGCGGACCATCGACTGGGCATCGCTCGACAGCCAGGCGGCGGACGAGCATCCCGTGCCGTTCTCGCTGATGACCGACCGCATCGTCACACCGCAGATCGATTGCGGCATCACGCGCACGACGATGGCGACCCACGAGCTGATCCGCGCCAATCTTGGCCGCTCGGCGATGTATTCCGGCTCGATCGAAGGGGTCGGGCCACGCTATTGCCCGTCGATCGAGGACAAGATCGTCAAGTTCGGCGACCGGGACGGGCACCAGATCTTTCTCGAGCCGGAAGGGCTCGACGACCACACTGTCTATCCAAACGGGATTTCGACCTCGCTACCGGAAGACGTTCAGCTCGATATCCTCAAGACCATTCCGGGGCTGGAGCGTGCGGTCATGCTGCAGCCCGGCTATGCCATAGAATATGACCACGTCGATCCGCGCGAACTGCATCAGACACTGGAGACCAAGCGCGTCGCCGGGCTCTTTCTCGCCGGGCAGATCAACGGCACGACCGGCTATGAAGAGGCGGCTGGACAGGGCCTGCTCGCCGGCCTCAATGCCGCGCGGCGCGCCGGAGGGGGCAAGCAGGTCGTGCTCAGCCGCACCCAGGCCTATATCGGCGTGATGGTCGACGATTTGACCAGCCGCGGCATCAGCGAACCCTATCGGATGTTCACCTCGCGGGCCGAGTTCCGGCTGTCGCTGCGCGCCGACAACGCCGATGAGCGGCTGACCCCGCTGGCCGACAAGCTTGGGATCGCCTCGGCGCGACGGATGCAGCGTTATGCCGGTGTCATGCGGCGGCTCGACGAAGCGCGCCAGCTGGCGCTTTCGCTGACCATGACGCCGAACGAGGCGGCACGGCACGGTCTGGAGATCAACCGCGACGGCGTGCGCCGGTCCGGCTTTGAACTCCTGGCCTATCCCGGTGTCGACGTGGCCTGGCTGGCCAGGGTCGAGCCGAAGTTTCACGACATCGACGCCAAGACCGCCGAGCGTCTCGAAACGGAAGCGAAATATTCGGTCTATCTCGATCGCCAGAGCACGGATGTCGCGCAGATCCGGCATGAAGAGAGCCGGCTGATCCCGGAGACGGTCGATTTCGCCGGCGTGCCCGGGCTGTCCAATGAGCTGAAGCAGAAGATGCAGGCGCGGCGGCCGCGCTCCATCGCGGATGCCCAGCGCATGGAAGGGATGACGCCGGCAGCGCTGGCGATCATCGTCGCGCATGTCCGCCATTGGGAATCCGCACAAAAGGCCGAGCAGAGGGACGTTGCGTGAGCTCGTTTTCCCTGAAGAGCCTGCAGGACGCCGCCGGTCCGGTTTCACGTGAAACATTCGAGCGCCTGGTGGCGTTCGAAGACATGTTCCAGAAATGGAATCGCAGCATCAATCTCGTGGCACAGTCGACCGCGGCCGATGTCTGGCAGCGCCACATACTGGACAGCGCCCAGCTCGCACGGATAGAGCCTGAAGCCAGGCATTGGGTCGATATCGGTTCGGGCGGCGGCTTTCCCGGGCTGGTCATGGCTTTTCTGCTCGCCGAGCGCGTCGGCGCAAGCATCGATCTGGTCGAAAGCAACCGCAAGAAGGCCTCTTTCCTGCAGACCGTCATCGGTCAATTCGGCTTGCCGGCGCGCGTCGTGGCGCGCCGTATCGAGGACAGCCATGGGCTTGTTTCGAAGCCGCAAATCGTCACGGCGCGGGCGCTGGCTTCGCTTTCGGTCCTGCTCGACCTGTCCGCGCCATGGCTGACCTCGGGCGCGCGCGGATTGTTCCACAAAGGCCGGGATTACCGCGCCGAAGTGCAAGAAAGCGTTAACCGGTGGACCTTCGATCTGGTAGAACATCCGAGCGTGACCGACGCCAGCGGCGTCATCCTCGAATTGTCCAATGTGCGGCCTGTCTGAACCGAGACCGGCCTGATTATTCGGCGACCCAAAGATGAATTTCTGGCATAAGCCCATGATGAAGAACGGCCCTCGAATCATCACCGTAGCCAACCAGAAGGGCGGTGTCGGCAAGACGACCACCGCCATCAACCTGGCCACCGCGCTGGCGGCCATCGGTGAAAAAGTGCTGATCGTCGACCTCGACCCGCAAGGCAATGCAAGCACCGGCCTCGGCATCGACCGCAAGGACCGGACGGTCTCGTCCTACGATGTGCTGACGGGCGAACTGGACCTGGAAGCCGCCGCCATTCCGACCGCGGTGCCCGGCCTGTCGATCGTGCCCTCGACGCTCGACCTGCTCGGCATCGAGATGGAGATCGCATCGGCGCCCGACCGGGTTCTCAAGCTGCGCAACGCGCTGCGTGCCGCGACCGAGCGCGGGGCGCCTTTCGGCTATGTGCTGATCGACTGCCCGCCCTCGCTCAATCTTTTGACCTTGAATTCCATGGCGGCGGCCGATTCCGTTCTCGTACCGCTGCAATGCGAGTTCTTCGCGCTGGAAGGCCTCAGCCAGTTGCTCGAAACCGTCGAGCAGGTGCGCCGCTCGATCAATCCGGATCTCACCATCCAGGGCATCGTGCTGACCATGTATGACGGCCGCAACAACCTCGCCAACCAGGTGGTGCAGGACGTGCGCGAGCATATGGGCGATAAGGTCTATGAGACCATCATACCGCGCAATGTGCGCGTGTCCGAAGCGCCGTCCTATGGCAAGCCGGCGATCCTCTACGACCTGAAATGCTCTGGCAGCCAGGCCTATCTGCAGCTGGCCTCCGAAGTGATCCGCCGCGAGCGTAAATTGCGCGCGGCTTGATTAGGCCAGATGCATAATCAACAGCCGATTCGATACCGAAACGATTCGAAATAGACGTGGAATAAAGATGAACGAAGATCTCTCGAGGAAAAGACTGGGTCGCGGGCTGGCAGCTTTGATCGGTGAGATCGACCGCCCGGCCGCACCGGAAAAACCGGGCATGAGCGCCGATGGCAAGGTGCCGATCGAGTTCATCAGCGCCAATCCGAAAAATCCGCGGCGTCATTTCGGCGATGCCGAACTGACCGACCTCGCCCAGTCGATCCGCGAGCATGGCGTCGTGCAGCCGGTGGTGGCGCGGCCGTCGCCCACCCAGGCGGGCCGCTACGAGATCATCGCCGGCGAGCGCCGCTGGCGGGCGGCGCAGCGCGCCGGGCTGACCGAGATCCCGGTCATCATCCGCGATGTCAACGACCGCACGGCGCTGGAACTGGCGATCATCGAGAACGTCCAGCGCGCCGACCTCAATCCGGTCGAAGAGGCGCAGGGTTACCAGCAGCTCATCGACGACCATGGCTACACCCAGGCTGATCTCGGCCAGGTGATCGCCAAGAGCCGCAGCCATGTCGCCAACACTTTGAGATTGTTGAAGCTGCCCGACGTGATCCGCGACATGCTGGTCGACGGCGCGCTGTCGGCCGGCCACGCCCGCACGCTGGTGACGGCCGAGGACCCGGCGGGCCTTGCCAAGCGCATCGTCGAGGAAGGCCTTTCCGTGCGCCAGGCCGAAGCGCTGGCGCAGATGCCGGCGGGCACACCTTCCAACGCCGCCAAGCCCGCCGCGCCGGCCGCCGAAAAGGACGCCGACACGTTGGCGCTGGAAAAGCTGCTCACCGACACGACCGGCATGATCGTCACGGTCGACCACAAGGGCAAGGGCGGGGTGTTGCGGGTTGCGTATCGGAGCCTGGAGCAGCTGGACGAGCTGTGCCGGAGGCTGAAGCAGGATTAGAGGTGGCCCGGTGATTCACTGGACTACCAATCCGTTCTGACTGTTGTTTCCACGCAGTTAGAGCAATTCCAGGAAAAGTGCGTAGCGGTTTTCCCGGGAGAAGCGCATAGCGCTTCCCCTTGGGAATCGCGTAAAAACAAGAAGTTAGAGCGAGATGCCGCGACAAACCTTTCCCGGGATGCTTGGTATTTAGCCGGCGAATGTTTCGCGCGGTTCTCCCTTCTCCCACAGGGGGAGAAGGAATAGGGCGCCTACCACTGCCCCAGCCTCGCGCTCTCCACGGCGATCCCCTGCAACGCCTCTCGCCAGCCCTGGCGCTCGCGGCTTGACAGTGCCGGGCAACGGTATAACCTCAATTAGAGATGGCTTGAATTATCTGCCCTAGCGTGCCGGTCAGCCGCGGCGAGGGCTGTCTGCCATTCCTACATGCCCATGAATGGCATCGCCTCGCCAAAACGATATGCCGACGCGCCTGACGCAAACGGGAGGTGCAAATGGCAGTCCGTTGGCAATTGTCCGGAAGTTACTTCGAAAATTGTAGCTGCGATGTCGTGTGTCCTTGCCTGCTGTCCACCAACGCGCAGCTGACATCGAAGCCGACGAGAGGCGTTTGCGACGTTGGTTTGGTCTTTCACATCGATACCGGCAATTACGGCGACGTTCGATTGGATGGGCTGAGCGTCGCGATGGTTGCTCACACGCCGGGTCCGATGGCAAACGGCGACTGGACGGCCGCCGCCTATATCGACGAACGGGCCGATGACGGGCAAACAGAGGCGCTAGGTGCCATCTTCACTGGCGCGGCCGGCGGCCCCATGGCGGTATTGGCACCCATGATCGGCACGAACCTCGGCGCCAAGAAGGTGCCGATAAGCTACCGGATAGACGGCAACAAGCGGTCGGCGGAGATTGCGGGCATCATGCGGATGGCTGTCGAGCCACTGCCGACAATGCGCGAGGATGGGCAGATGTGGGCGGCCACCGGCCATCCTGTCAATCCCGACTGGCTCGCCATGGCGATGGGGGCGGAAGGCAGCACATTCAGCGACCATGGCATGAGCTGGGACAATTCCCGCCGAAACGGACATTACGCCCCGATCAACTGGTCTGGCCAGCAGTAGAAGCTGGCCGCATGGTACGGAACGTACTTGTCCATGGCGCCGACGTTCCAGCGATACATCATTCTCGCGCTGCTGATCTCCATCGCCGCGGCGGCGTGGATCCTGCTCGTCTGGCAGCAGATGGGCATGGACGCGGACATGCGCATGGAAATATACTCACTCACCATGGGCATGAGGGCGCCGCTGTTCCTTGCCGTCTGGATGATCATGATGATCGCCATGATGTTTCCGACGGCCGCGCCCATGATCCTGACCTTTCACACGGTCCAGGCCGGCAAACGGGGCCGCGGCGAGACCTTTGTCTCGAGCTGGGTGTTCGTGGCCGGGTACATGCTGGTTTGGGGCGTGATGGGCGTTATCGCCTTTGCCGGCGCGGCGGGTGCGGAGATGCTTGCCGGACATGTGGGATTGTCCACGGCGACGGCCGCGCGCATCGGCGGCGCGCTGCTGATGGTTGCCGGCGCCTATCAACTCTCCCCGCTGAAGGATCTGTGTCTGGCCAAATGCCGCACGCCGATCGGCTTCATCCTGACCTCATGGCGCGACGGTTACTGGGGCGCGGTTCGCATGGGCCTGGAGCACGGACTTTTCTGCCTGGGCTGCTGCTGGCTCTTGTTTCTCGCCCTCTTTCCTCTCGGGATCATGAACGTCGCCGCGATGGCCGTGGTCACCTTGCTGGTCCTTGCGGAAAAGACCCTTCCGGCAGGAGATCGGATCGCAAAGATGTCGGGTGTCGCTCTGCTCCTTTATGGCGCGGCGGTGCTGGTCTTTCCACAGGCGCTGCCAACCTTTCAGCCGGTGGGCGCCATGAGCATGAATTAACCAGCGCTCGGCACCGAAAAGGGGAGATCGCTCTGCTACCTTTGCGCCAGCCGCGCGCTTTCCACCGCGATCCCCAGCAGCGCCTGCCGAGCCAGCGCCACCGACAGGTCCGGCCGGCGCCGCGTCTGCAGCACGGCTGACTGCAGGCGGTTCAGCGCGCGGCCGAGCGCTTCGCTGTTCCAGCGCTCCAGCGTCTTTTCCACCAGCTTGCGCCTGGAGAAAAAGACCGGCGGGCGGGCGGCGGCGACGACGGAAGCGGCGTTGCGGCCGCCGGTCTCCATCTGGCCGCGCATGACCTGGATCTGCTGTAACTGCCGCATCGCCGAGGACAGCACCAGGAAAGGCGGGCCGCCACCCTGGCAATGGCGGGTGAAGGCGGTGTCGAAGTCGCCGACCTTGCCTTCGAGCAGCGCGTCGACGGCGTCGTCGAACGAGGCGCCGGACACGTCGCCGGACATGGCTCGCACCTCTTCCAGCCCGATTTCCCTCTGGCCGTGGGCGTAGAGGGCGAGTTTTTCGATCTCGCCGCGCGAGGCCAGCCGGTCGCCGCCGAGATTGCGGCGCAGCGCTTGCCTCGCCTCAAGCGTCATCGACATGCCGGCCTTGCGCAGCTCGTCGTCGATGACGGTGTCGATGTCGCGGGCCTCATCGGCGTAGCAGGGCAAGGCCATGGCATTGTCGGCGCCCTCGACCACCGCGCGCAGCCCGACGCCTTTCTTCAAATCGCCGGCCTCGATCAGGATGATGGCGTCCCTCGCCGGCTCCGCCGTCAGCGCCTTGACGTCGTCGGCCAGCGCCTTTTGTCCGGTGGCGTTGCGCACCCAGAGCAGCCGCCGGTCGGAAAACATCGGTACGGTGCGGGCCTCGTCGAGCAGGCGGCCCTCGTCGCGGTCGACCTCCGAACCCTCGAGCCTGACCACCGAGAACGGATCGTCGAGCGGCAGGCCGGTCTTCCCGGCAAAGGCCTTCGCCCGCTCCGAGACAAGGCCGCGATCGGGGCCATAGAGCAGGACGATCGAGATGCGCGGATCAGGCCGCGCGAGCCAACCGTCGACCTCGAATGCTTTCTTCTGTGCCATGCAGGGTGGTTAGCATGATGCGGGGAGGGAGTGAACGGCGATCCGCACCGAGCGCTCTTTCCCTTCTCCCCTTGTGGGAGAAGGTGTCGCCGAAGGCGACGGATGAGGGGTGTTCCAGGGAACGCCAGCGTCTCACTCCGCGGGAACACCCCTTGTGTGTTTGGAATCGTGCATTGTTGAGGGTGCCACGGACCAGGTGCTTGCCTGATCCGTGGCGGCGGTCGAGAGCCCGTCACCCCTCAGGTGGCTTAAACCGTGGATGAGCTGGGGCCCGAC
>NZ_SRUN01000329.1:0-280 GCF_004791595.1 Mesorhizobium sp. M8A.F.Ca.ET.202.01.1.1 | reverse complement strand
GAGTCCGGCGTGATATAGGGCAGGGTGAGCCCGGTGCCGACGCCGATCTCGAGGATGTCCGGGCCGCAGGCACAGGCCGCTTCGACCGCCTCGCGCTGCGGGCGCGCCAGCATGCGCTGATAGATCCGGTCGTAGAACTTGGCCCAGGTCGCGTAGACGCGCTTCTGGCCGTCGAGGTCGTAGGTCACCGGCATGGTCTGGAGTCCGAACGGAAGAGCGGGGCCTGAGCGATCAGGACAGGGCGAGCGCGGCCGGTGAGGGCGCGGCCGGCAGGGCAAGG
>NZ_SRUN01000328.1:0-280 GCF_004791595.1 Mesorhizobium sp. M8A.F.Ca.ET.202.01.1.1 | reverse complement strand
TGCGCTGGTTGAAGCCGGTGTAGATCTCCGGATACACCGCGGCAATCAGCTCGCGGATGGGCGCGTAGTCGTGCATGCAGCCGGCCCAGTCAACCCTGCTGCCGGGCAGCGTGGCCAGTGCCATGCGGCAGACGATCTCGACCTCGGGCAAGACATCGGCACTGACCGGCTCCAGTACCCCGCGCGACGCGGTGACATTCGACATCGCGTCTTCGATGGTGACGAACTGCTCGCCGGCCGACGTAACGATGCGCTCCGAACGCGCCACCACCGGCAGGAT
>NZ_SRUN01000327.1:0-280 GCF_004791595.1 Mesorhizobium sp. M8A.F.Ca.ET.202.01.1.1 | reverse complement strand
GGGTGATGTAGGGCTCGCCCGACTTGCGCGTCTGCCCAGCGTGCGCGGAGGCTCCGACTTCCCAGGCACGGCGCAACAGCGGCAGCTGTTCCGGCGGCAGGTAGTGGGCGGCGCGTTCGAGCTGGAGGACGTAGTCGGGTACGGCGGCAGTGGGGGCTGCGGCGACCTTGGCAGTGGGGCCTGGGTTCATGCCCGCAGCCTATTCCAGCGCGACGTTTACGGCAAATCCTGAATGCGAAACAGCCCGCACGGGGCGGGCTGTTCGGTGTATCCAACGATT
>NZ_SRUN01000326.1:0-280 GCF_004791595.1 Mesorhizobium sp. M8A.F.Ca.ET.202.01.1.1 | reverse complement strand
CGATGTCGCAGCCGCCGATGAGCTCACCGTTGATGAACAGCTGCGGGAAGGTCGGCAGGTTGGAGAAGCGCGGCAGGTTGGCACGGATCTCCGGTTCCTCGAGCACGTTGACGGTGCGCAGGGCGACAGCGCCGGCCGCCATCAGCGCCTGCACGGCGCGACTGGAAAAGCCGCACATCGGGTACTGCGGGGTGCCTTTCATGAACAGCACGAGCGGGTAACGATCGACCTCGGCCTGGATTTGCTGCATCACCGCCACAACCACACTCCTTGCTTCGCC
>NZ_SRUN01000325.1:0-280 GCF_004791595.1 Mesorhizobium sp. M8A.F.Ca.ET.202.01.1.1 | reverse complement strand
GCTCAGCTTTCCGGCTTCGACATGGGCGCGCAACGAGCCGAACTTGCCGCCCTTGCACTGACCCCAGTCGTCGACGACCATCTTGGCCATGATGTCGGTGAGCGACAGCTCCACCGCGCTCATCGTGCCATAGGGCACCACCAGCGCGCCGGGCTTGATCCATTCGGTCTTGAGCAAAGGCTGCGGTTCGTTGAGGCGCGAGGCCTCGACGACGATATCGGCACCGTCGACGCAGCTTTTCCAGTCGGCGACGGCGGTGACCTTCTTGCCGAGGTCGGCC
>NZ_SRUN01000324.1:0-280 GCF_004791595.1 Mesorhizobium sp. M8A.F.Ca.ET.202.01.1.1 | reverse complement strand
CTTGGAGCAGAGGCCGGGCTTCAAGTCGGCGCCATATGTCAAGGCGCAGGCGGCAAAGCTCCACCAGGGCCGGTTCGACGTCGATGGCAGCCTGGCGGATCTGAAGGACAACCCCACGCTGGCGGCATCGGTCATGGAGGCCTCGATCAGACTCGCCGTCGAAAAGCGCATTCTGCTCAGCGCCTTAGCAATCTCGGCCGAAGACGACCGCGCCAGCACGATAACGCTGAGCAGCGAACAGGCCCTTGAGCGGGCCAGGCTCGAAGGCGCCCCCCCCGAA
>NZ_SRUN01000323.1:0-281 GCF_004791595.1 Mesorhizobium sp. M8A.F.Ca.ET.202.01.1.1 | reverse complement strand
GTCCACGCCACGCTTGGCGCGGTGCGCACGACTTCGATGGTGCTTTTGATCATCGGCATGGCGGCGTCGTTCAGCTGGCTGATGGCCTATCTCAAGGTGCCGGTGCTGCTGATCGCCGGGATGAACGCCATCTCCACCGATCCGCTGGTGGTGCTGCTTCTGCTCAACGTGCTGATGCTGCTTCTCGGTACCTTCATGGATATGGGTCCGATGATCATCATCTGCACGCCGATCTTCCTGCCGCTGGTCCAGCACTACGGCGTCGATCCGGTGCATTTCGG
>NZ_SRUN01000322.1:0-281 GCF_004791595.1 Mesorhizobium sp. M8A.F.Ca.ET.202.01.1.1 | reverse complement strand
GGGCGCTTCGTGATTATCCGCGTGTCGGATGGGCCGCATTCCGGCATCCTCTTAGCGCCCCGGCTACGGCTTGCCTATGGCGAAACTTCGTCGCGGCGGCCGATCGTCGTCCCGAAACCGGGCGCGATCACGCCCGCCAGTGCCGCCCCGCCGTGTTGACGCCGAACAGCGACGGCATCCTGGCATAGGCGGCCAACCCGAGCAGCGCCGCCAGCGGATGGGTAATGACATAGACCGGCATTTCGCGCATCAGCGCGCTGTGCGGCGCCTTGTCCTCGAAG
>NZ_SRUN01000321.1:0-281 GCF_004791595.1 Mesorhizobium sp. M8A.F.Ca.ET.202.01.1.1 | reverse complement strand
CGGAATCCCCTGCGGCGTGTGCGTCACCATCTCGAAGCGCTGCGTGCGGAATCCGCGCTCGCGCCAGGTCCAGAATTCCGGCGCGGCGAGATAGGCGAATGCCAGATAGAAGGCGCAGAAAGCCGCCAGCCAGATCGCCGCGCGCCGTCTAAGGCTTCGCTCACTCACGAGAGACCGCTCCCGAACCTGTTCGCGGGCACTCTATGCCGCGTTCGGCGGATTGGGCAGTAGGCTGTGCGGCCGGTCAACGGCAGGCGCGGTAGCCGTTCCTGCGGTTCTTG
>NZ_SRUN01000320.1:0-281 GCF_004791595.1 Mesorhizobium sp. M8A.F.Ca.ET.202.01.1.1 | reverse complement strand
CAGGTATGCCGGAGTCTAGCAATGGAGGATACGCCCATGATGAAAAATCAGAAGCGCCTTCACCTTGCTGATCAGATCAATTACTGCTTCCGCATTCTGCAAAAGCAGAAGTGTAACAGTCAGAACCGATGCAGCAAGGTGAAGGATCACCGGCAACGCCGCGACGGGCGAGCGCCAGCTTTTCCATTGCAGAACTCGCATTTGTTTTCATTCACCCGGATGCGAGCGGTTTCCGGGCCTGTATTGATCGAGTTCGAACGCGCCGACCGCCGGCGCGTTCG
>NZ_SRUN01000031.1:0-25701 GCF_004791595.1 Mesorhizobium sp. M8A.F.Ca.ET.202.01.1.1 | reverse complement strand
AACGGTAAGCAACCAAAGGTCGCCATCGTCGCCGTGGCCCGAAAGATTATGACCATCCTCAGCGCCATGCTTCGACACAACCAACCCTGGTATCCAGACAAAGCCTGAAAACACAGTTGCTCATCCGTCTCGGCGCTGCGCGCCGATCCACCTTCTCCCACAAGGGGAGAAGGGAAAGTGGCCACCGTCCGGCCCTTCGCTATGGCTCCGGGCGTTCGTCGCTCGAAAAGCCCATTTAGGGGCTTTTCGTCCGCTGCGCGGACCGCTCCTCACCCATGCGCAACCATCACATGGCGCACGGCGGTGTAGTCCTCCAGCGCGTAGAGTGACATGTCCTTGCCGTAGCCGGACTGTTTCAGGCCGCCATGCGGCATATCGTTGGTCAGCATGAAGTGGGTGTTGATCCAGGTGCAGCCATATTGCAGGCGTGCCGCTGTCGCCATGGCACGCGAGACGTCCTTCGTCCACACCGACGAGGCCAGGCCGTAATCGCTGTCGTTGGCCCAGTTCACCGCCTCGTCGACATCCGTGAAACGAGTGACCGAGACGACCGGGCCGAACACTTCGCGGCGCACGATCTCGTCTTCCTGCAGCGCGCCGGCGACGACTGTCGGCTGGTAGTAGAAGCCGGTGCCCTCGCCCGGCTTGCCGCCGGTGGTGATCTCGATGTGTTTCAGTTCCGAAGCGCGCTCGACGAAGCTCGATACGCGGTCGCGCTGGCGGCGCGAGATCAGCGGCCCGATCTCGTTCTCGGTGTCGTCGGGCTGGTTGTATCTGATGGTCGAGACGGCGGAGGAGAGGTCGGCGACGAGCTTGTCGTAGATTTTCTTGCCGGCATAGATGCGGCAGGCCGCTGTGCAGTCCTGACCGGCATTGTAGTAGCCGAAGGCGCGCAGGCCGTTGACGACGGCGCCGAGGTCGGCGTCGTCGAAGACGATGACCGGCGCCTTGCCGCCGAGTTCCAGATGCGTGCGCTTGACCGATTTGGCGGCGGCCTGCAGTACCTTCTTGCCGGTGGCGACGTCGCCGGTGATCGAGATCATATTGACCTTGGGGTGATTGATCAGCGTGTTGCCGACGCTGTCGCCCCGGCCGAGCACGACATTGACGACGCCCTCGGGAAGCACGTCGGCCAGAATCCTGGCCAGCTTCAACGTCGTCAGCGGTGTCTGTTCCGACGGCTTGAAGACCACGGTGTTGCCGCCGGCAATCGCCGGCGCCAGCTTCCAGGCCATCATCATCAGCGGATAGTTCCACGGCGCGATCGAAGCGACGATGCCGATCGCGTCGCGCCGCACCATCGAGGTATGGCCCGGCAGATATTCGCCCGCGACGACGCCGGGCATGGATCGCACCGCGCCGGCGAAGAAGCGGTAGCAGTCGACGATGGCCGGGATTTCGTCATTGAGCACGGCGTTGATCGGCTTGCCGCAGTTCAGCGCTTCGAGCGTGGCGAACTCCCTGGCCTCGGCTTCGATGCGGTCGGCGATTTTGAGCAGGTAGCCGGAGCGTTGCGCCGGCGTGGTGCGCGACCACGAGACGAACGCTTGTTCGGCGGCCGCCACGGCGGCCTCGATCTGTGCCTGGCTGGCTTCCGGCAGGTTGAGAATGGTCGCCCCGGTCTTCGGATTGAGGATCGGCTCGTCGGTCTCGGTGCCCTTTTCGAATTTCGAGCCGATCAGCATCTGGGTGTCCATCAGATTTCTCCCTTGGAAGGAGCGAATGAGGAGCAGCGAATAGCGAGCAGGGTTTGGCTGTCGATTTCTGCTACTCGCTACTCCCTATTCGCTTTTTTTCATTTCCCGCTTCCGGCGATCTGGTCGCCGTCGCGGGTCAGGTAGTAGGCAAAAAGGATCGGCAGCAGCGTCACCAGCACGACGACCATGGCCACGACATTGGTGACCGGTCGCTGGCGCGGGCGGATCAGTTCCTCCAGCATCCAGATCGGCACGGTCTGCTGCTGGCCGGCGGTGAAGGTGGTGACGATGACCTCATCGAAGGACAGCGCGAAGGCCAGCATACCGCCGGCAAGCAGTGCCGTGGCGATGTTGGGCAGCACGACATGCCTGAAGGTCTGGAAGCCGTCGGCGCCGAGATCCATCGAAGCTTCGATCATCGAACCCGAGGAGCGGCGGAACCGGGCGACCGCATTGTTGTAGACCACGACCACGCAGAAAGTGGCGTGGCCGAGCACGATCGTCCAGAACGAGAACGGAATGTCGGCCAGCGCAAAGGCCGAGCGCAGCGCGATGCCGGTGATGATGCCGGGCAGCGCGATCGGGAGGATGACCAGCAGCGAGATGGTTTCGCGGCCGAAGAATTTCGTTCGCGACACGGCGGCGGCGCACAGCGTGCCGAGCACCAGCGCAATCGTGGTCGAGATGGCGGCGACGCGGACCGACAGTGACAGCGCTTCCCAGACATCGGGTCGGTTCCAGGTGACGGCGAACCATTGCGTGGTCAAGCCCGGCGGCGGCCAGACGAAGCTCTTCTCCTCGGTGGTGAAGGCATAGACGAAGATCAGGAGGATCGGCAGATGCAGGAAGAGCAGGCCGCAGGCGGCCGCGATCTTCAGGCCAAGGGGAGCCGACTGGCCGCGGTCAGAGCGCATCGAAGGCCCCCATGCGCTTGGCGCCCCAGAGGTAGAAACCCATGATGACGATGGGCACCACGGTGAAGGCGGCGGCGAGCGGGATGTTGCCGGCGGTACCTTGCTGCGAATAGACGGCCTGGCCGATGAACAGGCGCGAGGTGCCGATGATCTGCGGGATGATGTAGTCGCCCAGCGTCAGTGAGAAGGTGAAGATCGAGCCGGCGACGATGCCGGGCAGCGCCAGCGGGAACAGCACGTTGCGGAAGGTCTGGCCGGGCGAGGCGCCGAGATCGGACGAGGCCTCGACCAGATTGCCGGGCACGCGCTCGAGGGCCGCCTGCACCGGCAGGATCATGAAGGGCAGCCAGACATAGACGAAGACGATGAAGGTGCCGGTAAAGGACACCGACAGCGAATTGCCGCCGACCACGGGC
This sequence comes from Mesorhizobium sp. M8A.F.Ca.ET.202.01.1.1, assembly GCF_004791595.1. Taxonomy (NCBI): domain Bacteria; kingdom Pseudomonadati; phylum Pseudomonadota; class Alphaproteobacteria; order Hyphomicrobiales; family Phyllobacteriaceae; genus Mesorhizobium; species Mesorhizobium sp. M8A.F.Ca.ET.202.01.1.1. The sequence continues at coordinate 22,674 of NZ_SRUN01000031.1, read as the reverse complement.
AGCGAGAGCCAGCCATCGAGCAGCCACAGCAGATGCAGCTTGGCGAGCAGCCAGGTCAAAATGCCTTCCTTGGCCAGGATCAGCTTCCAGGCATAAATCTTGACCAGATAGCTCGACCACAGCGGCAGCATGACGCCGAGATAGAACAGCGCTTTCCAGCGGCCGCGCGCGTAACGCGCGGCATAGTAGGCTATGGGGAAGGCGACGATAGCCGAGGCCAGTGTGACCAGTGCCGCCATCGTCACCGTGCGCAGGATGATGTCGAGATTGGCGGCCTGCAACAGGTCGCCATAGGTCTTCAGCGTGAACTGCCGGTTGATGAGGCCGGAGAACTCGTCGATGGAGAAGAAGCTCTGCGCCAACAGCGCGAACAGCGAGCCGATATAGACGATGCCGAGCCACAGAACCGGCGGCAGCAGCATGAGCAGGAGAAGCAGTTTCGGCCGGCGCCAGAACAGGTCCGACAGCGCGCCGCGCAGGCCGCCGCTGCCGGGCAGGATGGCTGGGGCGGGATTGGCGTTGAGGGCGGCGATGGTCATGGGACCACCCTGTGGCAGTGGGGCTTATAGGAGAGGCAGCGATCCTTCACGCCCCCCTCTGTCCTGCCGGACATCTCCCCCACGAGGGGGGAGATTGGCAGCTTCAGCGCCTCGCTCATTCCCGCAACGTTGCTGATTGGCGAAAGCAGTCGCGACATCCAATCTCCCCCCTCGTGGGGGAGATGGCCGGCAGGCCAGAGGGGGGCGCCGTAGAGCGCCACGCTGGAGACTCTAATCGCGCAAACCTTCATCATGCCGGCTCGTCCATCAGATGCAGATGCTCGCGATTGAAGGTGAGCACAACAGCCTCGCCTTCCCTAGGCAGCACTGTCCCCGCCGGCACCACGGCGTGCAGCTTCAACCCGTCGGCATCGAGCGCCAGCCTGGTGGTGGCGCCGAGATAGTTGGTCGAGACGAGACGCGCGGCCACGCCCTCGCCGCTCGCGGCGCGGCCGACGCGAATGGATTCGGGCCTGAGACTCCCCCAGCGGTGCTGGCCGGAATAACGCTGGACGAAGTCCGGCGGCAGCACGTTGGACGAGCCGACGAAATCGGCGACGAAGCGCGTGCTTGGGCGCTGATAGATGTCTTCCGGCGTGCCGATCTGCATAATCCTGCCGTCATTGAAGACGGCGACGCGGTCGGCCATCGACAGTGCCTCGCCCTGGTCGTGGGTGACGAAGACGAAGGTGATGCCGAGCGCCTTCTGCAGTGATTTCAGCTCCTCCTGCATGTTTTCGCGCAGTTTGAGGTCGAGCGCGCCGAGCGGCTCGTCGAGCAGCAGCACCTTGGGCTGGTTGACCAGCGCACGCGCCAGCGCGACACGCTGGCGCTGGCCGCCGGAGAGCTGGCCGGGCCGGCGCGCGCCGTAGCCGGGCAGCCGCACCAGTGACAAGGCTTCTTCCGCCGCCTTGTGCCGCTCGGCCTTGCCGACGCGCTTGACCATCAGTCCGTAGGCGACGTTGTCGAGCACATTGAGGTGCGGGAACAGCGCATAGTCCTGGAACACTGTGTTGACGTTGCGGCGATAGGGCGGCACGCCCTCGGCGCGCTCGCCGAAGATCGAGATGGAACCCGCCGTCGGCTGCTCAAAGCCGGCGATGAGACGCAGGCACGTCGTCTTGCCCGAACCCGATGGCCCCAGCATGGCGAAGAATTCGCCGGGCGCAATGTCGAGGTCGACCGCGTCGACAGCGCGAACACTGCCGAAATGGCGCGAGACTTTTTGAAAGGAAACGGCTGGGGTCATTGGGTGTCCTGATCTGTCAGGCTCGTCAAAATCTCGGGCGTTGGCGCTGCCCCTCATCCGCCTGCCGGCACCTTCTCCCCGTAATAGGGACGGGGAGAAGGGACGCGCTTCAACGCTGACGGTACCCTCTCCCCGTTCTTCACGGGGAGAGGGTAAGGGTGAGGGGCAGCGTCAACTTATCAATAGATGCGCGGCGAAAATCACCGTCCGCCGATGACGCCGATATAATCGGACACCCAGCGATAGTAAGGCACGCATTGATCATTCTGGGTGACGCATTTCGAGACCGGCGTCTTCCAGAACTTGATCTTGTCGAAATTGTCGTAACCGTTGGTCTTGCAGCCTTCCTCGCCGAGCAACTCGTTGCCCTTGCAGGCGGCGGGCACGACCGGCAGCGAACCGAACCAGGCCGAGACATCGCCCTGCACCTTCGGCGCCAGCGAATGCTCGAGCCACATATAGGCGCAGTTCGGGTGCGCCGCGTCGGCTTCCATCATGGTTGTGTCGGCCCAGCCGGTGACGCCTTCTTCCGGCACGGTCGAGGCGACCGGCTTCTTGGCGGCGACAAGTGTGTTGACCTGATAGGGCCACGAGCCCGAAGCAACCACGCCTTCGTTCTGGAAGTCATCGACCTGGATGGCGGCGTCATGCCAGTAGCGGCCGACCAGCGTGCGCTGGACGCGCAGCAATTCGAGCGCCGCCTTGTACTGGTCCTCGTTCAATTCGTAGGGATCCTTGATGCCGAGTTCCGGCTTGTGGAACATCAGGTAGTTGGCGGCATCGGCGATGTGGATCGGTCCGTCATAGGCCTGGACACGGCCCTTGTTGGACTTGCCATCCGGCAGCTTCATTTCCTCGAAAACGACATTCCAGCTCTTCGGCGCTTCCTTGAACACCTCGGTGTTGTACATCAGGATGTTCGGACCCCACTGATAGGGAACGCCGTAATGCACTTTGTCGACGGTGAACCAGGGCGCGTCCTTCAGCCGGTCGTCGACCGTCTTCCAGCTCGCGATGAGATCGGTGTTGATCGGCTGCACGCGCTTGCCGGCGACGAGGCGTAGCGAGGCATCGCCTGAAGCGGTGACGAGGTCGAAGCCGCCCTCGTTCATCAGCGACACCATCTCATCGGATGTGTTGGCGGTCTTGACGTTGACCTTGCAGCCACTCTCCTTCTCGAAGGCGGTGACCCAGTCATAGCCCTTGTCGGTCTCGCCGCGCTCGATATAGCCCGGCCAGGCAACGATGTTGACTTGGCCTTCCCCCTTGCCCAGTTCCTTGACCTGGGCAACCACCTGACCGGAGAAGGTCAGCGCGACCGTCAGCGCAGTGCATGACTTCAGGAATGAATTCATCATCGATCTCCCATTTTGGCGCGTGACCCTGAAACCGCTCCGGTTTTCGCCAGATCACGCGCGGACTGAAAAACGTGCCAGTTCGTCCAATGGACTGATGCCGCTCTGATGGCGGCTTTGGTCCCTGAACGGAAGGTGCTTGGAAAATTCCGGTTTCGCAAATTCATTTATCAGAAGGGCGATATCGGTTTTTCCGATAGATCGCCGCGGATCAGGGCCGCTGGCGGACCGTCCGTTGCGACTGGGCAAGCCCGATGAAGTCGCGTGCTGCCTGCGGCAGGCCGGAGCCGCGCCGCCAGACCATGCCGACCTGCACCACCGGCAAGGCGCCCGAAATGTCGCGCGATTCGATACGGTCGCCTTCCAGCGACCAGGGCCGGTAGACGAGATCTGGCAGCAGCGCCACGCCGGCGCCGGTGGCGACGAGGCTGCGCACGGCTTCCACGGAACGGGTGCGGAAGGCGACGTGCGGCCTGGCGCCGATCGCCGTCAGCAGCTTGCCGGTGTTCTCCTCGATCTCGTCGACGGTGAGCATGATCAGCGGTTCGGAGGCGATATCGCCGATGCCGATGATGTCGGCGCCAGCCAAGGGATGGCCGAGCGGCAGCCACAGCCGATAGGCCGAGACTTCGAGGATTTCCGATTGCAGGGCAGTGCGGTCGCGCAAATTGGAGGTGACCATGACGGCAATGTCGAGCTTGCCGCCGATCAGCAAATGTTCGAGGTAGTCGCCATTGTCCTCTATGGCCGACACCTCGACGCCGGGATAGGCGCGGCGGTAGCGGGAAAGCAGATCCGACAGCACATAGCCGGCGACCAGAGAGGTGACGCCGAGCTGCAGCCGGCCACCGGCGACGGCCTGTTCGCCGGAAAAAGAGCGGCGGGCGTCGGATACGTCGGCGAGGATCTTTGTCGCGTGACGCAGGAACTGGTGGCCCTTGTGGGTGATGTTGAGGCCGCGCGGATGGCGCTCGAACAGTTCGACGCCGAGATCGCTTTCAAGTTCCTTGATCGCTTCGGTGACCGACGATTGCGAGATGGAGAGGTTTTGCGCCGCGCGCGACACCGTGCCTTGCTCGGCAACGGCGACGAAGAACTGCAACTGGCGGATGGTGAAGGCCATGGCCGGACTAAACACCGGCAGGCAAGCGAAGGAAAGCGGATCGCGGAGCTTATCCCATGACCCGGTGGCGCGTTCAGCCGAGCATCAGCCTGATGCGGCGTCGCCATGTCGGGCCATAGCGCCACGCAAGCATGAAGGCCGCCTCCAGCGCCACGACAATAACGATGATGCGCAAGCCCACCGTGAAAGAATCCTGGCCGCTGCCGTGCATGAGATAGCCGGTCAGGAGAAAGCCCGCATTCCATATGGTGGCGCCAAGCAGCGTCGCGGCCGCGAAAGGCAAGGCAGGCAGACACAGCGCGCCAGCTGCGATCGGCAGGTAATTGCGCACGGTCGGGATGAACTGCGCCAGCAAGGATACCCTGACATGATTGCGGCGATAGGCCTGGCCAAGCTTGCGATAGGTTTCGGGGCGCAGGAAGACATATCTGCCGGCTCGTCCGATCAGCCTGTCGGCGCGGTCGAACCCGATCCGGCGGCCGACCCCATACCAGACAAGACAGCCGGTGAAGGAGGCGGAAGTCGTCACCGCCAACAGGATCGCCAGCGTCGCACCGTCAGGCGCGGCCGTCATGCCGAGAAACAGCAGCAACACATGCGAGGGCGGAATCGGCAGGATCTTCTCGGTGAAGGCAAGGCAAAAGACGCCGAACAGGCCGAAGCCGAGAATGACCGACAATGGTCCCGTCATGCGAAGCGCCAGTCATAAGTTCCGGCTGCCTTGATTCTGGCGATGCGATAGACCGTCGCCGGCGGGAAATTGCGGAACGTATGACCAACCCGCGTGACCTCAAGATCGAGCCGGTCGAGCAGCGACTGGTCGAACGGACAGCGCCGTCCGAGCGTGAACTGATAGAGGGCTCCGCCGGGACGAAGGTTCGCGAAAACACCTTCGAGAATGGCGAGCGTCTTCCGCGGCGAAATCAGCCGGAAAGGCAAGCCGCTGACGGCAGCGCCAATCACCGGCCGGTGGAAGAGCGACAGATGGCGCAGGCCGACAGCATCCATTTCAAAAATCCGGGCGGCAGGAAAACGACGCATGAGCAGCGCGGCGAAATCCGGATCGGACTCGATCAGCGTCAGATCCTCCTCCTTCACCCCGCGCGACAGCAGCGCCCGTGTGAAAGGACCTGTTCCTGGACCGAGCTCCAGCACGGGGCCTGTCTCAGGTCCGATGTCACGGGTCATCAATGCCGCCAGGCTGGAGCTGGACGGCGTGACGGAGCCGACCCTGAACGGCGCGACGGTCCACGCCATGAGAAAAGACAGAGCATCATTTGCGGGCATGGTAACCTCAATCCGAGACAACAGCACGCCAACCAGTCTGGTGTGCCACCTGATTTCGCTTCAGCGTCATTTCGCTTCAACGTCGGGCCCGACCTGTTGCATATTCGGGCCCGACGCCTTCACGCCGGCATGGGCGATTCGTGCCGACCGGCGCTGTTTGCCGCGACTGGGTTGCATAGACATTGCGCAATCTCGGAGAGCCAAAGAAAGCGCCTGTCGACCCCGGGCCGTTCGGCTTTGCCATGTTTGCGCAATGTTGGCGCGGTAGCGCCCGAAGCTGTTGCCGTTGCTGGAGAACTGTCGATGCGAATCTTGCTGGTCGAGGACGAGCCCGAAATGGTCTCTGCCTTACGTGCCGCGCTGAAGCGCCACGACATGGTGGTCGATCATGCCGGCACGCTCATCGAAGCCGAAGGCTTCGTCGCCGCCGACAGCTACGACGCGATCCTGCTCGACCGCCAGTTGCCGGATGGCGACGGGCTGTCGCTGGTGCCCAGATTGCGTTCGGCCAAGAACACCACGCCAGTGCTGATGCTGACGGCGAGAGGCGACACAGCGGACAAGGTCGATGGGCTGGACATGGGCGCGGACGACTATCTGGCAAAACCATTCGCCTTCGAGGAATTGCTTGCCCGGTTGCGCGCGCTGCTCAGGCGCCCGGCACCGATGCAGTCGCAATTCATCCGCGCCGGCGACCTGGTGCTCGACGTCGGGCATCGCGAAACGTCGATCCGTGCCGAACCGCTCAGCCTGCCGCGGCGCGAACTCCTGGTGCTGGAGGCGCTGATGCGCCGGACCGGCCGCATGGTGCAGCGCGAGGCGCTGATGGAGGCGGTGTTCGGCCTCGACGACGAGATCCAGTCCAACGCGCTCGACACCCACGTCTCGCGCCTGCGCCGCAAACTCGCCGATGCCGATGCCGGCGTGACGATCAATGGCATTCGCGGCGTCGGCTATCTCCTGCGCGAAACGACATGAGCGCCGAGCTATGAGCCTCAAGCGCCCGCGTTCGCTCAAATGGAGCCTGGTGCTGCGTATCGCCTTGCTGCAATGCGCGATGCTGACGCTGATCATCGTCGGCATTCTCGGCGCCATGCTGGCCACCGGCCTTATCCCGCATGACTACGAGGACGGTACAATGGACGTGCTGGCGGATGCAGTGACACGCGATGCCGGCGGCAAGCTTGTCATCACCGAGACGCCAGATATGGCAAAGCTGCGCTCGAACGTTCCGGACCTCTGGTTCATCATCCGCGACAAGCAAGGGCAGCGACTGGAAGAAGGCAGGGTGCCGGCCATTTTCCAGCCCTTTGTCGGACTGCTGGACACTATCAGCGACGCCCGTATCGACCACGCAATCGGACAAGCCGCGCCGCCGGAGGGAAAGATCCGCTGGACCGATACGGCGGCCGGCAATGTCCAGATCTTCAGCGGCACCAAGGGCGGGCTTTCGCTGCTGCGCCTGCTCGGCCGGGCGCCGCAATTCTTCCTGCAAGGCATATTGCCGCTCGCCGGGCTGATGGCGTTGGCCACGCTGGTCGCGACACCATGGGTGGTGCGCGGCGCACTGTCAGGCCTTGGCCATGCGGCCGCAGAGGCCGAACGCATCGACATCGACCAGCGTGGCGTGCAGCTGCCGCTGAAAGATGTGCCAAAGGAAGTGACGCCGCTGGTCAAGGCGGTGAACGCCGCCCTTGCGCGCCTGGACAAGGGCTATGAACGCCACAAGCGCTTCCTGACCGACGCCGCCCATGAACTCAGGACACCGGTCGCCATCCTCAACACGCGCCTTGCCTCGCTGCCGGCGACGCCGGAGCGGGCAAGGCTGCTGCAGGATGCGGCACGGCTTTCGACGCTGACCGACCAGCTGCTCGACCTGCAGCGCCTCGACCGGCAGACAACGGCCTTCGAAAAGGTAGACCTCGTGGCGATCGCGCGCGGCGTCATCGTCGACCTCGCGCCGATGGCGTTCTCGGCCGGCTACGAAATGTCGTTCGAGCCGGAACGGGACACGCTTTTTGCCACCGGCGACCGCACCGCGATCGAACGCGCGGTGACCAACATCGTGCAGAACGCCATCGAGCATGGCGGCCGCGCCGGCAAGATCACCGTCAGCGTCACAATGCCCGCCATCATCGAGGTCCGGGACGAAGGCGACGGCGTGCCGCCGGGCGAGCGGGAGCGCATTTTCGAGCCCTTCTACCGGCTGCGTCCGCAGGATCACGGCGCCGGCCTCGGCCTCAACCTCGTGCAGGAAATCATGCATCTCCATGGCGGCCGCATCGAGATCCTTGACGGCAAACCGAGCGGCGCCTGCTTCAGGATGAGTTTTCGCGCTTTGCCGGCATAGCGTCGCCGTAAATCATTAAGCGACCTTCGCGTGTTTGACATCGCGAAGAATCGTAACTAATTAAGTTACATGAAACGCAACAGTCGCCTGTCTTCCACCCTGCACATTCTCGTCCACATGGCGGAGAAGCCCGAACAGGCGCTGACCTCCGAGCAGCTTGCCACCTTCATCCACACCAATCCGGTGGTGGTGCGCCGGACCATTGGCGGCTTGCGCGATGCCGGCATCGTCACCTCGTCGCGCGGGCATGGCGGCGGCTGGCTGCTCGGGCGCGCGCCCGAAAACATTTCACTGGCCGAGATCAGCGTGGCTCTTGGCGAGACGCTGCTGCCCTTCAGCACCGAGCCGGAAAGCCCAGGCTGTCTGGTCGAGCAAGCGGTGATCGCCGTTCTCGACGATTTTCGCGTCGCGGCCGAGAAGCTGCTGGCGGAGAAGCTCAGCCGCATCACGCTGGCCGACCTGACCGCCGATTTCCGCCGCCGTTACGCCCTCATTGGAGTCTCCAGCCATGCAGTATGATCTTGCCGTCGTCGGCGGCAGCTTCGCCGGCCTGTCCGCCGCCATCCAGGCGGCGCGGGCGCGGCGCAACGTGCTGGTGATCGACGCCGGCCAGCCACGCAACCGCTTCGCCACGCATTCGCACGGCTTCCTCGGCCAGGACGGGCGAACGCCCGGCGCGATCCTCGACGATGCAAGGCGGCAATTGCTTGCCTATCCGACGGCCAGGCTTGTCACCGCACGTGCGGACAAAGCCATTGCCAACAGCACAAGCGATTTCGAAATCGCCGTCGATGGCGGCGACACATTCGGCGCCGCCCGGCTGGTGCTTGCCACCGGCGTTCGCGACATCCTGCCGGAGGTTCCCGGGCTCGCCGGACAATGGGGTAGGACCGTGCTGCACTGTCCCTATTGCCATGGCTACGAGGTTTCCGGCGGGCCGCTTGGCGTGCTCGCGACCGGTCCGATGTCCATACATCAGGCCCAGCTGATTTCCGACTGGGGTGACGTCACGCTGTTCGGCAACGGCCTGATCGAGCCCGACGCCGAGGAGATGCTTGCCCTGGAGGGCAAGAATGTCAGCTTTGAGCCCGCGCCGGTCAGCGAACTCGGGGAAGACGGCGCCGGCGGATTGGTTGTCCACCTCGACGGCGGCCGAAAGGCGGGCGTCAAGGCGATGTTCACCGCGCCCCGCAACACGATGGCGAGCCCGCTGGCAGAACAGCTCGGTTGCGACTTCAAGGACGGCCTGCTTGGCCCGATGATATCAGTCGATGACAGGCAGCAGACGACGATACCCAGCGTGTATGCCGCCGGAGACGCGGCACGCGCGATGCATAACATCGCCTTCGCCGTGTCGGGTGGCACTTTCGCGGGCGTGTGCGCCCATCAATCCTTGGTGTTCGGCTAAATTCCGGCTTCGCCGCGGGCGATGCTGAGCCGCGCGCCGGCCTGTGCGAGCGCGGCGGCAATGTCATGCGGCGGCGCGCGGTCGGTGGCGAGCTCGGAAAAGCCGTCGAAGCCACAGACCTGAACCAGACCCTGGCGGCCGAACTTCGTGTGGTCGGTGATGACGAGCGAGCGCTGGCCGCGCGACAGCACCATGCGGGCGAATTCCGCCTCTTCCAGATCATAGTCCATGACGCCCGTCAGCGCATCCACGGCGCCGGTGGAGATAATGGCGTGGCTGACCGAGAAGCGGCTGACGAACTCGATGGCCGACGTCCCGAACGCGGCGCCTGAATCGCTGCGCAACTCGCCGCCGGCCATATAGACCTTGTTGCCGTTGATGGTGGCCAGCGTACGGGCGATATCGGACGAGTTGGTGACGACCGTCAGGCGCCGGTGGCCGAGCAGTTCGCGCGCCAGGAACGACGTCGTGGTGCCGGTGTCGAGCATGATCGATTCGCCGTCACGGATGGTGGCCGCGACCGCGCGGGCAATGCTGCGCTTGGCGTCGGCATGCTCACGCATGCGCCGTTCGAACGGCGCTTCGCCGATCATCGACGGCAGACCGATGGCGCCATGCATCTTCAGAACCGAGCCGTCGCTGGTGAGCGGCTTGACGTCACGGCGCACGGTTTCGAGCGACACGCCCAACCGGTCGGCCAGGCTGGCGATGGTGACGGTTCCCTCTTCCTGCAGCAGCCGCAGGATTTCGCCATGCCGTTTCGAGTGGATCATATGCGCGCGCCCCGGAAAATTGCCCGATTCTAGGGCATTCCTAACGTTTTTAAAGGAATTGCCCATTGCTTTCGGGCAAAATACCCAAAAAAAGTCACATCTTTTTATTGACAGAAGGGCAACCCTGGCGTGAAATCCAACCTCAACAGGGGTTCGGAGCTGCGCGGGAGGGTAATTGGCAGGGCCGCAACTCACTGACCAGGCAGCCTGTAACGTGCCTGGCGCAAGGAATTTTCAGATCCGCGGGGGCGGATGCCGGGTTCAAAAACCTGGCCAAGGGGCTCGTCGGTGCGGTGCGGGATACCAATCCTGGCGTCCCGCACCGACGAGATTGTTTGCACTTCCCTCCGCCGTGGTTGCGCTGCCCGTGGCGCCGTGTCGAAGCCCAGCAAACCAGGTCAGCAAACCAGGGATGATTCCGTGATTGCCGAAGACCGCATCCGCGCCCTGTCCTGCTGGACGGGCGCCATCGAGATCGCGCCGCTGCCCGGCGGCTTGAGCAATGCCAATTATGTGGTCACTGACGCGGCCGGCAAACATGTGGTGCGCTTCGGCCAGGACTATCCGTTCCACCATGTCTTCCGCGAACGCGAGGTGATGACCGCACGGGCGGCTCACGCCGCCGGCTTCGCGCCGGCGGTCCATTATGCCGAACCCGGAATCCTGGTGACGGCGTTTCTTGGCGCCAAAACCTATCTGGCCGAGGACGTGCGCGCCAATCTCGGCCGCGTCGCGGCGCTGATGCGCGGCTTTCACCGGGAGATGCCCAACCATATCTCCGGCGCCGGCTTCATGTTCTGGGTGTTCCACGTCATCCGCGATTATGCGCGCACGCTTGACGAAGGCGGCAGCCGAAAGCGCGGCGACCTGGCGCGCTTCCTGGCGCTGGCCGACGAACTGGAGCGGGCGCAGAAATTGCTGCCGATCGTCTTTGGCCACAATGATCTCTTGCCTGCCAACATTCTCGACGACGGCAGCAGGCTGTGGCTGATCGATTTCGAATATGCCGGCTTCAATACTGCCATGTTCGACCTTGCCGGCGTCGCCTCGAACGCCGGCATGAGCGACGCGGAATCCTTCGCCTTCCTGACCGCCTATTTCATGAAGGAGCCTGACGAGGCGATCCGCCGCTCGCACGCCGCCATGCAATGCGCCTCGCTGCTGCGCGAGGCGATGTGGAGCATGGTGTCGGAGCTCTATCTCGACGCGCCCGGCATCGACTACGTCGCCTACACCGAGGAAAACCTGGTGCGGCTCGATGCGGCGCTGGAAAACTACCGGACAAAATACGGGATCCTGAAATCATGACCTTGCCTAGCCAGGCCGCGGTCGTCGTCATTGGCGGCGGCATCATCGGCTGTTCGACGGCCTATCATCTTGCGCGCGACCACAAGGTCGACGTGGTGCTGCTCGAACAGGGCAAGCTGACCTCGGGCTCGACCTGGCATGCCGCCGGGCTGGTGGGGCAATTGCGCTCTTCGGCCTCGATCACGCAAGTGCTGAAATACTCCGTCGACCTTTACAAGGGACTGGAGGCCGAGACCGGGCTCGCCACCGGCTGGAAGATGACCGGCTGCCTGCGGCTCGCCACCAATGCCGACCGCTGGACCGAGTACAGAAGGCTGGCGACGACGGCGAAAAGCTTCGGCATGGACATGCACTTGCTGTCTCCGGCGGAGGTCAAGGCGATGTGGCCGCTGATGGAGACCGGCGATCTGGTCGGCGCTTCCTGGCTGCCGACCGACGGCCAGGCGAGCCCTTCCGACATCACGCAGTCGCTGGCCAAGGGCGCGCGCATGCATGGCGCCAAGCTCTATGAGGACGTGCGCGTCACCGGCTTCGAGATGAAGGGCGACCGCATCACGGCGGTGAAGACCGACCAGGGCGACATTGCCTGTGACAAGGTGGTGAACTGCGCCGGACAATGGGCACGGCAAGTCGGGGCCATGGCCGGCATCAACGTGCCGCTGCAGCCGGTGAAACACCAGTACATCGTCACCGAGAAGATCGCGGGGCTGGCAACCGACGCGCCGACGCTGCGCGACCCCGATCGGCGCACCTATTTCAAGGAGGAGGTCGGCGGCCTGGTGATGGGCGGCTATGAGCCTAACCCACAGGCATGGACGACAGGGGAGGTGCCCAATGACTGGGAGTTCCGGCTGTTCGACGACGACTACGATCATTTCGAGCAGCACATGATTCAGGCGATCGCGCGGGTGCCGGCGCTGGAAACCGTTGGCGTCAAGCAGATGATCAACGGGCCGGAAAGCTTCACGCCGGACGGCAATTTCATCCTCGGCGTAGCGCCCGAATGCGCCAACATGTTCGTCGGCGCCGGCTTCAACGCCTTCGGCATCGCCTCGGGCGGCGGCGCCGGCTGGGGGCTGGCGCAATGGGTGGTCGACGGCGAGGCGCCGCTCGACCTGTGGGTGGTCGACATCAGGCGCTTTTCCAACCTGCACCGCGACCGGCACTGGGTGTGCGAGCGCACGCTGGAAGCCTATGGCAAGCATTACACGATCGGCTTTCCGCACGAGGAGTATGCCAGCGGCCGGCCGCGCATCGTCTCGCCGCTGTATGAGCGGTTGAAACGGCAGCGCGCCGTGTTCGGCTCGAAGCTCGGCTGGGAGCGGCCAAACTGGTTCGCGCCGGAGAGCGTCGAGCCAAAGGACGTCTATTCGATGGGCCGGCAGAACTGGTTTGCTGCCGTCGGCGACGAGCACCGGCATGTGCGCGAACATGTCGGCATCTTCGACCAGTCGTCCTTCGCCAAGTACGAGCTGAGCGGCCCCGACGCGGCGAAGGCGCTGGACTGGATCTGCGCCAACGACGTCAGCAAGCCGGTCGGCCGGCTGACCTACACGCAACTTCTCAACACGCGCGGCGGCATCGAGGCCGACCTGACCGTGTCGCGGCTTGCCGAGGAGAAATTCTACATCGTCACCGGCACCGGTTTCCGCACTCATGACGCCTCGTGGATCAGCGATCATATTGGCGAGGGCCTCGATGCCAGGCTGACCGACGTCACCGAGGATTTCGGCACGCTGTCGCTGATGGGGCCGCGTGCCCGCGACGTGCTTTCGGCGGTGACCGGGAGCGATGTGTCGAATGCCAGCTTCCCGTTCGGCCATATCAGGGAGATCGTCATCGCCGGTCACACGGTGCGGGCGCTGCGCGTCACCTATGTCGGCGAACTGGGCTGGGAGCTGCACGTGCCGATCGCCGCCACCGGCGAAGTCTTCGACGCGCTGATGGCGGCCGGCAAAGAGCACGACATCCGGCCGGTCGGCTACCGCGCGCTGGAATCGCTGCGGCTGGAAAAGGGCTATCGCGCCTGGGGCTCCGACATCACGCCCAACGACACACCGCTGGAGGCCGGGCTCGGCTGGGCGGTCAAGCTCAGGAAGAACACCGACTTCGTCGGACGGCGTGCACTCGAGAAGGTTGGCGGCGCGTCCCTGAAGAAGCGCTTTGCCGGCTTCACGGTCGACGATCCGGAGATCGTGCTGCTCGGCCGCGAAACCATTCTGCGCGACGGCGAGCCAGTCGGCTATCTGACCAGCGGCGGCCATGGCTACACGGTGGGCAAGAATATCGGCTATGGCTATGTGCGCAGCGCCGACGGGGTGAGCGATGATTTCCTCGCCTCGGGCAGCTATGAACTGGTGGTCGCGATGCAGCGGACGCCGGCGAATATCCATCTCGAGCCACTATACGACCCGGCAATGGAGCGCGTGAAGGCTTAGCTTACGCGCAAGGCGAGGCCACGACTGGGCACGGTATCGGCCTCGCCAGGCATGGAGACGTAAGGGCGAGTTTCCTCGGCGCGGGTGACGAGGCCTTGCGCTTCGAGTTCGGCGATGCGCGCGGCAAAGCCCTGATCCCATAGCGTGTTCTTGACCGTCAGCACGATCACCCCGCCCGGCCGGCAGATGCGGATCAATTCGTCCAAGCCCTCGGCGCCGACATGACCCGAGGTGAAGACGCCGGCCGAGATGATGCCGGCATAGGCGTCGTCGGCAAAAGGCAAGGCGCCGCCGAGCGCCAGGCAATGCAGCGCCGAATAGACACCCTTGCGCGCGGCCTGATCCAGCATGCCTTGCGAGATATCCAGCGCCTCGACCTGGGGATAGCCGGCAATATCGAGCCATTCGCCGATCAGCCCGGTCCCTGCCCCGGCGTCGAGCAGCGGGGCTGACCCGCGCGGCAGATGACGGGCGAGCAAGGCAAGGCAGATCGTCGGGTGGCGGTAACCGGCCGCCGACATGTCGGCGTCGTAGGTCTGCGACCAGCGATCATAGAGTGCCGCCACCTCTTCCGGGCGCTTGGCCGCGTAGACTTCGCCGAGCGCGCCATGATGTTTGCTGTCCGCCACGTGTCCACCACCTCCTTCGTCTTGCCGGAATGATAGCCAAACGGCGAAAATTGTGGAACCGTTGCAGCGAAGAAATAACGCGTGGGGACGCAGGCATGGAGACAGACGAGGCGCGAGCAAGACTTGCCGCCATTCCGGTGCTGGCCGGCTACACCGGGCCGCTGGAACGGCTCGGCGGCCTGACCAATCTCGTCTTCAAGGCCGGCGATTACTGCCTGCGCATTCCAGGCAAAGGCACCGAGGAATACATCAACCGCGCCAACGAAGCGGTGGCCGCGCGCGAGGCGGCAAAGGCCGGCGTCAGCCCGGAGGTGCTGCATGCCGACGCCGCCACCGGCCTGATGGTGACGCGCTACATCGCCGGTGCCGAGACGATGTCGCCGGAGAAATTCAGGGACCGGCAGGGCAGTCCGGCCCGGGCGGCCGAGGCCTTCCGCAAGCTGCATGCGTCCGGCGCGGTCTTCCCCTTCCGCTTCGAGCTGTTTTCGATGATCGACGACTATCTCAAGGTGCTGTCGACCAGGGATGTCGCCCTGCCCGCCGGCTATCACGACGTGGTGCGCGAGGCCGGCGGCGTGCGCGAGGCCTTGGCCGTCCGCCCCTTGCCTCTCGTCGCCTGCCATTGCGACCCGCTGTGCGAAAACTTCCTCGATACGGGCGAGCGGATGTGGATCGTCGACTGGGAATATTCCGGGATGAACGATCCGCTCTGGGACCTCGGCGATCTCAGCGTGGAAGGCAGGTTCGACGCCGCCCAGGACGAGGAGTTGATGCGCGCCTATTTCGGCGGCGAGGCGAAGCCGGCGGAGCGCGGCCGCGTCGCCATCTACAAGGCGATGTGCGACCTGTTATGGACGCTGTGGGGGCTGATCCAGCTCGCCAACAACAATCCGGTGGACGATTTCCACGCCTATGCCGACGGCCGCTTCGCGCGCTGCAAGGCGCTGATGGAGACACCAGAGTTTTCCAGGCACCTTGCTGCGATACGCCAGGGCTAGTCACCCGAAATCCGGCCTTAATTGACACCCTTCGGCACGTTCTCCGGCGGCACCGTGGTATCGACCACCTTCTGGCGGTGGAAGATGAACAGGCCGGCGAGAACGATGATGCCCGAGCCGATCAGGATGCGCGGGCTGGGCACGTCGCCGAAGAATGCCAGCCCGAACACCACCGCCCACAGGAGCAGCGTGTAGTGCAGCGGCGCCAGCGTCGAGGCCGGCGCCAGTTTCAGCGCCCGGGTGATCATCAGATGCGCACCGCAGGAGACGATGCCGAGCAGCAGCATGGCGCCGAGATCGAGCGGCGACGGCGTCTTCCAGGCGCCGATGGTCAGCACGCCGCCAACCGCCAGCGTGCCGATCGTCTGCCATGTCACCAGATTGGTGTCGCTCGTGCCGCGCAGGCGCCGGTTGAGGATGATGGCGAAGGCGAAGGCGAGGCTGCCGACAAGCGCGAAACTCGACGACAACGAAAACGCGGCGGAGGACGGTTTCAGCATGATCACCACGCCGCAGAAGCCGAGCAGGATCGCCACCCAGCGGCGCCAGCCGACCTTTTCGCCAAGCAGGAAATGTGACAGCGCCGCCACATAGATCGGCCCGGCCATGTAGAAGCTCATCACATCGGCAAGCGGCAGATAGACGACGGCGGCGTAGAACAAAGCGGTGTCGAGCGTAGTCGCAACCACGCGCAGGATCTGCAGCCCGGGCCGCTCCATCTGGAACAGTCTGCCGGCGCCCTGGTTGGCGATCATCGGGCCGAGCACGATAAAGGCGCCGATCGAACGGATCAGCACCACCTGGCCGACGGAAAAGCTGGCGACCAGCCACTTGCCCATTGCGTCGTTCAGCGCAAACAGGAAGTCGCCGGCCAGCATCAGCAGGATGCCGGCCAGAAGAACATTCCTGATTGGGGAATTCCGCGCCACGGGTTGCGTCATGCCGACCCCGATTCCTCCCTCGCCTGGCCGCGTCGTAGACGGAAGCGGTGGCTTTGACGAGGAGAAATCAGGAAATGAGTAAGACCAGCGTCGGGAATCGGCTGTATCTAGGTGGATATATGTCTGCGGTTCACCTGACCCGGCCTGCCGGGAATGGACAGCCTGGTATCCTGCCTTGTCCTTTCCGCCACCACCTTACCCTTGGCGATGACGCAGATGCGCTCGGCGCGCAGGCGCAGGGCCTCGATCGGATTGCCGGCATCGAGGATCACCAGGCTGGCGCGCTTGCCGACCTCCAGCCCTAGATAATCGAGGCCCATGATCGCGGCGTTGACGTTGGTGACCATGTCGAAGCAGCGCGCCATGTCGGCGGGGCTCGACATCTGGGCGACATGCAGGCCCATGAAGGCGACGTCGAGCATGTCGGCGGTGCCGAGCGAATACCAGGGATCGAGCACGCAATCCTGACCCCAGCCGACACGGATGCCGAGCGCCAGCATTTCCTTGACCCGCGTCATGCCACGCCGCTTGGGAAAGGTGTCATGGCGGCCCTGCAGCATGATGTTGATCAAGGGATTGGGGATCGCGGAAACGCCGGCCTCGGCGATCAGCGGCAGAAGCTTCGAGACATAGTAATTGTCCATCGAATGCATCGAAGTGAGATGCGAGCCGGCGACCCTGCCCTGCAGGCCGAGCCGCTGCGTTTCATAGGCCAGCTGCTCGATGTGGCGCGACAGGGGATCGTCGGTCTCGTCGCAATGCAGGTCGACCATCAGGCCGCGTTCTGCCGCGATTTCGCACAGTTCGGTCACCGAGCACGTGCCGTCGGCCATGGTGCGCTCGAAATGCGGAATGCCGCCGACGATGTCGACGCCCATGTCCAGCGCGCGAATGGTGTTTTGGCGCGCCGTCGGCGAGCGATAGAAGCCGTCCTGCGGGAAGGCCACCAATTGCAGGTCGATATAGGGGGCGACGGTCTTCTTGACCTCCAGCAGCGCCTCGACCGCCAGTAGCCGGTCATCGCAGACATCGACATGGGTGCGGATGGCAAGCAGCCCCATCGACACCGCCCAGTCGCAATAGGCGAGCGCGCGGTCGCGCACCGCTTCGTGCGTCAAAAGCGGCTTCAGTTCGCCCCACAGCGCGATGCCTTCAAGCAGCGTGCCCGATGCGTTGATGCGCGGTATGCCGTAGGACAGCGTGGCGTCCATATGGAAATGCGGATCGACGAAGGGCGGCGACACCAGATTGCCACGGGCGTCGACCTCGGTCCGCGCGGAACCCTCGAGCTTCGGCTCGATCGCCGCGATCGTCTCGCCGCTGATGCCGATGTCGGCGATGCCGCCATCCGGAAGCGTGCCGCCACGAACGATTAGGTCGAAATCCATCTCTCATCATCCCGCTTGAAGAATCACAGTCGCATCGTGTCTCAAAAGACAGCCTGCCGCAGCGGGTTTCTTTCCATGGTCGCGAAAGGTTCCCTCCGGCGGCAACTCCCTCTATAAGCCGCCTTCGTCATCCCGGCATCAAGGATCAGCCGTTGTTTCGCTTCTTCCGCTCGACGGAAAACCAGCGCCTCGTCGCAAGGCTGCTCAGGGAATCGTTCCGGCAGCACAGGGCCGGCTACGCCGCCGCCATCCTGTCGATGCTGGTGGTCGCCGGCATGACGGCCGCCAGCGCCTGGATCCTGCGCGAAATCACCAATGAATTCGTGATCGACAAAAGGATCGACCGCGTCAACATGATTGCCGTGGCGGTCGCCGCGATCTTCATCGTCAAGGGCATCGCCAACTTCGTCCAGGCCTACTTCATGAGCCGGGTCGGTAACGCCATCATCGCCGAACGGCAGCGCAAGATTTATGACCGCATCCTGGCGCAAGGCATCGAGTTCTACCATTCGACCTCGTCATCCGACCTGATCACCCGCATGACCAACAATGCCCAGGCGGCGCGCAACGTGCTCGACCTCATCGTCACCTCCTATGTGCGCGATCTGGTGACGCTGGCCGCCTTGATTGGAGTCATGGTCTGGCAGCAGCCGGCGCTATCGCTGATCTGCTTCGTCGTCGGTCCGCTGGCCATCTATGGCGTCAACCGCATCCTGAAACGCGTCCGCAAGTTCGCTGCTATGGAGTTCCGCTCGGTCGGCCAGATCGTCCAGGTGATGCAGGAAACCGCGATCGGAGTGCGCGTGGTCAAGTCCTTCAACCTCGAAGGCCTGATGCGCAAGCGCATGTACAGGGCGGTGTCCGATGTCGAGGACCGGGCCAACAACATCGCCGCGCTGGAAGCGGTTACCAATCCGGTGATGGAAACGCTGGCCGGGCTGGCGATCGCCGGCGCGGTCATGATCAGCGGCTTGCTGGTTCTGCAGGGCGGCCAGATGCCTGGCAACATCATGGCCTTCATCGCCGCGCTGCTGCTTGCCTACGAGCCGGCTAAACGCCTCGCACGCGTCCGTATCTCGTTGGAGAGCGGCATTGTCGGCGTGCGCATGATGTTCCAGTTGGCCGACGAGCCGCTGACATTGGCCGAGAAGCCGGATGCCAAGCCGCTTCAGGCCGGGCCCGGCGAGATACGGTTCGACGCCGTCAGCTTCGCCTATCAGAACGGCCCGCCGGTGCTGGAAGGGTTCGACCTGACCCTTGAGGCCGGCAAGATGACGGCGCTGGTCGGGCCTTCCGGCGGCGGCAAGTCGACGATCCTCAACCTGATCATGCGCATGTATGACCCCAAGAGCGGCAGGGTGCTGCTCGATGGCCAGGATATTTCCCATGCCACGCTGGCCTCGCTCAGGGAAAAGATCGCCTATGTCAGCCAGGACACGTTCCTGTTTGCCGGCACGATCATGCATAACATCCGTCTTGGGCGCGAGGGCGCCACCGACGACGAGGTGATCGCCGCGGCCAAGGCGGCCAACGCGCATGACTTCATCGTCGCGCAGCCGAAAGGCTACGAAACCGATGTCGGCGAGAATGGCGGCCTTTTGTCAGGCGGCCAGCGCCAGCGCATTTCCATCGCGCGTGCCATGCTGCGCAACGCCGAAATCCTGCTGCTGGACGAAGCGACCAGCGCGCTCGACGCGGAGTCGGAGGCGCTGTTCCGCGACGCGCTGCAACAACTGACGGAAGGGCGCACCACGATCGTCATCGCGCACCGCCTGTCCACCGTGCACCAGGCCGACACGATCGTGGTGCTGGAAGCCGGCAAGGTGGTGGAAAGCGGGGCGCATCGTGCCCTGCTCAAGCAGGGCGGGCTTTACCAGAAGCTTTATGAATATCAGCTGATGCCGTGAGGGTGCCTTCGAATGTAGGTGCCAGACCCCCTCATCCGGCCCTCCGGGCCACCTTCTCCCCGAGGGGAGAAGAGGTCGTCAACGCGGGCGTCAGCCTCTTCTCCCCAACGGGGAGAAGGTGGCCGCGCAAGCGGCCGGATGAGGGGGCCGGCGCGAACCTTACTCCGGCACGTGCCTCACCGCGCCCTTGTCGGCGCTGGTGGCGAAGGCGGCGTAGGCGCGCAGCGCGGTCGTCACCTTGCGCTTGCGCTTTTCCTCCGGCTTCCAGGCGTTCGCGCCCTTGGCCTCCATCGCCGCGCGGCGCGCGTCGAGTTCGGCGTCGCTGACGGCCAAGCGGATGGTACGGTTGGGGATGTCGATCTCGATCGTGTCGCCCTCATGCACCAGCCCGATCAGCCCGCCTTCCGCCGCTTCCGGCGAAGCATGGCCGATCGACAGGCCCGACGTGCCGCCGGAGAAGCGTCCGTCGGTGACCAGCGCGCAGGCCTTGCCGAGGCCCTTCGACTTCAGGTAGCTGGTCGGGTAGAGCATCTCCTGCATGCCGGGGCCGCCGCGCGGGCCCTCATAGCGGATGACGACGACATCGCCGGCCTTGATCTCATTGGCGAGGATCGCCTTGACGCTGGCGTCCTGGCTTTCGAAGACGCGAGCCGGACCGGTGAATTTCAGGATCGACTCGTCGACACCGGCCGTCTTCACGATGCAGCCGTCGAGCGCCAGATTGCCTTTCAGTACGGCAAGGCCGCCGTCCTTGGAGAATGGCGTCTTCGCCGAGCGGATGACGCCGGTCTCGCGGTTCGTGTCGAGCTCGTCCCAACGGCGGTCCTGGCTGAAGGCGACCTGCGTCGGCACGCCGCCGGGAGCGGCGAGGAAGAAGTCGCGCACATTCTGGCTCGAGGTGCGCGAAATATCCCAATGGTCGAGCGCTTCGCCGAGGCTGGCGGTGTGCACCGTCGGCAGGTCGCGGTTGATCAGTCCGGCCTCGTCGAGTTGGCCGAGGATGGCCATGATGCCGCCGGCGCGGTGGACGTCTTCCATGTGCACGTCCGACTTGGCCGGCGCCACCTTGCACAGCACCGGCACGCGCCGCGACAGCCGGTCGATGTCTTCCATGGTGAAGTCGACCTCGCCCTCATGCGCGGCGGCCAGGATGTGCAGCACGGTGTTGGTCGAGCCGCCCATGGCGATGTCAAGCGTCATGGCGTTCTCGAAGGCGCCCTTGGAAGCGATGCTGCGCGGCAATGCGCTCTCGTCATCCTGTTCGTAATAGCGCTGGGCGAGATCGACGACGAGATGGCCGGCCTCGACGAACAGCCGCTTGCGGTCGGCATGCGTGGCCAGTGTCGAGCCGTTGCCGGGCAGCGAAAGCCCCAGCGCCTCGGTCAAACAATTCATCGAATTGGCGGTGAACATGCCGGAGCACGAACCGCAGGTCGGACAGGCCGAGCGCTCGATGACCTTGACGTCCTCGTCAGAGATCTTGTCGTCGGCGGCCGCGACCATGGCGTCGACAAGGTCGAGCGCCTGGGTCTTGCCGGCCAGCACGACCTTGCCGGCTTCCATCGGTCCGCCGGAGACGAAGACGGTCGGGATGTTGAGGCGCAGCGAGGCCATCAGCATGCCGGGGGTGATCTTGTCGCAGTTGGAGATGCAGACCATGGCGTCGGCGCAATGGGCGTTGACCATGTATTCGACGGAATCGGCGATCAGTTCGCGCGACGGCAGCGAATAGAGCATGCCGTCATGGCCCATGGCGATGCCGTCATCGACGGCGATGGTGTTGAATTCCTTGGCAACACCGCCGGCCTTCTCGATCTCACGCGCGACGAGCTGGCCAAGGTCCTTCAGATGGACATGGCCAGGCACGAACTGGGTGAAAGAGTTAACCACCGCGATGATCGGCTTGCCGAAATCACTGTCCTTCATGCCGGTGGCGCGCCACAGGCCGCGGGCGCCGGCCATGTTGCGGCCATGGGTGGTGGTGCGGGAACGATAGGCGGGCATGAATTTTCCTTGGCTGGCTTGGCTGCGCTCGGTGAGGAGCGTGGCGGCGCTGAATTTTGATCGCAGGGTTTATAGACCGGCAAGTATGGTCTGGCCACATTTTTGCAATGCGCCAGAGTCTTACCGAAAATCGGCGTCTGCAAAAAAATTGCATGCCCTGTCGGATCGCGCGCCGGACGCCCGTCCTTGGTTCAACGGCAAGGGAATGGCACCATTCCCGGAGCCAGCCGTTTCACCGTAGCAGCAAGAAGCAACCGAGGAGCGCGACATGCAAAAGATCACCACCTGCCTGTGGTTCGACGACCAGGCCGAAGAGGCGATGAATTTCTACGTCTCCATTTTCAAGAACTCGAAGGTGCTGAGCGTGATGCGCTGGCCAGAGGGTCATGCAAATGAAGGCAAGGCGCTGGTGACCACGTTCGAACTCGACGGCGTGCAGTTCCAGGCGCTCAACGGCGGACCGCAATTCAAGTTCAACGAGGCAATGTCGCAGTCGATCGACTGCAAGACGCAGGAAGAGGTCGATTATTTCTGGGACAGGCTCATCGAAGGCGGTGGCGAACCGTCGCAATGCAGCTGGCTGAAAGACAAGTTCGGTGTCTCCTGGCAGGTCGTGCCGGAGCAACTGCCCAGGCTGCTTCAGGACCCGGACAGGGCCAAGGCCGGCCGGGTGATGTCGGCGATGATGCAGATGGGCAAGATCGACATCGCCAAATTGGAGGCGGCGGCGAAGGGGTGAGAAGCGCGATCTTGCCTTCTCCCCTTGTGGGAGAAGGTGGATCGGCGCGATAGCGCCGAGACGGATGAGGGGTGTTCCAGCGGAGTGAGACGTTGGCGTTCCCTGGAACACCCCTTGTGTGTTTGGAATCGTGCATTGTTGAGGGTGCCACGGACCAGGTGCTTGCCTGATCCGTGGCGGCGGTCGAGAGCCCGTCACCCCTCAGGTGGCTTAAACCGTGGATGAGCTGGGGCCCGAC
>NZ_SRUN01000319.1:0-281 GCF_004791595.1 Mesorhizobium sp. M8A.F.Ca.ET.202.01.1.1 | reverse complement strand
AGCGGTTTTCCATCCGCGTAATGCACCATGCCGGAATCCTCCCCTGAAGCGATCGTCTCATCCCCGTAGCGTCGCTCCCTCCACCCGTCAACGCGTGCGCACCGATGACAGTCGGTGCTTTCGCTCCTAGGCTGTGTCGACAGAACGGCCTGCGGGGGGAGGAATTGGCTTTGTCGCTCAATCGCATCGTTCTTTACGTTAGAAACGTCGAATCTGCCGTGGCCTTTTACGAAAGGCATTTTGGCTTCCAAGCGCATCGCGAACAGGGCGACAGGATCGTC
>NZ_SRUN01000318.1:0-281 GCF_004791595.1 Mesorhizobium sp. M8A.F.Ca.ET.202.01.1.1 | reverse complement strand
AGAAGGACATCCGCATGCCAGGACAGCTGACATTGAACGACGGCTCAACCATTCCCCAGATCGGACTTGGCGTGTGGCAGGTCGATCCGGATGTCACGTCACAAGTCGTGCGCTGGGGGATCGAGGCCGGCTATCGCCTGATCGACACCGCCGAGGGCTACCGCAACGAGGAAGGCGTGGGCGAGGCGATCCGCGCCGCCGGCGTGCCGCGGTCGGAACTGTTCATCACCTCGAAGCTGCGCAACGGCGGCCACCAGCGCGATGCGGCGCTTCGCGCCTTC
>NZ_SRUN01000317.1:0-246 GCF_004791595.1 Mesorhizobium sp. M8A.F.Ca.ET.202.01.1.1 | reverse complement strand
ATCGTCAGCGGCACGCTGACGGGTCTGGGCGGCCAGATCCGCCTGAACGCCTCGCTCACCGATACCTCGAACGGGCGCCTCGTCTGGTCGCAACGCTTCGACCGCGATCTGGTCGACATCTTCAGCCTGCGCGACCAGATCGGCAGCGAGATTGTTTCGATCCTCGACAAGGAGGTCGACCGGGCAGAGCAGGTGCGGACCTTCCAGGTGCCGTGGGAGAGCCTCGAGACCTGGCAGCTGGTGCGG
>NZ_SRUN01000316.1:0-281 GCF_004791595.1 Mesorhizobium sp. M8A.F.Ca.ET.202.01.1.1 | reverse complement strand
TACGCCCCAAGGGCGGGGTGTGCCGAGTGCCCAGCTCCTGTAACCTTCGATATTGCTCCTGGAAGCGCTGAGGCGCGTGCCGGAGAACAGCGTGATCATCGGAATGTCCGCGCGGTACATGTCCTCGAGCTTGTCGAAGATCGCCTGGCGCTGCGCCGGATCGGCGATCGCCATGCTGCGCGTGACGAGATCCGCCGCCGCCTTGCTGTCCCAGGCCTTGCGGGGCTGGGTGGCCTTTTCGCCGGTGAACATCTCGAAGGACAGCGACGGGTCGAGGCGCG
>NZ_SRUN01000315.1:0-282 GCF_004791595.1 Mesorhizobium sp. M8A.F.Ca.ET.202.01.1.1 | reverse complement strand
AGCGCTTGCGCATCGGGCATTGCGCGGGCTTTGCTGGCGCCAAAGATTCGCGAGGGTGACAGGCATGGATACGGTCACGATCAAGGCAAGGGGCATCTCGGTCGCGCTCGACCTTGCGGTCGGCCACATCGCCGACATGACGGTCGAGGCCGACGGCCGCCGGCTGCAGCCGCTGCATCGCGCGCCCTGGGTCGGCGCGCCGCGCGAGAGCCTGCCGCAAGATCTGCCCGAGGGTACGGTGCGGCTTTCCGGCGATTTCCTCTGCGCGCCGTTCTCGCGCGC
>NZ_SRUN01000314.1:0-282 GCF_004791595.1 Mesorhizobium sp. M8A.F.Ca.ET.202.01.1.1 | reverse complement strand
CCGAAAGCGGCAAGCTGCTCTTCCGACTGCTTAATTCGATCCGCGGCATCCACCTCGGACTGCGCAGCCGTCAGCGCCGCCAGGATTTCGACGGCGGCGAAGGCCGGCGCCAGGCTGCGGAAGAACGACTGCGAATTTGACGTGACGATGATTGTTTCCCGCGCGATCCGGGCCAGCGGCGACACGCTGCTGTCGCTGATTGCCACCACGCCGACCCGCTGCCGAGCCGACTGCCGCGCAACATCGATCGTCGTGCGCTCATACGGCGACATACATAGGGCC
>NZ_SRUN01000313.1:0-282 GCF_004791595.1 Mesorhizobium sp. M8A.F.Ca.ET.202.01.1.1 | reverse complement strand
GCGCCAATATCGACCTGATATCGGCCGAGGCCGGCGTGTCGCGGCAGACGGTCTACAACCATCATGGCGACAAGCGAAACCTCTTCGTCGCTGTCGTGCGCGACCTGACCGAGCGCTGCAATGCCGGCATCTTCGCAACCATCGCCACCTTCCCCGACCAACCCGCGGACCTGGAAGCCGATCTGATTGCCTTTGCAGTGCGCATGAACCGCAACTGCATCTGCAACCGCGACGGCCGTTTCCTGCGCAAGCTGATCCAGGCCGAAGGCGAGCGTTATCCGG
>NZ_SRUN01000312.1:0-282 GCF_004791595.1 Mesorhizobium sp. M8A.F.Ca.ET.202.01.1.1 | reverse complement strand
CGCGCCGACGCGATGCGGGCTCAGCTCATCCGCGCGCTCGGAAATGCCGAGATCGGCGAAACCATCAACTGGGAGATCTCCGCGAGGACCTCCTCCTACCGCAACGGCTCCCAATCACGCGTCCTTCGCGTCAAACCAAGGAGAGATCTCAATGGAAGTTTCTAACGCGCCATCCATCGCCGGTCCCGGCCATAACCTGGCGACGACAGGCGACATCCTTCGCGACCGTTTCAAGCCGGAGCTCGACGAGGTCGAAGATCTCGCGAAGCGTGCCACCGCGGC
>NZ_SRUN01000311.1:0-282 GCF_004791595.1 Mesorhizobium sp. M8A.F.Ca.ET.202.01.1.1 | reverse complement strand
ATTATTTTGAGATTGATATGCGTATACACCTGTACCTTTAGGTTGTTTATCTGGTGTTTTAATCTTACTTAAATCTTTTCCATAAGCATCTTTGACTTGCTCATAAGTTAAGTTCCCTTTTATAGAAAAATTAACGTTACTTGCTATATTATCATCTTTTGAATAGTCTGAGAAAGTTTGGTCATATTTCTGAGTTGTCTTGCCACCCTCTACTGTTCTTGCACTTACATTCACGCCATTAAAAGTAACCTTGCCATATTTGATTTCATTTTTAAATTGTTC
>NZ_SRUN01000310.1:0-282 GCF_004791595.1 Mesorhizobium sp. M8A.F.Ca.ET.202.01.1.1 | reverse complement strand
GCCTTGAGCAGCGGGCCCATCTTCACCGCCGGCAGGCCCTGCGGCTCGATGACGGCCATGTCCCAGCCGCTGCCCTTGACGCAGAGCACGTCCCATTCATCGCCGACCAGATCGGTGGCTTTGGTCTTGCACGAGGTGTTGCCGCCGCCATGCAGCACCAGCCGCGGCTCGCCGCCGAGCAGGCGGGTCGTGTAGACGCGCAACGCAAGATCGCGGCCGACGCCCTTCCTGGCATAGTCGGCAACCATCTTTTCCGCCTCGGCGTCATTCCAAAGGTTCTTC
>NZ_SRUN01000030.1:5091-30254 GCF_004791595.1 Mesorhizobium sp. M8A.F.Ca.ET.202.01.1.1 | reverse complement strand
CGGGACCAGGGCGCCGATGCTGGTGCCGCTGAGGCCCGACGAGCGCTGGTCGCTCGACTTCGTATCGGACCAGCTCACCGACGGGCGCCGCTTCCGCATCCTGGCCGTCGTCGACGACTGCACGAGACAGTGCCTGGCACTCATCGTTGATACGTCTCTCTCGGGCATGCGGGTTGCCCGCGAATTGGACCGGCTCATCACCAGCGCGGCCGGCCCAGGATGATCGTCAGCGACAATGGCAGCGAGTTCACCTCGAACGCCATCCTCTCCTGGGCGGATCAGAACCGCGTCGAATGGCATTACATTGCGCCCGGCAAGCCGATGCAGAATGGCTTCATCGAGAGCTTCAACGGCCGACTGCGCGATGAACTGCTCAACGAGACGCTGTTCACCTCGCTGGCTCAGGCGCGCGTAGCCATCGCCCTGTGGCACGCCGACTACAACACCGCGCGGCCGCACTCCCCCCTGGCAGACCCCGGCCAAGTTCGCCAGCACCTTCAATCCGCGACGGTCGCTCGCGCTGCGCTATGCCAAAGGCTCCGCGCCAGCGCCCGTCGCTTCACCCGCCCAGCAGGGCACAACCCACGCCGGAAACGAACTCAAAACTGCTGGGGCAACGTCAGTCCCATAGAGCCTTGATGGTTATCTCGGCCTTTGCTCGCAGCAGCGCCTTAGGTTGGGCGAAGGCGTTCTCAATCGGATTGAAGTCGGGACTGTAGGGCGGCAGGTAGAGCAGGCTCGCCTGCGGCCTCAATCGCGCCGCGCAGGGTTCTCCAGGCGGATGTCGCCAATGTCAAATTTGCTGGCATCCATGTCGCCCTCGCCAACCGCACAAGCGAAGGCCAGAAAGCCAACATGTGTTCTGCGGCTTAATTAAGAGCCAGCCGATGTCGGCCGAACATCACCTTGTCTCGAAGTCGACGATCGGACAGCAGGTTGCGAAAGTTGGCGCGATGCGAAACAAACTGCTGAAGCGCTCAACTTTTATTGATCACGCGTGTTGGACGCGACGCACTCCCGTTCCAATCGGGCTGAGCGCAAATTCTCCCGGTTCACAAAACTGAGTCGCTGGAGTAGTGGGGGCGCAGAGAAATCTCCGGTCGCAGCCTTACCCGGTCAAAACAAGGATACCAATGATGAAGACTCTCGCCGTCTGCTCTGGCGGATTGGACTCCGTTTCCCTTGCTCACATGGTGGCAGCGGAGCACGAACTCACCGGCCTTCTATCTTTCGACTATGGCCAACGGCACAGGAAGGAATTGGGCTTCGCCGCTCTTTGCGCGCAGCGACTGAAGGTCCCGCACCAGATCATCGACATCGGCGAAATTGGCCGTGGCCTTTCCGGCTCAGCGCTGACTAGCAGTATCGACGTGCCGGACGGCCACTACGCCGAAGACACGATGAAGATTACGGTGGTGCCGAACCGCAATGCCATCATGTTGGCAATCGCCTTCGGTCTCGCCGCCGCCCACAGCGCCGAAGCGGTGGCGGCGGCCGTGCATGGTGGGGACCATTTCATCTATCCCGATTGCCGTCCGGCCTTCATTGAAGCTTTCCAGACAATGCAAGACCGCGCGCTCGACGGCTATGCGCAGATACGCCTCTATGCACCGTATGTGAATCTCAGAAAAGCTGACATTGTTGCGGATGGCGCAAGATACGGCACCCCGTTTGCTGAGACCTGGTCCTGTTACAAGGGCGGCGTGCGTCACTGCGGACGATGCGGGACCTGCGTCGAGCGGCGCGAAGCGTTCCATCTCGCCGGGCACGCTGATCCCACCGACTACGAGGACGCCGATTTCTGGCTTGAGGCGCTGCGCAGGAGGCGCGCGTAATGTTCCACATCAGCAAGGAATTCCACTTCTCGGCCTCGCATCAGCTCACCTCCTTGCCTCCCAACCATCAATGCGCGCGCCTGCACGGGCATAACTATGTCGTCGTAGTGCAGCTGTCGGCCAAGGAACTGGACGCCCACGGCTTCGTGCGCGACTATCACGATCTGGCGCCGCTCAAACGCTACATTGACGAGAGCTTCGACCATCGGCACCTCAACGACGTGCTGGGACATGAGAAGGTCACGGCGGAATGCCTGGCCAGACATTTCTATGAATGGTGCAAGGCACGTCTGCCGCAGACCGCGGCCGTGCGCGTTAGCGAAACACCGAAAACTTGGGCGGAATACCGTCCGTGACCGACATGCATCCCGCAATCCGTGTGAGCGAGATATTCGGGCCGACTATCCAGGGCGAGGGCGTGCTCATCGGCTTGCCGACGGTGTTCATCAGAACCGGCGGATGTGATTATCGCTGTTCATGGTGCGACAGCCTTCACGCGGTGGACAATCAGTATCGCCATGAATGGCTACCGATGCCGATCGATGCCGTGTGGCAAACCGTCCATGCGCTTTCCGGCGGCAGGCCGGTTATGGTCTCCTTGTCAGGCGGCAACCCGGCCATTCAGCCGTTCGGTCCCCTCATAGAACGCGGCCATCGCGAGGGCTATCGTTTTGCACTGGAAACGCAGGGTTCCGTGGTGAGGGAGTGGTTTGCGGATCTTGACGTGCTGACCCTTAGCCCAAAGCCGCCGTCCAGCGAGATGACGACCCGTTGGGCTGCGTTTGATGCATGCCTCGAAGCGGCGCAAGAGAAGCCGCAAATCGTGCTCAAGCTCGTCGTTTTCGACGAGAGTGACTATGCCTACGCCAAAGAAGTCGCGGCGAGATATCCGCACCTTCCGATCTATCTGCAACCCGGCAATCACACGCCGCCGCGCCCTGGCAGTGAAGACGCCTCTGTCGACTTGGACGGAATAATGATGCGAATGGAATGGCTTGTCGAAAGGGTGACTAGCGACAGGTGGTTCGAAGCCCGCGTGTTGCCGCAGCTGCACGTTCTGCTTTGGGGTAACAAGAGGGCGGTCTAGTCTGCGGCTTGCGTCGCACCGGAAGGCCGGGCTCCAACGGCTTGGCAGGCTCTCTTCGCGTGCCGAGTACAGCCGAGCTTTGTTCGCGTCAGCGGTCTCGCGATTGTGCGGCTGGAAACCGCCCGGACACCCCGCTGCCGGCGTGTGTCACCTTGACTCCGATGAGCTGTCGTCACGCAAAGTTGAAATCCGCAAGAACTGGCCTTCTCGCCCCACCTGCTCCGTCGCAAGCACGTCATCCCCTCATCCTTGTCCAGCTCTTATCGATGTATCTCATTGTCCGGCCTGACGCACGACTGTCAGCATGGGAATGCATCCATTGCGCAAATGCCTTCCATAAAGAAGATCGATTTCCTCACTGGCCCAACGTGAAATATAGCAACGTTTTCGTGGCGTGGGTCGGCTGCGTCGGGAGTAGCGATGAAAACGTATTAGGGTCGCCTGCGTCTCCTTGGGCAGCGAGTGTAAAGTATAGCGATGCGGCCTCCGGCGCGAACGGCAGCCGCGCAGTGATCACCTTCGCCTGTGCCTTTGCGGCGGGGGTCAAGCGCTGGTCTGCTCAAATTTTTTATCGTTTAGCTGGTTGAAACTGCTCCCGTTGCGGGCTGCAGAAGCCGGCCAGCCGAGAAACGGCAGCCGCACTTATGAAAGCACGCCAAGGCATGCGGGCATCTATCAGTTGCAAAGGACAATACTGGCCGCGCCGATTGGCCATCACGCGTCCATTAGGGCAGCCACCAACATCAGTTCGCAAGAGGAGCAAAAGTAATATGTATCGTCGTCACCTGATCAAAGGGTTGGTTGCGCTCGGCGCATGCCGGATTTGCGTTCAAGCCGCCCAAGCGACCAGTGCCCATTGGGGGTACACCGGTCCGGTCGGACCGGAGCACTGGGCTGATCTGGATAAGGAAAATTTCGTATGCTCTGCCGGCACGCAGCAATCGCCGATCAATATCAACAGCGCGGTCAAGGCGGATATCCCGCATATCGCCATCGGCTGGCACAAGGGCGGCGGCAATATGGTGAACAACGGCCACACCATTCAAATCAATATGCCACAAGGCAGCACGCTGACCCGCGGCGATCGTGTCTACGAACTGGTACAGTTCCATTTCCATGCGCCAAGCGAACATCACGTGGCGGGCAAGAGCTTCCCGTTGGAGGTGCATTTCGTTCACAAGGACACGCAAAGTGGTACTCTGGGCGTGCTGGGCGTCTTTTTAACGCCCGGCGCGACAAATGCCAGCTTTGCTGCCCTTGCTGCGGCCTTTCCCGAACTGCCGAATGGGGAGGTGACGATCGACGAGGTGAATCCCAACTGGCTTCTGCCAGCCTCGCTTGGCTATTGGACTTATGAGGGCTCACTGACGACGCCGCCGTGCACCGAAAACGTCGAGTGGATGGTGGCGATGGAACCGGTTGACGTTGATCCGGCAGACATCCAGCGATTTGCCTCCCTCTACCCGTCGAACGCGCGCCCTATTCATTCACCCAATCGACGCTTCATCCTGCGCCAGAGTTGAGCGCCGCCCCAGCGGTTCCGCACGGTCCAACATTCTTGGCACAAGTTGGCGCGAAGCCTCCTCTTCCGGTCTGGCGGTCTGACGGCGCTCCCCAAGCTGGCTAGTCTAAATGATAGGGATTCGGTGCCGACACCACTCGTCCCAAAGACGTCGCGGCGAGGTTTGTCTGCAACCCGGCAATCACACGCCGCCCCGCCGTGGTAATGAAGACGTCTCTGTCGAGTCCGACGGAATATGATGCGCATGGAATCGCTGGTAGAAAAGGTGACCAGCGACAGGTGGTTCGAAGCCCGCGTCTTGCCGCAGCTGCACGTTCTACTCTGGGGTAACAAGAGGGTGGTGTATACCTTCTCCTAGCTTCGCCGCCAACTACTCGGTTTTCCGAATTGCTCTCTATATTCTTGAAGACGATGCGTTCGTTAAAGACATGTGCTGCGCACCTGGTGTAAAAGCTGCTCTCATCATGCAGAGGTCAAGCCAGTCGGGCTCATCCGAGGCTATGGCCGTGAGCACTGTTCAGTTCGGCAGAGAGGGCGCTTTTGTACACACTTTGCGATCGTGGCGGCCCCGTGGGCAGATCTGCAAGCTGCCGCGACACTAACCTCTCGAAGCCTGCCCGCCCGCCTGTTGATGCGTGTCTCCCAGTAAGATCCTGTCCAAGAACGTGATAATCTTCTTGCCAGTGTTGTAGCTGATGTTGCCCTTGATGCCGCAGCCTACCGCGGCGGGACCAAACTCAATGGCAAGCAGGCCGGCTAGGATCGTGCAGCCAGTCGCGAGCCTCGCCCACAACGGGGTCTCACGCGCATGAGGGCGCCGACCATGGGTTCGGCGGTTCGTACGCGTATAACACGTATCTTTCTGAAAAAATCAATGCTCTCGGCTAAGCTACTGAATTATCTGGCTTCCATATAGCGCGTCGGCGGAACCAACTTGTAGACGGGCTATGAAAGGTTAAGCGCGGATGTCTATCGGCCGCCGGCGTTCCCGCTCTGTGAGCCTGCCTGAACTACCCGCGCCGCGGTCAAGCCCCAGGCTCCTGCTCATCCAGCGACCGCCCGATCAATGGCAGGCTGGAAAGACAAGAGCCGATGTCTTCCGATGGTCTCGCCATCAGCTTTGGGCTAACTTCCCCATTCTCCCGCTTCGAGCTCGACTCACGGCGGTTTGGATGGCGCACGACAATCTGTGTCGGCTTTGTCGTGTCCGTGACAGACGCCTGAAAGGCCCGTTCGCGCGTTTTGCCGCCATCTAAGCGGCTGGAATTTAATGACAAAGTTTCTTCTGGGATCGGCCGATCACGCTGGTACGCTTTTTGCGATGCTTGGTGTGAGGCGGCACGAGCTGCCTATCGGCACTTGTGTCGCGGGCAGTCGCGATGATTAGAACGAAGGAAGGAAAGCTATTATGTCAGGTCTGCGTCAGATCGCCTTTTACGGAAAAGGCGGCATCGGCAAGTCCACCACGTCCCAAAATACGCTCGCTGCCCTTGTCGACCTCGGGCAGAGAATCCTCATCGTAGGATGCGACCCCAAAGCCGATTCCACACGCTTGATCCTGAATTCGAAAGCTCAGGATACCGTCCTGGATCTCGCCGCACAGGAAGGTTCGGTGGAAGACCTCGAACTCCAGGACGTGCTCAAGGTGGGCTACAGAGGCATCAAGTGCGTGGAGTCCGGCGGCCCCGAGCCGGGTGTCGGTTGCGCCGGCCGCGGCGTCATCACCTCGATCAATTTCCTCGAGGAGAATGGCGCTTATGACGATGTCGATTATGTCTCCTATGACGTCCTCGGCGACGTGGTATGCGGCGGCTTCGCCATGCCGATCCGCGAAGGCAAGGCCCAGGAGATCTATATCGTCATGTCCGGCGAGATGATGGCGCTCTATGCCGCCAACAACATCGCCAAGGGCATCCTCAAATATGCCCATTCGGGCGGTGTGCGGCTGGGCGGGCTGATCTGCAATGAACGTCAAACCGACCGCGAACTCGATCTGGCCGAAGCACTGGCTGGCCGATTGAATTCCAAGCTCATCCACTTCGTGCCCCGCGACAACATCGTCCAACATGCCGAACTCAGGAAGATGTCGGTGATCCAGTACGCGCCGGACTCAAAGCAGGCAGGGGAATACCGCGCTCTGGCCGAGAAGATCCACGCCAATTCGGGCCAGGGTACGATCCCGACGCCGATCACCATGGAGGAGCTGGAGGAGATGCTGCTCGACTTCGGCATCATGAAGACCGACGAGCAGATGCTTGCCGAGCTTCACTCCAAGGAAGCGGCGAAGGCGGCAGCCCAGTAGTGACATTAGCGCTGCCATCAATCGGCGCGCCTTGCAGAGAACGGCGCCTATTCTTTGAGGCGTCACCCAACCTTGAAAGGGGGACTCATGAGCCGGGAATACGAGAATGACGGTGCTCTTCATGCGAAGCTTATCGAAGAGGTGCTGTCGCATTATCCCGACAAGGCGGCGAAGCGCCGCAAGAAGCACCTCAACGTCGCAAAGAGCGGCAACGAGGCTGGCGGGGAAAGCGAGGTCCTTTCCGAATGCGACGTCAAATCGAACATCAAGTCCATTCCCGGGGTGATGACGATTCGCGGCTGTGCATATGCTGGTTCGAAAGGCGTGGTGTGGGGGCCAGTCAAGGATATGGTCCATATCTCGCACGGCCCGGTCGGCTGCGGCCAATATTCTTGGTCGCAGCGCCGCAACTACTACGTCGGTACAACGGGCGTCGACACGTTCGGGACAATGCAGTTCACCTCCGATTTCCAGGAGAAGGACATCGTCTTCGGCGGCGACAAGAAGCTGGAACAGATCATTGACGAGATTGAAGTCTTGTTTCCGCTCAACAACGGCATCACCGTGCAGTCCGAATGCCCTATCGGCCTGATTGGCGATGACACCGAGGCCGTTTCTCGCAAAAAGACCAAGGAGTATGACAAGACGATCGTGCCGGTACGCTGCGAGGGCTTCCGCGGCGTCTCGCAGTCGCTTGGCCACCACATCGCCAATGATGCAATCCGGGATTGGGTCTTCGACAAAAAGGATGTCAAGTTCGAGGCCGGCCCCTACGACGTCAACGTCATCGGCGACTACAATATCGGCGGCGATGCCTGGGCCTCGCGCATACTGCTTGAGGAGATAGGGCTGCGCGTGGTTGGCAACTGGTCGGGTGACGCCACACTCGCAGAGATCGAGCGCGCCCCGAAGGCTAAGCTCAATCTTATCCACTGCTACCGGTCGATGAATTACATCTGTCGGCATATGGAGGAAAAGTATGGCGTCGCCTGGATGGAGTACAATTTCTTCGGTCCCTCCCAGATCGAAGCCTCTCTGCGCAACATAGCCAAGCATTTTGGGCCGGAAATCGAGGAGAAGACCGAAAAGGTCATTGCCAAGTACAGGCCGCTTGTTGATGCGGTCATCGCCAAGTACCTGTCGCGCCTGGAAGGAAATACCGTGATGCTCTATGTGGGCGGCCTGCGCCCCCGCCACGTCGTCACGGCCTACGAGGACCTCGGCATGGTCATCGTGGGCACCGGCTATGAATTCGCCCACAGCGACGACTATCAGCGCACCGGCCACTACGTGAAGAACGGCACGCTGATCTACGATGACGTGACCGGCTATGAGTTGGAGAAATTCATCGAAGGGATTCGCCCAAATCTGGTCGGCTCGGGAATCAAAGAAAAATACCCGGTGCAGAAGATGGGCATACCGTTCCGCCAGATGCATTCCTGGGATTATTCAGGCCCGTATCACGGCTACGATGGCTTTGCCATTTTCGCACGTGATGTGGATCTCGCCATTAACAACCCGGTCTGGGACCTATTCCACGCGCCTTGGAAAAGAAGCCGGGGCGATGAGCGGGCGATGGCTGCCGAATAAACATTTGCTTCAGCCCCAGTCTCCCACTGAGACGGTGAACTCCCGCGGCCTCTGATCCGCCGGAGCCTGGAACGTCTTGACGTCCTGAGCTGCCGTCCCGCGCAGCCAGATGCAAAAGAGGTAATCATCATGCCGCAGTCGGCTGAAAAAATTCTCGATCACGCTCCCCTGTTCCGCGAGCCGGAATACAGAAAGATGCTCGCTGAGAAGAAGCTAAACTTCGAATGTCCGCACCCCGATGAAATCGTTTCCGATCAGCGCGATTTCACCCAGACGTGGGAATACCGCGAAAAGAACCTCGCCCGCAAAGCGCTTGTCGTGAACCCGGCCAAGGCCTGCCAGCCGCTGGGTGCGGTATTCGCTGCCGCCGGCTTCGAGCGAACCATGTCCTTCGTCCACGGCAGCCAAGGTTGCGTCGCCTATTACCGCTCGCACCTGTCGCGCCATTTCAAGGAGCCTGCCGCGGCGGTCTCCTCCTCAATGACCGAGGATGCGGCGGTGTTTGGCGGCCTGAAGAACATGGTCGACGGGCTCGCCAACACCTACCAGCTCTACGACCCCAAGATGATTGCCGTGTCGACGACCTGTATGGCAGAGGTCATTGGCGACGACCTGCACAGCTTCATCCAGAACGCCAAGGACGAAGATTCAGTCCCGCGCGACTTCGACGTGCCCTTTGCCCACACCCCGGCCTTCGTTGGCAGTCATGTCGACGGCTATGACAACATGGTCAAAGGCATTTTGGAGCACTTCTGGAAAGGTCAGGAGCGTACGCAAATCGAAGGAACCATCAACATCATTCCGGGCTTCGACGGCTTCTGCGTCGGCAACAACCGGGAGCTCAAGCGCCTGCTCGATGTAATGGGCGTGTCCTATACATTGATCCAGGATGCCTCTGACCAGTTCGATACGCCTTCGGACGGTGAATACCGCATGTATGACGGGGGCACGAAGATCAACGAGGTGAAGAAGGCCCTCAACGCCGAGGCAACGCTTTCGCTGCAGCATCACAACACCCGAAAGACACTGGGCTATTGCGAGGAGGTCGGGCAGGCGACGGCCTCGTTCCACTATCCGCTCGGCGTTCAGGCGACGGACGAATTCCTGATGGAGGTCGCGGCGATTTCCGGCAAGGAGATTCCCGAGGCAATTCGCCTCGAGCGCGGCCGACTGGTAGACGCCATGGCGGACAGCCAATCCTGGTTGCATGGTAAGAAATACGCCATCTACGGTGATCCCGACTTCGTTCACGCAATGGCCCGCTTTGTCATGGAGACCGGCGGCGAGCCAACCCATTGCCTCGCCACCAATGGCACCTCGGCATGGGAAGCCGATTTGAAGAAGCTGCTAGCATCCTCGCCTTTCGGCAAGGCTGCCCAGGTTTGGGCGGGCAAGGACCTGTGGGCGCTGCGCTCACTGCTCTTTACCGAGCCGGTGGACCTTTTGATCGGCAATTCCTACGGCAAGTACCTGGAGCGCGACACCGGAACACCGCTGATCCGGCTGATGTTTCCGATTTTCGATCGGCACCATCATCACCGCTTTGCGCTCTTTGGCTACCAGGGCGCGTTGCGCGTGCTGACGACGATCCTCGACAAGATCTTCGACAAACTCGATCGCGAGACGAGCGAGACGGGTGTGACGGATTATTCCTATGACCTCACGCGCTAAGAGCCGTGGCCGGCTTTTCGCCGAGGCCATTCCTTGCCCAATGGACTGGGGAGGCTGAGCAATGTCCTCCCTCAGCGCCAAAATCAAGGACGCCTTCGATGAGCCCGCCTGCGATAAGAACCGTGGCAAAGATGCCAAGGCGCGCAAGGAGGGCTGCTCGAAGTCGCTGACACCAGGGGCGGCAGCCGGCGGCTGCGCCTTTGACGGAGCCAAGATCGTCCTGCAGCCGATCACCGACGTTGCGCATCTGGTCCATGCGCCGCTCGCCTGCGAGGGCAATTCTTGGGACAACCGTGGTGCGGTTTCGTCAGGGCCGACCTTGTGGCGGACAAGCTTCACGACCGACCTCACCGAACTCGACCTTGTGATGGGGCAGGGCGAGCGGAAACTCTTCAAGGCGATCCGCGAGATCAAGCACACATACGCGCCGCCGGCGATCTTCGTCTACTCGACTTGCGTAACGGCGCTGATCGGTGACGACATCGAGGCCGTGTGCAAACGCGCCACGGAAAAGTTCGGTTTGGCCGTGGTGCCGATCAATGCGCCTGGCCTGGCAGGCTCCAAGAACCTCGGCAATAAGCTCGCCGCCGAGGCGTTGCTCGATCATGTCATCGGCACGGTCGAACCCGACGACCCCGGACCCTACGACATCAACATCCTTGGCGAATTCAACCTCTCGGGCGAATTCTGGCTTGTAAAGCCGCTCCTCGATCGGCTCGGGATCCGGGTGCGCGCCTGCATTCCCGGCGATGCGCGTTACCGCGACATTGCTTCCGCGCACCGCGCCCGGGCGGCAATGATGGTGTGCTCGACCGCGCTGATCAGTCTTGCCCGCAAGATGGAGGAGCGCTGGGACATCCCGTTCTTCGAGGGCTCCTTCTATGGCATCTCCGACACATCGCAAGCTCTTCGAAACCTTGTCAGGCTGCTGGTGAGGAAGGGCGCCGATCCGGAGATCCTCGAGCGCACAGAGACGCTGATCGCGCAGCAGGAGGCGATCGCGTGGAAGAAACTCGAATCCTACCGGCAAAGGCTCCAAGGCAAGCGCGTGCTGCTCAACACAGGCGGTGTGAAGTCCTGGTCGGTTGTCCATGCGCTGATGGAGATCGGAATCGAGATCGTCGGCACCTCGATCAAGAAATCTACGGTGCAGGACAAGGAGCGCATCAAACAAGTTCTCAAGCACGACAAGCACATGTTCGAATCCATGGCTGCGAGCGAGCTGTACGCCATGCTCTCTGAACACAGGGCCGATATCATGCTGTCGGGCGGTCGCACGCAATTCATTGCGCTCAAGGCCAAGACGCCCTGGCTCGATATCAACCAGGAGCGCCAGCATCCTTATGCCGGCTATGACGGCATGGTGGAACTCGTACGCCAGATTGACCTCGCCATTCACAATCCGATCTGGTCTCAGGTGCGCCAGCCGGCCCCGTGGGATTGCCAGCCTGAGCTGATAGGCGAATTGCCGTGCACGAGGAACGAGACCGCGTACCTGTTTGATGAATTCGCCTGCGCGACGGCACACGAGTGTTGAGGCGACCGATGGCCCGCATCCTTCCCCAGAGCAAATCGGCGGCAGTCAACCCGCTGAAGTCGTCGCAGCCGCTGGGTGCCGCCTTTGCCTTTCTTGGCGTCGACGGTGCGATGCCGCTGTTCCACGGCAGCCAAGGCTGCACAAGCTTTGCGCTCGTTCTCTTCGTGCGGCACTTCAAAGAAGCGATTCCCTTGCAGACTACGGCGATGGATGAGGTGGCGACCATCCTCGGCGCAGCCGACCATCTGGAAGAGGCGATCCTCAACCTCAAGAACCGCACGAAGCCAACGCTGATCGGAGTGTGCACGACCGCGCTGGTGGAGACGCGTGGCGAAGATTGCGCGGGTGATATTGCCAACATCATGCGGAAGCACACGCAACAGCTTGCGGGTACGGAGGTCGTGCTGGCCAACACGCCGGATTTTGACGGCGCGATCGAAGAGGGCTGGGCCAAGGCAGTCACCGCAATGATCGAAGGGATTACGCGCTCGGGCGAACGGGCGCGGCACCCGAAGAAGATCGCAATCCTGCCCGGATGCAACCTCTCTGTCGCCGACATCGAGCATATGCGGGACATGGTTGAAAGCTTTGGGCTCAAGCCGGTTATTCTGCCCGACATTTCAGGCTCGCTCGACGGTACGGTTCCTGACCGCTGGGTAGCGACCACATACGGCGGCACCAGCGTCGAAGACATTCGCGAGTTGGGTACGGCCATGCGATGCATCGCCATCGGTGAGCACATGCGCCGCCCGGCGAAAGCGCTGCTCGGGTTGACCGGCGTGCCTTACGTGTTGTTCCAGTCACTGACTGGGCTGCAGGACACGGACCGCTTCGTGTCGCTGCTGTCTTCGATTTCGGGCGCGGCGGTACCGGCCCGCGTGCGCCGGCGCCGGGCGCAATTGCAGGACGCGATGCTCGACGGACATTTCCATTTCGGCGGCAAGAAAATTGCCATCGCTGCCGAACCAGACCAGCTGTTCCAACTTGCAACCTTCTTTGCTGGTCTCGGCTCCGAGATAGCCGCGGCCGTCACAACGACCGACAGGTCTAAAATTCTCAAGAAAGTCCCGGCGGTTTCGGTTCAGATCGGCGATCTCGGCGATCTGGAAAGTCTTGCCGTCGGTGCTGACCTGCTTGTCACGCATTCGCACGGGCGCCAAGCATCGGAGCGGCTCGGAATTCCGCTCATGCGCATCGGGTTCCCGGTCTTCGATCGACTAGGCAGCCAGCACAAGCTCGCAATTCTCTATCAGGGCACCCGCGACATGATCTTCGAGGTCGCCAGCATCTTCCAGGCCAACCAACACGCGCCCACTCCTGAGGCGCTTGATCCACTCCGTAATCGAGAAATATCACGATGAACGCTGTTCGCCGCCTCTCGCTGGTCAGTAATGAGGTTTTCGCCCCGATGCCTGAACGACGTAAGGGCGCATTGCGCGTTGCGATCGCCACTCAGGACATGCAGGACCTCAACGCCCATTTCGGGTCGGCCAGGCGCTTTGCTGTCTACGACGTGACGCGCGAGGAATGGAATCTCGTAGAAGCCGTGGCCTTCGATGACGTGTCCGATGAAAGCGGGGAGCATCGGGCCGAGCGCGATGATCGCATCACGCCAAAGGTGGATGCGCTCAAGGGCTGTCAGATCCTGTTTTGTCTGGCAATTGGCGGCCCTTCGGCAGCCAAGCTTGTCGCGGCAAAAATCCACCCGATCAAAGTGGCGGAGCCCCAATCGATCCCACAGGTGCTCTTGCGCACGCAGATGATGCTCAGGACGTGTCCTCCGCCTTGGCTGCGCAAGGTGCTGGCGCGAGCGGGCATTGCCGAAAAGAAACCGTCCTTCGAGGACGAGGACTGAAAAGAGGAGGACGCCAATGCCTGACCCCGCAATCCCCCCAGCTGTCGCCGAAGACGAGGCGGCTCTTTGCACCCCGTTCGTCAAATGCCTCGTGCGGCTGATCCGTTCTCAGGATTCCTATGGCTCGTGGGAACGCAAAGCGGACGCTGAGCTGCTGGGCGACTTCATCATTACCAAGGATCAGCGCCGAGGGATCCCAATCATCGGAGATCCCGATCCCGACGTGCTGTGGAGGCTCGACAAGTACTACGCCGCCATCGGGCTTGCGATCGAGGAGCGCTGCGGCCTTATGGCATCGCCGATGATCCAGGTGAGCCATGAGGGTTTTGGTCGGGTGCTTTTCACGACCGGACGGCTGGTCGTTCTGTCCAAAACGCTGCGCGATGTCCACCGGTTTGGCTTCGAGACGCTCCTGAAGCTCGCCACGGCCGGTACGAAGCTGGTCGACGATGCGATTTCAGTCATCGAAACCTTTCCCCACGTGGCGCTGGCATGATGGGCGCGATTTTCGAGAAAGGCCATCATGACGGACCCGAGAAACTATGTTGGCCAGTCCCCTCGATCCAGGGACTCGAGGCCGACCAGGTTGTTGGGGTATCGCCGATGAAGAAGCCGCTGGTCCTGATCTGCTCGCAAGATGCCGAGTTCTATCTGCTCTACAGCCACATACTGGAGGTTGACGGTTTCAGCAGTGAGACGGCAGACGGCGCGAAGGCTGCGCTGGCCTTGGCCGAACAACGGGAGCTTCAGGCCGTAGTGCTGGATTGCGACCCAGCCAGCATAAACGGGTCCGCAATTTGCGCCCAACTCAAGCGGGAACCGCGCACCACCGACCTGCCTATCATCGCCCTGATCGCGCCTGGCGCCGAGCACCAGCACCTCGATCTCTTGAAGGCAGGCGTTGAGAGCTTTGTGCGGCCGGTGGCTCCGGCCAAGCTGCTCGACTGCCTGCGGGCGAGGCTCGGGCTGACCAAGCGTGGTCCGA
This sequence comes from Mesorhizobium sp. M8A.F.Ca.ET.202.01.1.1, assembly GCF_004791595.1. Classification (NCBI taxonomy): domain Bacteria; kingdom Pseudomonadati; phylum Pseudomonadota; class Alphaproteobacteria; order Hyphomicrobiales; family Phyllobacteriaceae; genus Mesorhizobium; species Mesorhizobium sp. M8A.F.Ca.ET.202.01.1.1. Next base: position 15,870 of record NZ_SRUN01000030.1, on the reverse strand, counting down.
ACGGGGTTGAAAACGACAGTTGGATTTGTTGTGGAGGCCTGGAGATGAAGCTCGATGCCCATCGGGTTCGCGGTAATGGCCACGACATCCATCTCGGACGGATCGATTTCAACGTGCTGCGGCTTATGATTGAGGCCCCCGGCAAGGTCTTCAGCCGGGACGAGCTTATCGGGGCGGCCTGGCTGCCCAACATTCATGTCGGTGCACGCACCGTCGATGTCCATATCAGTCGAATCAGGAGGGCGCTGAAAACGGCCTTGCCCGGCAGCGTCATCCGCACCGTCAGGTCGGCCGGCTACTCGCTCGAGAAGCCGGACGACTGAAATCGGTGATCGAACGTGGTGCCGCTCTCTCTTCCTCCGGAGAGCGGTGTTGCCGCTTTGAGGCGCTCCTAACGAAGACCAGGAGAAGCAGGCAAATGGAATTTAAAAGCATATTCAGTGTGACGGGTGCTGATCATTCTGATGAGGACCTCACAACAGCTGCCGGACTGTGTGCCGAGGTCGGCGCGCACCTATCGGTACTCATTATACCGCCTCCATTGCTCTTGATGTCGTCTCCGCCCCCCGAATGGAATACAGGACGTGCACAGGCAATTGCAGTACCGAACTATCGATTTCAGCAAATCGAGAAATTTTCACAGGACGTGACCAGAATGGAAAGACGGTCCGCGGATATCCTCAAAAGGCTGAAAGCTATGTCGCTTTCCTGTGACGTTGACACCGACTATTGCGATCCGGCTAGCCTCGGTGAAGTGGCACGACAGCGGGCGCTCTGCGCTGACCTGACGATCGTTGGAGGAGACCTCCTCAACGATGAGACTCTCGGACCTCCTGTTGTCAACGGCTGCTTGTTCGATAGCGGAAAGCCGGTGCTCATCGTGCCGAAGGGCGTTAAGGCGACGCTGTCGCCTCGACGCGTGCTGGTCGGCTGGGATTCGCGTGTAGAGGCCTCGCGTGCGGTTCGGGAAGCTCTTAGTATCCTATCCGCTGCCAGGGAAGTCTGTGTCGCTATGGTCGATCCAAAGGCGCAAAACAACGGGAAAGGCGCGCAGTCTGGAGCTGACATCGCTGCCTATCTTACTCGGCACGGTGCTCGGGTCTCCGTTGACCTGCTTAAGAGCGCCGGCAAATCGGCGGGCACAGTGCTGACCCAGCACGCGAACGACATCTGTGCTGACATGATGGTTATGGGTGCTTATGGCAGCCGTGGGCTGCGTGAGCGGATTTTCGGCGGTCCGCCGAGCTGGAGCTTTGGGAAGACCACATTGCCGCTGTTTTTGGCTCGCTGATCAGCTCCGTAGGAACACCGATCAGGTCGTAGGACCGCCAACCAGTCCGAAGTCGTCGTCGGTTACCGGTCGGATTGCGGAGACATGGCTGGATCCGCGAACATCTTGCGACGCTTGTCAGAGCCAAACCGGACGCCTCGACTGCTTCACGACGCTCTCGTGAACCAACTCGTGCGAGATCGTCCGCAACGGGCAGTAAAGACGAACGGCTGCAGCAGACCGCAGCCAAGCCACAGGGCGGGTGTACCAGGAGACCCCGCCTCGTGCGCGAACCCTGTTGGAAGGCCCCTTATCAGTACCCGGACGCGCGTCAAATCGGCGGCTGTCCCTGTCAGCCTGCGGTGTGCAAGGGCCGCTGCCGCGGAGCTTCCCCTGCCCGATCGTCGGGCGTGCGACAATGTCGGATTCCAGACGAGCTGGAACTGCGCGAACTCGTTGGTTTGACAGGTCTTTATCCGGCACGCCGCATGCATGGGAGTCTCCGAAAGCATTAAGAGCCGTTATCCATGGTTACGCCCCTCGAAAGAAAGAGCCGCTTCCGTCGTGGCAGGGAAACAGCCACTCCTGGGGTGGAGGCCGGCGCTAGAAGCCGCCGTAAGATCCGGAAGAGCCGCGCGACAGCATCACACACTTTCCTTCTGCTCTTGGGTTCGGATCACGCCGCGCCGCTGTCGATGCCGCCGACATTGAGCCCAAGACCTGGAAGGCGGCACACGCTTTTGCTGTCCTCTCAGTCGGGACCGCGGCTCAAGCATGCCTGTGAGGTTCGCATTGCTCAATGCCCGGCGATCGACGTCAACATGCCGCTGAGTTGGAAAACACTCCTAGAGGAGTAAGGATAAGTGGACCTCTTTTGTATTGGTGTGGGTGCTGGACCATCTAATTTGAGCCTTGCGTGTCAGATACAGGAAGAGATTGCGCAAGGGGCACTGTTCCTGGACCGGGAGGTCGATTTCCGAGGACATCCAGGCAGCGCTTTCGATTGCGCGGAGCTCCAGGTCGGCCACTTCCAGGATCTGGTTACTCTGGTCAATCCGCGATCAGCCTACACATTCGTAAACTACCTCCACGAGAACGGGCGTCTTTACAATTTCCTCAATGCGCAATTTCACGGGGTGCTTAGAGCCGAGTTCGCCCAATATCTCAACTGGGCGTTCCAGAAGAATCCGCTTGTCCGTGGCGGCGAGGCCGTTCGCGAAATCCGCTTTGACGGCGAGTTTCGCGTGCGGACGGACAACGCGGTCCTTGATGCAAGAAACCTCGTCATCGACATAGGCAAGCAGGCGCAAATTCCGCCTCAGTTTCATGGCTGGACTGGACCCAACCTGTTCCACTCATCTGAGTTGGCCCACATCAATCCTGAGGTGCAAAAAAAGCATGTCTGCGTTGTTGGCGGCGGACAGTCGGGAGCCGAGCTGCTACTGCACCTTGTCGGCCGGCCGAAAGAACGGCGGCCCGCGGCGATCACATGGGTCTTGACGCGCGAGATGCCTTTCGACGACCACGCGTTCACAAACGGGCTGTTCACGCCATGCTTCTCGGATCGTTTTGCTGCGATGAGCGAGGTGCATCGACAGCTGTTCCTGCGGCGTTTCGCGCTTGCCTCCGAGGGCATTTCAGAAAGCAAGTTGCGCGCGGTCTATCAGGCGCTCTACCACCACGCCTTTCTCGAGCCACACCAATGCGAGATCACATTGCGGCCAAGTTGCAACGTGTCGCGCTGCATCAATGCCGGAGCAGGGCACAGGCTCACGCTGCAACGCGGCTTGGACAACATCGGAGAAGTAACCGCCGATATCGTCATCCTGGCCACCGGGTACGAGAAACCGCTGCCGGGTTTCCTAGAACCGATCGCAGATCGCCTCGAACAGATCGGCAATGAGCTCGCCATCGGCGAGGATTTTTCGGTGTACTGGGACGGACCGCGAGACCGACGCCTTTTCGTTCAGAACGCCTGCCTTGGACAGCGCGGGCTGGCTGATCCGAACTTTGGGCTGCTGGCCTGGCGAGCGCGCCGCATCCTTGACAGCCTTCTGCGGCGCGCGCCATGCGCCAATCCCGAGCATCTAGGGTTCATCAACCGTCCCTTGACGGAGTGCTGGCCCGACCTCGGAGTCGAACAAATGGGCAGCGGGATATGATTCGTCGATATTGATGATCGGCGGTGGCATTCAGGAAAGATTTCCGCCTCTGGCGGCAAAAGCGGGACGAGCAATATTCCTACGGCGTCAGATCGCTCTGCTCGCGCTTGAGCAAGGTAGCGTCGCGCGACTCCTGCTTGGCGTGAAACAGCAAAGGGCATTCAATCACGATGCAGCTTTACGTGCTGTCGGGCTCAACGCCACGTGGATCGAGCCCAACGCCGCCGTTGGCAACCGCGACGCGAATTATGACGCCGGGCCACATGCGGCGGTGGCTGCAAGGGTACCGAGCCTCTCCCGCACTTTCGACCCCATCGCCGAAGTGCGACTGCTCCAGGACGCCGAAGCCGGTCTTATCGCCAGCGGGCCAGCCAAACTCTCACCTTCCTAAACGGCAGCCGCTAAGGTGAGCCGTCGAAAGCCGACATTCAGGTTAACGTCAGCTGGCCATGTTAGGGCTCGCTTATTCAAGGCGGTACCGGCGCTTGCCGAAGCTAAGAAGGGTTGGCATGCCCTTTGCCGTGCTTGATGTGCGGCAACACGGTGAGAGCTCCGCTGAAGCAAGCGAGAGGGAGCAATGCCCTCGAGACCGTGTCCGATTTTGACTGGAAAATATTCCGCGACAAAAGAGACGAAAGGTATGGAATGACTTTGGACACCAAGATGGAACTGCGTATGGGGTCCCCGGCTCCTGCGCTGAAAGTGGAGAACTGGCTGCGTGGCGAGCCCCTCACGAGCCTTCGGCCCGGCAAGGTCTACCTCGTTGAATTTTGGGCGACTTGGTGCCGACCATGTGTCCACGCCATGCCCCATTTGATCGAACTGCAGGAGAAATATAAAGACAGCGGATTTGAGATTATCGGAGTCGCAGCTTGCGAAAAGGCTGCAACCGCGGACGAAGCGCGGACCAACGTGGATGCCTGGCTGACCGAGAAGTTCCCGAATCTGAATTATCGGACAGCGTTCGATTGCACTGGCGAAATGAAAAAGCTCTGGCTGGAACCCAGCTCTTCGTTCGGGATTCCCACCTCGTTCGTGGTCGACCGCGACGGCCACATCGCTTATATCGGCCACCCGGCACCTCTCGATGACGTTTTGCCGAAAGTCCTTAACGGCAGCTGGCGCAGCAGCTATGAAGCGAAAGCCGTCGATGCAAAGCGAATCTCGCGTGTGCGCGAATCGTCGCTGAGTCAGCCGATATACGCCAAACTTGGGCAGGCGATGCAGGACGAGGATTGGGCAGCGGCACTATTGGCCATCGAAGAAGGCCTCGCCGTGATGCCAGACTCTTTTGATTTTCGGCGGGTTCATGCGGATATTCTGCTTCACAAGCTGCGCGACATCAAAACCGGCTTGCCGCTTATGCGCGAATTGGTCGAGGACGCGATCAACAAAAAGTTCGAAGCGATGTCTTGGGTGGTGATGGCGCTGAACCAACTCTTCCATCCCACGATCGACAACTCCCATCTTCCGCATGATGATCGCTTTGCGATGGGCAAGGAGCTCTCCGAACAGATCCTGGAACTTAATCCTCCGCAAGGCGATGGAGACTTTAAATTCGGGTGTTACTTTCCGGTCGCTCAGTATTATTACGAGAGCGGCAACAAGGACCGGGCGATCGAGTTGATCGAGGTGGCAATCAAATCGCTGGACCATTCGGAGCCAGCGCCGGACCAAACCAAACAGCGCTACCTCACCTCGTTGCTCCAAGCCCTGGCCAACTACACGGGTGAGCCTGCCTGTCACGCGGGTCTCTGTGTGGCTCCGCAAAACAAGACTTCCGAAACTCAAAACGCTGTCACTTCCTGAGCAAGGATCGCGAAGGGCATGACAATTGGAATTGAACACCGGCAAATCCGCCCGCCCAGGCGCACTTCGCAGCAATAACGTCGATGCCGCAAAAGTGCGCGGCTTGCGGCAGGTGGAATTTCCATTGCGTTTACCTCGGGTCGAACCGCGGCGCAGGCGTTCGCGCCGCGGTGAAAGGTCTCGCACTGGTGGACGTGCTCGAGGTCGGCCACGGGACACTGTTGCGTGGGATCGGCTCGCCCAAGCCATTCCCCGCCCACGCAAGCGCCCGAACCACACATCGCAGAAAAAGAGATCGTCCTTCAAGAGGAGTACTGAAATTGGGGAAAAGCGAAATTCCTCATGAACCGGTTGGCCCTGCTGTCCACAAGGACGACGAGGCCCTTGCTTCCCCGTTCGTAAAATGCCTCCTGCGGCTCATTCGTACTCAGGATTCCTTCGGCTTATGGGAAGGCCATTCGGATGCCGAGCTGCTGGCCGAGTTCATCATCACCAAGCAACAGCAACGTGCGGTACCCTTTGGCGGCGATCCCGATCCTGACGCGCTGTGGAGGCTCGACATGTTTTACACCGCCGTAGCGCTTGCGATCGAGGAGCGCTCCGGCGTGTCGACGTCGCCGACAATAGAAATGAAACCCGTGGGGGCTTCCGGCGGTTGGGCGTTCTGTCGAGACGTCCACCGGTTCGGCTTCGAGACTTTCCGCAAACTTGCTGAGGCCGGTACGAAACTGGTCGACGATGCGACTGCAGCCATTGAAGCCTAGCCCGAGATGGAGCGCATCAAGAAACCATTGTTCCAGGAAGGATCTATGTCAGACCTAGATAGGATGAGGAAAAAAGTCTGAAAGCTCCAGTTGCGTGCAGCTATTGCCAAGATGGCATTGCAGGACCTCGTCGAGGGTCTGCCGGGCAAGTGGGCCGACATACAGGAAGTCGCCGAGAAAACCCAAGCCGTTAATGCCGAGTTGGATGTTGCCAAGAGAGAACTCGCTTCAATGAAGAATTTAGGATGATGCGCACATTCACCACCCGTGACGGCTCCATTTGGATGCCGTCGTACCTGACCTCCATCGATAGCAAACCTGCATCGGCTGCTGCCGTTGTTTCAAGGTCTGCTCGCGCGATGTCATGCATCTTCACGGCGTTGATGATGCGGGTGAAATCCTCGCCCCTGCGATGACGAGGACGACGATTTCGACGGCAAGCTCAATCGCATGATCATGGTTGTCGATGATGCCGGCCGCTGCATAGGCTGCGGAGCCTGCGGCCGCGTCTGCCCCAAGAACTGCCAGACGCATGTTGCGGCCGACGAGCTCGCAACATGATCTGGCGAAAACCAGGGGAGCGGCGTCCACTTCATCTTTTTGTCGGCTCGTGGGGCTGGTCCTGTACAGCAATGCGTCGATGGTTTACTTCGCTTTGGATTCGCACCCGTGTGGCAGTCGTCACGACGCTGGCCTGTTCGCTGCTGCTTCAGGCCGGCTACTTCGGCCGCGTGCCCTTTCTGATCTGGCAGTCCTCTAGCCGCGCTCGTGGAACTCGCCACAGGGGCCAGCATGCCGATGGTTACAGGAAAGCTCGGGTACCAGTCGTCTCACTCTGATCAACTGCGGAATGCAATTTTCAGCTGTGTCCCGGCTTGGTCGAATGCCCAGCATGTGCTGCTGCTTTGATGCGCGGATGACAGGATCAGTGCTCAGACCCACACCAATTTTGGTCACCCTCTGATGACTGAGCTGATCGTATAGGGAATCTGTGTTCGGCTAACACGCGACCACATTCGGTGTCCTTAGGCCGGGAGATGCGGGTGGTTGGTCGATTAGGGACATAAGAGTCATCGCAGCACGCTGGATGCGGTGTGCTTGTCGCAATGACAAACTCGGTGCACCCGCTTCGAAAGACGGGTGTCTTTGATCACACATACCCCTGGGCTGACCGGTGCGTAGCCGGTTCAGGTACTTTTTTGCTGGAGATAGCATGCTGGAAAAATTCGAACGTTATCCGCTCACCTTTGGACCCACGCCGATCGAGAGGCTCGACCGCCTCGGCAAGCATCTGGGCGACAAGGTGGAAATCTACGTCAAACGCGAGGACTGCAACTCCGGTCTCGCGTTCGGCGGAAACAAGCTGCGCAAGCTCGAATACATTGTGCCCGACGCGATCGCGTCAGATGCCGATACGCTCGTCACAATCGGTGGCGTGCAGTCCAACCATACGCGCATGGTCGCTGCGGTCGCCGCCAAGATCGGCATGAAATGCCTCCTGGTCCAGGAGAGCTGGGTCCCACATGATGATGCTGTCTACGACCGGGTCGGCAATATCCTCTTGAGCCGCATCATGGGGGCAGAGGTGCGCCTGGTTGACGAGGGCTTTGACATCGGCATCCGCCGCAGCTGGGAAAAGGCACTTTATGAAGTCAAGGCAAGGGGCGGCAGGCCATATGCGATACCTGCCGGCGCCTCTGTCCACAAATACGGCGGCCTGGGCTATGTGGGGTTCGCTGAGGAGGTGCGTGCCCAGGAAGAGCAGCTTGGGTTTGCCTTCGACTATATCGTCGTCTGTACGGTGACTGGTTCAACCCACGGCGGCATGCTCGTCGGGTTCGCCAAGGATGGTCGACAGCGCAACGTGATCGGTATCGATGCCTCCGCCATGCCCGCCAAGACCAAGGCGCAGGTGCTTGGCATCGCCCAAAATACAGCGAAGCTCGTCCACCTCGGAGCGGAAATTGTCGAGGCAGACGTGGTGTTGTTCATGGACTACGCGTACCCGGGTTATGGCGTTCCATCGGAGGAAACCAAAGAGGCAATCCGTTTGTGCGCGCGGCTCGAGGGCATGATTACGGACCCGGTTTACGAGGGCAAATCGATGCAAGGGATGATCGACCTCGTCCAGAGGGGCTTCTTTCCACAGGGATCGAGGGTCCTCTACGCACATCTAGGCGGCGCGCCGGCGATCAACGGGTACGGCTACACCTTTCGCAACGGCTGACGTTCGGCAGTCTGCGATTCCGCGGTCGCGCTCGAACGTGGGTAGGTAGCGTCGTTCGAGCGCTTGGCTGGAGAAGTGGAGGCAGCGACGGGCATCCACTAATTGGTACCATTACGTGCTGTCGGGGCTCAACGCCACGCGCATTGAGCGCATGCCGCCGTTGGCAACCGCGAGGCGAATTTTGACTCCGGGGCAAGAATCCACACGCGGCGGTGGCGGCACGAGGACCAAGCCGGCGAGTTCGCGCTTTCGAATGGCGCCAAACTGCCACTGCTCGAGGACCGAGGCCAGTCTAATCACAGGCGAGCCGTCCAAGCTCTCAAGAGTGATAGGGCGAAACCCGACAGCGGCAGAAGACATGTCGGGTTCACGACAATCGGCCGCATTTGGCCTCGTGGAGAATTTCAAAGCATTTCCCGCCGCTTACCGGAGCTGAGGGAATTGGCACCTCCGTTGCAGCTTGATGTGCGGCAACACGGTGAGAGCTTCGCTGAAGCAAGCCAGAGGGAGCGATGCCCTCGAGACCGTGTCCGATTTTGACTGGAAAATATTCCGCGACAAAAGAGACGAAAGGTGTGGAATGACTTTGGACACCAAGATGGAACTGCGTATGGGGTCCCCGGCTCCTGCGATCAAAGTGGAGAACTGGCTGCGTGGCGAGCCCCTCACGAACTTTCGGCCCGGCAAGGTCTACCTCGTTGAGTTTTGGGCGACTTGGTGCGGACCATGTGTCGACGCCATGCCCCATTTGATCGAACTGCAGGAGAAATATGAAGGCAGCGGATTTGAGGCGGTCGGAGTTGCCGCCTGCGAACAGGGTCCTACCGCAGACGAGGCGCGGACCAACGTGGATGCCTGGCTGACCGAGAAGTTCCCGAATCTGAATTATCGTATCGGGTTCGATTACATTGGCGAAATGAACAAGCTCTGGATGGATCCCAGCTCTTCGATTGGGATTCCCACCTCGTTCGTGGTCGACCGCGACGGCCACATCGCTTTTATCGGCCACCCGGCGGAACTCGATGACGTTTTGCCGAAAGTCCTTAACGGCAGCTGGCGCAGCAGCTATGAAGCGAAAGCCGCCGATGCAAAGCGCATCGCGCATAACCAACTTGCAGCGCGCGAAATGTCGCTTACCGGGCCGATATACGCCAAACTTGAGCCGGCGATGCAGGCCGAGGATTGGACGGCGGCGCTCTTGGCCATCGAAGAAGGCCTCGCCTTGATGCCAGACTCTTGTGAGTTCCGGCAGATTCATGCGGATCTTCTGCTTCACAAGCTGCGCGACATCAAGACCGGCATGCCAGTCATGCGAGAATTGGTCGAGGACGCGATCGACAAAACGTCCGACGCGGTGTCGTGGATGGCCTTGGCCCTCAACCAACTCTTCGATCCCACGATGGACAATTCCCATCTTCCGCGCGCGGAGCGCTTTGCGATGGGCAACGAGCTCTCGGAACAGATACTGGCACTCAATCCCCCGAACGGCGATGGCCCGTTTAAATACCTCCGGTACCTCCCGGTAGCTCAGTATTATTACGAGAGCGGCAACAAAGATCGCGCAATCGAGTTGATCGAGGTGGCACTGAAATCGGTGGACCGGCTGGGGCCAATTCCGGACCACACCAAACAGTACTATCTTACCCCATTGCTCGAAGCACTGGCCAACTACACGGGTGAGCCTGCCTGTCACGCGGATCTTTGTGTGGCTCCGCAAAAGAAGGCACCCGAAACTCAAAACGCAGTCACTTCCTGAGCAAGAATCGCGAAGGGACTGACAATTGGAATTGAACACTGGCCAATCCGCCCATCGAGGCTCTCTGCGCAGCAAGTATGTCGATGCAGCAGGGCGGCGGCTTGCGGCAGGTTGGATTTCAATTGCGTTGACCACCGGTCGGATCGCGGCGCAGACGATGTGCGCCGCGAATTCGCGCCGCAGGTCTCGCACTCGTGGACATGTCGAGGTCGGCCACGGGACACTGTTGCGTGGGATCGGCTCGCCCAAGCCATTCCCCGCCCACGCAAGCGCCCGAACCACACATCGCAGAAAAAGAGATCGTCCTTCAAGAGGAGTACTGAAATTGGGGAAAAGCGAAATTCCTCATGAACCGGTTGGCCCTGCTGTCCACAAGGACGACGAGGCCCTTGCTTCCCCGTTCGTAAAATGCCTCCTGCGGCTCATTCGTACTCAGGATTCCTTCGGCTTATGGGAAGGCCATTCGGATGCCGAGCTGCTGGCCGAGTTCATCATCACCAAGCAACAGCAACGTGCGGTACCCTTTGGCGGCGATCCCGATCCTGACGCGCTGTGGAGGCTCGACATGTTTTACACCGCCGTAGCGCTTGCGATCGAGGAGCGCTCCGGCGTGTCGACGTCGCCGACAATAGAAATGAAACCCGTGGGGGCTTCCGGCGGTTGGGCGTTCTGTCGAGACGTCCACCGGTTCGGCTTCGAGACTTTCCGCAAACTTGCTGAGGCCGGTACGAAACTGGTCGACGATGCGACTGCAGCCATTGAAGCCTAGCCCGAGATGGAGCGCATCAACA
>NZ_SRUN01000030.1:0-4994 GCF_004791595.1 Mesorhizobium sp. M8A.F.Ca.ET.202.01.1.1 | reverse complement strand
TGGGCGTTCTGTCGAGACGTCCACCGGTTCGGCTTCGAGACTTTCCGCAAACTTGCTGAGGCCGGTACGAAACTGGTCGACGATGCGACTGCAGCCATTGAAGCCTAGCCCGAGATGGAGCGCATCAACAAAACCATTGTTCCAGGAAGGATCTATGTCAGACCTAGATAAGATGAGGAAGAAAGTCCGAAAGCTCCAGTTGCGTGCAGCTATTGCCAAGATGGCATTGCAGGACCTTGTCGAGGGTCTGCCGGGCAAGTGGGCCGACATACAGGAAGTCGCCGAGAAAACCCAAGCCGTTTATGCCGAGTTGGATGTTGCCAAGAGAGAACTCGCTTCAATGAAGAATTTAGGATGATGCGCACATTCACCACCCGTGACGGCTCCATTTGGATGCCGTCGTACCTGACCTCCATCGATAGCAAGACCTGCATCGGCTGCTGCCGTTGTTTCAAGGTCTGCTCGCGCGATGTCATGCATCTTCACGGCGTTGATGATGCGGGTGAAATCCTCGGCCCCTGCGATGACGAGGACGATGATTTCGACGGCAAGCTCAATCGCATGATCATGGTTGTCGATGATGCCGGCCGCTGCATCGGCTGCGGAGCCTGCGGCCGCGTCTGCCCCAAGAACTGCCAGACGCATGTTGCGGCCGACGAGCTCGCAACATGATCTGGCGAAAACCAGGAGAACGGCGTTGCACTTCATCTTTTTGTCGGCTCGTGGGGCTGGTCCTGTGCAGCAATGCGTCGATGGTTTACTTCGCTTTGGATTCGCTCCGTGTGGCAGTCGTCACGACGCTGGCCTGTTCGCTGCTGCTTCAGGCCGACTACTTCGGCTGCGTGCTCTTTTTCGCGGACGTCGATGATCTGTAGAACTGTTCATTCGCTCCGCAGAGGGCCGGCGAATCCAATCTCTTCCTAAGCCCGTTGGCCGTAATCGAAAGACACGAGGCCGGCGAGTTCGTGCTCAGCTGCCACAGTGCTAGCAAGGGAACGGAATCCAATCCCGGAGCAGATGGCGAGAGTTGAGCGAAGACTGCGGTCGGAGCTCCTGCGCTTCCGGGTCTCCAAGGGGACGACTTTGCGAACCGAAGGGACTTTGAAGCGTTGACGTGGCCGGCGTGCGGTAGGTTGGGCCAGCGACAGGGCTCCCAGCCGGCCTGTGCTGACTTCGCTTCCTTTGGCGAAATGTGGGTAACGGCGAGGGCCGCACTCTTCCCGGGCCGTCGACATTCCCGCCCTTTTGGTGCGTGCGCCGTTAGGCGCGACAATTCGGTGCCCGCGTGTAACTGCGCGCATTCGCCGAAGCTTAGACGTGGTGCATTCCCGCTCGCCCGTTTGGCGGACAGTTCCGGCCGTGCTTGTTTTGCCGGCCTAACGCCCGCCGCTCGTCACTGCCACACCCCTCTCCGGCAACGGCTCGGCGCATCGCGCAAGCCGGTTTAGCGATCAGGCCAGGCCCTTCGCGAGTTCCAACGCCTGCCGTTCGAAGAGGCGGCGGTAAATGCCACCATCGAGATTGATCAGGGCGGCATGATCGCCGTCCTCCATGATGCGGCCACGGTCGAAGACGAGCAGCCGATCGAGCGAGCGGACGGTCGACAGCCGGTGTGCGATGACGAGTGTGGTTCGACCCACCATCAACCGATCCACCGCTTGTTGAATGAGCACCTCGGATTCCGAATCGAGGCTCGATGTGGCCTCGTCCAGAATCAGGATCGGCGCGTTCGCGAGGAAGGCGCGCGCGATCGCCACGCGCTGGCGCTCGCCGCCGGAGAGCTTCAAACCCCTTTCGCCGACCAATGTCCCATAGCCCTTCGGCAGGGGCGCGATGAATTCGTGGGCACTTGCCAGCCGTGCCGCTTGCTCGATCTCGGCCTGGCTCGCGCCAGGCCGGCCATAGGCGATGTTCTCGGCAAGCGACCTGTGAAACAGGATCGGCTCCTGCTGCACGATCGCGATCTGCGAACGAAGGGACTCTTGGGTCACCTCGGAGACGTCCTGACCGTCTATCAGGATCCGGCCGCCGCTCAGGTCGTAGAGTCTCTGGATCAGCTTCACGAATGTTGTCTTGCCGGAACCGGAGGGTCCAACCAACCCAACCCTTTCGCCAGCTTCAATCGACAGCGAACATTCGCTATAGAGCGGCAGGGGATGGTTGGCGTAGCGGAAGTGGACGTTCTCGAAATCGATACGGCCGTTCGTGATCCGGATCGGCTTGGCCTCTGGACGATCGGCAACATCCACCTTCTGATTGTGGATGGCCACCAGTTCTTCCATATCATTAACCGAGTGCTGCACGTTGCGGACATGCATGCCGGCATCACGCAGATAGCCCTGCAGGACGATGAAGGACGTGAGAACATATGCTATCTCGCCCGGCGTTGCCTGTCCATGCGACCACAGAAGCAGGGCATATCCGACCACCGCCACCCTGAGCGCAACCAAAGTTACGCCTTGGGTTGAGCCGATGATCGTTCCGCGCACCCAGCTCCGGCGCGCGCGGTGCCGCCATTTCGTCATGATATTTGCAAGCCGCTCGTCTTCGCGAACCTCTGCGCCGAAGCCCTTGACCACAGCGTTGCAACTGACCGCGTCCGCAAGCGCGCCGCTGAGCCTTGTGTCCCATCGGTTGGCAAGGCTCGCCGCTGGCGCGACATAGCCGAGCGACAGCGAAATCGAAAACGCAAGGTAGACGAGAGAGCCGCAAGCAAAGATCACGCCCATGACCGGCCAGTGCCAGCCGAGCAGCACCGTCGAGCCGATCAAGATGACAAACGACGGGAGCAGCGTGACGAGTATCGTGCTGTTGAGGAGGTCGAGCGCCCACATGCCGCGCGTTATCTTGCGCACTGTCGAGCCGGCGAAGCTGTTTGCATGCCAGTCTGTCGAAAAACGCTGCACATGATGGAACGCTTCGGTCGCGACATCGGAAATCATTTTCAACACCAGGTCGTTCAGGCCAATTAAGGCGACGTGGCGCATGGCAATGGAACCGAGTGCCAATGCAATCGGTACAGAGAATGCTGCAACAGCTGCCGAAGCTGGTGCTGCCGCATTAGCAGCACGAGAAACAGCGTCGATAAGTCGGCCAGAATAGAGCGGCATCAACACGTCAGCCAGCGTGGAGGCGAGCATCGCGGTCATGATGATCGCGAGCCGGGCCGGCTGCCTGTTCCAGAGGCGAACAGTGAAGGCGAAAACGTCGCGACAAGTGGCGCCGCGCCCATGGACGGGGAAACGTTTCATAGTTTCCAAGCGGGCGCATCAACACGCTCGGTCCCAAAGAAGTTAAATGACAAAACTGGAATTTTCGACATCACCCACCACAACAAGATCGGTGGACAGCCCCTGCTGCCCCTCAACGGTCCTATCAAAAGTTGTGCCAAAAAAAGGCTCAGATTTGCATGTTGCTCAACGCGTTGAGAGTCCGGACGGCCAAGCACAATTGTCACGGACTCGACAACCGGCGGTGGATGGAGGCAAATGCGGACATTGACGACAGGATCTAAAGGGGCTTCTCCGCAACGGCAATCTTGCATTCGGCGAAAGCAAGCGGCGTAAGTTCAATACGTCATACCTGACGCGACCAGATGTCGACATACTTGTCTCCATCGCGGAGTGGCAGTCCAAACTGTATGATCGCGACGGTTGCTGCCAAGATTGGCATGAGATGTCGTCTACTTCAGGAGAGCTGGGTCCGCATGAGGATGCAGACTACGACCGGGTCGGCGACATTTTCTCTTGAGCAATTCATGGGAGCAGAGGTACGGCCCGAAACAAACGTTTGTCTGTTTGGATCAGTGCCAGGTTGTTCCTGCGTTGCGGCCCACCTCGTCAACGCCTTCGCCTTCCCGGAATATCTCCTTCCCGAACCTCCCGACGGCAGCCTCGACAAAGCTGCTGACCGAATGCGTCTTGCCGGCGCGAGGACAAAATCGTCAGGCTCGTGATGCTGCAGGATGGGCCACATACATGTCCCCGACCTACCTGTGTGACCGTCTTTAGCGCTGCGCCTCGAGTGAGTGAAGAAGGCATCCGAATCTCGCCTCGATCTTCCGCAAGACGGGAGAGACCTCCTGAAGGCCGCGCCTTCCGAAGGCATCTTTTTCAGACTCGCGCTGCGAGGAGGTGGCAAGAGCCGTTTCCGCGCCACAGTCCGTAAATTTGGGTTGCCGGCCGTCCCTAATTTCCGGTGCGGAGCCCGCCTATTGGCCCTAGCGGCAAGATGACGGCGACGTTATAAATCGGCCGCCGGCGGAAGTTTGGTCGCGACTGGAATGCGGCGACGCCCAGCAATGACTGGCAGATCGTCCATTTCTTGGGTTTCGACAGTTCCTTCTACCACGCGCTACTCTACCCCGCTCTTTATGCCAAGGTGTTCTCCCACTGGACGCCGCGCATCCGCTATCACGTGAATGAGTTCTACCTGCTCGACGGCCAGAAGCTCTCAACCAGCCGCGGCCATGCGGTCTGGGGGAAGGAGGTTCTGAGCCCAAACACAGTCGACATCCTGCCTCTTCATTTGGGCCTGACACGCCCGGAAGGTGAGCGGACGAACTTCACGCGGGACGCGCTACGTCGCACCGAGAACGAGATATTCAAACGGATATGGCTGAATTGGCTTGATGAGCTGGACCAGGAAATCAAGCAGGAGTTTGGTGGCCGTGTGCCCGACGCAGGCGACTGGGCTCCGGCCGACCGCGCCTTCTTTGCTCGAATAGAGATCCATCGCGCGGCGATGGAACGCGCCTATTCGGAGGATGGCTTCTCGGTCAGGCGCGCGGCCGCGCAGGCATGCGATTGCGTGATCTACCGTCAGGCGCCAGACTATGCAGCGGCGCGACGTCTTTTTCCCGCCCGCGGCCAAGCGGAAAGCTGTCGCTCGCCTGAAGGAAGGCTTCGGGATGAGCGAACGGCGGGCGTGTAAAGCCATCGGCTGTTGCCGCATGACGGTTCGCTACCAGACCAGCAGGCCGGACGACCGGGAGG
>NZ_SRUN01000309.1:0-282 GCF_004791595.1 Mesorhizobium sp. M8A.F.Ca.ET.202.01.1.1 | reverse complement strand
GCCTTCTCCAACTATCTCAACTCGCGCCTCGTCGGACGTATCGGCATGCGCCGCCTGTCGCAAGGCGCGCTGCTGCTGTTTCTGGTGATCAGCCTGGCCTGGCCCTGGTTGTAGAAGATCGTGTAGTTCACGCCGGCGCCGACATAAGGCTTGAACGCGCCGAGATCGGTAAAATGGTACTGCAACGTGAGCGTCGGCGGCGACCACGCCCGCCGAGACCATTTTTGTTATTGTCGAGAAATTACCCCTCATACCGAAGACTCCCAAGCTGGTTGATTGCAC
>NZ_SRUN01000308.1:0-282 GCF_004791595.1 Mesorhizobium sp. M8A.F.Ca.ET.202.01.1.1 | reverse complement strand
GCCGGCGACCGACAGAAGGAAGGCGTATTCCCGCTGTGGAGCGTGCTTTCCAACATCAGCATCGGCGCCCTTGCCCGCAGGCCAGCGATCGGGCTGGTTTCCGATCGCGCCAATCGCGACACGGCCATCGGCGCCGCCAGCAAGCTGCGGCTCGACGACAAGCGCTTCCAGTCCAACATCACCGATCTCAGCGGCGGCAACCAGCAGAAGGCGCTGGTGGCGCGGGCGCTGGTCGCCGACACGCCGGTCATCCTGCTCGACGATCCGACGCGCGGCGTCGAC
>NZ_SRUN01000307.1:0-282 GCF_004791595.1 Mesorhizobium sp. M8A.F.Ca.ET.202.01.1.1 | reverse complement strand
CCTTCTACGAGCGCTATCTGCGCCATGTCTCGCGCCTGACGGACCGGCTGAGCCTGGCGCTGTCCGGAGCCGTCGAAGGGGCCGACCGGCTGAACGGCCTGATCGCCATCGCCTTTGCCGCGATCTGCCTCGACGGGCAGGATGGCCACCGGCGCCGGATCGAGATCCTGCTGTCCGAGGAGCTCGACGAGCAGATCCTGCCCGATGGCGGCCATCTCTCGCGCAATCCACGCCTGTTGATCGAATTCCTGCTCGACCTCCTGCCCCTGCGCGAGACCTTCG
>NZ_SRUN01000306.1:0-283 GCF_004791595.1 Mesorhizobium sp. M8A.F.Ca.ET.202.01.1.1 | reverse complement strand
CATGCTCCTTGGGTTCGCTGAAGAGAGCTGCTCAGAGCGAGCGTCCGATCAGCAATTTCATGATCTCGTTGGTGCCGCCGTAGATGCGCTCCGATATTCTGGCCGGCCCGGGCAATGCCTACGTGGCAGAAGCCAAACGGCTGCTGTTCGGCAAGGTCGGCATCGACCTTTTCGCCGGTCCGACCGAGACGCTGGTGATTGCTGACGACAGTGCCGACGGTGAGATCGTGGCCACGGATCTGCTTGGCCAGGCGAGTTGACGCCATGCTCCGCCTGGCCAAGC
>NZ_SRUN01000305.1:0-283 GCF_004791595.1 Mesorhizobium sp. M8A.F.Ca.ET.202.01.1.1 | reverse complement strand
GATCTCGCCACAAGGGCATTGATGATTGGCGAAGGGCTGCGAGATGGGTGATCTCCCCCACAAGGGGGCAGATCAGCCCTCTCACCCGTTGCGCTTCTCCACCTCGGCCTTCCGCAGCAAGAACCGCTGGATCTTGCCGCTCGGGGTTTTCGGCAGCTCGGTGACGAAT
Organism: Mesorhizobium sp. M8A.F.Ca.ET.202.01.1.1; assembly: GCF_004791595.1. NCBI lineage: Bacteria > Pseudomonadati > Pseudomonadota > Alphaproteobacteria > Hyphomicrobiales > Phyllobacteriaceae > Mesorhizobium > Mesorhizobium sp. M8A.F.Ca.ET.202.01.1.1. Next base: position 114 of record NZ_SRUN01000305.1, on the reverse strand, counting down.
TCGACCTCGCGCGGATAGGAATGGGCCGAAAGTCGCTTCTTCACATGCTGCGCAAGTTCTTCCGCAAGCGCGTCGCTGCCCTTATAGGCCGGCGCCAGCACCACGAAGGCCTTG
>NZ_SRUN01000304.1:0-283 GCF_004791595.1 Mesorhizobium sp. M8A.F.Ca.ET.202.01.1.1 | reverse complement strand
CGAAGGACGAAAGAACGGCCAGCGCCTGTTCCAGTTCCAAGGCGCGTGCGCGGGCATCGGCGTCACCCTTGGCGGCAGCCTGCGACAGCTTGCAGAGGTGGATGACTTCCTTCGGCAGCACGTTGCCGATGCCGGTGATGGCGCCGGTTGCGCCGCAATTGACGAAGCCGTGGAAGACAGCGGTGTCGACACCGATCATCAGCGTGACTTCATCGTCGCGGCTGGTGATGTTTTCAGCCGCATAACGCATATCGGCCGGGCCGCCGAATTCCTTGAAACCAAC
>NZ_SRUN01000303.1:0-284 GCF_004791595.1 Mesorhizobium sp. M8A.F.Ca.ET.202.01.1.1 | reverse complement strand
GCGAAGCGTACGATTGGATTGTACGTCCAAGCAGTAAGACTGAGTGTTAGGCAAATCCGGCACTCTTAAGGTCAAGCTGTGATGGGGAGAGGGAATTGTTTCCTCGAGTCGTTGATTTCACACTGCCGAGAAAAGCCTCTAGCTAGATTTATGGTGCCCGTACCGCAAACCGACACAGGTAGTCAAGATGAGAATTCTAAGGTGAGCGAGCGAACTCTCGTTAAGGAACTCGGCAAAATGACCCCGTAACTTCGGGAGAAGGGGTGCTCTTTAGGGTTGACGCC
>NZ_SRUN01000302.1:0-284 GCF_004791595.1 Mesorhizobium sp. M8A.F.Ca.ET.202.01.1.1 | reverse complement strand
CGAGGTCGGTGTCGCGCAAAATGTATCAATCTCGCGCAAGATGAGCCACGGATCTTCTTCGTCTTGACACACCAGAGCGAGCTGCGGAACGTAATCTGAATACCCCTCATAGCCAGTGAGATAGTTCATATTTGACTCGTTCAGGACGAGCAGCGTGTCAATGCCGCGCTCCGCCATCCGCTGGCGGAGTCGACGTGTGCGTTCGCGATATTCTTCTGGAGTGAATGCGACTGACATCAATGGTTCTCCTAGTACTCTCTGATAGCGATTGCGCCAAACTGCGC
>NZ_SRUN01000301.1:0-285 GCF_004791595.1 Mesorhizobium sp. M8A.F.Ca.ET.202.01.1.1 | reverse complement strand
CACCAACGTCCATTCCTTCCCCGAAATCGATCGGCTTCGCGCCGAGATCGTAGCTGAGCAGGCGCGCCGGCAGCGTATCGCCGTCATCGCGCTCATCGCCCTGATCGGCGTCGGCGTCCTGATCGCGGGGATCCTCTGATGCCAAGGCACCCAGAGACCCTCCATGAGCAGCGCCGGCGCTGCGCCTATGTCGCCGCGCTCGAAAGCGTTGAGCCCATCGAGACTGCGTTCGACCGCGTGGTGAACTGGCTGGCGGAGCATCCGCGCTTCACCGCCGCGTTGATC
>NZ_SRUN01000300.1:0-285 GCF_004791595.1 Mesorhizobium sp. M8A.F.Ca.ET.202.01.1.1 | reverse complement strand
GCGATGTCCCGCCAAATGTCCCCGGAATTGTCCCGTTTATGTCCCCCTGACGAGAGGGGCTCATGACCGACGAAACTCGCATCGAAGCGCTCCCCTTTGGCAATCACTACTTCGCTGTGCTGCGTCGTCCAGGGCAGCCCGACGACATCCTTGATGGTCCTGATGGCAAGCCCAAGCGGTTCGAGACCGCCTATGCCGCGATCCAGGCAGGCAAGGCGACGCTGGTGCCCGCAGCAAAGTCGCTACAGGTCGCGGCGAAGACCTTCCGCCGTGACCGCAATCGCG